>NZ_DJFS01000026.1 GCF_002432125.1 Brevundimonas sp. UBA5866
CCATTTTGCGGCTGCGGCTGGGCCTGAGCCCCGCCGGGCGGTCGCGAGTTCAGCGATCGCGTCAGTTCCTGTGCCGTTGGTCCCGACGCTGTAGCCGGCCGTGCAACCTGCCCCTGACGTTGGGCCGGAGCCTGCACTTGCGCTCCTGCGGTTTGGGCATAGGCCATATGCGAGGCCAGCATGCCCCCCAGAACCACCGATGTCGCCAATGGCGCGTATTTCGACTGTCTCAAAACCTGTCCCCTACAAAGGCTCACTTCGGTCAGCCTCTTATCAAGTCAATAAGCCTCGGGCAGTTCCACCCAGAACGACGCCCCCTTGCCGGCCTCGGAATCCACGCCGATTTCGCCGCCCTGCAGTTCCACCAGACGCTTGGAAAGAGCCAGACCGATACCGTGCCCCTCGATCGAAGAACGCTCCAACCCCAGACGGTTGAACGGCTCGAAGAGCTGGGCCTTCTTTTCCGGTGTCAGGCCGGGACCACCGTCATCCACCGCCAGCCGGATACGCCCCTCGCAAACCCGTCGCGCCGAGAAGCGGACATAGCCGCCCGCATGTCCGTATTTCACAGCATTGCTGCCAAGGTTGGACAGCACTTGCGCCAATCGCTGGGAATCCGCCAGAACCTTCAGACCCGGCTCTATATCCTCGACTTCGACACGAAGGCCCCTGGCTTCCGGCATCAGGCTCAATGTCTTGCCCACATCCGCCAGCGCACCGGAGACGTCGGTTGGACGCGGCTCGATACGCACCGCGCCGGACTCGGCCTGCGAAACGTCCAGAAGATCGTGTGACAGGGCCTCGATCTGTCGCCCCGTACGGACCATCATCTCGGCCATATCCTTCTGGGCGGGGCTCACCTCGCCCAGGTGGCCCGAGGCCCACATCTCGGCGATACCGATGATCCCGCCGACAGGACTTTTTATCTCGTGCGCCACATTGGCCAGCAGACGGGATTTGGCGGCGGAGGCCATTTCTGCCTTCTGACGACCCAGTCGGGCGCGTTCAGCCAATCCGTCACGCTCGTCCAGCAGGGCCGCCACGATCAAGGCCGGACCATAACCGAGCAACACCATGATCTGGATCATGCCGAGGGCCTGATCGACCGGCGCACCGACAAAAGGACCATAGCCTGCCATCGTGCCCTTGATGGCGATCATCGACATGATGAGAAGGCCCAGCGCCGTGCCCGCGACCCGGAAACGCACCGCGATCAGGATCATGATCGGCAGCAGCGCAAAATTCAGATCAAGCTGCGGCGGGCCGAACACCATCACCCCGCCAAAAACCAGAACACCGAAGACGAGCACCGCCTCGATCACCCGCCGGACCGGATGGGCGAACAGCATCACCGAGCGCTGGAATGCCAGGCCCGTCGCCAGCACCACCAGCAAGCCGAGGCCACGCCCCAGCCACCACATGCGCACACCGCCCAGATAGCCGTCGCTAGCGCCATGCTTCAGCAGTATGCCGCACAGCAGAGCCGACGGCATGACAGCCAATGCCGCCGTCGCCAGCAGCTTCATCTGTCCGCCAACGCTGTGTACATCCAGCTTGGGGAAGATGTGCCGCAGAATGGCCACGCACAGCACAATCTCCAGCATGTTGAGCGCCACAAAAACAATGGCTCGATGCGGTGGGTTACCGAGGATCAACTCGCCCGCCATCAGCGACATGAAGACCAACGCCCCGAAGGCCCAGTCATAGCGCGCGCCGCGCCCCGCCTTCAGCCACGTCAGGACAGCAACGCCACTGGTGACCCACAAGGTCGAAATAATGCCCGGCCCTGCCGCCATGAAGCGTACAGAGATCACGACCAGCAGGCATAGCGCACCGACCGTAGCGACCAGTGCAAAGGGACGCTGGAAGAAGCTCAGATTGGCCGGTGCGTGGCGATCATAGAGACGCGTTATACCTACACCCGAGGCGAGGCGGGTCCGCGCCGCAGCCGCGTGTTCAGAAATAGATCTGCGGACCTTTTGCGTCTCCGCATTCCCCACGCCCATTGCTCCCCCTCGCGCCACCCCGGCACGCCACGCTTTCAGACAGCCGCACCCTAGGACCGGCGGACTTAATAGGGTCTGAAACTATGGGATCAAAAAGCCTGAGCCAAGGCTTGGCTAAAGGCCCTGACGGCGGCGGCCTCGCCATCGGGATGGTTCCAGACGCCACCGCTGACCGCAATGAAATCGGCCCCCGCTCGGGCCACCTCGGCTGCGGTTTCCACCGTAATGCCGCCGATGGCTACGCAGGGAGTCTCCATCGTTTCCTGCCAGATGGTCAGGATTTCCAGCTCGGGCCTGTGGGTGGTTTCCTTGGTTTCGGTGGGGAAGAAGGCCCCGAAGGCCACGTAATCCGCGCTCGCTTCCGATGCCTCCATCGCCAGATGGCGGCTGTCATGGCAGGTGGCACCGATCATGGCGTTTTCGCCCAGCATACGGCGGGCATCCGCAACCGAGGCATCCTCCTGGCCGACATGGACGCCGTCACATCCTGTCGCCCGCGCCAGATCAGGGCGATCGTTCAGCAGAACCGGCACGCCATGAGCATGACAGACCGGCTTCAGCCTGGCGACGGCGGCCCTGATCTGGTCATCGCTGGCGGGCTTTAGGCGTATCTGCACAGCCGCAACCTCTCCCGCACCCAGCGCGGCATCAAGGCGCAGCGCAAAGGCATCCAGATCGTCAATCGACGACGGCGTGATCAGATACAGCTGACAAGCAGGACGGGGCGGGACTTGCGGTTCACGGGCCATATACCCGCCCTGCCCTCAAGCGCGCGTGACGTCAACGGCATAGCACCAATGTCGCACGTAAATGCGAATGAGTTGCACAGATGGATTTTCGTGCTATGGAGAACCATTCTCAGCAACGATCAAGGGCAGAAGCCTTGTACGTCTGTAACTGTAACGGCATCCGCGCTCGCGACGTCCAATGTGCCATTGACGCGGGCGCCACGCGCCCCAAGGACATTTTCACCTCGCAGGGCTGCAAGCCCCAGTGCGCGAAATGCGTCTGCGAAATGCGTGAAATGATCCAGGAATCGCAGACCGCCTTCGCAATGGCTGCCGAATAGGACACCGCGGTATATGCGAGTGAAAAACGCTCGCATTATCAATGTGGTGAAAGTAATTCTCAAATAAACTTTTAGCCGTTTTCGGTGTTATTCTGTCTGCAGACCGGACAAGGATGGCACCACGGCAAATCGCTGCGCGGCCATTCCTTCCAACTGCTAAGAAGGCATGACCATGAAGGGCGATCCCGCAATCATCCGCACGCTGAACGCCGTGCTCACCAACGAACTGACGGCGGTCAACCAGTATTTCCTGCATGCCCGCATGTTCGAAAGCTGGGGCCTGACCCACCTCGGCGACATCATCTACAAAGAATCCATCGGCGAGATGAAGCACGCCGACATGCTGATCAAGCGGGTGCTGTTCCTCGATGCCCTGCCGAATCTGCAGGACCTGCACAAGCTCAAGGTCGGGGAAGACCCCATTGAGTGCCTTCAGGCCGACCTGAAGCTGGAAATGGACAGCCGCATCGCCACCCGCGACGCCCTGACCGCGTGCGAGGAAGCCCGCGATTACGTCAGCCGCGAAATCCTGCAGCAGATCCTGACCGACACCGAGCACCACATCGACTTCCTCGAGAACCAGCTGAAACTGGTCGAGCTGATGGGCGCGCAGAACTATCTGCAGTCGGCCATGAAGGAGATCGTCGGCGAAGGTCACTGACCTTTTTTGACGCTTCATGGCGAACAAGTGTTCGGGCGGCGGGGAACATCCTCGCCGCCCTTTCATTTGGGCTGCATGGAAGAGATTGAAGACCTGATCGACACCGCCCGCGACAAGGCGGACGAGTTTCTCAATATCGGCAGCCGCGACTGGGGCCATGTGGCCACGGGTGCGCTGCTGACCGCCGGTTTTGCCCTGGCCGTGACCGTGCTGGCACGCGAGATCGCACCGGAACAGACGCCGCGCACATTCTCGCGGCGGATGAGAAACGAGGTAAAGGCCGGTAACTGGCTGATGCCTGCCGTCTTTTCAGCCAACTCGCTTTCGGCGCTGCGGGTCTGGAACTCCCCCGCCCAAAAAGGACGTGTGACAGCAATGGGCCTGTGGGCGCTGGCCCAGACCGCCAATGCCTGGTGGCTGGCGGCGCGTCCGCAAAAACGCTGGAGCCAGATTGGCGCCGCCATGCTCTCTGCCGGTCTGGCCGCAGCCTTTGCCTATGAAGCGCGCCGTCTCAGAGGCGTGAGTGCCGATGTGGACCCTGTGTCTGCGGCAACGAACTTCGTTAAATAAAGGCGCAAAAGTGTGCGGTGTTTGACGCCGCACCATTGCCCTTTTTGCCTCTTTCCTCTACGGCTCGCCTCGATTTGGCGCGCCCCAGTCGGTCGGCGCCCGCCTGCCCATCAACGAGCCCGATCGGTTCCTCATGAAAATCAACGCCAATACCATCAAGCCGGGTATGGTCCTGCAGCACAACGGTGGTCTGTGGGTCGTCACCAAGGTCAACCACGTCAAGCCCGGCAAGGGCGGCGCTTTCGCCAACGTGGAAGCCAAGAACCTGGAAACCGGCAACAAGCTGGCCGAGCGCTTCCGTTCGGAAGACCGCGTCGAACGCGTGACCCTCGAACAGCGCGATTACTCGTACCTGTTCGACAACGGCGACACCCTCGTCTTCATGGACGACGAAACCTACGAACAAACCGAACTGGCCAAGACCTGGGTCGGTGAAGACCGCATCGCCTACCTCGCGGAAGGCATGAAGGTCATCATCGAGTCGCACGAAGGCCGTCCGATCGGTCTGGAACTGCCGGATCAGGTCGTTCTGGAAGTGGTCGAGACCGAGCCGACCGTGAAGGGTCAGACCGCTTCTTCGTCGTACAAGCCTGCAATGGCTTCGAACGGCGTCCGCGTCATGATCCCGCCGTTCATGTCGGCCGGTGAAAAGATCATCGTGGATACCGCGACCGGTGAATACGTCCGCCGCGCGGACTAAAATTCGCCGATTTCCTCCTGCAAAGGTGGAAAATAAGTTCAGGGGTGCGGATGGTCCGCACCCCTTTTGACTTCTCCGTCCATCCGGGGTGATTTCGCCCTTTTGTAAGGATGCACGGACCAGGAGATCGACCAATGGCTCTCGCTTCCGCACTTCTTCAGGTCATGATGGACGCCGTCCGCAAGACCGCCCGCCCGATGCTCCGCGACTTCGGTGAAGTCTCGCAGCTTCAGGTCTCTCGCAAGGGCCCTGCCGATTTCGTCACTGCTGCCGATGTGAAGGCAGAGGACACCCTCTTCGAACTGCTGATGAAGGCCCGTCCGGGTTACAGCTTCCTCGGCGAAGAGCGCGGTCTGGTGCAAGGCACCGACAAGACCCACATGTGGATCGTCGATCCGATCGACGGCACCACCAACTTCATGCACGCCATGCCGCACTTTGCGATCACGGTCGGCCTGCAACGCACCCACCCCGATGGCACTTCGGAAATCGTCGCCGCCGTGACCTATAATCCGGTCATGAACGAGATGTTCTGGGCCGAAAAGGGCAAGGGCTGCTATCTGAACGACACCCGCATCCGTCTGGCCGGCCGCAAGGATCTGGCGGAATCGCTGGTGGCCACCGGCCTGCCCTTCATCGGCAAGACCGGCCACGCCCAGGCGATCAAGGACATCCACGCCGTAGGTCAGCGCGTCGCCGGCATCCGCCGTCTGGGTGCCGCCTCGCTGGACTTCGCATGGGTGGCGGCTGGCCGCTACGATGCCTTCTTCGAGCGCAACCTCAAGCCGTGGGACGTCGCTGCCGGCATCCTGCTGGTGACCGAGGCTGGCGGTGTTGTCACCACCATCGAACTGGATGGTGACGCCAAGTCGGGCAATACGATTGTCGCGGGCAACCCCGAAATCCAAGCCAAGCTGCGCAAGGTTCTGCAAGCCGCCTAAGGCCGACAGGACCGCAAAAATCAGGGGCGCTTCCCGATATGGGAAGCGCCCCTTTTTGTCTTCGGCTCCCCTGACCTTAGGGCTGGAACACCTCGAAGGTCACACCCTGAAGCTCGGGCAGGGCTTCGAGCTGCGGACGGACCGTTTCAAGGTCGCCCACGACCACCAGCGTCATCTTGCTGAGATCCAGCCCCTGCGCCGCACGCTGGATGTCCTGTGCCGTCACGGCCATCGCCGCGGGGACAAAAGCATCCAGATAGCTGCGCGGCAGGCCGTTCCGGTCAGCCCAGATCACCTTGCCGATAGCGCCCGATGTGCTGCCCAGACCCAGAGTATAGATGCCGGCATTGTAGTTCTGGGTGCCGGTCGTTTCGGCTGCTGTCGGTGCTTCTGATTGCAAACGACGGATTTCGCTGAAGATTTCCTTCAGTGCATCGCCCGTATTGGCCGCCGTGACGTCAGCATCATAGACCCAGTGCGAGGTCCTTTTATCAATGTTCTCGATGCTGCTGCCCGGAGAATAGGCATAGCCCTTGTCCTCGCGGATGTTGGTCGTGATACGCGAGTTGAAGGCACCGCCCAGCAGGCTGTCCATCACCTCGTATTTGATCGCATCGGGTGAGCCCAGTACAGGCACATCGACCGCCAGGCGGAAGGTCGACTGCACCGCATTGGGGCGGTTAACCAGAACGACCCGACGCGCCACCGGGGCCGTCGCAGGAGCGACTGCGGGCTGGTTATTGCCTCTCCAGCTACCAAACGCCCGCTCCAACGCCGCCTTGGTAGCCGCGTTGTTGAAGGTGCCGCCTACATAGATCTGCACCCCATTGGGACCGATGTGATCGCCATAGAATGCCTTGGCATCCTCTGCGGTAAAGCTGCCTACGACCGCCGGGTCGGCATACACCACGCCATAGGGGTGGTTCGGATACAGGGTCGCGGCATAAGCCTCCGACAGCTGGCCCGAAGCTTGGCTCTTGCCGATGGCGATGCTGCGCAGCATGCCCTGACGGATACGCTCCACCGGTTCTTGCGGCAGGGTCGGCTGACGCACGATCGTGCTCAGCAGATCGATCGCATCGGTCACGCGCTCCGACAGAACCGTCGTCTGGAAGTTTGTACGATCGTTGCCCACGCCAGAGCTCATCGCCCCGCCCATATCGGCAAAGGCCTCGGACAGTTGGGCACCGGACAGATTTCCTGCCCCTTCGCGCATCAGCGAAACGGTGAAGTCCGACAGCCAGGCCTTGTCGCCATCGGCATTACTGCCCGTCGGAATACCGACATAGACTATGGCCTTTGGCACCACCTCATAAGGAATGAAGGTGACTTTGATGCCGTTCGAGAGCTGGAAATCCTCCATCTGTGGCATGGCCACGGCTTTTGGACGGCCAACGGCAGGCATGGGAACAACCTGGGCCAGCACGGGCGTGGCGACGACAGAGGCCAGCGCAACCGACAGACCCAGTGCGGCAGCAGAAGACTTGAGACGGTTCATCATTGCTCTGCACCCCCTTGTTGTGCGGCACCCGGTTCAAGGATCAGGAGGGTGCGGTTGCCGTCACGCAGATATTCCCTGGCGACTTGCTGGATCAGTTCGGGGGTGACGGCGGCGAAACCGGCCTCGACCTCGTTGAACTTGGCGGGATTGTCATCGAACAGGGCGTAGGACGACAGGATTTCGGCAATGCCAAAGCGGGTTGCGCTGTCGATGTTGCTGTACAGCGAGGAGCGGATCTTGGTCTTGGCGCGCTGCAGCTCCTCTGCGGTAACCGGATTGTTCTGCAGATCGGCCACCACCTCATCGACCGCTGCGGTGATCTCGGCTTCGATCTTTGACGGGTCGTGGGTCAGGTTCACGATGAACTGCATCGGGCCGTTGTAGGTGAACTGGTTGCCCAGCATATTGATGCTGCCGCTGACACCACTGGTCAGTGATTTCTCACGCACCAGTTTGTTGTACAGGCGGCTGTCCGTGCCCTGCGCCATGATCTGGTTGATCAGGCCCATCGCGTACCATTCCGGCGTATTGCGTGCCGGGACATGCCAGCCAGCGGCCCATGCCGGACGTGGAGCCAGAGCGTCCTTGTGGACCACACGGCGCGGCTCGGTCTGGCGCGGTTCGGAGATGTCCGGCATCACCACCGGGGCCGTGGCCGGAATGGCACCGAAATACTGCTCGATCCAGCGGCGGGTCTGGGCCTCATCAAAGTCGCCCCCTACGAACAGAACAGAGTTGTTCGGACCATAGAAACGATCGTGGAAGGTCTTGGCGTCCTCGACGGAGGCAGCCTGGATTTCTGCCAGCTCACCATAGAAATTGTGCGCGTTGTACCAGTTGGTATTCGCCGCCATCGGCATCCACAGCCACGGATAGCCGCCGTAGGGCTGGTTCAGCACATTGACGCGGACTTCGTTGGAAACGACTTCCTGCTGGTTCTTCAGCACTTCCTCATTGATCACCGGACGGGCCATACGGTCGGCCTCGCCCCAGATCATGGCTTCCAGCGCGCCCGACGGCACAACCTGATAATAGTTGGTGTAGTCAAAGCGGGTGGAGCCGTTCATCGCCCCGCCCGAGTTGGTGACCAGATTGATGAACGCCCCCTTGGGCGCATTCTGCGAGCCCTGGAACAGCAGGTGCTCGAACAGGTGGGCAAAGCCCGTGCGATTCTGCGGCTCGATACGGAAGCCGATGCCATAATGCACCGCCACCGTGACGGTCGGTACACGGGCATCCTTCAGCAGGATGACCTTCAGGCCGTTCGGAAGCTTGTAATAGACGGGGGCGACCTGGAAACCGGCATCGGCGGCAGCGGGCATCGCCGCCGGACTGCTGGCCAATGCGGCAGGAGACAGCGCCAGGCTGGCCAGTACGGCCGCTGCGCTGACCCCAAGAAGTTTGAGTCGTTTCATAAAGTCCTCCCGAACAGCTCGCGCTATTCAGTGTGATGGAGTTTCACAGCCAAGTCAGCGAAACCTGGCGGTCACATTACATAAACACGATTTTGACAAGATGTGATCTTACGTTTCCGTTAGAAATCAAAATATTGATATTTATTGCCTTTTAAAAGCAAAGCTCAATATTTGATTTTATCTTTGAGAACCCAGGGTCACAATTCCGCCATGACACAGCCTGCCGTCATCGCCCATCGCGGATGCAGTGGGGAGCGCCCCGAACATACGCGCAGCGCCTATGAGCGGGCGATCGATCAGGGGGCCGACTATATCGAGCCGGATCTGGTGATGAGCCGTGATGGCCATCTGGTGGTTCGCCACGAAAACGAGATCGGCGAGACCACCGACGTCGCCAACCATCCGCATTTCACAGACCGGCGCCGCAAACAGGTCATCGACGGACGCACAGTCCAAGGCTGGTTCACCGAAGACTTTACTCTGGAAGAGCTGAAGTCCCTGCGCGCCCGCGAGCGCCTGCCGGAGCTACGCCCGCAATCCGCGGGATTTGACGGTCAGGACACCATTCTGACCTTTGCCGAAGTGGTAGAGATCGCAAGGGCGGGTGCGGCACGCACAGGCCGGTCCATCGGCGTTGCCCCCGAGTTGAAGCACCCCTCGCACCTTGCCGCCGCGGGGTTGGATATCGAGGCCGCCTTCTTACGCGAAATACACCGTCTGGAACTGGCACAGGCCGGGCGCGAACTGATCGTGCAATGTTTCGAGGTCGGGCCATTGCAACGGCTTGCCGGCAGAACAAACGCCCTGCTGCTCCAGCTTATGGACACTGCAGGAGGCCCCATAGACCGCCCCGACATCACCTATGCCGATATGGCCACACCACAAGGGCTAGCGGACATTGCCCGTTACGCGGGGATGATCGGTGTCAACACGCGCATGGTGGTGCCGTGGGACAATGCCGGCCACAGCATGGCGCCGACCTCCCTCGTTACCGATGCCCATGCCGCAGGTCTGGAGGTGGTTCTCTGGACCTTGCGGGCCGAGAACCATTTCCTTCCCGCAGAGAGACGCCGGGGCGACACGGCTGCCGCCCACGGCGATCTGGATGGCTATATCCGGGCACTCTACGCCCTGGGCGTCGATGCCGTATTCAGCGACTTTCCCGCCATAGCCGTACAGGCGCGAGCCTCTCAGTCCGCCTGGAATTGAAGCTTGGCCAGACGGGCATACAGGCCGCCCTTGGCGATGAGCTGGGCATGGGTGCCCTCCTCCACCACCTGACCGCTGTCGATCACCACAATGCGGTCGGCCCGCAGGACGGTGGCCAGACGGTGGGCGATAACCAATGTGGTCCGCGCCTCCATTGCCTGATCCAGTGCCGCCTGCACCAGTCGCTCGTTCTCGGCATCCAGTGCACTGGTCGCTTCGTCCAGTAGCAGGATCGGCGCATCGCGCACCAACGCACGGGCAATCGCCAGACGTTGGCGCTGGCCACCGGACAGGCTCTTGGCTCGCTCGCCAAGCGGTGTTTCAAAACCCTGTGGCAGCGCCTCGATAAAGCCCAGCGCCTGCGCTTCGCGCGCCGCATTGCGGGCATCGTCCAGCGAAGCATCGGCACGACCGAAGCGGATGTTTTCCAGCGGCGAGCCCGAGAACAGCGGCGCTTCCTGCGAAACCCACGCATAGCGGCTGCGCACCTCGACAGGATCGGCATTGCGCACGTCCACGCCATCGACCGTCACCACGCCTGCCTGCGGATCATAGAAGCGCAGCAGCAGCCGGAAGACGGTAGACTTGCCCGCACCGGAAGGGCCCACCAGAGCCACCGTCTCGCCCGGGCGCACCGTCAGGCTGAAGCCCTTCAGCGCCGTCAGATCAGGCCGGCCCGGATAGGCAAAGTCCACACCCGACATGGAGATTTCGCCACGCGGCGGAGAAGGCAGGGCCAAAGGCACCTGCGGTGCGGCGATGGAAGCCTCGGCACGCATCAGCTCGTCGATACGCTCCATAGCCCCCGCGGCTTTCTGCACATCGCCCCAGCTTTCACCCAGAGCCCCCACCGCACCGGCGGCGAACACCGACAGAAGCACGAACTGCAACAGCGACCCAGGCGTCATATTGCCCGCCACCACGTCCTGAGCCCCCAGCCAAAGCACCAGTGACACACCGCCGAACATCACGGTGATGATCATCGCCGTCATGACCGCACGGGCGCGCATGCGCAGGAGCGAAGCCGCAAACGCGTCTTCTACCGCCTCGGCAAAACGGGCCGTCGCGCTCTTTTCGCGGCCAAAGGCCTGAACAGTTTCCAGGGCGTCCACGCTTTCACCGGCAAAGCCCACGGCACCGGCAAAACGGTCCTGGGAGCGGACGGTCAGCTTGCGCACCTGACGACCGAAGACAAACAGCGGCACAATCAGGACCGGAACGATCAACAGCACCAGACCCGTCAGCTTCGGGCTGACGAAGAACAGAAGAATGGTCGCCCCGATGAGCGTCAGGAAGTTACGCAGCGCATAGCTGACCGAAGTCGTCAGCAGGGTATCGACCAGCTGGATATCGGTCGTCAGTCGGGACAGCACCTCGCCCGTACGGATATGGGCAAAGAAAACCGGGTCCAGCGTCAGAATGCGCCCGAACAGGCCCTGACGCAGATCTGCGATCACACGCTCGCCGGTTTTGGTGACGAAATAGTACCTGAGCGCCGTAACCAGCCCCAGCACCACCGCATTCACCGCCAGCAGGCTGAACCAGAAATTCAGTTGCGCACCGCCCTGATCGAAACCACGGTCGATTGCACCACGCGCCGTCGCGGTCAGCGCCAGCGAGGCGACGGTCGAAAAGACAAGGAACAGCGCAGACAGGGCCGCATGCCCCTTGTGCCGCGCCAGATAGGGCAGCAGCCGACCCAGCGCGCGCACATTTTTGCTGCGCTCGCGTTTGCCTGAGGCTTCGGACATCTGTTCTGCAAGCTGTGCCCCTGCGCCAGGGCGGCCTTGGGCCTGATATTCTTGACGCGCATCGGTATGAGTCATGCGCTAGCTCTTGCCCCGTAAAGCCCCTCGGTGTAAACGCCCGACCTCGCTCCCACCGTCAGACGCGGTGGGATTCTCAAATTTAAGCGCAGTGACGGTCGGAATCGTCGTCGCGCAGAGACGGAATTAACACGATGAAAGCCGACACCCATCCGGATTACCACTTCATCACTGTCGTGATGACCGATGGCACCACCTATCAGACCCGTTCGACCTACGGCAAAGAAGGTGACACTCTGAACCTGGATATCGACCCGACCTCGCACCCGGCCTGGACCGGCGGCAACGCCCAGCTGATGGACCGTGGCGGTCGCGTGTCGCGCTTCAACGGCAAGTTCGGCGGCTTCCTCAAGAAGTAAGCCTTCCGTCTTCCGGACAAAATCGGGCGTCGTTCCTCGGAACGGCGCCCTTTTTGTTTGGCGGGAACATCGCTAATCACAAGGCGTTCATTTTCTTCCTCTAGTATAACGCTGGAGGGCAGTTAGAGTCGGCTGAAACGGAACAGATATGAATCGTCGGGAACTGGGCTTTGGCGTTGCTTCGGCATCCTTGGCCCTGAGTGCAGGTAACCACGCTTTCGCTCAAAGCGAAGGAGCATCGGCTCCTGTGCCGGAGCAGCTCCAAGCGCAGATCGGCCGCCTGCCGCAGGCCATTCAGGCTGATGTCCGCAAAGTCTATGAACAGACGGGCGGTCGTCCCATCTGGAACGAGCAGAACCTGCGCGCCCTTCAGGAAGTGGCCGGTCGCTCCGACCGCCACGCCATCCACGCGGGTGACTATTTCGACTTCGTCGGCCTGGCCGCAGATAAACAGTCGGCAGAGGTCAAGGCCACGGCTTCCGCCCTCTCCTACGCCAAAATCCTGGCCCACGGTCGCGTCAAACCAGAAGACGTCGAAGAACTGTGGGAGATGCAGAAAAACTCCGTCGATGTCGCCCAGGGTCTGGTCGATGCGGTTCGTGGCAACAAGCTGTCGGACTGGTTCGACGGCCTGCCCCCGCAGGACATCGGCTATACCAATCTTTCGGCCGGATACATCCGCTATCGCCGCATTGCCCGTGATGGCGGCTGGCCTGCCTTTGCCCAGGGCGCACAGATCGAGCCGGGCAGCAGCGATCCGCGCGTGCCCGCTCTGGTCAAACGCCTCGCGGCCGAAGGCGATATGAGCGCCGCCGCCGCCAATGCGCACGGCAGCTCGACCGTCTATAGCGAAGCCGTCCAGCGTGCCGTGCGCAGCTTCCAGGCCCGCCACGGTCTGGGCGTCGATGGCCGCGTCGGACCGGCGACCCAGCGCTCTCTGGGGGCCTCTGCCGAGGATCGCGCCCGTCAGATCGCCCTGAACCTGGAACGCCGTCGCTGGCTGAAGCGTGAACTGCAGTCCGAACGGATCGAGGTGAACACCGCCGCAGCCATCATGGTCTATTGGAAAGACAACCAGCCGGTTCACTCGAACCGCGTTGTTGTCGGCTCCCTTGAAAACCAGACGCCCAGCCTTGAACGCCCGTTCGCCTCGGTCGTGGCCAATCCGCCGTGGACTGTACCGATGGGCATTGCCCGCCGTGAGATCCTGCCAAAGGGGCCGGGCTATCTCGCCGCCAACGACATGTACATCAACGACAACGGCTGGGTCGTGCAACGCGCCGGTCCGAAGTCGTCGCTGGGCTATGTGAAGTTCGAACTGCGCGACAGCTACGCCATCTTCCTGCACGACACCCCGAACAAGGGGGCCTTCAACCTGTCGATGCGCCAGCGCAGCCACGGCTGTGTCCGCGTTCACAATGCGGTTGAGTTCGCCCGACTGCTGCTGTCGCCGGATCCGACCAAACTGGCCGCCTTTGATACCGCACAGGCCGATCGCTCCACGACCCGCGTACAGACGGGCCGCCCCATCGGCGTGCGACTGCTGTACTGGACGGCCTTTGTGGACGGTCAGGGTCGCGTTGCCTTCCGTGAGGATTCCTATCGCCGCGACGCCAAGCTGGCGCGGGCTATGGGCATCGACGTCAACCTGCCTACGGTTGTCAGCGAAGCGCCAAAGGACAAGGACGACGATTGGATCTAAGGCTTTGCCCGACCGGACAAACGAAAAGGCGGCGGATACTTCCGCCGCCTTTCTGTTTTTCCGATCCGGTCAACCGAAGGCTGCGCGCAGCCGCTCCATCTGGTCCAGCACGCCGTTGACCGGCGTCTCTTCCTCGATCGTGACGTACATCTTCTGGTCCAGATAATAGACCCGGTCATATAGGCGCTCTGCCCGCAGGATCGCCTCGACCAAGGCGATAGGCAGATCGGCAGGCAGCGGCTCGGACACAGGCGAGCGTTCAGCCAGGCGGTAGCGCGGCTCGAACGCCACCGTGGCATCAATATTGCGCTCGTTGATGGCCCGCTGCACCAGCAACCAGGATGCGATCTGCATCAGTCGCGTCGTCAGCTTCATGCTCTCGCTGGCGTACACCAGACTGGCCGAGCGTGACAGCAGGCGCGATTCCATACGACCGTCACCGTCCAGATAGGCCGCCGTTTCTTCGACAAGCTCTATTCCCTCGCGGAACAACCGCTGGAAAAGCTCCGAGCCGGTAAATTTTAGCGCCTCGGCCGAACGGTCGACCTCGGCCCATTGCTGATCATTGATCAGGTTCACGTCTGCCCACCCCTGATGACGAAACCGGACGCTTGTTTAGCGTACTGCTACGCTTGATGACAGCACTGTTATTCCAATCGTCCACCGACTTGAAAGCCGGCACAACCAGCGGGTTAGAATTTGAACAGGGCATCGGCAGCACTGCGCTGCGAGGACTTAGCCTCGATGGCCGCCTTTACACGCACTATTTCGCCTTCCAGCGTTTCGATACGGGCCTTCAGGTCCGCCACCGAATATCCGTCCAGATCTTCGCGCACCAAGCCATGCAGATTGTCGCCAAGACTTTGACGCGGCTCTAGATCTTCAAAAGACATTTCTGCCTCCCTCGACCGGATGGAACACTGGAATATCGGATACGGATATGGCCGACATTCTCCTGACTGGGTAGAAGACGCCTTAATCCGTGTTTTTGCAAGTTCAGGAGGCGACAGTGCGCGTCATAGAAATCGCCGGAGGCAAGGGCCCGGCCTCCTCACTCACCCTGGCCGAACGTCCTGTGCCTCAGGTCGGGCCGGGTGAAATCCTGATCCGTGTCAGGGCCTGTGGCGTCAATCGTCCCGATATCGTCCAGCGCGAGGGTCGCTATCCGCCACCCCCGGGCGCATCGGACATACTGGGCTTGGAAGTCGCCGGTGAAGTCGAAGCGATTGGCGAAGGGGTGACGCGCTGGACAAAGGGTGACCGCGTCTGCGCCCTGCTGGGCGGAGGTGGCTATGCGGAGTACGCCGTCGTGGATGCCGACATCGCCCTGCCCATCCCTGCCGGTCTTGATTTCGAGCAGGCCGCAGCCCTGCCCGAGACCGCATTCACCGTCTTCACCAATGTTTTCGAGGGCGGTGCCCTGAAGGCGGGCGAGACACTGCTTGTCCACGGTGCCACCAGCGGTATCGGCGTCATGGCCATCCAGATGGCCAAGGCCGCAGGCGCCCGCGTTATCGCGACCAGCCGCACCAAGGCCAAGGCCGACGCGGCCCGCACACTGGGCGCAGACATCAGTCTGGACGCTTCATCCCAGGATCTGTCGGCCGAGATCAAGGCTGCCGGCGGGGCCGATGTGGTTCTTGATATGGTTGGCGCGGCCTATGCCGATCTGAACCTGAAGGCCCTGAACAACTTTGGCCGATGGGTCATCATCGCCAGCCTGACAGGGACAAAAGCCGAATTGGATCTCCAGCGCATCATGCTGAAGCGTTTGGTGATCACAGGCTCGACCCTGCGCAGCCGCCCGAATGCCGAAAAGGCGCGTCTGGCCGGAGAAATCGAAAAGACGGTTTGGCCGTGGGTCGAGTCCGGAAGGATCGTGCCTCAGATCCATGCCCGCTTCCCGCTGGCAGAAGCAGGCCGCGCACACGAGGCGCTGGAGGGCGGCGATCACATCGGCAAGATTGTGCTGATCCCATAAAAAAAGCGGGAACAGGGCTGCCCCCCTGTTCCCGCCTTCACAGGCATCACAGCGTATTAGCGCGGACGATAGTCGCCACGGCCCGGATTGCGGCGCTCGACCGGGCGCAGGGACGAAATGGTGTCGTTCATGCGCAGACGGTTGAGATCCGAGATATCCGACGAGATCACCTCGCAGCGACCACGGAAATCAGCATCGGCACAGACCATCCAGTCACCGCTGTTACGCGGAATGCGGATCGAGCTGATGGCATCGTTCATGCCCTGCGTACGCAGGTTGCTGACCGCACCGGTGAAGGTCATTTGCTGGCCACGGTAGTTGGCATCGCGATAGACGGTGATGCTGCTGCGGCCATAGCGGTCATCACGGCGGTCATCGCGGTCATAGCGGTCATTGCGTTCAAAGGTGCCGCGGTTGTTGCCGCAGACCAGCAGGCCGTTGGAGTTGGCAATGTCATAGTTGCCGCAGCGCTCGATATTCAGCGTCGAGCGACGCAGTTCACCGCGCTCGTCACGGCACTGTGCCGTGAGAATGCCTTGCGAGACACGGATGCCTTCGCACGAGCGGACATAGCTACCGCGCGCCTGGCCCTGCGGACCACGGTTCTGCGCTTCTGCTGCGGACGGGGCCAGTGCAAGACCGCCCACCAGAACGGCCAGGCCTGAAAAGGCGCTCAGCATGGCTTTCATGACGTTTCCTTCTTGGTTCTCAGCGCGCCTGTTGCGCTGTTGGTGATGTATTGCACCGTTCTTTGTGAATGGAAGCTGTACGTCACAGGCAGACGACGTTTTCTTTTCAACGAAATGAGCCTATAGTCGGTTCATCGCGCCCGGCCGAAAAGGTCGGGCGCCGTCGTATCCAACGCCCGGTTTCCGGGCCTGAACCACCGGGATAAATGCCCATGACCGAGATCCTGATGCCCAAGGCCACTGCGGTCTGGCTGGTGGAAAACACCTCGCTGACGTTCGAGCAGATCGCCGATTTCTGCGGCCTGCACCCGCTGGAAGTGCGCGGCATCGCCGATGGCGACGTGGCCCGCGACATCCGCGGTGCCGACCCGATCGTCAACGGCCAGCTGACCCGCGAAGAACTGGAAAAGGCGCAGGCCGACACCAACTACCGCATGAAGGCTGTTGTTTCGCGCCACGCCGAGCTGCTGAAGCCGGCCAAGAAAGCTCCGAAATACACCCCGGTCTCGCGCCGTCAGGACCGTCCGGACGCCATCATGTGGTTTGTGCGCAACCACCCCGAAGTGGCCGACGCCCAAATCGCCAAACTGCTGGGCACCACCAAGGCCACCATCGAATCGGTGCGCAACCGTACCCACTGGAACTCGCCCAACATCACCCCGCGTGATCCGGTGACCCTGGGTCTGGTCGGCCAGCTGCAGCTGGACGAAGTCATCCGCAAGGCCGCCGACAAGAAGGCCAAGGAAGACGCCCAGAACGGTGTGCTCCAGCCAGTCGTGACCGAAGAAGAAGCTCCGGTCGAAATCGAAGAAGAAGAAACCGATCGTTTCGCTGCGGGCGAACCGACGGCGGAATCGGTATTCGGCTCGCGCGACTGATCTTCGCGCCGATCAAGAAAAAGGGCCCCGAAGCATTGCTCCGGGGCCTTTTTATTATCCAGTCTGCATCAGTGCGGTGGGCCCTGAAGCGAACTGATCTCTTCCTTAAGCCTCAGCTTTTGCTGTTTGAGTTCCCGCAATCGTGTGGCATCGGCGGCCGGCCGTCGGATTTCCTGCTGGATGACTTCATCCAGATTCCGGTGCCGGTTGCCCAACTCGCGAATACGCGCCTCAATGGTCATGGCTTGCGCCTCCATAGCTAAGGGACCAGTACAGTGAACGCAGGGATTTCGAAGTTTGGGAGTCACATTCCGGTGAACTCTGTCGCTTCCGTCCTTGCCTCACAGCCGGTACCGTCGAGTCCGAAAGGGTCAATCTTATGAACTCTACCGTTACGCCCACCACGCCCCGTCGCCTGATCGTCGGGATTTCCGGTGCATCGGGCGTGGTTTACGGCGTGCGGGCTCTGGATGCCCTGCGTGATCTGGGCATTGAAAGCCATCTGGTCATCTCCCGCGCTGCCATACTGACCCTTTCACAGGAAACTGATCTGGCGCTGGATGATGTGACCGCCAGGGCCAGTGTCGTGCACCGCGTAAACGATGTGGGTGCCACCATTGCCTCCGGATCGTTCCGGACAATGGGCATGCTGATCGCGCCGTGTTCGGTACGCACAATGGGCGAGATAGCCACGGGCGTGACCTCGTCCCTTCTGACCCGTGCCGCCGATGTGGTGCTGAAAGAACGCCGCCCGCTGGTGCTGATGGTGCGCGAAACGCCGCTGCACCTTGGCCATCTGCGCACCATGACCAGTCTGGCCGAGATGGGGGCAATCATCGCCCCGCCCCTGCCGGCCCACTACACACGCCCGCAGTCGGTCGAGGAAATCGTTGACCAGTCTGTCGGTCGCGCACTGGACCTGTTCGGTCTGGAATGGTCCCCCGTCAAACGCTGGGGTGGACTGAAGGGAACGGCATCAGAATGAGTCTGTGGGACTGGGCGGTCAAAGCCTATGGCCGCGAGGGTGTATCCGAAGCCTGCATCCAGCTTCAGGACTATTTCGATCAAAACGTCTGCCTGCTGTTGTGGGCAGGGTGGTGCGCCGAAACCGGACGCCGCCCCGATGAGGAGGAGGTCGAGGCGGCCTGCGATATCGCCCGGGCGTGGCAGGACACCACGATCGCACCGCTGCGTTCGGTTCGCCGCACACTGAAAAAACCTGTCCCCGATCTGGATGCCGCCGCACGCGAGGCTGTGCGCAACAGGGTGAAGGCAGTGGAGCTGGAGGCCGAGAAATATCTCCTGGCCCAGCTGGAGGCGCTCATACCGGTGCCCAACGGCGCGGCACGGCCCGTATTGGATGCAATGGTGCAGTGCGCGCGCCAGTGGGACAAAACTGTCCCCCGCCCCGCCCTGACCACACTGGCCCAGCGCCTTTCCGCCTAGGCTTACCTCGGTTATAAGCCCGCACCCGCGGGGGACACAGATGAACGATCACGATCCGATCCTGACCGAAGAAGAGAAGGCCCTTCACAAGAAGCTGGCCCTTCTGGAACAGGAACATGCCGATCTGGACGCCTCGATCGAGGCGCTGGTACTGATGCCTTCACCGGATCAGCTGATGATCGCTCGCCTGAAGCGCAAGAAGCTGGTGCTCAAGGAAGAGATCGTCAAAATCCGCGATCAGATCCTGCCCGATATCATCGCCTGATAGGGCTTACAGCGGCAGGACGGATGTGTCCTTGACCTCTTCCATCACCGCATAGGTGCGGGTTTCACGCACACCGGGCATGACCACCAGAGTGTCGGCCAAGAATGCGCGATAGGCCGCCATGTCCTTCATCCGCACCTTGACCAGATAGTCAAAGCCGCCGGCCACCATATGGCACTCCAGCACTTCGGGCGAGCGACGGATGCGGGCCGCGAACTGATCGAAAATGTCCGAGGTGGTGCGATCCAGCAGAACCTCGATGAAGATCAGCAATTCGCGCTCGGCATATTTCGGATCGATCAGGGCCGTATAGCCCAGAATCACGCCCTTCTCGCGCAGGCGGCGAACACGCTCGAAGCACGACGATGCCGACATATTGCAGGCGGCCGCCAAGTCCTGATTGGTGATGCGCCCGTCCTGCTGCAAGACACGCAGGATGCGGCGGTCGGCATCATCCAGCTTATATTCGGCTGCACTCATATCAGGTCCCCGGCACTGCTGTTTCCGACTTAGAGCCAGAGCAGCCGGCTGACAACTGCGACCTGAAGGTCAGTTTTTAGCGGTGCCTGCCCCCTTGCGCAGCCACATGGCGGCATCGGCCTCGGCCACCCACGTCTCGGGATCGGCCTGCTCGCCCAGCGTCCGCACCCCGATGGAGCCGGACAGGCTGTAGCTCTGCCCCTGCCAGTTGAACGGCGTGGTCCGCAGGCTATGCATCAACTCGTCGGCCTTATGGCGCGCGGCCTCCTCATCGGCATTCATCATGACGATGCAGAACTCGTCACCGCCCATGCGGCCCACGGTATCCGACTCGCGCATTTCATGGAGCAGGAGATTTGCCACGGTGATCAGTGCCGCATCCCCCGCCGGATGGCCGCTTCTGTCATTGATCTGTTTGAAGTCATCCAGATCCAGATACAGCAAGGTGGCGTCCTGCCCGTGCCGGCGGCAATAAGCCATGATCCGTGTGAGATTATCCAGGAAGCCGCGCCGGTTTAATGTCGGGGTCAGAACATCATGGTCCGCCAGTGCCTCGGCCCTTTCGGCCCGTGCCCGCAATATCTCGACTTCATTACACAACTGTTCGATCTGAGCCAGCAAGGCTGAGCGATCTCCTGCCAACAGTTCCACCAAAATCGAGGCTCCGGCCTTTGAAAACCTATCGGATGGGTACGCGTTTTAACCATACAAGATTAACGGTCTTGGTTGCGGTGGCAACGGACCTGCTATAAGCGGCCACTTTCTGCATGGGGAGCTTTATTGCATGACCGCCTCCACCCCGCCCGTCGCCATCATCATGGGCAGCCGCTCGGACTGGCCGACGATGAAACTGGCCGCCGACAAGCTGGATCAGCTGGGTGTCGCATGGGAGGCCAAGGTCGTCAGCGCCCACCGCACGCCCCAGCGCCTCTATGACTTTGCCACGACGGCAAAAACCAAGGGCTTCAAGGTCATCATCGCCGGTGCCGGTGGTGCAGCCCACCTGCCGGGCATGGCCGCGTCGATGACCGATCTGCCGGTATTGGGCGTTCCTGTGAAATCCAAGGCCCTGAAGGGTCTCGATTCCCTGCTTTCCATCGTTCAGATGCCCGGCGGCGTTCCGGTCGCCACCCTCGCCATCGGTGAGGCCGGTGCCACCAACGCCGGTATTCTGGCCGCACAGATATTGGCGCTGTCGGACGAAGCCTTGGCGATGCGCCTTGCCGCCTTCCGCGCCGCCCAGACCGAATCCGTACTCGAAACCGTCGAGGACTAAGCCTTAGATGACCGCCCCGATTGCTGCCCTGCCCCCCGGTTCCACCATTGGCATCCTTGGCGGCGGCCAATTGGGGCGCATGCTGGCCGAGGCGGCATCGACGCTGGGCTTCGATGTCGCGATTCTGGAACCGCAGGCCGACTGCCCCGCCTCGCGCGTGGCCGCGCACCACATTCAAGCCGCCTACGATGACGTCGACGGCCTGAAGAAGCTGGCCAAGATCAGCGACGTGGTCACCACCGAGTTCGAGAACGTCCCCGCCTCGGTCGTCGCGGTGCTGGAGGCCGAGGGCGTGCGCGTGGCCCCCAATGGCCGCGCACTGGCCACGGCGCAGGACCGCGTGGACGAGAAGACCTTCCTGAACAGCGTGGGTGCCACGACGGTCGATTTCGCCAAGGTCGATGACCTGAACGACCTGACCGCCGCGATTGAAAAACTGGGCCTGCCCGCCCTGCTGAAGACCCGTCGCGAAGGCTATGACGGCAAGGGTCAGGTCTGGATCAAGGACGCCGCAGACGCCGAATCCGCTTTGGCCGCCATCGGCCACAAGCCCGCGATTCTGGAAGCGCGCGCCGCCTTCACGCAGGAACTGTCGGTGATCGCCGCGCGCGGCGTGGACGGTACGGTCGCCGTCTATCCGCTGGGCCGGAACACCCACGAAAACGGCATCCTGCGCACCACCATCGCGCCTGTGGAAGTGGACGATGCAACCCAGGCCCGCGCCGTCGAGATCGCCACGGCGATTCTGAACGGACTGGAATATGTGGGCGTGATCGGGGTCGAGCTGTTCGATCTGGGCGGTTCGCTGCTGGTCAACGAGATCGCCCCGCGCGTCCACAATACCGGCCACTGGACGCAGGACGGATGTGCCTGTGACCAGTTCGAACAACAGATCCGCGCCGTCGCCGGATGGCCCCTCGGCTCGACCGAGGCCCATGCCCGTATCGAGATGACCAATCTGCTGGGCCATGAGATCGACGGCTGGCACGCTATGGCGTCCGATCCCGACACCCACCTGCATTTCTATGGCAAGCGCGAGGCCCGCGCAGGCCGCAAGATGGCCCACATCAACAAGGTTCTGACGCGCCTCTGACCACAAAAAAGGCCGCCCCATCGGGCGGCCTTTTCATTCAGGCGACCTTGTCGCCGTATCGCAGGCGACCGAGGAAGTCGGTGATCTTGCGCATCGGCGCGTCGAAATCCTTTCCGGCCTTCCACTTTTCGAACTGCATCACATTCTCGATGCGGCGGGCGCAGAAGCTGTCGGCGGCCTCCCTGCCCTCGAACAGGCGGATGGTCAGGGCCGGGGCCAGAATCCCGCTCAGAATCGTCCGCTTCGAATAGTGGTTCTGGTCGGTCGAGGTATCCCCAGCCCAGCGCCACAGCTTATCGGCGGTATCCCACGTCAGGCTGATTCCCAGATCGGCGTTAAACGGAAGCGCGAGAAAACCCGCGCATTTTTTCGATGCCGCCGCATCCGCTGCCGCAGCTTCGAGACGGGCAGACAGCGCCGCCGCGATTCGTTCCCGAATCTTGAGGGTCGCAGCAGGTGTCGCTTCCAGCGTTTTCAGGGCCACCGCGTCGTGGCGACGAGACAGCAGGGCAGCCAGATCACGCGCACCGTGCGGGAACAGAAGCTCTTGATCTCCAAGGGAAAGTCCCTCTGCCTCACAGGCCGCACGCACCAATCGGGCGTTCCAGCCCAATCGTTCTGCACGCGTAATGGCGGCATCCAGAACGGCCTGTTCGGTGCGAATAGCCCAGTCATCAGGGATCTTGGCCGCCTGTTCGGCACCGTTCGGGGTCCGTGTGGTGTGCGAAGTATCCGTCATCCCTCTACAATACCCGCATAATGATTGGGTTTCGACCCATCACGATTGATGCCGTCTGTCTGGACAGAGGCCGAAAGATCATGTATCCCGCCGCCTTCATCCAAAGGGGTCTGTCTCTTTGGACCAGATTTTTGTTTTGTCTGCCCGTCTTCCCTTCATCAGGACGCGGCGGGCGGCCAAAGGAGAGAGAACCCTGGTTCAGATTTTCGTCCGCGACAACAATGTCGATCAGGCCCTGAAGGCCCTGAAAAAGAAAATGCAACGTGAAGGCAGCTTCCGCGAAATGAAGCGCCACGTGCACTTTGAAAAGCCGTCGGAAAAGCGCGCCCGTCAAAAGGCCGAAGCTGTCCGTCGCGCTCGTAAGCTGGCCCGCAAGCGTGCACAACGCGAAGGCCTGCTGCCGGCACCGAAGGGTCGCGGCCGCTAATACAGCGACGCCCTTTCAACAAGGCTTCCTGAAAACCCGCCCCGCGATTGCGCAGGGCGGGTTTTCTTTTACCCGTATTCCAGATGGGCGGCAGGCATGAAAAAGGCGGGCCGGAAGCCCGCCTTTCTGCCGTTTTGGACCAAAGTCCAGTAGCGGCCTACTGCGTGCGCATGGCCCCCAGGAAGGACTTCCACGACAGCTTGGCATCGGACATGGCACCGGCGCGGAACGCACGCCCCGACAGCCACATCATCAGCGCTGCAAACAGGAACATAACGACCAGACTGCCCACGACCTCGACCATAGGCGGCTGGCTGGGCGCACGGGCCGACATGATGAAGGGCGTGAACGGCGGAATGAAGCTGAACACCTTCAGCAGCATCGCATCCGGAGAACGCATCGCCATCTGCACAAACAGCAGCGGGACGATCATCGCCATCATGACCGGCCCCATCAGGGTCTGCGCATCGCGCGGCGTTTCGCAGAAGGCACCGATGGCGGCAAACAGCACCGCGTACATCAGATAGCCCCCCACCAGATAGAGCAGCAGATACAGCCACAAACCGTTCGCCAGCATGACGGAACCGATATCGCGCGCCACATCCGGCAGGGCGATCGTCAGGCCAACGGCACTGATCAGACCCCATCCCCCCATAACCGTCAGGGTCAGGACCGCCACGCCCAGCACCTTGCCCACCAAAAGCTCGGTCGGCGTCACCGAGGACAGCAGAACTTCGAGGATTTTGTTGGATTTCTCCTCCATCACCCCGTTCATCAGCATGCTGGCCCCCGTCAGGATCAACGACCACATCAGGAAGCCGCAGATCACCCCGATAAACGCCGGCAGACGGTCGCGCAGACTGACCTCACCGCCCGATGCCGCGCGCGGCGACAGGAAGGTCACCTCCGGACGGAATTCCTCTACGGCCCGGATCAGATCGGTATCCACACCGTTGGCGGTGAACACACGGTTTTGGTTCACCTCGCTCAGCGCCTCACGGATTTTGGATTCCATATCCACATCGGATGCGCGACGCGACCAGATACGGGCGGACGGAACTCCGCCCTTCTCGTCCAGGATCACCACCGTCGAGAGCTTGCGCCCTTCGATCAGTTCGTCACTCTCCAGCCATTTACGCGCCAGAGCGTCACGCGCCGCGGGCGTCGATGCCGCCGCCAGATCGGCGGGAGCCTTGACCTCCAGGGTTTGTTGACGCGGAGGTTTGAAGCTGGCGGCCGCGCGCGGGGCAACCTTTTGAAGCTGGGCATAGCCCGCTTCATAGCCACCGGACACAACCGCGGCACGGACGCTGTCGCGGCCCTGCAGACCGCCCTCACCGACCGCGGCGATAGACAGGGCGGCATTGGTCGCACGGGCATGGTCGGCCTCAAGGACCCTGCGTACGCTGTCGGCCAGCGACGAAGACGGCGCAGACTCGTCCAGCAGTACATACTGCTGCACAGGCTCGGCCCGTTTCAGCATCGATGGCATAAAGCCGCCCAGTACCGCGAAGAACGGCAGGCTGAGCAAAGACAGCCAAAAGCCTACGGTCTTCACATAGGCCATGATTTCGCGCTGGGCGATCAAAAGGGCGCGGTTCATCGGCCTGCCTCCTTCACTGCACCTTCAAGCCCCTGTTGTCTCTGATCGTCATCCGGATTGTCACCGGTCAGTGCGATGAAGGCATCATGCAGAGACGGCTCCTTGAGCTGGAAGCGTCGCAGGTCGAGATTGGACATGAATGCAGTGCGCAGGGTCTGCTGCACATCGGCATTGGCCGCCAGCCGCACGCGGATGTTGCGCAGTTCCCCGTCGTATTCGAGTTGGTCGATACCCGCCACACCCGGCAGGGCCGCGATGGCGGTAGGGTCAACCGCCCCCTCGACTTCCAGATAGCGCGGCGACGTGGCCCTCGCCTCGTCTACCGTGCCTTCAAAGGCTTTCCGGCCACGGGCCAGCAACACAACCTTGTCGCACAGTCGCTCGGCATGCTGCATGACGTGGGTCGAGAACAGCACCGTGGCACCGTTTTCCGCCAGCGAGCGGATCATGGCCTCCAGACCTTGCTGGTTCATCGGGTCCAGACCCGAGAAGGGTTCGTCCAGGATCACGAATTCCGGATGATGCACCACGGATGCGATCAATTGGACCTTCTGGGCCATGCCCTTGGAGAGGTCCTTCATCTTTTTCTTCTGGGCTTCGCCGAGGCCCATTTTTTCCAACATATCGATGGCGCGCTTACGCCCCTCGCCTGTCGGCAAGCCTTTGAGTGAGCCCAGATAGGAAATGGCCTCGACAGGCGTCATTTTCTTATAGAGGCCGCGCTCCTCGGGCAGGAAACCGATACGGTCGCGAACCTTGCGCCCATCGTCCGCCCCCAGGATTTCGATCTGTCCGGAACTGACGCCCTGCAAACCCAGGATCATTCGGATCGTCGAGGTTTTACCCGCACCATTCGGTCCCAAAAAACCGCAGATCAAGCCGCGTTCAACCTCGAAACTCAGTGACTGTACGGCTTGAAAACCGCCGTAGTTCTTACTGACGTCGGACAGTCTGAGGACGGTCGACATACTTCCTCCCAATGCCAAATGGCCATTGCCTAGCAGTCACGGAAATCCCTCCCGTGTGCAAGAGTGCAATGGCCGCAGGGACATGCGGGAGGCGACGGGCACCTCCCGTATTAAAGTCAGCAACTTAGAATGCGTAGGAAAGCCGCACGCCGCCGAGGTGACTGTTGAAGTCACTGCCGAAGCGGCCGTTGTAGCCCACGCCGACGCTGAGGTTTTCACCGATACGTCCCGACAAACCGACCGACACAATGCCCTGTGAGCCGTATGGCAGGTCCACGGACTGGGCCAGGACCTTTGCCGTATTGCCCTGAATGCCGGTGCGCATGTCTTCGCTGCTGTCGCTCAAGCTATCGCGCCAACCGCCTTCGATGAAGAACTGCACGCGTTCGGTGCCGTGCTCGAGACGAAGGGCGACCTCTCCGGTAATGGCTTCCAGTCTGCGGCTCTGATAGGCGTAGTCCGCCACAGGTCCGGCCTCGAAGAAGCTGTCCACCGAGGTGTTCACCCAGGCCACGGCCACACGGGGCGAGATCCCCATCCGGCCCTGTTCGAACCACATCCCGCCCTGTGCGCGCGCACCATAGGATTTGCCGCGCGTGCTGGAGTTGTGAACCAGAGGAGCCAGTGCGGTCATGCGCTGGACATTGTTGTAATCGTCCTGCGCCGCCCCGGCTGCCACGTTGACGAAGGCTCGCTCCGAGCGCCACCCGCCGTAGACATCGAGGCTGAAGTTATCGATGTCGGCCTTGACGATGCCCGCATCCAGCTCTGACTGGCGGATGCCACCGGCCAGACCGAAGCGCAGGGTCTCATTGCCCGTTTCCAGCGCCAGACGTGCACCGTAGCCGTCCGTTTTGGTTTCCTCGATTGCGCCGCGCGCATCCGTCTTGGCCGTGCTGGCCAGTGCGGACAGGCTCAGACGCGTGCCCTCGCCCCATGCATCGCGGGTGGACAGTTCACGGGTGGCAGAGTCCAGATCGTCCTCGCGGTGACGCCACGACGTCTCGCCCAGCACAGCCATGCGTGAGCCCGCCGTGCCGTAATAGATGTAGTCATTCACCATGCTGGCGATGATGGAGTGGCCCTTGGTCGTCGGGTGAACGCCGTCGAAATAGAAATATTCGCCGGGGTTCGAACAGACGGTCACACCGTTGAAACAGGCCTGTGTGGCGTTGCGGATGCCGAACGCCTCGGGATTGGCGCTCAGGGCATCGCCGGCGGTGAACAGGTCCACCTGGATGATGTTCGCGCCGGGATTGGACGAGGCGACCGAAGCCAGATTGTTGTAAAGTGCCGTGTTGAAGGTGGTGACCGCAAAGTCAGCCAGCGGTGCGGCGGCAGTGCCGCGGAACTGCGGCGTGACGCTGAGGCGCGGCAGGTTGGTAACGACAATCGTCCCCGCTCCGGCCTGGGCGACCGCCCCGACCAGTCCAGAAATATCGCTGGCCGCCGAGCGCGAGGTCACAGCGATGGTGCCGGTCGGATTGGCCGAGGCCCCCGCTACGGGCAGGCCCTGGAAGATGTTGTTGGCCCCGCCCAGAACACTGACCAGATCACCGGCACCGAAACGGCCACCGCGCGACACATAGCTGGCCAGTTGCAGTTGCATGCCCAACGGCGCGGCCTGACTGTCGGTGCGGGCACCGCCAAAGGCCAGGTTGATGCTGCCGGTGACAGGGCCGTTGAAGTTGGCCGCCGTAAAGCCCAGTTGCTCGGCGAAGGTACGGCCATCCGAAAAGCGTCCCTGCCAATACGGTGGCGAGGCCGGCTGCGCACCGTTGGTTGCCCCGTACAGGTTGCCATTGTCGGAGAGACTGTCCCCGAACACGACCAAACGGTCATAGGTCTGTGCCGAAGCCGACCCCGCAATGGCGACAAGCGCCACAGCCAGAGCCGTCGATGCGGCCCCCGTCATCAATGCCTTCATAAGCTATCCTCCCGTCAGCCATCGGAACGTGACTGTTAACAAGGGAGGATGCGCCCGTTTGACGCGATTACAATACGCCGTTCGGCCAAAATCACCGTGATCGGCGATTTCGGGCCGCAACGGGCATTAGTGCAACATGCGGAATTTGACCGTGCCGGGGATGTGTCTGAGCTTCTTCACCGCCTCGAGGTCATAGCCACGGTCCACGTCGATGATGACATAGCCGGTGCGCTCGTCGGTCTTGAGATGCTGACCGAGGATGTTCAATCCGGCTTCGGAAAGGCCTTTGTTCAGCTCGGCCAGAACACCCGGCTGGTTCTTGTGGATGTGCAGCAGGCGGTGGGCGCGCGTCACCTCGGCCAGTTGAACATTCGGCAGGTTGACGCAGAAGGTCGTGTCCCCGCGGTTCAGGTAGTTCAACAGGCGCTCGGCGGCGAACTCTGCGATGGCTTCCTGCGCCTCTTCGGTCGAGCCGCCGACGTGCGGGGTCAGGATGACCTTGCTCAAGCCAATCAGCGGGCTTTCGAACGGATCGGCGTTGGTGCGCGGTTCCTCCGGGAAGACGTCCACGGCCGCACCGCCCAGCTTGCCCGACTTCATGGCCTCGGCCAGAGCATCGACATCGACGATATGACCACGTGCGAGGTTCAGGAACAGGGCGCCGTCCTTCATTCTGGCGAACTGTTCGCGGCCAAAGATGTTGGTGTTTTCCTTGCGGCCATCGACGTGCAGCGTGACGACATCGGCCTCGGCCAACAGGTCGTCCAGCTTGCGGACGCGGCGGGCGTTACCCAGCGCCAGACGCTCGTTCAGATCATAGAACAGCACGCGCATGCCAAGGTTTTCGGCCAGCACCGACAGCTGGCTGCCGATGGCACCATAGCCGATGATGCCCAGCGTCTTGCCGCGCACTTCGCGTGAGCCGGTCGCCGATTTGTTCCACACGCCCTGATGCATCTGGCGCGACTTGTCGGCCACGTCGCGCATCATCACGACCATCAGACCCAGCGCCAGTTCCACAACCGAGCGGGTGTTGGAATAAGGGGCGTTGAACACCGCCACGCCCTTGTCGGCACAGGCATCCAGATCGATCTGGTTGGTGCCGATGCAGAAGGCCGCCACCGCCATCAGGCGGTCGGCATGTTCCAGAACCCGCTTGGTCACCGTGGTCTTGGAGCGGATGCCCAGAACGTGGACACCCTTGATCGCGGCGATTAGGTCATCCTCGTCCAGAGCGCCCTTCATCGTTTCGACCGTATAACCGGCCTCTTCCAGACGCTCGACGGCGGCGGGGTGGATGTTTTCCAGCAACAGCATCTTTATGCGGTTGCGCGGATACGACCAACGCCCCGGCACGCCCTCGGCATACAGGACTTCGTCCAGCGAGGAGACGACGGCATCCGCCACCCCGACAACCTTCTCGCGGCGGACCACTTCGGTAAAGGCGTAGAAACGGTCGGCAGCACCGGCCAGTTTGACCTCGGCATCGTTCCAGCCATCACCGACGATGACGACGGGACCTTCCAGATCCAGCGATTTGATGACGGTCGGCTTGCCGTTTTCGCGGGCCAGGGGGGTGGCTTCATTGACGCCGGTGACGCGGCCGTCCGCATCGTAAACCAGCTCATTGGCCAGCACATGGTCCGGTGCCAGCCCCAAACGCTGTGCCAGCGGGGCGATGATCTCGGTAAAACCGCCCGACAGGATGTAGATGCGCTCGGCATTGCGCTCGAAGAAATCGACGTTGCGGCGGATGGAGGTCGAGGCCTCGTCCAGAATACGGTCGGCCAGAGCCTCGACATGCTCGCGGCGCAGGCCCAGCAGGGCCAGGCGTTGTTGCAGCGCATCGCCAAAACCCAGCTCGCCACTCATGGCCTTGTCGGTGAGTTCGGCGATCCTGGCCTTTCGCTCTTCAACATCCGGCGCAGAAGCCAGCGAAAGCTCCGCCAGAGCTTCCAAAGTCTCGATCCGGACCAGAGTCGAATCGAAATCGAACACGAATACGGGCGAAGCAGCATTGGGCGAGGTCATGCGCCGCAACTAGCCCACCTTCGCAGTTGCAGCAATAAAAAGGGGGGCCGAAGCCCCCCGCGACGCATGAATTTTCCAAAACGTCGCTTTTTGCCCTCACTCGCCGTTGAGCTTGCGATTCTCGAAGGCGATGGCACCGATGGCGGCGGCGATCAGGCCCACCGTCAGCAGGGCCGCACCCTCGCGGGCGTGGTCGCTGGCAAAGTCACGGGCCGTTTCCGCAGCCTGACGGGCCGAGCCCATGACCTTTTTACGCTTGTGACGGCGACGGCGGTCATGGCGCCAGGTGTCAAAGCGGTCGCGCGCCTCGTCGGCAAAATCCAGCGCACGATCCTTGGCGCGGCTGCCGAAGTCACGGGCACGGTCGCCGATGTCGTGGCCCAGGTCATAGGCACGGTCCCGTGTGGTGTCGGCGACATCCTGTGCATCGTCGCGCACACGGCGGCCAAAGGTGCCGAGTCGATCCGCCAGGCCCAGTTCCTCGGCCCACTGGCGCGGGCTCAGACGGTCCTTGATCACTTCATAGCGGCGCGGGCCCGTACGCTGGCGCAGGAACAGGGTTGCGAAACCCACACCCGCCAGCACGGCAATTGTACCGCCGACAATACCGGGATGCTTGCGAACTTCCGCGACCAGATCATCGACCAGATTGCTATCCTCGAACATGTCTACCTTCTGCTGTGCAATGGGGGTCAATGAACATCAGCGGTTGCTGAGCCCAAGAGTTCCCGTTTTTCATAGGCTGCCTGCCCTGCAAATGCAGGCACAATGGCCGTACCCCTTACAAAACGCCCCCCGCGTCCCTATGTTGCGCGGCTTCAAGACTTTCAGTGTTTTCAGGAACCAAAGTGACCGACGTTACCGCCCCTATCAATGCCCTGCATGATGATCTGGCCGCGGCTTTCCAGATCGACGGCTGGCCGGTGCGCGGCCGTCTGGTTCGGATGGGCAAGGCTATCGACACCATTCTGTCGTCGCACGACTATCCAGCCCCTGTCGCCAACCTGCTCGGCGAAGCCTGCGCGCTGGCCGCTCTGGTCGGCTCGGCGCTGAAGTTTGAAGGCCGCCTGCTGGTTCAGGCCCAAGGCGACGGCCCCGTGCGCTATGTGCTGGCCGATTACGGCACGGACGGCACCATGCGCGGCTTATGCCGCTATGACGAAGGTGAACTGGCCGCCGCTTGCGAAAAGAACGCCCGCCCCGGTGCCGAAGAGCTGCTGGGCAAGGGCATCTTCATCATGACGCTGGACCGCGGTCCGGACTTCGAGCGTACGCAGGGCATGACCCCCATCGAGGGTGACAGCCTGTCGTCGTGCGCCGAGCACTATTTCGTGCAGTCCGAACAGATCCCGACCAAGGTGAACCTCGCTGTGGGCCAGATCACCACCGACGAAGGCACCCAATGGCGTGCCGGTGGCGCACTGATCCAGGTCATCGCCGGGGACGAAGCCCGCGGTTCGACCGAGGAAGTGTGGGAGCGCACCCGCGCCCTGTTCGCGACCCTGACCGACGACGAGCTGGTCGATCCGACCATCACGCCCGAGACCCTGCTCTATCGCCTGTTCCACGAGGACGGCGTGCGTCTGGAAGGCCCGACCCCGCTGGTCGCCCACTGCCGCTGCTCGCGCGAGCGTATCGTCACCGTGCTTCAGTCCTTCTCGGAAGAAGACCGTAACGACATGCTGGAAGACGACGGCAAGATCCACGCGAACTGCGAATACTGCTCGACCGACTACATCATCGACCCGAGCGAAGTGGTGGCCGCCGACGCGGACGCCGCCGCCAGCCGCCACTAAGGCTGTCGCATAAACAAAAAGGGCGCTGCGGCTTCGGCCACAGCGCCCTTTTCTTATGTCTGCTCGGTCAGTTGTTCAGATCGAGCGAGTAGCCCGCCGAACGGACGGTACGGATCGGGTTGACCGTGCCGTCCACGTTCAGCGCCTTGCGCAGGCGGCCGACGTGGACATCCACGGTGCGGGCCTCGACATAGACGTCCGAGCCCCAGACGGCGTCCAGAAGCTGTTCGCGGCTGAACACGCGGCCGGGGTGTTTCAGGAAGTGGTCCAGCAGGCGGAACTCTGTCGGGCCGAGGTGGACCTCCTTGCCCGCGCGGCTGACGCGGTGGGCCACACGGTCCATAACAATGTCGGCGTGGTTCACACGGTCATCGGCCAGACCGGGGCGCAGACGGCGCAGAACGGCCCGCATGCGCGCCGTCAGCTCGGTCATCGAGAACGGTTTGGTCATATAGTCGTCCGCGCCGGTATCGAGGCCGCGAACGCGATCCGTCTCCTCGCCCCTTGCCGTCAGCATGATGATCGGCAGGTTGCGCGTCTCGGCCTTGGCGCGGATGCGGCGGCACAGTTCGATGCCCGACAGCTTGGGCAGCATCCAGTCCAGAAGCACCAGATCGGGCTGGCGCTCCTCGATCAACAACCAGCCCTCCTCGCCGTCTCCGGCGACAGCGACCTCATAGCCTTCCTTCTCCAGATTGTACTGAAGAAGGGTGGACAGGGCGTCCTCGTCTTCCAACACCAGTATGTAGGGCTGCATGGCTGGCTCTCCGGTTCTGAGACGTCAGTTCAACGGTCTATCAGTCGTCGGCGTTCGGATCGGTCGACACCGAGACGGTCGGGGTCGGCGAAGCCTCCTCCCCCGGCGCGGGCACGGCGCGAGGGCGCTCGCCCGTCATGTCCTCGCCCGTAATCTCGTAATAGACGGCCTCGGCGATATTGGTCGCATGGTCCCCGATGCGTTCAAGGTTCTTGGCCATGAACAGCAGGTGGGTACAGGCCGTGATGGTGCGCGGGTCGCCCATCATATAGGTCAGCAGCTCGCGGAAGAGAGCATTGTAGTGCTCGTCCACCTCGTCGTCGGTCTGCCACACACTCATGGCGCGCTCGACTTCCGAGGCCGTATAGGCGTCCAGCACGTCGCGCAGGCGGTTCGACACGAGGCGGCCCATGCGCTCGATCGAGCGGGTCAACACCTGCATCGGCTCGCCCTCGGCGAGGATCAGGGCGCGCTTGCCGATATTCTTGGCGAGGTCACCCGTGCGCTCCAGGTCAGAGGCCAGCTTGATCGCGCCCAGCGTGCGGCGCAGGTCGCTGGCCACCGGCTGGCGAAGGGCGATCAGACGGATCGCCTTCTTTTCGATGTCATAGTGCAGCGTGTCGAGCTTGGCGTCCCGCTCGATCACGGCACGGGCCAGCGCCACGTCGCGGCGGGCGACGGATTCGATGGCATCGGCCACCTGTGCCTCGGCCAGACCGCCCATGCGGACAACCTCTGCCGTCAGCTGGTTCAGTTCGTCGCCATAGGCTTTGACGGTGTGCTGGTTCATCTGGATATCAGCCAAATCGTCCGGTGATGTAGTCGAGGGTGCGACGTTCACGCGGATTGGTGAAGATGTCTTCGGTGTCGCCGGTTTCCACGATGTTGCCCATGTGGAAGAAGGCGGTGCGCTGGGATACGCGGGCGGCCTGCGCCATCGAGTGGGTGACGATGACGATGCAGTAACGCTCGCGCAGTTCGTCGATCAGCTCTTCGATCTTGGCAGTGGCAATCGGGTCCAGCGCCGAGCACGGCTCGTCCATCAGGATGACTTCCGGCTCGACCGCAATGGCGCGGGCGATGACCAGACGCTGCTGCTGGCCACCCGACAGGCCGGTCCCCGGCGCGTGCAGGCGGTCGGCCACCTCGTCCCACAGACCGGCACGCTTCAGCGCCGACTGGACGATGTCTTCCAGTTCCGACTTGGACGATGCGAGGCCGTGGATTTTCGGACCGTAGGCGACGTTTTCGAAGATCGACTTCGGGAAAGGGTTCGGTTTCTGGAACACCATGCCGACCTGTGCGCGAAGCAGTACGGGGTCGATCTTCTTGTCGTTGATGTTGACGCCGTCCATCTCGATACGACCCTCGACGCGCGCGCCCGGAACCGTGTCGTTCATCCGGTTCAGCGTCCGCAGGAAGGTGGACTTGCCACAGCCCGACGGGCCGATCAGGGCAGTCACCGCCTTGTCGGGGATATCGAGGCTGACACCGTGCAGGGCCTGCTTCTCGCCGTAGAAGACCTTGATCTCCTTGGCCGCGATCTTGATCGGTCCCAGCGGAGCGCGGGCGGAATCGCCCACAGCCGGAGCCGACGACATGGAAGCAGTACCGGCCGACAGGCCTTCAGGTGCTCGGGTGATCTTGGAGTTCATAGACATTACCACCGACGTTCGAAGCGACGACGCACAATGATGGCGGCGGCGTTCATGACGATCATGAAGGCGAGAAGGACAAGGATGGCGGCTGCGGTCCGTTCATGGAACGCGCGCTCCGAGGCATTCTCCCAGATAAAGATAAGCGAAGGCAGTGCACCGGCCGGTGCATCGATGGCCGCCGAAATACCCGGTACGAAGCTGATCATACCGATGAGCAGCAGCGGGGCCGTCTCGCCAAGCGCGTGGGCCATCGAAATGATCGCACCCGTCATCACACCCGGCATGGCCAGCGGCAGGACGTGCTGGAACACGGTCTGGGTACGGCTGGCCCCCATCGCAAGGGCAGCCTCGCGGATCGACGGCGGCACGGCCTTCAGAGCCGAGCGCGTGGCGATGATGATGGTCGGCAGCGCCATGAGCGCCAGAACCAGACCACCGACCAGCGGGCTGGCGCGCGGCAGGTGCAGGAAGTTGATGAACAGCGCCAGACCCAGCAGGCCGTAAACAATCGACGGCACGGCGGCGAGGTTGTTGATGTTCACCTCGATGATGGCGGTCAGCTTGTTACGCGGCGCGTATTCCTCCAGCCATACGGCGGCGAACACACCGACCGGAATGGCGATCAGGGCCGTGACCAAAAGCATCAGTGCCGATCCCACCACAGCCCCCAGCAGACCGGCCAGTTCCGGCTGGGTGGAGTCACCATTGGTGAACAGGGCGCTGTTGAAGTGCGCGCGGACCAGACCGTCGGCCTTCATCTTGTCCAGCCAATCCATCTGCTGGTCGGTGACGCGGCGGTATTCCTCGGGCGTGTCGCGGGCGATCTTGCCCTTCAGATACATCTCCGCATCGTCCGACAGCGGCGTTGTGATCGGCAGGGTCTGACCGATCAGGGCAGGCTGGGCGCGGATACGCTCACCGGCGATGAATTTGATCTCCGAAGACAGCAGGGCCCGCATCTGACGCGACAGATTGCCCTGCGCGTCGTCGGCCATGCCCAGACGGGCCAGTTGCTGGTCGGCGACGATCTGCTCGAAATTGGTGCCTTGCGGATAGGCGCGGTCGATACGCGCCGGATCCATATAGACCGGCAGGGTCACGCTGTGGGCGTAGAAGGCCGTATAGCCCTGCATCACGATACTGCTGAGCAGGATCACGAGGAACAGCAGCGCAGCGCCGATCGCGGCACGCCCCGCCCACTTGAAGCGCGTCTCGCGGGCGTAGCGGGCTTTCAGGCGGGCCTGCAGCTTCTGCGTGCGGGCACTGACAGCGCCCGAGGGGGTAACGGCGTCAGTCATACTGTTCACGATAGGCTTGCACGATACGCATGGCGACGACGTTCAGCGCGAGCGTGACGACGAACAGCGTCAGGCCCAGGCCAAAGGCAGCCAGCGTTTTCGGGCTGTTGAACTCCTGGTCACCCGTCAGAAGGGTGACAATCTGTACGGTAACGGTCGTGACCGTTTCCAGCGGATTGAGCGTCAGCTTGGCGGCCAGACCGGCAGCCATCGTCACGATCATCGTCTCGCCGATCGCCCGCGATACGGCCAGCAGAAGCGCGCCCGCAATACCGGGCAGAGCCGCCGGCAGCAGGACCTTCTTGACCGTCTCGGACTTGGTCGCACCCATTGCATAGGAACCGTCACGCAGGGATTGCGGCACGGCATTCATGATGTCGTCCGACAGCGAGGACACGAACGGGATCAGCATGATGCCCATCACCGCGCCGGCAACCAGCGCCATCTGGTTCTGCACCAGCAGCAGGTACTGACCCAGACCATCCAGCGGACCGCCCGCCAACCAGGCGCCGATGGTGTTGAAGAAGACGCGCAGCGCCGGACCGACAGTCAGGGCCGCGAAGAAGCCGTAGACCACAGTCGGCACACCGGCCAGAACCTCAAGCAGCGGCTTGACCACGGCGCGGGTGGTCTTGGAGGCGTATTCCGAAAGGTAGATAGCCGAGAACAGGCCGACCGGCGCAGCGACTGCCATAGCGATCAGCATGATCAGGAAGGTACCGGCGAACAGCGGCACGGCGCCGAAAGCCCCCGAAGAGCCGACCTGATCGGCGCGGATAGCGATCTGCGGGCTCCACTGGGTACCAAAAAGGAACTCCAGCGGCGACACCATGCTGAAGAAGCGCAGGGAGTCGTAAACCAGCGAGAAGATGATGCCGACAGTCGTCAGGACCGCCACGGTGGCGCAGGCGAACAGCACACCGACGACCCAGCCCTCGACCGCGTTGCGGGCGCGCAGCTCGGGACGGATGCGCAGGAAGACAAACAGAGCGCCCAGGATGGCAGCAATCACGCCAGCCGTCATGCCACCCCAGTTCAGGAGCGAATGGATCTGATTGGCGCGGCGGCCTTCGGCCGGCAGCAGTTCCGCATAGGGAGCCGCCCAGATCTGCAGGGCCGCACTGCCCTGCCCGACACGGCGGGCATCGGCGATAAAGGCCTCACGACGGAAGGGCTCAAGCTGGCTTACAGCTTCCGGAGCTCCGGCAGCGATCAACTGGCGCTCTATAGGTGCGGAAAACACCGACGCCAGGACCAGCACGGCCAGAGACGGGGCCAGCACGCCGATAACCGCATACAGGCCATGCTGGCCCGGACGCGAGTGCGGTTTGACGCCTTGGCTACGACGCACAGCCAGTTTGCGACCGCCCCAGAAGGACAGCCCTGCAAACACGGCCATGAAAATCAGAAAAATCCAGGTCATTCAGATCCGAGGGGCACACCTGCGCCCCCCGATCGGAGGGCTTTCAAAACCGGGCTGAAACTGCCCGCGAAAGGCAAGCGGATTAAGACGGATGCATGACAGTTCTGTTACAGCCTACGGTCGTACGCAGACATGCCGCACTAACAGCAAGGATTATATTATAACCCGTTGTAAACTATAGGATTTCTTCCAAAGTTTCCGCAGCGGTACGCAGTCTTTGCGGTGCAATCGGGAACGCGGCAGCGAATAAAGCGCCCGATCCAAGTACACTTTCCACAGAAAGTGCTCCGCGATGGCGGATGACAATGTGACGCACAATGGCCAATCCTAGACCTGTACCCTGACGCTCGCCGCTCTTCTGGCCCTCGATACGGTAGAATCGCTCTGTCAGTCTGGGCAGGTATTCACGCGCCATACCCGGCCCGTGGTCGCGCACCGTCACGACGACATAACGCGCGCCCTGCTCGCGATCCGGGGTAACCAGTGATAGACGGGTGCTGTCGGACATCCGCGAGACCATCGTCTCGTCCAGACTGCGGTCGCGCTCGATGGTCACTTCAATACTGCTGCCAGCCGACGAGTATTTCAGGGCATTGTCGACCAGATTCTGCACCACCTGAACGATCTCGTCGCGCTCGCCGATCACATCGGCACCGCCGATGCCCAGATCAGCGACAACACGGACCTCACGCTCACGCGAGATGATGCTGACAGCATCGATGACATCCGATGTCGCCCGCGCCAGATCGACCCGACCGTCGGGGGCGATATGCTCGTTCAGCTCGATACGTGACAGCGACAGCAAATCCGCGACCAGACGGCTCATACGGTCCGCCTGCGTCGCCATGATATCCAGAAAACGGTCGCGCGCCTTGGGATCATCCTTGGCATGACCGCGCAGGGTCTCGATAAAACCTGTCAGCGAGGCGAGCGGCGTGCGCAGTTCGTGGCTGGCATTGGCCAGAAAGTCCACGCGCATACGCTCGATCCGGCGCAGATCTGTCTCGTCCTTCAGCGTCATCAGAACCAGGGGTTCACGCCTGCCGTGTCCATCACGCGCGGGAAGCGGATGGACCTGCGCCCGCCAGTGACGCTCCTGTGCGCCGCCGCTGATATAGTCCACACGGCACGCTTCATTGAGGAACAGTGCCTCGTCCACCGCCTCCAGAACGCCCGGCTCGCGGATGATCGAGACAAGCAGTCCGCCATTGCCGCTGATCGGAAATAGCTCACGCGCTGCGGCATTGGCCAAAAGGATGCGGCGGCCCGCGATATCGTCGGCCTCGCCGCCCGCAATAATCATCATGGGATCAAAGCTGGCTTCGAATACATCCGCCATAAGACCGCCATCGCCCGCATTCTCGACAGGCAGTTCGCTGGTCATCGGCAAGGTATCCGCAACCGGCGAAGGCTGCCGGTTGATGACCCACGTCGTAAAGGCCACCGCTATGGCGCCCAGTATCAACCAAGGCGCCAGGGCAGGCTGCATGATGGCCAGGACCAGCATGATAACGACTGCCATCCCTCCGCTCGCACCGGCGGTCCACAAGCGCGATGACGCCATAGGCGCAACAGGTGAAGGCTGGGACTCGTAAGGCATCGTGATCCGTAATGCGGCAGGTTCAGACGGCTAGCTTAGACAATAAAAGACGACTCGTCCGGTGCATTTAACCGTGTCGTGCGACAGGCAGGCGACGATCACGCATTCCTGTAACGCCATGATGAAACTTCACTATTCATAAGCAGCGAATGCAGATATCGTTGTTCTTCGAATGTGTGGAGATTGCTGGCATGCTGTCGATTCCCTTATGGGAGATGACATTGCCTGATACCCGCATTGCGGTGTCAGGCCTCTATGCAATTGCCTTGTATGCTTTTGCTGCAGGTGTAGTGCGTTTGGCGCAGCCGCTGCCGTCGGTATGGCGACAAACCCTGACAGTGCTGGCTCTGGCCATCATGTCGCACGGGATTTGGTGGCTGCCCCACCTTTATCATCCCGCATCCATGGCGCGACCCATAGGACCGTTTCTGGGCTCATTGAGCCAGTTGGCTGCTGTCGGCTTCTTCGATCTGGCATACCGTCTGGACCTGGCTTCCGGGCGTCAGCCCTACGCGCACCACAAACGGTTCCTCACCTACCTCAGCGCGACCACGGGGCTGGTTTTCACCCTGGCACTGGGCCATCTGTCACTGGGCTGGCCCGTATCGCTCAGGCTCGATCCCGTGGCCTTCGGATTGATAATATTGGTCCCGATTTTAGTGTCTGCGATTGCAGCCTATCCGATCAATCCGTCATGGCCGCTCAAGATTGTATTGGGCTCTGCAGTGATGGGTCTTTCGACCGCCTCGATCAATGCCGGGACCGATCTACTGGGATTCGCGACGCGCCCTACACACTGGAGCGTTCTGCCACAGACCGCGATAACGCTGGCCATCGCCTGCACACTTATTCCCTGCATCATTCTGGCCAGTATTTCTGTCTGGAAATCACAACTGAGGTTCGTCGCCAATCTCAGGTGCGCCATCGAAGCCCTGCCCGTCGGCCTTGCCCTTTATGATGAGGAAGATCGGCTATTGGTATGGAATGAGGCCCTGCTGGGTATAGGGGGCGACACCAAACCCATGCTGAGCGTGGGCATGACCTATCGCGAAGCCCTGGCCGCGGGCCTCAAGGCCTCGCTGTTTCCGCCCGGAGCCAACCAGGATGATGAATGGCTGAACGAACATGCCATAAATCACACCCCCGGCGACTGGATCATGCAGTCACAGGATGGATCGCGCTGGATGCGATTGCAGAACCGACGCATCGAGAACCGCGGGCTTGTCACGATCGCATCCGACTTCACCGAGCAGAAAAGGCATGAGGCGGAACTGGCCGAAGCTCTAGAGCAGGCCCGCACCGCAAACATCGCCAAGAGCCGCTTTCTGGCCAATATGAGCCATGAAATCCGAACCCCGCTGAACGGGATGATCGCTGTGACAGACGCCTTGTCGCGTACCGAACTGAATGACAAACAGGCGGAAATGGTGTCGCTGGTCCGCTCTTCCGGAGACACCCTGCAGGTATTGCTAAGCGACATACTGGATCTGGCGCGGATCGAGTCCGGCCAGATGAAGATCACCAATGCGCCCTTCGATCTGGTCCGCCTGATCGACGACACCCAAAGCCTCTATGCCAATGCCGCACACGAGAAAGGCGTACAGTTCGCCTGTCACATCATGCCGGAAGCCCGCAGCTGGGTGATAGGCGATGAGGTACGGACACGGCAGATACTCAACAACCTGCTGTCCAATGCCGTAAAGTTCACGAGTGAAGGCCACATCACGCTGACGGTGTGCCGGCGCGAGGACATGGTCCAGATACGCGTCGATGACACCGGGATCGGCTTCGAAACCACCAATCTCCAAAATCTGTTCGGGCGGTTTGCACAGGCCGATGACCAGATCACCCGTCGTTACGGCGGGTCGGGCCTTGGCCTGTCGATCTGTGCTGAACTGGCGGATATGATGGGAGGAACGGTTAGCGGTACAAGCCAGCCCGGTCTGAGCTCTAGCTTTACGGCCTCCCTGCCCCTACCGCGGATCACCACACCCAATCCGGACGTCGGCAGCGCATCAGCGCGCAACACGGCACCATGCAGAACAGGCGATGTGCTGCGCGTTCTTCTGGCCGATGACAACGCAACCAACCGGCGGGTGGTGCAGCTGATACTGGATGCGAAGAATTTCGATCTGGTCGAGGTCGAAAACGGGCAGGAAGCGTTCGATGCCGTTGCAAACAGCCATTTCGATCTGGTCCTGATGGACATGCAGATGCCGGTCATGGACGGGCTGACTGCCACGCGTCGTATCCGCGAGCATGAAAAGGCCAATGGCCTGCCCCGCATTCCCCTGATCATGCTGACGGCCAACGCCATGCCCGAACACGTTACAGCCTCGCTGGAAGCGGGCGCGGACGCCCATCTGGCCAAGCCCTTCAACGTCAGCCAGATGCTGGAACTGTCGTACAATCTCACCCAGAAAAATCAGCCCGCCTGATCTCTCAGGCGGGCTGAACAGCACATCGGCTATGAGCGGCGGATTTACTCGTAGCCGTGCGCGGCCTCGTTGATCACCTGACTGGGCATGGCAGAGAAATCCACGCTCAGCGGGGCGCTGGCCTTGGCCTGAAAGGTCTTGATGACGTGCTCCAGACGGCGGCGCACTTCCTGCGTCGTGTCTGCACCCGCATCAAGTTCAAGCGGCGCGAGGCAGTAGTCGATGATCGCGCGTGGGCTGGTGTAGGTGGTCATCAAAGTCTCTCCTTCTCAGGAAGTGTGGAGCCGGACGGTGCCGGCTCCGCGGGGGATTTAGGCGGCGTGGAATTGGGCCGTTTCGGTCGAGTCCTTCAGGGCCGTGGTCGAGGACTGGCCTTGCGAGATGACGGTGGCGACATCGTCGAAATAGCCGGTGCCGACTTCGCGCTGGTGGCGGGTGGCGGTGTAGCCCGAAGCCTCGTTTGCGAATTCGCGCTGTTGCAGCTCCGAATAGGCCGCCATGCCACGGTCGCGGTAGCCCGAAGCCAGTTCGAACATGCCGTTGTTCAGGCTGTGGAAACCGGCCAGCGTCACGAACTGGAACTTGTAGCCCATGGCCCCCAGCTCACGCTGGAACTTGGCGATGGTCTCGTCGTCCAGCTTGGCCTTCCAGTTGAATGACGGTGAGCAGTTATAGGCCATCAGCTTGCCCGGATACTTCTTCTGGATCGCCTCGGCGAACTTCTTGGCGTCATCCAGATCGGGGTGCGAGGTTTCCCACCACAGCAGGTCCGCATACTTGGCATAGGACAGGCCACGGGCGATGCAGTGATCAAGGCCAGTGCCTTCCTTCAGGCGGAAGAAGCCTTCCGGCGTGCGGTTCTCGCGGTCGATGAACGGGTGGTCGCGCTCGTCGATGTCCGAGGTGATCAGCTGGGCCGATTCCGCATCGGTACGGGCCACCGTCAGGGTCGGCGTACCGCAAACGTCAGCCGCCAGACGGGCCGCGATCAGGTTGCGCTCGTGGGCCTGGGTCGGGATCAGAACCTTGCCGCCCAGGTGGCCGCACTTCTTCTCCGAAGCCAGCTGGTCTTCGAAGTGGACGCCCGAAGCGCCGGCTTCGATGAAGGCCTTCATGATTTCAAAGCTGTTCAGCGGGCCACCGAAACCGGCCTCGGCGTCGGCGACGATCGGGGCGAACCAGTCGCGCTTGGCACCGCCCTCGGCATGCTCGATCTGGTCGGCGCGTTGCAGGGTGCGGTTGATGCGGCGGCACAGTTCCGGCGCGGCGTTGGCCGGATACAGCGACTGGTCCGGATACATGGCGCTGGCGGTGTTGGCGTCGGCGGCAACCTGCCAGCCCGACAGATAGATGGCCTTCAGGCCCGCACGGACCATCTGCATGGCTTGGTTGCCGGTCACGGCACCCAGGGCGTTGATGTAGGGCTCCGAATGCAGCAGTTCCCACAGGCGGTTGGCACCGCGCTCGGCGAGGGTGTGGATGATCGGCACGGAGCCGCGCAGACGCAGGACGTCTTCCGGCGTGTAGGGGCGCTCGATGCCGTCAAAGCGGCCCTTGGTGGCGGGAACCAGATCAGCGAAGGTGGTCATGTGCGTTCTCGTCTCTGCGATGGTGCGGCCAACGCCGCGTCACAGGTCAAAGAACACGGGCCAGTCACAAAAGACACAGCATCAGGCCCGATATTGAAGTCACTTAGTCACAATATGACTTGACAAGATCAGTCACATTATGACCTAACTGCGATATGCAGGATAATGCCGACCGCAAACTGTTCCTTGGGGCGCGCCTGAAACGACTGCGCCGCGACCTTGGCCTGACACAGACCGCCATGGCCGAGGACCTGTCGGTCTCGCCCTCCTATCTGAACCATATCGAGCGCAACCAGCGCCCCGTTTCGGCGCAACTGCTACTGAAGCTGGCCGAAACCTATGATGTCGATCTGCGGACGCTGAACCGCGCGGGCGAGATCGACGAGGCGCGTCTGGGCGAAATCCTTGCCGATCCGGTGTTCAAGGGCGTTTCGGCACCGCGCCACGAACTGATGCAGGTGATCGAGGAAGCGCCCGCCGTGGCCGACGCCCTGCTGCGCCTCTATCAGGCCTTTGACGATCAGCGCGCCCGCGCCCGCGCCGCCTCGGAACACGGCGAAGGTCTGGATGACGCCGCCCCCGCCGACTGGGTTCGTGAATACATCCAGTCGCGGGGCAATCACTTCCCCGATCTTGACCAGATGGGCGAGGCACTGGGCCAGACCCTCAATAGCGAACGACCGCCCCACGCCGAGGGGTTCGAGGCCGCCGCCCGCCATCGTCTGGCAGTCACCCACGGCCTGACGGTCCGCACCGTGCCGTCCGAGGTGATGGTGGAATGGACGCGCCGCTTTGACCTGCACCGCCGCCGCCTGTTGCTGAGCGAGAACCTCGGCCCGTCGTCACGGGCCTTTGCCGTGGCCTATCAACTGGCCCTTTCCGAACACGGGGCAGAGCTGAATTCGATGGCCGACATGGCCCATGCGCCGGACCAGCCGACACGGAATCTTCTGAAGGTCGCCCTCACCAACGCCCTGGCTGCGGCCATCCTGATGCCCTATGCCGCCTTCCACCGCGCGTCGGAGGATACGCGCTATGATCTCAACCGTTTGGCGGCCCGCTTCGGTGTCTCCTACGAACAGGTCGCGCACCGACTGACCACCCTTTCGCGCCCGTCGGCCCGTGGCGTGCCCTTCTTCCTGATGCGCGTGGATCAGGCAGGCAATATCTCCAAACGCTATGCCACAGGCGCATTTCCGTTTTCACGTTTTGGCGGGGCCTGTCCGCGGTGGCGGCTGCACAGTNNCACAGCGCCTTTCGCACCCCCGGCCAGATCATCACCCAGATCATCGAGACACCCGCGCAGGACGGTAAGCCAGGCGGTCGCTGGTTCACCATCGCCCGCACGGTCGAGCGTCAGGGCCGCGACGGTTTTGGCGAGGCACAGGACCTGGCCATCGGCCTCGGCTGCGAGCTGCAGCACGCGCACCGCCTGATCTATGCCCAGGGGCTGGACCTCCAGAACCCCGAGGTCACGCCCATCGGCCCCGCCTGTCGCCTGTGCCACCGCCACCCCTGCGCCGAGCGGGCCGCCGCCCCCATCGACCGCCCGCTGGCCGTCGATGACTGGGCCAAGTCGCTCAGCCCCTACCCGTTCGCCTCAGCGTAAAATCACGCGACCGCTAGAGAGGGTCACGCCGACATCCGCCAGAATGGCCGCCACGACGGGAGCCGGATCAGCGGCCCCTTCGGTCAGAAGCAGACGCATCCGATCGGCCACTTCTGGGCTGCCGCCCGCATCGATAAACTGGGTGAACCAGTCGATCTCGTCGACCACGCCATCGCGGTTGCGACGCAGGGTTTCGCGCACAAAGTCCACATAGTCGCCGCCCGTCCGGCGCTTTTGCGCGGCCTCTGCCGCCAGGGCAAAGACGGCCCCGCAGGCATAATAGGCGCGGTGCTCGCCGCGATCGCCCGCCGTATTCACCGGCTGACGCGCCAGGCGGATACAGTCATCCACCTCGCGCTGCAGCTCGGCCTTGGCATCATAGGCCGGATCGCGGGCCTTCAGCGCGCGCACGGCCAGCAGGTCCGCCCCACCTTCGGTTATCCAGGCCTCGCGGGCATACTCATACCGGACCGTCTGGCCCAGCCAGAAATGCGCCGCCTCATGGGCAATGAACCACAGGGCGCGCTCGCGCACCTCATCGTCAGGCTCGACAATGCCGCGGCCCTCGAAATTCATCACGATCAGGCCGGGCAGAACACTGCCCCCCATACTGCTCATCCGCTCCGCAGGGCCGTTCCATGCCGCCATCAGCACCGGCTTTTCCGCCCCTGCCGAGGCGGGGCCCAGCCGCTGTCGATACCCGCGCCCCGTTGCGGGCGCAGCCTCGGACAGGGTGTCAGCCATCCATTTGGGCAGAGCCGGATCAATCACCGCCGTCAGCCCGTCATCGCGCGTCACATCGGCATCGCCCAGCAGAACATAGGACCGCTCGAACTGGGTGATCAGCATGGGCCTGCGCTCGCCCTGATAAAGCACGGGACCGGATTGGTCGCGCCACGTCACCTTGGTGGGCCCGACATCCAGTTCGACGGCATTCAGATCGGAAGACAGGGCAGCCAGTTCCTCGAGGCTGTCCACCGGAAACACGGAGGCCTGACGGGTCGGCAGGGCCACGGCCCCGTTGCTGAACACCAAAGTCGGATATTCGGCTTCGAGATCAACGCCTTTGGGCGTGATCTCGATATCGATCGCACGCGGCACTGGCCCGCCCGCCTCATTGACCAGCGCATCATATGCCCCCGCCCGCACCAGCCTGACGCCCGGTGTCAGAACCCGCCACTGGGTCGGCCGCCACGGCTGTCGTACCTCGCTCATCAGGGCCGAGTCATAAAACGCCCAGACTTCCGCATCCCGATCCATCTCGTAGCGCAGATGGATGGTCTGGCCCTGACGGGTGATCTCCGCACGGGGCGCAGGGGGGCCGCCACGCTCCAGCATCGGACCGCTTGCGCAGGAGCCCAACAGCGTCGCCGCAAGACCTAGGGAAACAATAAGTCCAGTGCGTTGAAACAAGGGCAGGCTCCACAATCAGATCAGAGGACGGACTTCACGGTCAGGATCGCCCGCCAGAAGTCCCGGGTCACCTTAAAACCACGCAAGACTCGGCCCTGTTCCGTCGCATTGCCTATCCCAGCGACGATCGGGCCTTTTCCAGCTCCTCGGCCATGACCTTTTTCAGCCGCTCGGGCTGGAGAATGACCGCCGCCCCGCTCCAGCTGAACAGGTGCCATGCCAGCTCGCGCATGCCCGAGGCACGGAACCGCACAATGACCGAACCATCCTCCTGGTCCTCGATCGTCTGGGTGGGGTGCCAGCGCCAGCCGCGCGCTTCTTGAGCGGACTCCGGCGCAATGCGCAGGACCACATTCTCGATCTGGTCCTGATAGATGCCGAACGACTGGCTGGCGAAAGCGGGCAGGTCGAACTCGACTGGCGGGCGGGCGATACCCTCCCCGACCGAGACGCTGCTCATGCGGTCAAGGCGGAAGGTCTGGATGCGGTCATTGGCGGGATCATAGGCCACCAGATAGTTGGCGCGCCCGAACATCAGGCCGCAGGGCGTAACCGTACGGCTGCGGGCCTCGGCCCCCGGTCGGGAATATATGAAGTTCAAAGGGCTCTCGGCCAGAATGGCCCCGCGGATGGTGGTCAGCACACGCTCGTCCGCACCGGGGCGCGGTCCCGCCTGGACAGCGATCGTCTCGGCACGGACCAGCGCTTCTAGATCCGGTGCCATGCGGTTCAGAGTGGCCGAACGCATAGCGGCCTTGATCTTGCGCTCCAGGCTTTCCAGCGCCGTGGCACGTGCAGCGTCTTCGGCCGCGTGAAGCGCCGCAGCCGCCTTGGTCAGTTCGAGCATTTCGGTTGCGGTCGGGGTCTGGATAAACCCCGAAAGCCCGCCCTGGATACGCCAGCGCTTGGTCGGCGGGTCAGAGATTTCCTCGACCTGCGGAAACAGCATCAGCACCGCATCGCGCATACGCTCTGCCGTGCGCCGCCCCACGCCCAACAGACCAGCCATTTCGTTCAGCGTCAGACCTTCTGCGCTGCCCGCCATTCTGATGGCCAGATCGATAACCATCGCTGCCTTGTCGTGGCGCATTGGAAGTTCTCCACAATCATACGTCCGGAATTGACGCAATACTGTTTCATAAAGCTCCGGTCAGCAAGAGGCAGACGCCTCCCCAACGGAGATTTTCACAGATGGCCTTTTCGTTCGCCCGCACCGCCCGCGCCCATTCGGACCGCAATGCCCAGAATCCTTACGCCGTCGCGCCGATGCTGCGACCGTTCGAGCGCAAGACATACGCCGACCGCTATCTGATCGTGCCATGCGAGACCGAGACCGATCTGGCCGTCATCTGGGACCGTCAGGAAGAACAGGTCGTGGACGTGATCTGCGCCCCGATGGGTCGTTATTCCGAAGAAGACGCCATGTGGGACGAGTTCCGCAGCACGTCGGAGCTGTCGGCCCTGGCCGCCTGATTGCCGTAAGGGTTTAGTGGACGAGCGGATCCGGCTTTGCGATCCGCCCCGCCAGCGTCCACGGCCCTTGCGGTATCAACCGCACCCACGCCCCTGCCGGGGCGCTGAGCCAGTGACCTTCGCCCGACAGCGAAGTCTCGCGGTGGACAGGACCGCCGGTGGCGATTTCCAGCACCAGCGGCGAGCCCATATAGGCCGTCCACATCTCCTCGGCCTCCATCGGCACCCACTGCGGATCGTCATTGGACAACAGCAGACGATAGGAGGCGATCTTTTCCGCATCGGCTTCCTGATGCGGCAGGACGCGGAAATAGCCGCCATCCGGATGCGGCGTCAGGCCGAGGTTCATGGCTACCTCTTCTGCCGTGAAATCGTCGTCCGTATCGCTCATCGCCGTTCCCTGCGGGAATTCCAAAGCGTGGCTATAAGGTGATCCGGCCTAGTGTGCCAGTCGCGCACGCTCCTGTGGCGTAACCCCACGCCATTGACCGTTCTCGAAAATATATTCCCCCGCCCATCGCCACGGAGCAGCGGACAGGGCGGACCGGCTGCGACCGAAGGCACGCACGGTATAGACCTCGCCCGCCCTCAAAGGCACCGCCGCGCCTTGCGCGACGAAGCCCGATGGCACCTCGGCATAGGCGATCTGGCTGACGTTCCGGCATCCACCCCTGCGCGCCTCGACAGACCACAGGGTTTCCGAAGTCTCTCCTGCTTCGCGTGTGACCGTGAACGCCTCGACACAGGCCCTTTCAGGCCGATCCGCACGAACCCCGAAGGTCGCCACCGGACGGTCCCCGGTCCCGCCGATGTGGACCGGCACCATCGCGGAGCAGGACAACAGCCCACCGATGGCAAAAGCATAGAGGATCAACGGGCGCGTCAGGCGGGACAACCGTAAGGACATATCCGTTCAACGTAACGGACGGCGGTTGGCTCCTGCCATTCAGAGCGCCTTGACGATGCCCTCGACCATCTTCTTGGCGTCTGCGAACAGCATCATGGTGTTGTCGCGGAAAAACAGCTCGTTCTCCACCCCCGCATAGCCCGCCGCCATGCCGCGCTTGATGAACAGCACGGTGCCGGCCTTATCGACATCCAGAATGGGCATGCCGAAGATCGGGCTTTGCGGATCGGTCTTGGCCGCAGGGTTGGTCACGTCATTGGCACCAATGACAAAGGCCACGTCGGCGGACGAGAATTCAGAGTTGATGTCCTCCAGCTCGAACACCTCATCGTACGGCACATTGGCTTCGGCCAGCAGGACGTTCATGTGGCCGGGCATACGGCCCGCGACGGGATGGATGGCGTATTTCACCTCGACACCCTCTTCCTTCAGCTTGTCGGCCATTTCGCGCAGGGCATGCTGGGCCTGCGCCACCGCCATGCCATAGCCGGGCACGATGATGACCTTGGAAGCGTTCTTCATGATGAAGGCCGCATCCTCGGCGCTGCCCTGTTTGACGGGGCGTGTCTCGACCTTCGCGCCGTCGGCACCGCTGGCCGCCTCGGCCCCGAAGCCGCCGAGGATGACGCTGATGAAGCTGCGGTTCATGCCCTTGCACATGATGTAGCTGAGGATCGCGCCCGACGAGCCGACCAGCGCCCCCGTGATGATCAGGGCGATATTCTCCAGCGTGAAGCCCAGCGCCGCCGCCGCCCAGCCGGAATAGGAGTTGAGCATGGACACCACCACCGGCATGTCCGCGCCGCCGATGGGGATGATCAATGTCACGCCGAGGATCAGGCTGAGCGCGAACACGGCCCAGAACGCCCACACAGCCGTACCGCCCGTCCCGATCAATATGCCGATCAGGAAGACCAAGCCCGCCGCCAGACCGAGGTTGATCAGGTGCCGCGCGGGCAAAAGGATGGGCGCGCCGCTCATATTGCCGTTCAGCTTGGCAAAGGCGATGACCGATCCGGTAAAGGTGATGGCCCCGATGGCCACGCCGAGGCTGAGCTCCACCAGCGACAGCGTCTTGATCCCGCCCGTCACCGTCTGGATGCCGAAAGCGTCGGGCGCATAGACCGCCCCCACCGCCACCAGACAGGCGGCCAGACCGACGAGCGAGTGAAATGCCGCCACAAGTTGCGGCATGGCCGTCATGGGCACGCGATTGGCGATGATCGCCCCTGCCCCGCCGCCGATTATGACACCGCCCGCGATCAGGCCCAGCGTCAGTGGATCGAGCGCCCCCGTACTGGCGAGCAGCGCCAGTGTGACCCCGACCGCCAGTGCCATGCCCGCCATGCCCAGCATATTGCCACGGCGGCTCGACTCCGGACTGGACAGGCCACGGAGGGAGAGAATGAACAGCACCCCGGCCACCAGATAGGCCAGTGCTGCGATGGATGCCTTCATACTCTCCCCCTTTAAGTCTCCGGACTTAGAATACGTTGATGATGGCCGGTGCGCCGGTGGTCCCCTTGCGGGTCACCTGACCGTTCTTGATGACCGCGACGCCGATGTTGCCCTCGCCCGTCAGGCGGGTCAGGGTGCAGCTGCCGTTATCGGTCGGCAGATAACCCGACTGGGTACCCTTGCCCTCGCGCACCATGCGGTTCTGATAGACACCGCGGATCGTCACCGGACGGAAGCGGCATTCCAGACGCCACGTCGCATTCTTGTCAGCGGCCACGCCCCACGGCAGGCCACCGTCAAGATCGCCCGCCACTTCGGCAGGCTGTGCATAGGCGATCGAACCCGCGATCAGCGTGATACCGGCGGCAATGATCGAAACAGCGGTCTTCATTACAACTCACTCAAGTCAGTCAGGATTTGATGTAGCTCTGGGTGCGGATCAGCCGCCAGACCGCAGAGCCTATGAACAGTGGTCCCAGGAACACCAAAATCCAATCCACAAAATTCAATTCCTTGTCCCTGAGGGCATACAGGGCAAGCGTAGAGGTAAATACGATAACGACGCCGGAGTCATAATATCGGATCCGGATGATCGGATCTTTCTCTCGGGTCCACGACCACACCCACAGACCGACCCCGTACAGGGTAAAGCACCAGGCCATCAGGATAGAGAAATCGGTAGGGGTCATGGCTGTTTGCGCGCCCGCTTCCAGCCACGCAGCGCCAGAATGAACATGATGGCCCCGCCCAGTGCAAAACCGAGGGCCGATGTGCGATCACCGGCGGTGTAGTTGGTCCAGCCCAGCAGGCCAAAAAGCAGGCCCACTGCCGCAGGATATCCCACCGCCAGAACGGTCTCGACAACCCGCCTCAGCTTCGGCGGCATCCTGCCACTGAAGAGCAGAAGAACCAGAAGCAGAGCGATGGCGACAGCCATAAGAACTGTCACCCACTCCGAAAATCCAAAAGCCATACTCAACGCTTATCCTTTTTGCGGTACATGGCCAGCATCCTGCGCGTGACCATGAAGCCGCCGAAAATATTCACACTGGCCAAGGTCACAGCGGCAATCCCGGCACCCTTGGCGATCCATGCATTCGCGCCGCCCGCCGCACCACCGCTGAACGCCGCCGCAGCCATCAGGCCACCGACGATAATTACCGAGGAAATGGCATTGGTCACAGCCATCAGGGGCGTGTGCAGGGCGGGCGTCACGCTCCACACCACATAATAGCCAACGAATATGGCCAGCACGAAGATTGCCAAGCGAAACACTGTGGGATCGACGTATTCCATCAGGCGTCTCCTTGCTGGGCCGAAGTGGAAATTCTCTTTTCGAGTTCAACCAATCGGCGGTTCAACTTGATCACGTGGTCAAACAGTAGGCCAAACACTGTGAAAGCTAACGGGACGAGAACACTACCGTCGTTCAATGTCTCATTTAGCGCGCGATAAATGCACAACGCGCCGTAGATAAGCGCAAACAGAAGCGAGAGATTCCGGAACCAGATCAGTTCGCGGCGTTCCGTTGACTGACTGGCAATCATGACTTCACTCCGTCATGCACAACTTCACCCTTGTGGGTCACAGCAGCCGCTTTGAGGATTTCATCCTCCAGATCGACCGACAGATCGCCGTCCTTGACCAATAGCCCAACAAAGGCGGCAAGGTTGCGGGCGTAAAGCGCACTGGCGTCTGCGGCGATGCGCCCCGCCAGATTGCTCCAGCCGACGATCTTTACGCCATTGGCCGTGGTGACGACCTCGTCCGGTTTGGAGCCTTCGACATTGCCGCCCGCCTCGACCGCCAGATCGACGATGACCGAACCCGCCTTCATCGAGGCGACGTGCGCCGCTGTGATCAGGCGCGGAGCCGGACGGCCCGGGATAAGCGCCGTGGTGATCACCACATCCTGTTTGACGATGTGGCTGGCGGTCAGTTCGGCCTGTTTGGCCTGATATTCCGCGGACATCTGTTTGGCATAGCCGCCCGCGGTTTCGGCGGCTTTGAACTCCTCGTCCTCGACGGCGACAAACTTCGCCCCGAGGCTCTCGACCTGCTCCTTGGCGGCGGGGCGCACGTCGGTGGCCGTGACCACCGCACCCAGACGACGTGCCGTGGCGATGGCCTGCAGCCCGGCAACGCCCGCCCCCATGACGAACACCTTGGCCGCCGCCACCGTGCCCGCCGCCGTCATCATCATGGGAAAGCCACGACCATAGGTATATGCCGCTTCGATCACGGCGCGATAGCCCGCCAGATTGGCCTGTGATGACAGGACATCCATCACCTGTGCGCGGGTGATGCGCGGCACGAATTCCATAGCAAAGGCCGTGGCCCCCTGACCTTTCAGGGCCTCGATGGTCGCTTTCTCGCGATAGGCGTCCAGCATGCCTATGACGATCGCGCCGGATTTCAGGGCGCTGGTTTCCGACGCCGTCGGCCCGCGCACCTTGAGCAGCACATCGGCACCCGCCAGAACAGCCGCCAGATCGGCCGAGACCTTGGCCCCCGCCGCCTCGTATTCGGAATCATTGAACGACGAACCGGCCCCTGTTCCGGCCTCGACCGTAACGGTCGCTCCCAGAGCCAACAGCTTCTTGACCGTTTCGGGCGTTACGGCGCAGCGCGTTTCCCCCTCGCGGCGCTCACGGGTTACGGCAATGGCAACAGCCAAGATGCGTCTCCTGATCTCCCCTAGGAAAATCAGTGTTAGATAAGATTATCACCCGATCAAGGCCGTTCCCGAGAAACGGCAATAAAAAAGCCCGCCGAAGATCGGCGGGCTTTAACTCCGGCAAAAAGATTGCCGTAAGACTTAGTGGGCAGCTTCCTTTTTGCCGCGCAGGGCAAAGATGCCGACAGCGGTCACGACAGCGGCCGAAATGAAGGCGGGGATGAAGCCGGCACCGACGGCGAACCATACCACCAGCAGCACCAGCAGGGCCGACACGCCCAGCGAGCACCATTTGGTCATGGCGATGAACAGCTCGAACATGTGGTTCTGCGCCGAGATTTCCATCTCGCCTTTGACGTGGTCGTGGGCGGTTTCAGCGTGCGAGTCAGCCATGAGACTTCCGAAAAAAGAGCCGATATTTGAGCCGTCTTATAGCGGCACCGTCGCACCGCTCAAGCCCGCTCGTCGAACAAGCGTCAGATTAGGGCCTCGAATTGGTCCACCAGATGCTCCAATCGCTTGGTGCCGATGGTCCAGAAGGCCGGGTCGCGCGGGTTCAAGCCGAACGGCTCCAGCGCCTCGACATAGGTTTTCGACCCGCCATTGGCCAACAGCTCGCGGTACAGCGGCGTAAAGGCTTCTGGGTCTTTCGCCCGCGTTTCCATCAGCGCCGCGACCAGCAGGTCACCAAAGGCATAGGCGTACACATAGAAGGGCGAATGGACGAAGTGGCTGACATAGGCCCACCAGTTCTCATAGCCCGTCAGGTCCACCGCCGGACCGAGGCTGGCGCTCAGCTCTTCGGTCCAAATCTGGTTTATCCGCTCAACGGAGACTTCGCCCTTGGCGCGTTCGTCGTGGAAACGGGTTTCAAAGCGGTGGAAGGCGATCTGGCGCACCACCGTGTTCAGCCCGTCCTCGATCCGGCCCGCCAGCAGGGCGCGGCGGTCCTCATCGGTCGCTTCGGCCAGCAGACGGTCGAAGGTCAGGCCCTCGGCAAAGATGGAGGCGGTCTCGGCCAGCGTCAGCGGCGTGTCGGCCAACAGACCGCCCTGCCCCGCCGCCAGCGTCTGGTGGACGCCGTGGCCCAATTCGTGCGCCAGCGTCAGCACGTCGCGGCGCTCGCCCATCCAGTTCAGGAAGACATAGGGGTGGGTACCCGCCGTAACGGGGTGCGAATAGGCGCCCGACTGTTTACCCGCACGCGGACGCGCATCGATCCACGGACGCTCGAAGAACCAGTTAGCGCGTTCGGCGAAGTCACCGCCCAGATCGGCAAAGCTGCTGAGCACCAGTTCCTTACCGCCCTGCCAGTCATAGGTCTTCGATCCAGCCTGACCGATTGGGGCGTTGCGGTCCCAGTGGTTCAGTTTGTCCTTGCCCATCAGCTTGGCCTTGAGGGCGTAATAACGGTGGGCGATGCGCGGATAGGCTTCGGCCACGGCCTCGGCCATGGCATCGACCGATTCACCGTGGACTTCATTGGCCAGATGGCGGCTGTCGGCGGGGCGTTTGAAGCCGCGCTTGCGATCCTCCAGCGCCTTTTCGGCGGCGATGGTGTTCAGTACCATGCCCATGGTGCGGGTGATGCCGTTGAACGCCTCGGTCATAGCCTTGCCCGCCGCAGCGCGCTTGGCCTCGTCCTTGTCGGTCAGGCGGTTCAAGCCTTCGGACAGGGTCAGCTTCTCGCCGTCCACATCCGCCCGCAGCGCCGCCAGCGTCTCGTCGAACAGGCGCGACCACTGGGCCTGTAGCGGCCCACGCTCGGCGATGAAGGTTTCCAGCTCTTCGGACAGTTCGTGCGGCTTCATGGCGCGCAGGCGGCGCAGCCACGGTGCCCAGCGACGGGCCGGCTCATGCGCTTCGAGAGCGGCCTTCACGGCCTCGTCGTCGAGTTGGTTGATTTCCAGCGTCACCCAGACGGTCGGGGTGGCGATGGCGGTGATCTTTTCGCGCACATCGGCTTCGAAGCTCTGGGCCTGTGCGTTCTCGCGGTCGGTCGAGGCACCGAGGAAGGCAAAGGCCCCCAGACCACCGAGGATCTCGCTGGCCTCCTCATAGGTGCGGATCACCTCGTCCAGCGCCTGTCCCAGTGCGGCACCCGACAGGCCGCCCAGCTTGCCCTGATGGGCATTGAGCCTGTCCACCAGCGCTCGGGCGCGATCCAGATCGGACTGGATGCGGGCATCCTCACGCGAGGCATACAGGTCGGACAGGTCCCACAGCGGGGCGTCGGCGAATTCGGTCGGTTTGACGGACGCGTTCATGGTCTTGGTTGTGGGGAGGCTGGAGCCTGCTGGCAAGAGGGTGGCGCGCGGCAAAGTTGCCATATCCCCGTTCAATGCCATGCTGCCCATGAGAATCAGCGGAGAGGCAATATGGTCCAGTGGCTCACATCCGACAGCCTGCGCGCTCCACACATCGAAGGCCGCCAGCGTTTCTATGTCCGCCTGATCATTGGACTTGTTCAGGGGGGATCGGCCTACGGCCTCTATCGCCTGAACGAGTTCGGTAAGTTCGACTCCTCTCTCCTGCTGGTCTGGGCGCTGCTGACCGCCTATGCCCCGCCTGTCTGGCTCGCAGCCATCGGCCAGATATCGATGCGAAGCACCCTGATCTGGTGCGGGATCGTAACCGCGGTCATTGCGGCGCTGGGTCTTACGAACGGCGCGCAGGGTGGTCAGGAAACCACTTTCGCGGTGGCTGTAGTCTGCCTGCCCGTCGCACTGTTCTGTGCGCACCATCTGGCCGTTCCCGCCATCAACCACCGCAGCCTGATCGCCCCCTATGAGAGCTATTACGAGGCGGCCTGGAAGGCAGGCATCCAGCTCGTACTGGCGCTCATGTTCCTTGGCGTCTTCTGGGCCATCCTGTGGCTGGGCGCGATGCTGTTCAATGCTATCGGCATCAACGCCATCGAGCGCTTCATCACCAAGCCCTACTTCGTGCTGGTTGCCACGCCTGTGTTCTTTGCCATCGGCGTGGAACTGAGCGATGTGCGCGATGGCCTGACGCAAGGCATCCGCACGGTGGCCCTGACGTTGTTGTCATGGCTGTTGCCGATCGCAGTGCTGATTGCGGGAGCGTTTCTGGTCACCCTGCCCATCGCGGGCATGTCCGAACTGCAAAGCTCGCTCAGCCCCTCCGGACTGATGCTGACGGCCAGTGCCGGCCTTATCCTGCTCGTTAATACGGTCTATCAGGATGGCGCGGACCATCTGTCGCCCACGCGTTTCCTGCGCATGACGATGCATGTCGGCGCGGTGCTACTGGTGCCGATGACCGCCTTCGCCCTGTGGGGGGTATCTGTGCGTATCGGACAGTATGGCCTGACCCTGCCCCGTATCATTGCCCTGACAGGAGCGATCATCGGCCTGCTCTATGCGCTGGGCTATGCGACCGGCCTGCTGGTCAAGGGGCGTCGGGGCGGTTGGCTGCCTGTATTCGAGATGACCAACGTGGTTGTCGGTATCCTGACCACGCTGACGCTGGTGGCTTATTCCACGCCCTGGCTCAATCCCGTAAAGCTGGCGATGGACAGCCAGATAGCCCGCATTGAAGGCGGCACATTGGGTGCGGACGAAATCCCCTACAACTATCTGTCCCGACAAGCCGGTGAACGCGGCCGCTCCGTCCTAGGCGAGCTTCAGAAATCAGATGATCCTGTCATTCGAGAACGCGCGACAAATGCGCTGAATGGCGAATATATCAGCGAGACCTCGACCGGTATCAACCTGACGCTTCTTCCCGAAGGCACCATTTTGCCCGGCAGTGAAAACAGCCGTCTGATGCTGGAAGAAGCCATCAAGAGAGAACTGGGCACATATCAATGCAGCAAGAACTGCGATGCGCGACTGTATGATCTTGACGCAGATGGCCGCGATGAAGTGGTCATTGCTCAGGACATAGGCTTCTGGGTGTTTGGCCTGAACGAAAACGGCACATGGTCAAAACTTGGAATGCTGGCCCGACGCGCGGATTGCAGTCAGGATATGGTTAAGGCCGACCAGTTGAAATCAGACAGCCTCGCCCCGGCCGCCAGCAGGGAAATAAAGGGCGTGGCGCTTGGAAATATGGTGATGGACTTCATTCCGGATACGCATTGCCCTTCACCGGATATTAAGCCTGCCGGTTAACCGAGGCACCTTTTTCCTGAAACCCGTTCTTCATTTGTGTCGTTTAGATACAAACGCTTATGTAACCGTCCTGCTCCTAAAAGAGGACGGTCTAGTGGCGAAGTCCAAGGGGTGTCCATATGGCCAAGACCGTTCTGGTCGTCGATGACGATCCGACCCAGAGACGCCTGATTCAGGCCGTTCTGGAGCGCGAAGGCTATGCTGTTGTCCATGCCGAAAACGGTGGCGAAGCCATCGACAGGCTGACCAAGGGTGGTAGTGCCGATGTGGTGCTGCTGGACCTTGTAATGCCGGGCGGCCCTTCCGGTCTGGAAACACTGGCCGAGTTGCGTACGGCAGGCGTCAACACACCCGTGATCGTTCTGACGGCCAATGGCGGCATCGAAACCGTCGTGCGGGCCATGCAGGCCGGTGCCCAGGACTTCTTCATCAAGCCCGTCGGCCCTGAGCGCCTTTTGGTGGGTGTCCGCAACGCCCTGCAAATGACCCAGCTGACCGCCGAGATCGGCCGTCTGAAGAAGCGCAGCACCGGACGCACCAGCTTTGACGACATCGTCGGCGACAGCCCGCCCATACGTATGGTCAAGGCGCTGGGCGCCCGCGCGGCCAAGTCGTCCATTCCCGTCCTGATCACCGGCGAAAGCGGCGTGGGTAAGGAAGTCATCGCCCGCGCCCTGCACGGGGCCAGCCCCCGCGCGGGCAAGCCCTTCGTGGCCGTGAACTGCGGTGCCCTGCCCGCCAATCTGGTGGAATCCATCCTGTTCGGCCACGAAAAGGGAGCCTTCACCGGCGCGCATGAAAAGCATGCGGGCAAGTTCGTGGAGGCCAACGGCGGCACCCTGTTCCTCGATGAGATCGGCGAACTGCCGCTGGACATCCAGGTCAAGCTGTTGCGCGCCCTGCAAGAGGGCGAGGTCGATCCGGTGGGCGGCAAGCGCCCCGTAAAGGTCGATGTCCGCATCGTCTCGGCCACCAATCGCGATCCGGCCCAACAGGTGAAGGAAGGTGCTTTCCGCGAAGACCTGTTCTATCGCCTGAACGTCTTCCCGATCGAGGCTCCTGCCCTGCGCGAGCGCCGCGAGGACATTCCGGCCCTGATCGACCACTTCATCACCCGCTTCAACATCGAGGAGAGCAAGCGCATCGTCGGTTGCTCGCCCGAGACGATGGCCCTGCTTCAGGCCTATGACTGGCCCGGCAATGTGCGGCAGTTGGAGAACACCATCTACCGCGCGCTGGTGCTGGCCGACTCGCCCATGCTGCAACCGCACGATTTCCCCGCGATATCCGGTATCGCCGCGCCTCTGGAAGTGCCTTCAATCGTGGCGACCGGTCCGGATGGCGAAGCCGATGGAACACAGGACCAAAATGTTGCGGCGTCCACGCCTGCACCGGACAGCCCTATCCGCATCACCGACGAGCGCGGCCACGTCCGCACGCTGGAAGAGATCGAACGCGACCTGATCCAGCACGCCATCGAGGTCTATTCGGGCCACATGTCCGAAATCGCCCGCCGTCTCGGCATCGGGCGCTCGACCCTGTACCGCAAGGTGCGCGAACAGGGCCTTGAGGACCACATCAAGGAAGCGGGCTAGCTCCGCCTCCCCTCCCCGAAACTTCAAACCGGTTCCGACCCATAGCGGTTGGGACCGGTTTTTCCTTTCAGGGCCAGCATTATCATCATGACGATCATCGACAGTTGGCCCAGAAGCACGACGAGCATGGTGAGCATGAAGTCGACAATGAACGGCGCGGCGTCTGCGGTTTGCGTGAAGGCGGACGACATGAGACGCGCCCAGGACGCCAAACCAAAGCCGTAGAACGCGAGGGGAATCAGGGCCCAGAAACCGGACAGTCCACGATCATGCAGTCGGCGCGTGATCGCCGCCGCCAGCAATAGCGCCATCACCACCAACACCAGCGACATGGGCCACACCATGCTGACGACATCCATCGCCGACATGCCCGTCGGATCATGTATCCGGACATGGACACTGGTCGGGGTACGAGTGATGGTCGCCTTGTCCGGGTTGGCTTCGGCGAAGGCCAGTGTCTGGTTGAACATCCGGACAGCCGCCGGAACCATGGCGACGACCGTCGCCACGACGCCGCCCGCGATGATGACCCCTGCATAGGGCCAGAACGAGGAACGGCGATCACGCCCCTTGAAATCCAGAACCTTTTTGAAGCCACGGAAAATGGTGTTCATCGGATTCCTCTTTGGAGCCCAAGTGACATGGTTCTTTGATTTGGCACAAGCGGCGAAGCATGCTGAAACCTCTGCCGTTGTTCAGTTCAGGAGGGGTTTTTGAAACTATCAGCCTACACCGCCATGACCACAGCACTGGCTCTCGTCGCCTGTGGCCAGTCACCGGGTACCGCCAGCAGCGAGACCGCGACCCAGCAGGCTGCGGCCCTTCCCGCGTCCTGTGAGGACCATCCCCTGCTGCCCGCCATGCCCGAGCCCGTACCCATGGGTGGCAAGGCCGTCACCGCCATCAACTGCGAGGCCTATTCGGTCGAGATGATCTGGGGTGAGGCCGGTGAAAGCACCTCGATCATTCTGGTCGATTCCCAGGGCCCGCTGGGCGATGTTCCGGTCGGTATGGAGCAGATGGCCGAGATGGGCCGCAGCCTTCCCCTGCAAGCCGCCACGACCGCTCTTCAGATGACCGAGGGCGTCGCGGAAATGGCCAAGGCTGCCCCCGCCTCTCTGGAAGAACTGGGCGGTCCGGACTTCCTGTCCACCGTCAAGGAAAGCAACGGCCTGCGCTATTCGATCGAGGTCGAGGCCAAGGATGCGGGCGGCAAGGTCGGCACCCTGATCGGGACCATCAGGAACCGCTATGCCCTGACCATGAATATCGAGCAGGACAACCTGGTCGGACTGGCAGCAGGCGAAGCGGCCTATGCGCCCTTGCTGAATGCCATGAAGATCAGCGAACTGCCGTAGGGCCTATTCATCGTTGATGTCGCGAGAGGGGTACGGTTGCCGTGCCCCTCTTTTGCGTCGGGGCGGCACCCCGACTTCGCCGTTAGCCTTTTTCGCAATCTCTTTGAGCTTTCGCCCCTGCATGGCCGAGAGCGCCTGACCGGGTGCGCCCAGTTCGGGATCGCCGAAGGCACGGCCGTGTTCCTTCACCCGCTCGCTGACCGAGGTCAGGAACTCGTCCTCCCATTCAGACAGCGAAACGCCCGCCTTCTCTGCCGAGCGGCGGGCGCGCTTTAGCGCGTTCAGGGCGGCCCGCTGGGCCGCCTTGCGCTGGAGTTCATAGGGACTGGGTGGCGGCTTTCGTTTCAAGCGCGTCGCCTAGACCCAAGGGGCTTAAACTTCGCCCAGAGCCGACAGGTACAGGTCGAGGATCGCTTCCTCTTCCTGACGCTTGGCGCGGTCCTGCTTGCGGATGCGGATGACCTTGCGAAGGACCTTCACGTCATAGCCCTCACCCTTGGCCTCGGCGAAGACCTCCTTCATGTCTTCCATGACGGCTTTCTTGTCTTCTTCGAGACGCTCGATGCGCTCGATGATGGTACGCAGACGGCCCTGGGCCGCGGCGGTCATGACGTCTGGGTTTTCGAAGGATGCGTCGTCCAAGGGGACCTCCGGCGAACTTGCGGAAAAGAAGGATTGGGTGGCGACTAATCACGCCCGCGCCAAAGGCTCAACCCACAGATTCGAAAAACACCGTAGCGGATTGGCCATGACCCGATTCTACATACGAAAAAGGCCACGGACCGGAGCCCGTGGCCTTGTGGATCTGTTGGTCCACCAACTCGACATCCGGCAGGATCACTCCGCCGGGGTCTCGCGTTCCTTAGCCTTGCTTGGCCTTGAAGCGCGGATCGGTCTTGTTGATCACGTACAGAACGCCCTTGCGGCGAACGATTTTGCAGTCGCGGTGGCGACCCTTGAGCGACTTCAGCGAGCTACGGACCTTCATGGTCGGACGTCCCGTATGATTGGAGGCCCGTGAGGGCGGAAAAATAACGAAGCCGCGAGCAAACCCGCGGCGGAGCGGTGCCTATAGAGAGCTATGGCCGAGACGTCAACATCCGGACGCCTTTTTCCAGGCCCTCCACGGCGGTGGAAACACCTTATGTACGGGAATTGCGCCCGAAGTTTAACGGCCATTAAGCCTTTTCACGGAAACCGCTTTTCTTTTCGCGCACTTGTGAGTGGTCGAGAATTTTGAGGACGTTAGCCTAGTGTTCATGCGTATCACCTTCCGCCTGATGTTGGTGGCATCGGTCGCAGCCTGCACGCCTATGGTGCCGGCAATCGCCCCCGATTCCGTCCCCACGGCTCCGTCTGCTGAAACCCGCGCTCCGGTGGCCCCGCCGCCGGTCACGGCCCCTGCCACCCAGACCGACCTCTCAGGGGCGTATGATGCAGTGAGCTTTGAAGCCTGGCGTGAGGATTTCCTGAACCGTCACGGCGGTGAACGCCGGTGGGAATACGCCCGTGAACTGCAAGGCGTGACCCCCAACCCCAGCGTCATCCGACTGGACCGCAACCAGCCTGAATTTTCGCGTCCGGCAGGCAGTTACATCCAGAACGCGACCGCGCCGGCCCGAATCGCTATGGCCCGCCAGCGCGTGGACCGCGTGCCGTGGTCTGTTCCGCAACGATTCGGCGTGCCGACCGAAATCCTTCTGGGCATCTGGGCGCAGGAAAGTGCCTTTGGTCAGGTTCAGGGCGACTTTGACGTCATTCGCTCGCTGGCGACCCTCGCCTATGATGGGCGCCGCAGGGCGTGGGCGGAAGAACAGCTGAAGCATGCCCTCGACATCGTCGTCTCCGGCAAGCGCGACCGCGCCGGTCTTAAGGGCAGCTGGGCCGGTGCAATGGGCCAGACCCAGTTCATGCCCGACAACTATCTGAAACTGGGCGTGGACCAGAATGAAGATGGCAAGGTCGATATCTGGGGATCGGATGCCGATGCCCTCGCCTCTGCGGCCAACCTGCTGGCACAGGCTGGCTGGAAGCGCGGTCAGGGCTGGGCCTATGAAGTCACCCTGCCCGCAGATTTTGACTACACCCAGGCCGAAGGTCCCAAGCACAAATGGTCCTACTGGCAATCGCGCGGTGTACGCCTGACCAACGGCCAGCAACTGAATGCGGCCGAACTTGAGGAAGAAGCCACCATCCTGCTGCCCCAAGGCGCGCGGGGGCCGGTCTTCCTCGCCCTGCCGAACCATTATGTGATCCGCCGCTACAACAACTCGGTCAGCTATGCGCTGGCGATCGGCATGATTGCAGACGGTGTGATGGGCAAGCCCGGCCTGACGGCCAGCTGGCCCAATGACGGCCCGCTGACCCGCGAGCAGCGCATCGGCGCCCAGACCGCCCTGACAAAGATGGGATACGACACCCAGGGCGTGGACGGCGTTATCGGCTCCAACACCCGCGCGGCCCTGCGCCGCTGGCAGGCCGCCAATGGCCGCACCGCCGACGGCTATCTGACCGATGCCCTGGCGGAAGAACTTATCCGCCGCGCGCGCTAGACCGATCAGGCCCGCCCTTTCCAGAGGCGGGCCTTTTCGGTTCGGAGAGGGCAAGCTTGGCTATTAAATAACATTAATATGCATAAGGTCAGGTAATCGAATACCTCTGTAAACAAGGCCGTATCCGTTTCGGTCTGAAACCACAGAGGACCCTATGCCCAATCCGCACCGTCCGCCGTTCAAGGCCATCGCTCTCGCCGGTTGTGCGGCGGCCATGCTGTTTGGCCACTCCGCACTGGCTCAGGTGCGCAATGTGGATGTGAGCATTCCGGCGGGTGACGCGGTTCTGGCGGGTACCCTCACCCTGCCCGAGGGCCAGCCCAAGGCCGCCATAGTGCTGGTTCAGGGCAACGGCCCGCATACCCGCGACCAGATGATCTCCGGCGCGCGCAACATGGGCCTGCTGGCCGAGGCGCTGGCGGAAAGGGGCATCGCCACGGTGCGTATCGACAACTCCGGCGTGAGCCAGTCCACGGGCGAGCGCATCCGGCATTTCAAGCAGCGCATTCCCCAGATCGTTGCCGTGGTCGATCACATGGCCAGCCGCCCCGAGGTTCAGGGTCTGCCGCTGGGCATCCTCGGCCACTCCGAGGGCAGTATGATCGTCACCGAGGTCTGGACCCAGCGTGACGAACCGCTGGACTTCGTGGTGGTCATGGGGGCCGTGGGCCTTGACGGCCGGACGGTCTGGGTGGACCAGCAAGCCAATCCCGACCGCTGGACCGAGCATACGCCGCAGCAGCAAGCCGTCATCCGCGCCGCCTTCAACAGCGTGGTCGATGCCTCCATTTCCGGCGACCGCGCCGCCGTCGAAGCCGCCGTCTGCAACCTGTTCAAGGAAGCAGGGGCGAGCGAAGAGGAAATCGCCGAAAACCTCGAAGGCTTTACCGACCGTATGGCCAGCCCCGAGATGCAGGTCTTCCTCGCCCACGACCCGATGCCGGTCTTTGCCAAGGTCACCGATCCGGTTCTGGCAGTCTGGGGCGGTATCGATCCGGCCACCTCGCCCGCGATCAACGTCCAGCCCTATATCGTGAACCGAAACCCCGCCTCGCGCCTGACGGTGTCGGTCCTGCCCGAAGAAGAGCATTTCTTCCTGTATGGCGAAGGTCTCGAACCGGGCGAACACAAGTTCGGCCAGATGAAGCTGTCGCCCCACCTGCCCAACGCCATCAACCAGTGGCTGGATAACGAAATCGCGCTCGGCAAGGTCCAATAGAGCACGGCACCGACTTGAGCCGGGCGCGACAGAAAAAGCCCCGCAGTTTCCTGCGGGGCTCTTCCTGAACTATTGCCCGACCGAACGGCACCGGACGGTCTGCAATAGTCGAGACTTGTAGCTTAGGCCGCTTGCAGCGAGCCGGCCGAGGTCTTGCCCGAGCGCTGGTCGCGCTCCAGCTCGTAAGACACGGCTTGGCCTTCGCTCAGACCGTGCATGCCTGCACGTTCGAGAGCCGAGGCGTGAACGAACACGTCACCGCCGCCTTGGTCCGGAGCAATAAAGCCAAAACCTTTAGTGGAGTTATACCACTTAACAATACCAGTAGCCATTTCCATGACCTCCGTAAAAGTGACCCCTTGGAAAAGTCCTAAGGGCAGTCGGGTCTATGGAAACGGAAGATCTCAATGCGTTGCATAAAAGATAGAGCGTTGCGCAGAGATATTCGACACAATCCTTGTACGCTCCCTATTTTCAGAAAGATAGAATTATTTGAAAATATTTATCGGGCTACGCCTCAAGATTATTTCTCGGCCCTGAAATATTTGAACGATTATCTGCAAATAAAAAGCCCCGCATCGGTGTGCGGGGCTTTGAATTAGGTGACCTGAACCTGACGGATCAGCAGCTGGTCGCGCCCGTCTTGTCGGCCAAGAAGAAGCGCAGGCAGCGCAGTTCCTCGCCATTGGCCGCACCCAGAATGCGCTGCGAGCTGTTGCCATTCGACAGGTTGAACTCGCCATAGCCAAAAATGCGCGACTGGTCCGGTGCCATCAGGAAGACGACGCGGCTTTCGTCACAGGCAGGCTCGCCGTTCGCACAGGCATAGCCCTTGAGATAGGACTTATCGCCCAGCGTCACCGGAACCAGCGGGCCGCTGGTCACAGCCAGCGTCGGGATCCATTCATGCCCCTCTTCCGCGCGGCGCTCGGCATAGCCCTTCCAGGTCTCCATCGCCTGCGGATATTCCGCAGCCATCACCTCACCGAGGGTCTTTTGGGCCTTGGCCTCGGGGGCTGCCCCTTCGGGAGCCTTGCAGGCGGCCAGAGCCAGAACGCCAGCCACGACCACCATTGCCTGATAACGCATCGAATACCTCCATCCCAGATTTCACGCGGAATGAAGCATTCACAGCCATCACGGGATATCCCGCAGACATGGGAGCCCTAAAGAAAACGGCGCGACGATGATCCGCCGCGCCGTATCTATCTCAGGCCAGGGCCGTGAGCCTTAGCTCTTCATGCGCCACGTCGCGCCGGTCGGGCCGTCCATCACCACGACATTCAGTTCGTTCAGGCGGTCGCGGATGCGGTCGGCCTCGGCCCAGTTCTTTTCGGCGCGGGCGGCGGCGCGTTGCTCCAGCAGGGCTTCGACTTCCGTCTTCAGGTCGTCGTCGCCGCCGGTGAACCACTGCTCCGGCGTCATGGCCAGCACGCCCAGCAGGTCCGCACCTTCGCGCAGGGTCCAGCGGGCCATGGCCACATCGTTGATGTCAGCCTCGGCATCGTTCAGCAGATCGCGCAGGGCATTGCCGAGGGCGAACAGCTGGGCGATGGCACCCGGCGTGTTCAGGTCGTCTTCCAGCGCGTCGAGCAGCGGGTTCAGCTCCTGCTCGGCCAGCTCCATCTCCGCCTCTTCCAGCGAGGCATAGTCAAAGTCGCCCAGCTTGGCGTCAGCATCGCGCAGCACGCCGTACAGACGGTCGAGGTTCTTGCGCGACTGTTCCAGCAGGTTCTGGTTCCAGTCCAGCGGCTGACGGTAGTGGGCGCTCAGCAGGGCCCAGCGCACCACCTCGCCCGGCATGGCCTTCACAAGGTTGTTCAGCAGCAGGACGTTGCCAATCGACTTGGACATCTTCTCGGCGTCCACCGTCAGGAAGCCGTTGTGCATCCAGTAGCGGGCATATTCGTCATGCGCGTGGTCGGCATGGGCGTGACCGTGGGCGCAGACGCCCTGTGCTATCTCGTTCTCGTGGTGCGGGAAGGCCAGATCGATGCCGCCACCGTGAATGTCGATCGGCAGGCCGAGGTTCTTCTCGATCATGGCCGAGCATTCGATGTGCCAGCCGGGGCGACCCCCCCCCCACGGCGATGGCCACGACGGCTCGTCTTTCTTGGACGGCTTCCACAGCACGAAGTCGTGCGGGTTCTTCTTGTACGGCGCCACTTCGACGCGGGCACCGGCGATCATGTCATCCAGATTGCGGCCCGAAAGAGCGCCGTACGACGGATAGGACGACACGTCGAACAGCACATGGCCCTCGGCGGCATAGGCACAGCCGGAATCAATAATGGCCTGAATCTGCTGGATGATCGCATCCATGTGGTCGGTCACGTGCGGCGCGATATCGGGCGGCGACACGTTCAGCAGCGCCATGTCCGACAGATAGGCCGCTTCATAGCGGCTGGTGATCTCGCCGATCGGCACGCCTTCCTTGGCGGCCTTGGCGTTGATCTTGTCGTCCACGTCGGTGACGTTGCGGGCATAGATCACCTTGTCCGCGCCATAGGTCTTTCGCAGCAGGCGGGTCAGGACGTCGAACACCACCGGCGGGCGGGCATTGCCGATGTGGGCATAGTCATAGACGGTCGGGCCACAGACATAGAGTGTCACCCGGTTCGCATCGCGCGGTTCGAACAGGCGCTTTTCACGGCGCAGGGTGTCATAGATATGCAGGGCCATTAGTCGTAAAGTCTTTTGCGAGTTTTCTTGCAGGACGCGCCATACGTCCCATATAGCGAGCCTGATAAACAGTCCGCGCGCCCTGATAAACCTTTTGGGGTGCGTTAGTCGCCTTTATTCACGGGACGGACCGCCGTCCCACTCGGAAACAATCTTCATGACCACGCCCGCCAAGCCCGTTCTCGCCGCCAACGAAGGTGCTGTTGTGCGCCCCAGCCGCGAACAGGCGCTGGAGGCTGTGCGTACCCTGATCGCATGGGCCGGTGACAACCCCGACCGTCCGGGTCTGGTCGATACGCCCAAGCGCGTGGTCGATGCCTATGGCGAGTGGTTCGACGGTTATGACGCCGACGCCTCCAAGGAACTGTCGCGCACCTTCGAGGACGTGACCGGCTATGACGACATGGTCATCCTCAAGGAGATCGAAGTCGAGAGCCACTGCGAGCACCACCTCGCCCCCTTCCTCGGCAAGGCGTGGGTTGCCTATATTCCGGGTGAAAAGGTCGTCGGCATTTCCAAGCTGGCCCGCGTGGTCGAGATCTTCGCACGCCGCCTGCAAAATCAGGAAACCCTGACCAACGACATCATCGAAGCCATCGAAGAGCATCTGCAACCCAAGGGTGTGGCAGTGATGGTCGATGCGGCACACCAGTGCATGACCACCCGTGGCGTGCATCACCGCCATGTCACAACCGTGACCACCCGTTTCACCGGCGTGTTCAAACAGGACAATGCGCTGGTCGAGCGATTCCTTAAGCTGGCCAAAGGCTGATTTCAGCCCCTTAAAATTCAATAACGGAGTTATGCAAGATTGTTCGGGGGGATGAATTCGTCCGCTGTGCGAAGTTTGACCCCCTAAATTCGCAAGCTTATTTCGTCCTGTGACGTTTTGGATCGCATGACGGGTTTACAAGCCGTCAATCCGACGCCAAGACATATCCAGACTTTCAGTGCAGCCCGTCCCAGTGGTCGGGCCATGATGAGGACGAGATCGCATGGGTGCGAAGCTTGGTGGCGGTGGCAAGGGCGCTTCTCAGAATTCTGAGATCAACGTTACCCCGTTCGTGGATATTATGCTGGTTCTGCTGATCATCTTCATGGTCGCGGCACCGATGGCTACCGTTTCGATCAAGCTGGACCTGCCGCCGGCAGTGCCTTCGGCTTCGAACGAAAAGCCGAAAGAACCGGTTTACGTCTCCATCCAGAACGGTGGTGACCTGTACATCGCAGACAAGAAGACCTCGCTGGCCACTCTGGCTGCTGACGTCTGCGCCGCACAAGGCGCTGTCGCTGACTGCCGTGAAGAGCGCGTTTTCGTGCGCGCCCAGGCTGACGTGACCTACAACGAGTTCATGGAAGTGATGAACACCCTGCAGGAAAACGGCATGTTCAAGGTCGGCCTGCTGAACGAAGACATCGAATAGTCTTCGGCTTCATCGCCTAAAGGATCAAAGGGCTGCATCTTCGGATGCGGCCCTTTTTCTTTGGCCGAACACTACCTTGGCACTTGCGCCACGGCCAAGTTCATCCCCCAATAGCGCAACAGTATCCTGAGGGGGATGACAGATGCGCCGCCGTACCTTCCTGACCGCCCTGCCCGCTGGTGCCGCATTGGCCGGCAGCCTGCCCGCCCGCGCCAGCGCTGCACAGAGTACTCCGCCCGCCCCGCGCAGTCGTCCTGCCCCCACAGCTCCCGATCAGGTTGTCGGCATAGGCGACCGGATTACAGGGCCGAAGTTTGTTGGCCGCTCGACCGTCTGGGGCCAGCATGGCGCGGCGGCGACCGCCCACCCGATCGCCACCCTTATCGGCATAGAGACGCTGAAGCGCGGCGGATCGGCCATTGATGCCGCCATCGCGATCAATGCGGCGCTGGGCTTCCTTGAGCCGACAGGCAACGGCATCGGCGGCGACGCCTTTGGCATGTTGTGGGACCCGAAACAGGGCAAGGTCGTGGGCTTCAACGGCTCTGGACCCTCGCCCCGCCTACTGGGGCTGGAAACGGTCCGCAGCCGCACCAACAATGGCCTGCTGCCGAAATACGGCGCGGTGACCGTCAACGTGCCCGGTACGGTTGATGCGTGGTGGAGCGCCCACCAGAAATACGGAAAGCTGCCTTGGAAGGACGTGCTGCTGCCGGTGGCCGAGCTGTGCGAACAGGGCGTGCCGGTGCCGCAGGTCATCGCCTATTACCTCGAACGCAACATGGGCATTTTCGAGCGCAATACTTCGATCATCGAGGAGCACGACAACCGCCGCAAACTGTATGCCCCGAACGGCAGCACGGCCATGACGGGCCAGATTTTCGCCAATCCGGACCTTGGCCGCACCCTGCGCCTGATCGCCGAGGGCGGGCGCGATGCCTTCTATAACGGCCCGATTGCCGATGCCATCGAGCGCTATTTCCGCCGCATCGGCGGCTGGATGACCAAGGCCGATCTGAACGCGCACCAGACCGAATGGGTCGAGCCGATCCGCACCAACTATCGCGGCGTGGACGTCTACGGCCTTGGCCCGAACACCCAAGGGCTATCGACCAACCAGATTCTGAACATCTGCGAACAGTTCGACCTGAAGGGCATGGGCTTCCAGTCGGCGGCCTCCATCCACCATCAGGCCGAGGCCAAGCGTCTGGCGTTCGAGGACCGCGCCAAATGGTTCGCCGACGCCCGTTTCAGCCAAACGCCCGTCGAATGGCTGAACTCCAAGGCCTATGCCGCCGAGCGCGCCCGCCTGATCAATCCGAACCGCGTGATGGACCGCGTCTTCCCCGGCGATGCCCCGACGCAGGGCGACACCACCTATTTCAGCGTCGCCGACAGCGACGGCATGATGGTCAGCTGGATCCAGTCCAACTATCGCGGCATGGGCTGCGGTCTGGTGGCCGATGACGGCGCGGGCCGCACTCTGGGCTTCATGTTCCAGAACCGCGGCGAGATGTTCGCCACCACCGACGGCCATCCCAACATCTATGCCCCCGGCAAACGCCCCTTCCACACCATCATTCCGGGCTTTGCCTGCAAGGATGGCAAGCCGTGGATGGCCTATGGCGTCATGGGCGGCGGTATGCAGCCGCAAGGACAGGCCCAGATCATCATCAACATGGTCGACTATGGCCTCGCCCCACAGGAAGCAGGCGATGCGCCGCGCTGGCAGCACTATGGCACCACCGAGCCGACCGGAGAGCCCGCCACCGCTGGCTCCGGCAAGCTACATCTGGAAAGCGGCGTCCCCGCCGCCACCAAGGCCCGCCTGACCGAAATGGGCTGGAGCCTCGGTGAACCCGACGGCGGCTTCGGCGGCTACCAGAACGTCATGATGCAGCAAAACCCCGACGGCCGCTGGACGTATGGAGCCGCGTCAGAGATGCGTAAAGACGGGTTGGCGTTGGCGTATTGACCCAAGCACCTACAAAACCGTCAATCATCGACAGGTTGGATGTGACACTATCCAACCTGTCCAGCCCTATCAGCTTTGCGCGCACGGGTGGCAGCGCTTGGCCGGAGTGGGACAGATACCTTCTTGTGAATGGCGAGCCTGCCATTCAGTTAGGCAATATTTGCGGGACATGCGCATTCTTTTTCGAACGTACCGAGGGGTCAAACGTCAGCGTTAAAGTGGGCGAGCTAACAAGCACACTCGCCACAGGGATAGATCACATTTCACCCGAAATCGTCGAAGCCTTAGGGCAAATCATGCCCCCAGGTCCCTATCACGCGGTGCTGATAAGCCTTACTCCACACCTGACCGTGGTAGGTTCTGACACCGATTATTTCGCAATTGAGCAAGTCGAGCAAATCGGTATCGATCCCTTTAAGGGTGGGCCCTACAACCCTAGGATCGATTATTACCGCGTCACACCGATCAGCGGTCTGGCAGTCAGCGGTGATGAAGGGCGAATCGATCTCTCGTTCGACTTTATTATCCCCCTACATCCCCAAAGCGAACTCGACGAGGAACGGATAAGCTTTTACGTCCAGCGCATTGAAGCAGGTGAGCAGCCAACAGCCGTCGCCATTTCGCTTCTAGATGTAAAGCAACCTGATTATGACGGCGGTCAAGATCATCGTTGCATGGCTCATTATGTGATTGATGGTCATCATAAGCTTGCCGCAGCCGCAAGGACCGACAAGGCTTTAACCCTGCTATCTTTTATCGCGATAGATCACGGCATCTCGAACGCTGACGACCTTCACAAGTACCTAGAGTTACTTAGCTAAATAAAAAAGCCGCTCACTTCTGAGCGGCTTTTCAAAAGTGGTTTTGCGCTTACCCCAACGCCTCTATCGCCTTGGCGGCGATGTGTTTCGCGTTGAGGCCAGCCTCGTCGTACATGGCGGCGGGGCTGTTATGATCCTGGAAGATGTCCGGCAGGTTCATGGTGCGGATCTTCAGGCCGCCATCCAGAGCGCCCTTTTCGGCCAGCATTTGCAGCACGAAGGCTCCGAAGCCGCCCATAGCGCCCTCTTCCACCGTGATCAGGACTTCGTGTTCCTTGGCCAGACGCAGGATCAGGTCCTCGTCCAGAGGCTTGGCGAAGCGGGCGTCGGCGACCGTGGTCGAGATACCGGCCTGTTCCAGCGTCTCGGCAGCCTTCAGGCTTTCCTGCAGGCGGGTACCCAGCGACAGGATGGCGACCTTGGTGCCTTCCTTGACGATGCGGCCCTTACCGATTTCCAACGGCTTGGCCAGTTCGGGGATTTCCACGCCTACGCCGTCACCGCGCGGATAACGGAAGGCCGACGGGCGGTCATCGATTTCCAGCGAGGTAGAGATCATGGCGGCCAGCTCGGCCTCGTCGGCGGCGGCCATCAGCACCATGCCCGGCAGAGCGCCCATGAAGCCGATGTCGAACGATCCGGCGTGGGTGGCCCCATCGGCCCCCACCAGACCCGCCCGGTCCATGGCAAAGCGCACGGGCAGCGATTGGATGGCCACATCGTGGACCACTTGGTCGTAACCGCGCTGGAGGAAGGTGGAATAGATGGCGCAGAACGGCTTCATGCCGTCAGCGGCCATGCCCGCGGCGAACGTCACGGCGTGCTGTTCGGCAATGCCGACATCGTACACACGATCCGGGAAGGCCTGACCGAATAGGTCGATGCCGGTACCCGACGGCATGGCGGCAGTGATGCCGACGATCTTGGGATCGCGGTGTGCGTGTTTGATCAGCTCGGTGCCGAACACCTTGGTGTAGCTGGGGGCGTTCGAGATCGGCTTGGCCTGCTTGCCCGACTCCACGTCGAACTTGACCACGCCGTGGTATTTGTCGGCGCTGTTCTCGGCGGGGGCATAACCCTTGCCCTTTTGCGTGACGACGTGGACCAGAACCGGCTTGTCGGTGATCTTCAGCGCGTTCTGGAGCACCGGCACAAGATGGGTCATGTCGTGACCATCGATCGGGCCGATGTAATAGAAGCCCAGCTCCTCGAAGAAGGTGCCGCCCGCAACCATGCCGCGTGCGTATTCCTCGGCCTTGCGCGCCGTCTCGCGGATCGGGCGCGGCATGTGGTCGACGAACTTTTTGCCGAAGTTGCGCACACGCTGATAGGCGTCGCCCGACACCTGTTTGGCCAGATAGGCGCTCATGGCCCCGACCGGCGGGGCGATCGACATGTCGTTGTCGTTCAGGATGACCATGAACTGGCCGTTGGTGGCCTCGATGGCGTTGTTCATCGCCTCATAGGCCATGCCCGCCGTGATCGAGCCGTCACCGATGACGGCCACGACCTTGTTGTTCCCGCCCTGCTGGTCGCGCGCGGCGGCAAAGCCCAGACCCGCCGAGATGGAGGTCGAGGCGTGGGCCGCGCCGAACGGGTCGTATTCGCTCTCTGAGCGCTTGGTGAAGCCCGACAGGCCACCGCCCTGACGCAGGGTGCGGATACGGTCGCGGCGCCCCGTCAGGATCTTGTGCGGATAGCACTGGTGACCGACATCCCAGATCAGGATGTCCTTGGGCGTATCCAGCAGGTGGTGCAGCGCCACCGTCAGTTCCACCACACCCAGACCCGCGCCCAGATGCCCGCCCGTAACCGAGACGGCGTCGATGGTTTCGGCCCGAACTTCGTTCGCCAACTGTTTCAGTTGCGGGATATCAAACCCGCTCATGTCGGAGGGGAAGTTTACGGTGTCGAGCAAAGGGGTATTCGGCATAGGGGGCTTAATAGCCTTCAAAGGCTGTGACGCGAAGGTCGATAATAGCCATAACCCGCAAAGGGGGATGGCAGTTCGTATCAAGACTGTGTGCAGAAACGATGCTTTATGAGCGGCGCTTCAGCACCAGATCCACACTGGCCTTCAGGATGTCGGCATCGTGGCCGAACGGATCAAGGTGCCCGCGGGCCTGATCGGCCAGATGCGCGACGCGTTGTCGCGCCGCATCGACGCCCAGCAGGGTGACGAAATTGGTCTTGCCCAGAGCGGCATCCTTGCCCCCTGCGGCCTTGCCCATTTCCTCGGCCGAGCCTTCGGCGTCCAGAACATCGTCAACGATCTGATAGGCCAGACCGATGTCGTGCGCGAAACCCAAAAGGGCCGTGCGCTGGGCATCGCTGGCGTCGGCCATGATCAACGGGATTTCAAAGGCGTTGGCGAACAGGGCACCGGTCTTCAGGCGCTGCATCCGCGCCACCCCGCCCAGGTCGTCGCGCACGCCCATAAGGTCGATCATCTGACCGCCGGCCATACCTTCGGCACCGGCGTTGAAGGCCAGACGGCGCACCAGCTCGCAGCGGACAGCAGGGTCCGCGTGGGTGGCCTCATCGGCCATGATCTCGAAGGCCACCGTCTGCAGGGCATCGCCCGCGAGGATGGCGGTCATCTCGTCATACTCGATGTGCACCGTCGGACGGCCACGGCGCATGTCGTCGTCGTCCATCGCCGGAAGGTCGTCATGCACCAGCGAATAGGCGTGTATGCATTCCAGCGCACAGGCCGCACGCAGCAGCTCGCCCTCGTCGAGGTCGAACAGTCGGCCTGCCTCCATCGTAAAGAACGGACGCAGGCGCTTGCCCGGCCCCAGCGCCGCATAGCGCATGGCCTCGGTCAGGCGCGCCTCGGGGCCGGAGCCGCGCGGCAGCAGTTTGTCGAGCGCCACCGTGACCATGTCGGCCACCTCGGCCACACGATCCAGAACAGCTTGTTCAGGCGAATTCGCCGCCAGAATAGTCAAAACAACCTCCCGCTCAGAGGCAGGTCTCGATCAACGCCCACCAGCACCACATGGCCTTCCGCATCGGGGAAACCGAGCGTCAGCACCTCGGACATCATCGGCCCGATCTGGCGCGGGGGAAAGTTGACCACCGCCGCAACCTTGCGGCCCTCCAGCTGCTCGCAGCTGTAATGATGGGTGATCTGGGCCGACGACCGCTTGGTCCCGATATCGGGCCCGAAATCGATGGTCAGCCTGTAGGCCGGCTTGCGCGCCTCGGGGAAAGGCTCGGCCTTGACGATCTGGCCGACACGGATATCGACCTTCAGAAAATCGTCGAAACCGATGAGGGGCGCGAGCGCAGCGTCGGCCATCAGCCGAAATCCGCAGCCTGGGTGCCGGTCGCCTGTTGGTCGGGGCCGACCACGATCTTTTCGACACGCAGTTGCGCGGCCTTCAGACGGGCCTCGCAGTGGGCCTTCAGCTGTGCGCCCTGTTCGTACAGGGTGATGGATTCTTCCAGCCCCGCCTGACCGGATTCCAGTCGCGAGACGATGCCCTCCAGCTTTTGCAGGGCGTCTTCAAAGCTGAGATCAGCAGGAATGGTGTTGGCGCTTGCTTCGGTCATGGGCGGCAAACTAGAGCCGCGCGGCAGGCGGTTCAATCCTTAGCCCGTCCTGCCAACAGGAAATACGCTCAAGCGCGACGAAAGCGGCGCTGGCACCAGTATTTAAAGCCCTGATCGTCCACCAGCTTCCAGCCCCTGGCCTTCAGCTGCTGGCCGATCATATGGTTGAAATAGCCGTGGGCCAGCACCAGCACATCCTGCCCTGCCAGCGCCCGTTCAATCAGCATGTCCGCGGCACGCCCCGCGCGGGCCTCGGCCTCCAGACGGCTTTCCTGACCATCATGATGGTTGAAGACATGCCACCACAGCCGCGCCACAACGCCCCACAGCCGCGGCGGCATTTTGAACCAGTCCGGCCAGTGCGGAGGCGGCAGGGGGGCCTCGACGAAGACCGCATGCGTGTGAACGGGTTGGCCCTGAGATACTGCGGCTGCGGTTTCCTGTGCGCGGCGCAGGGTCGAGGCATAGATCGTCCCTGCCTCACGCGCGGTTTGCATTATGCCGGGGGGCACAGCCTGTCCTTCAAGCAGACCGCCAGCATCATAACGCCCCCACCAGTCACGGTACTGTTGCGCCGTCAGCCAGCACTTGCGCGACAGCGCAGGCTTTCCATGCCGTGCCAGCACGATGTCGCCCAGACGCGTGATGTGTGGGGTATCCAAGCTCATTCACGGCAGATTCTTCAGGCACGATTTGGACTTACCGTGCCGCTGAACCCCTCACCCTTCCCTCAGATTCCTCAACCTACGTTCGATGGTTAGCGTTCGATTGTGACACCCGCAACCCGCTGCGGTTGCAAAGCCGTCCCCATTGGCGTCACACACCACTGTCTCTAGACTGGTGCCATGAGTGATTATCTGATCCGTCCCGCCGAAGACCGCGACCTCGATGCCCTGTCGGCCTTCAGCCGCCGCACCTTCATCGAGACCTTCGTGGACGGGTTCGGCATTCCCTATCCGGCGGACGATCTGGAAGCCTTTTTCCAGAAGAGCTTCAGCCCCGAGGCCCTGCGTCCGCGTCTACATGATGCGGACTGCGTCTTCTGGATCGCCGAGCGCGACGGCCAGATCATCGCCCTGTGCCATGCCGGTCCGAACGACCTGCCGCACGAAGACGCCAAGTCAGGCGAGATGGAACTGCGCCGCCTCTATGTCGGCAAGGAGGCCCAAGGACTGGGCCTTGGCACCGAACTGCTGAAACGAGCGCTGGCGTGGATGGAGGAACGCACAACGGGCGCGCTGTGGATCGGCGTCTGGAGCGGCAATCTGAAGGCCCAGAAACTCTATGCCGCCTATGGTTTCGAGAAGGTCGGTGGCTATGGCTATCCGGTCGGCGAATGGATCGACCAGGAGTTCATCCTGCGCCGCGCCGGATGACTCTCGCCAACGGCTGATATTGCGGTAAGCTGAACCCATGTTGCTTCCCTTCTTTACCGCGCTGCGCGACCACAAGGTTCCTGTGTCCATGAAGGAATGGCTCCATCTGATGGAGGCTATGGACAAGGGCGTGACAGGACGACAGGTGGACGACTTCTACCACCTGTCGCGGGCGGTTCTGGTCAAGGACGAAAAGCACTACGACCGTTTCGATCAGGCATTCGGCAAGGCCTTCAAGGGTCTGGAAACCGTGGGCGCAGGCGAGGACCTGACGACCGATATCCCCGAGGACTGGCTCAAACTCCTCAACGAGAAATATCTGACCGACGAGCAGAAGGCCGAGATCGAGGCACTGGGCGGTTGGGACAAGCTGATGGAGACGCTGAAACAGCGCCTCGAAGAGCAGAAGGAACGCCACGAGGGCGGCAATAAATGGATCGGCACGGGCGGCACCAGCCCGTTCGGCCACGGCGGCTATAACCCCGAGGGCGTCCGCATCGGCGGTACCGGCAAGCATGGCCGTGCGGTCAAGGTCTGGGAAAAACGCGAGTACAAGAACCTCGACGACAGCGTCGAGCTGGGCACCCGCAATATCAAGGTCGCCCTTCGCCGCCTGCGCCGCTTTGCCCGCAACGGCGCGCCGGACGAGCTGGACATCGACGGCACCATCGACGGCACGGCCCGTCAGGGCTGGCTGGACATCCAGATGCGGCCCGAGCGCAGCAACACGGTGAAGGTGCTGATCTTCTTCGACATCGGGGGGTCGATGGATGGCCACATCAAGATGTGCGAGGAGCTGTTCAGCGCCGCCAAGACCGAGTTCAAGAACCTTGAGTTCTACTACTTCCACAACTGCCTCTACGAAGGCGTGTGGAAGGACAACCGCCGCCGCCATACCGAGCGCATTCCGACGTGGGACCTGATCCACAAATACGACAGCGACTGGCGGGCCATCTTCGTGGGCGATGCCAGCATGAGCCCCTATGAGATTGCCATGCCGGGCGGCTCGGTCGAGCATTTCAACGAGGAAGCGGGGGCCGTATGGATGAAGCGCGCCCGCGAGCAATGGCCCAAATCGGTGTGGCTCAATCCCCTGCCCGAACGCCACTGGCGATATACCCAGTCCGTATCCATGCTGAGCGAGATCATGGAGGAGAGGATGTATCCGCTCACCCTTGAAGGGCTGGATAAGGCCATGCGCATGCTGACCAAATGAGATGCAAAAAGGCCGCCCCTTCCGGAGCGGCCTTTTCCAATCTCGGTGTTCGGGGCGGCTTACTTGCCGCGAAGCGCGTCTTTCGCGCCGCCGACGGCATTCTGGACCTTGCCTTCGACCTGATCGGCGTTGCCCTCTGCCTTCAGCTTTTCATCGCCGGTCAGATTGCCAATGCCTTCCTTGATCTTGCCACCGATGTTCTTGACGGCACCTTCAATGCGATCTTTGTCAGCCATAGGAACTCCTAAGTCCTGATGCCTCGCGGTTGAGGCACTTACGCCAAGGAAAACGGGCGAGGAGTCCCTACGTTCCGGCCTGTCAAACCATTGTGACCACTTGTCGCCGGTCACGCAGCCAGCAGGTGATGGCCCATGCGTGGGCTTCGTGGCGCACAGCCTGAAGGGCCTCTACAGGCGACATCCAGACAAGCTGGTGATCCTGTTCCTGTTTGTTGGCAGGTGTGGAGCCCCTTATGGCCATCGTCCAGAAGGCGCTGACATTGTTGAGCCCCTCTCCGTCCGTGCGCACGAAATACTGGGACGCCTCGGTCAGCCGGTCCACGGGCGCGACATCCAGCCCGGTTTCCTCCCTGAACTCGCGCGCGACCGCCTCGGCCTCTGTTTCCGTGCCTTCTACCGCACCGCCGGGCAGGTCGAAATAAGCGCCCTTGTCACGTGTGATGCGGACACAGGCGATCAATCCGTCGCGCTCGGCTATGCCGAACACGGCGGCGCGGTGACGGTAATCGATATCCGCCCGCGCAATGCCGAACTGAAGTTTCATGCAGCGGGTATTACAACCCGTGATGCGATTTGCGAACGGGTTCGTTCCGGAAAACCAATTTTGCCCGGGTGCCGGGGTTCAGGCTTTCAAAACCAAGCCTGCTGCCAAGATCGGTGGCCATCGCGTCCATGATCTGGCTGCCCAATCCCGTGCCCTTGGGAATGTTGCCCGCAATACCGGCCCCGTCATCTTCGACGCACAGCAGGACCTGATGGTCATCGTCCTGCTTCACGATGACCCGCACATCGCCGCCCTGCCCCTCAGGATAGGCGTATTTGACGGCATTGGTGACCAGCTCTGCCACGATGACGCCCACGGCCACGGCCTGGTCTGTAGACACCCACACGGGATCGGCAGCCAGTTTCAGCGCGGGCCCGCCCTCGACCGACATCGACGACTGAAGCTCCTCGACCAGCCCCTGTAGATAGCCATCCAGCGACACCCCCGACACATCGTCGGATGTGTAGAGGCGGCGGTGCACCTGCGAGACGGCCTCGATACGGGCCTGAACCTTGGCCAGGGCATCCTGTGCGATATCGTCTGTGACCTGACGGCGCTGCAGATGGATAAAGCTGGTGACCAGCTGCAGGGAGTTGCCGACGCGGTGGTTGACCTCACGTAGCAGCGTCTCGGCGCGATCACGCTCGCGCATGATCTCGATCTGGGCGCGTTCCGTCTCCAGTGCCAGCCTTCGACGTTCCATCGCCTCGCGCACCGCCCGCATCAACAGATGGGTAAAGTCGTCCGAGGCTTCCTTGATCACATAGTCCGACGCCCCCGCGCGCAATGCAGCCACAGCGATACGGCTGTCCTGTGCACCCGTCACATAGACAACGGGCGGTGCCCCTTCGCGCGAGAGTATTTCCGGCAGAACCTCAAGTCCGTCGCGCCCCGGCATGTGGTGGTCCAGCGCGCATACATCATAGTGAGCCTGTTCGAGCATGGTTAATCCGACGTCGCCGTCGGAAGCCAGATCCACCTTATGACCTTCCCGTTGGAACTGCTTCTGAATCAGTCGTCCCAGAGCGGGGTCATCATCGATGTAGAGCAGACGGAACAGATGGATTACTCGGCACTGATTGTTGGAGCCTGGATAACAGACAGGAAAAGTCCCAGCTGGCGGATCGCCGATGCAAACGCATCATAGTCCACCGGCTTGGTGATGTAGACGTTACAACCCAGATCGTAGCAGTTCTGTATCTCGTTCCGATCGTCCGTGGTGGTCAAGATCACCACAGGGGCACGGCGTAAAACTTCGTCACCCTTGACCTTCTGAAGGATATCTACGCCCGACATGTCCGGAAGGTTCAGATCGAGCAGTATCAGAATGGAGCTGTGATTGCGGACCTCGTCGCTGAGCAGATAATCAACGCCATCGCCCCCATTGTCAAAATGGACGATGTCATTGGCGATATTGGCACGGCGGATATTCTTCTCGATCAATTTCGCATGGCCATGATCATCCTCGATCATCACGATTTTGACGGAGTTACTCATAGTCTGGTCCTTACACGATACGCTGGGCGAAACTTTTCGGAAGCCGGATGCGGAATGTGGTGCCTTCGCCAAGACGGGATTCCACATCGATCGAACCGCCTAACCGCCGCACGCTGTTGCGCACGAAGGCCAGCCCCAGCCCTTCGCCGGGTTGATCCTGACGGCCGGATCGGCGGAAAAGTTCGAACACGCGTTCGTGGTCTTTCTCGGCGATCCCGCGACCGTTGTCCGCGATTTCGAACTCCACTTCATTTCCCCCCAAGTCCCATCCCTTAATCGCCAACAGCAACGATTGTTCCGGTTTGCGGTACTTGATCGCATTGTCGATGAGGTTGCCGAAAATCTGCTCTATGGCCAAACGGTCATGGGTAATGGTCGGAAGGTCGCCGATCTCGGCCCGGCCATCGCCTTCGGACAGCGGGTGGGCGACGGCATCCACCAGCCCCTGAACAACGTCGTGCATATCCAGTTGGACCGGGCTCAGTTCGCGCCGTCCGTCCCTCGAAAGCCTGAGGATGGCCTTGATCAACCCGTCCATCTTGGTGGTCGAGGCGCGGATGAAGCCGATCGCCTCGGGCGCATCCTCCCGGATGGCGACGCCAAGATCCTGATCGACCAGATCGGGGTGATGCTTTTCGAGCTTCTCCAGCAGGGCCTCGACCTGTGCGGAGATGTGTTCCAGCTCCGAGGTATAGCCCATCACATTGACCAGAGGTGCCCGCAGGTCATGGCTGACGATATAGGCGAACCGCTGGATCTCCTCGTTGGCGCGAACCAGTTCCGACGTCCGGTCCCGCACCTCGGCTTCCAGACCGATATTCACCTTGTCCATTTCCCGCTGCGCCTTCAGCAGGTCACCGATCTGGCGCCGGACCAGTCCGGCCCCGATGATGCCCAGAATGACAATCATCACACCCGCCAGAACGCTGGAAATGGTGGTGTAATAGCGCGACTGTTCGGCAGAGCGGGTCGCATTTCGTGTTCGCTCGTCCGCAATGGCGGACATGGCCGAAACCTCGACCCTCATGGCATCCATAAGTGCCTTGCCCTGTCCGCTGCGGACCGCCCCCACCGCCTCGCCGATGCGGCCCTGACTGGTCATATTCACGGTATCGACCATCAGTTGGCGCCGCGCCAGATACAGTGCTTCGATGCGCAGCAACCGCTCGTTCAGCACTGGGTCGTCACCGGCCAGGGCGTTCAGATTGTCTATGATCTCCGGAATGCTCGTCAGGGCATTGTTGTAGACGGCCAGATATTCGGTGTTGGCCGTCAGCATGAAGCCGCGCTGGCCGGTCTCGGCATCCGTCAGCATGCTGATCAGACGCCAGCCTTCGATCTGGGTCTTGTGGCTGTGCTTCTCGACCTCGGCATAGGTCGCCGTCTGGCCCAGCATGTAGAAGGTGATGATGTTGGTGACGCCCAACACCACGAATGCAGCGGCCAACAGCAGCAACAGCCGACGATAGATCGGCTGGGCCTGCCGGATGAAGTTCAGGGATGACAGATCAAGACGGGGGCGCGATTTCATGGCCCCCACCATTGGGTGTGAACCCGCGCCTGTCTAGCTTGGCCGTTACAATCAGACTGTGCCGACGGTCCGCAGGCGTGCCTTGGGGTGGATCTCGTTCTGGCTCATCACCACTGTCTGGCCACGGAACCGCTCGATGATGGAGCGGACATAGGGCCGGATCTGCGGCCCCGTCAGCAGAACGGGATTTTCACCCACCATCGCCGCCCGCTCGAAGACTTCGCGCACAACACGGATGAAGTCCTGAAGCTGGCTGGGAGCCATAGCCAGCTGCTTGTCTTCACCCGGTCCGATCAGGGCATCGGCAAAGGCCTGTTCCCAATCCGGCGACAGGGTGACAATGGGCAGGGCCCCGTCCTCGCCGCGGTGCTGCCAGCACAGCTGGCGGGCCAGACGGGTACGGACATGCTCGACCAGGGTGGTCACGCTTGTGCTGTGCGGTGCCGCCTCGGCCAGTCCTTCGAGAATGGCGGCCAGGTCGCGGATCGATACCCGCTCGCGCAGCAGGGTTTGCAGCACGCGTTGCAGGGTGGTGACGGTCACGACCGACGGGATCAGTTCGTCCACAAGCTTCTGCGCTTCGGACGGCAGTTCCTTCAGCAGCTTCTGCACCTCGGTATAGGACAGAAGCTCGGCCATGTTCTCTTTCAGGATTTCCGTCAGGTGCGTGGTCAGCACGGTGGACGGATCCACGATGGTATAGCCGCGGAAGGTGGCCTCTTCGCGCAGGGACTCGTCGATCCAAGTCGCCGGAAGGCCGAAGGCTGGCTCGCGTGTGTGTTCGCCCGGCAGTTCGACCTGACGGCCCGACGGGTCCATCGCCATCAGCATGCCAAGGCGCACCTCGCCGTTGCCCGCATCCATTTCCTTGATGCGGATGCCATAGCCCTGATTGGGCAGGCGCATGTTGTCGAGAATGCGCACGCTGGGCATGACGAAGCCGTATTCCTGCGCCAGCGAGCGTCGGAGGGCGCGGATCTGGTCAGTCAGACGGCGGCCCTCCAGATCGTTGATGAGCGCCAGCAGGGAATAGCCCAACTCGATCTTCACATCGTCGATGGTCAGGGCGGTCGCAATCGGCTCTTCCACATCGGCCTTTGCGGCCACGTCCTCGACAGGGGCGGCAGGCGGCGGCTTGAGGCGTTCACGGCCCGTGCGCCATGCCAGGAACCCCGAGCCCAGTGCCAGCGCCGCAAACGGTATGATCGGCATGCCCGGAATAAGCGCCATCAGGCCGGACGTCCCCGACACCACGCCCAGTGCCACCGGATTGGTCGCCATCTGCGCGACGAAAGCCTTGTCGGCAGAGCCTTCGACACCGGCCTTGGTAACAAGGAAGCCCGCCGCCACCGACACGATGATGGCCGGAATCTGGGTGACCAGACCGTCACCGACCGACAGCTGGATATAGGTGTTGGCCGCATCCCCAGCCGACATGCCGTGCTGGATCACACCGATCAGCATGCCGCCGATGATGTTGATGAAGGTGATGATCAGGCCGGCAATGGCATCGCCGCGCACGAACTTCGACGCACCGTCCATCGCCCCGAAGAAGGTGGATTCCTGTTCCAGTTCCTTGCGGCGGGTCTTGGCCTGATCCTCGTTGATCAGACCGGCGGACAGATCGGCGTCGATCGCCATCTGCTTGCCGGGCATGGAGTCGAGGGTAAAGCGGGCCGAAACCTCGGCGATACGGGTCGCGCCCTTGGTGATGACGACAAAGTTCACCACCAGCAGGATCGCGAAGATGATCAGGCCAATGACGAAATTGCCCTTCATCATCAGCTCGCCAAAGGCCGCGATGATAGCACCGGCGCTGGAGTGTCCGCCATCCCCGCTCGACAGGATCAGACGGGTCGAGGCGATGTTCAGCCCCAGACGGTACAGGGTCGAGATCAGCAGAACTGTCGGGAAGATGGCGAAGTCCAGCGGGCGCTTCATCATCACCGCTGTCATCAGGATCAAGACGCTGGACACCAGCGAGAAGGCCAGCAGCACGTCCAGCATGAATGCCGGAACCGGCAGGATCAGCAGCAGCATGATGCCGATCACACCGGCCGCCATGCCCACCTCGCCGCGCAGCAGCCAGCCCAAGGCGTCCCGCCCGGTGGGGCGGGCCATGCCGTCCTTCATGAAGGGGGCATCAGCCATGACAGGTTTTCACACCGCAGCTTTGCATTACCGCCCCTGATGGCAGGATTCGGCCAGGGTCAGCCATGACCCAGTGCGACAAGCATACGGCGGGTCGCCTCTGCAATCGCATCCTCGCGCTGTTGCGGCGTGGATTGCGGGCTACCGTGGAAGTAGGCCGCCATGACAATCGGTGGACCCGAAACCGGATAAAGAATGCCGATGTCATTCACGGGGCCATAGCCGCCCGTGCCGGTTTTATGGGCCACAGTCCAACCCGACGGCGTACCGGCCCTGATCCGATCAGCCCCTGTGGGGGTTGCCACCATCCACTCCAGAAGCAGGCGTTTGTTCTCGGACACCAGCGGCGAGTTTTCGGCCAGCAGCAAACGTTCGATATTACGCACGGACTGGGCAGGCAGGATGGTGTCCCTGTCCCCGTCCAGACGGTTCATCTCGGGCTCCAGGCGATCCACGCGCGTCGTCTGATCGCCAAGATCGCGGTAGAACTGGCGCAGGACATCCAGTCCGCCCATTTCGCGGATCAGGATATTGGCCGCCGGATTGTCGCTTTCCTCGACCGTGCCCCTCATCAGTTCTTTGATGGTCAGGGTGCCGCCAACGGCCTTCTGCGTGATGGGGGCATGGGGAATCATATCGGCCTGCGTCACCGGCACAGCGCGGTCCAGCTGTTCCAGCCCGTTCTGGGCGCGGATCAGTGTCGCCGCCGCCAGATACATTTTGAAGGTCGAGCAATAGACGAAACGCTCGTCCTCGCGCCAACCGCCTCGCACGCCCTCACTGGCAAAGGCAAACCCCATCCGGCCCTTGAAGCGCTCTTCCAGCGCGGTCAGGTCCAGATCGACGCGGCGCTCCTTGGTGGGTTCAGCGGGCACAGTGGTGGGTTTGCACGCTGCCAATGACAACGCCCCTGCCCCGACCAGTAAGGCCCGCCGATCCATCATGGATCAACCTGCCCCATAGGCGTTGGCAACGCCCGACTGCGGGGCCGGTATGCTTGTGCCTTGGTCGGCATACTCGTTCAGCTTGTTGCGCAGGGTGCGGATCGAGATGCCGAGGATATTGGCCGCATGGGTGCGGTTGCCGAGGCAATGGCTGAGGGTGTCGAGGATCAGGGTCTTTTCCATCTCCGCGACCGTCTGGCCCACGAAGCTGCGGGTGACGGCATCGGCAGCCTGTGCGGCCTGTCCTGCCAGACCGCTGTCATAGGCCGGAGCCGCCGCCGCCGCGCCCTGTCCGCCCAGCAGCGGACGACCGTCCGGCAGGCGGATGGCATCGACGTCGATTTCAGGGCCGACCGACAGCAGCACCGCGCGGTGCATGGCGTTTTCCAGTTCGCGGACGTTGCCGTGCCACGGATGGGCCGTGATGGCGCGCACAGCCGGTGCGGCGATCGGCTTGACCGGCACACCGTTTGCGGCGGCGTATTTCTTGACGAAGTGATCGGCCAGCACCGCGATATCGCCCGGACGCTCGCGCAGGGACGGAATACGCAGGTTCACCACGTTCAGGCGGTACAGCAGGTCCTCGCGGAAGCTGCCCTCGGCCACCGACTTGGCCAGATCGCGGTTGGAGGTGGCGATGATACGGATATTGACCGGAACGGGCTTCCCACCGCCCACGCGGTCGATCACGCGCTCCTGGATGGCGCGCAGCAGCTTGGCTTGCAGGCGGACATCCATCTCCGAGATTTCGTCCAGCAGCAGGGTGCCGCCGTCGGCTTCCTCGAACTTACCGATACGGCGGGCGACCGCGCCGGTGAACGCACCCTTCTCGTGACCGAACAGTTCGGATTCCAACAGATTGTCGGGAATGGCGGCGCAGTTGACGCTGATGAACGGCTTGTCGGCGCGGCGCGAACGGCTGTGCAGGTGACGGGCCATCACCTCCTTACCGACACCGCTTTCACCCGTGATCAGGATGGAGGCTTCGGATGCGGCGACCTGATCGGCCAGTTGCACCACCGCCTTCATCGCCGGATCGGCAAGGATCATCGGCTTTTCATCATCGGCCACCGCCGACAGGACGGCGGCGATCAGCTCGGCATCCGGCGGCAGGGGAATGAACTCCTTCGCGCCGGCACGGATGGCGTCGGCGGCCTCTCGCGCGTCGGCATCGACACCGCAGGCCACGACCGGCACATGGATGCGCTCGGCCTCGTTGGCGGCGATCAGGGCGGCGATGTCGATGCGGTAATCGACCATCAGCAGGTCGGCACCCTGCCCGCGACGCAGTTGCTCGGTCGCCTGATCGGCGCGCTCGACATGGTTGACCTTGGCCCCGTGGGTCATGGCCATCTTTACTGCCGTTGCCAGCTGACCGCTCAGGCGGCCCACAACCAGTAGACGCATCATCGGGCTCCTCTAATCCTTCTCACGCGGTCGCCGCTCAGGCGCCCTTGTCGTCCGTCTTGATGATTTCCGTCATGGTGACACCCAGACGGTCCTCGACCAGCACCACTTCGCCGCGCGCGACCAGACGGTTGTTCACGAAGATATCGATCGCCTCGCCGACCTTGCGGTCCAGCTCCAGCACCGATCCCTTGTTCAGTTTCAGCAGCTGCGACACCGACATGTTCGCCTTGCCCAGCACCGCCGAGATGTTCACCGGAACATCAAAGACAGTGGCCAGATCGGCAGCGGTTTTCTCGCCGACATCGTCCGGCAGGGCCAGGGCGGTGGAGTCTTCGAACTCTTCCAGAGGCAGGTCATCGGTCGCCATCAGAAGGCACTCCCGTCAGAGAACGTGGGGGAAACAGAATTATCGCCGTTCAGTGCGGCATTGATGCGTTCGCGCAGCCGCGTTTCGACCTCGGCCGGATCGAAACTGGCGCGTCCATCGCTCCACTCCAGCGAAAAGGCCGCGGCATGGGGGGCATCATCGCGGAATGCGACCAGTCCGCTGAAACCGGCCTGCTGGCACAGTTGCTCGATCTGGTGGCGGCCCTCGGCATCCAGACCGTGGGCGCGGATCACCAGACGGGGAGAGGCATCGATCTCTTCGGCCAGTTGCTCGATGGCGGCTTCCAGCGGGCGGCGCGGGTAGATGTCCATCGCCGAAGACGCCAACGCACGACCGCAGACCAGGCTGAGTTCAGCCGATTGCTGCCGATGCTGCTCGACCGCAGCCTCCATACGGGTCGCGGCCTCGACAACGCTCTGTGCCACGGCAGACAGGGCATTGGCGCGCAAGGCCTCGACCTCTGACAGGGCTTGCTGGCGGCCTTCCAGACGGGCCCGGGCGATCAGCGCCTCGACCTCGGCGGGCATGTATGAACGCTTGGGCGGCTGCCAGTCGGACTGTTGCAGCACGCGGCCTTCGGCATCGAACTCGGTGTCGAAGATGAACGGACGGGCGTTGTGGGGCCTGGTGTTCATCAGTAGATCAACTCGTCATCGCCGCCCTGACCGGCCAACATGATTTCACCGCGCGCCGCCAGATCCTTGGCCACCTGCACCATCGCCATCTGCGCGGCATCCACGTCCTTCAGGCGGACCGGCCCCATCGACTCCATGTCCTCGCGCATGATCTTGGATGCGCGCTCGGACATGTTGGAGAAGAACATCTCGCGCAGGGAATCCGACGCGCCCTTGAGCGCGAGGCCCAGTTGATCCTTCTCGACAGCCCGCAGCAGGGTCTGCACGCCGCCCGGATCGAGCTTGGACAGGTCCTCGAACACGAACATCAGGGCGCGGATACGTTCGGCGGCGTCGCGGTTGCGCTCTTCCAGCGCGCCGATGAAGCGGGCCTCGGTCTGGCGGTCGAAACTGTTGAAGATTTCGGCCATCAGCTCGTGGCTGTCGCGCTTGGACGTGCGGGCGAGGTTCGACATGAACTCGGTACGCAAGGTCTGCTCGATCTTGTCGAGGATGTCGCGCTGTACCGGCTCCATGCGCAGCATGCGCTGAACACATTCCAGCGCGAAGTCTTCCGGCAGGGCCGTCAGCACGCGCGAGGCATGTTCCGGCTTCACCTTGGACAGCACCACGGCGACGGTCTGGGGGTATTCGTTCTTGAGGTAGTTCGCCAGAACCGCCTCGTTCACATTGCCCAGCTTGTCCCACATGGTCCGGCCGGCAGGGCCGCGGATTTCCTCCATGAGGGCATCCACGCGGTCCGGCGGCATGAAGGATGCCAGCAGGCGCTGGGTCTGTTCATACGACCCCATCAGGGCGCCGTTGCCGCCCAGACCCGAGACGAACTCGACAAGGATTTCCTCGACCACCTCGGCCGTGACAGTACCAAGGCCCGCCATCGCCTGCGAGACTTCCTTGATTTCGTCCTCTTCCAGACGTTCCCACAGGGCGGTGTGTTCCTCACCCAATGACAGCAGCACGACAGCGGCCTTTTCAGGGCCGGTCAATTTGCGGATATCCTCGACCGCAGGGGCTTTTGTGACGAGACGGGCGGCCATCAGGCTTCATTCATCCACGCGCGAAGGATCGCGGTGGATTCCTCTGGATGGGCCTCGACGAAATCGGCGACCTTCTTGATGGATGAAGCCTTCACCTGACCCTCGATACGGGCAATGTCGATGCGCTGCTCCACCTCGGTCGGGCCGGGCAGCATGGCGGGGTTCACACCGGCAGGCAGGGCACCGCCGACGAGTTGCTCGTCAACCGAAGTCACATTCTGGGCTACCGGGGTCTTGCCCGGTTTGTCCGATGCGGTTTTCAGCAGCGGTCGCAGGACAAAGAAGATCAGCAGCAGGGCCGTGATCGCCAGCACAGCCAGCTCGATCCCGCGCATGATGTCGTTCTTGTCGAAGGCAAAGTTCGACAGCAGACCACCGGCCTCGCCACCCTCGCCGCCCGCAGCCAGTTCGGCATCGCGGTTGAAGCGCACATTGATGACCTCGATCTTGTCGCCACGCTCCGGATCGATACCGACAGCCGCCGCGACCAGCGACTTGATCTGGGCCACTTCCTCTTCGGTACGCGGAGCATAGGTCGGTGCGCCCTTGCCATCGGCAGCCGGGGTATATTTGCCATCCACAGCCACCGACACCGACAGGCGCTTCAACTCGCCCGGTTCACGGACGGTGGTCGTGGTGGTGTTGGAAATCTCGTAGTTGGTCGTTTCGGCGTTCTCGGCAGCGGTCGAGGCCTGATCGGCTGCGCCGGGGTCCTCGCCGCCCGGAATATTGTTGGTGGCCGTCACGCCGCCCAGCGGAACGCCGGTGGTGTCACGCGACTGCGAACCCGTGGTCGAGCTGGAACGCACAACCTGGCCATCCGGATCGAACTTCTGTTCCTGGATGGTGGCGCGGGTGTGGTCGATATCGGCCGTCACCTGGACGCGGGCGGCACCGGCACCGACAACACCTTCGACGATATCCTTGATGCGGGCCTGCATCTGGGCCTCGGTCGTGGCCTTGGCGGCCTCGGCAGTGGCGGTGGTGAAGCTTTGATCTTCCGAACCGGCGGCCAGGGTGCGGTTGGCCTGATCGGTCACGGTCACCTTTTCCGGCTTCAGGTTCGGCACGGAAGACGCCACGACGTTGCGGATGGCGCGTATCTGGTCAGGCGACAGGTCACGGCCCGACAGGCCGACCACCACCGCCGCCGTCGGGTCGATGGCTGCCGACTGGAACAGTTCGCGGCGCGGCATGGTGATGTGGACACGGGCCGAGCTGATACCGCGCATCGAGGTGATGGTGCGGGCCAGTTCGCCCTGCAAGGCGCGCTGTTCGTTCAGGTTCTGCTGGAACTCGGTCTGGCCCAGCACCGACTGGTTGTCGAAAATCTCGTAGCCGACCGAGCCGGAGGTCACGAGCCCCTGCCCGGCCAGCATCAGACGGGCCGTACCGACCTCGTCGCGGCTGACGAAGATGGTGGAGCCGTCGCCCTTGGCAGAATATTTGATACCGGCCTGATCCAGCGCCGCGCTGATTTCGGCGGCTTCCCGAAGGTCGAGGTTTGAATACAGCAGGGCATCGGGGGCTTGCCCGACGCGCAGCATAATGGCCAGCAGTACCGCAGCCACACCGGCGGAAACGCCCAGCACGGCGGCCAGTCGACCGATCCCGAACTTTTGTATTGCCGCAGTAAAGCCGCCCACGCGCCCCGCCCATCAGACACATTCGAAGCCTTACTGCTCCGCTAGGCAGAAAGTGCCGCCTGCTTGGTAAACGTGGCGTTAAGAGGGGTTAAGAAGCTTTGCGGATACGTTGATCCACGAATCATAAAGGGTGGCCCTATGGACCACCCCCTGATCATCCAAGCTGATGGATGGTTTTAGACTTTCAGCGCCGCTGCCTTTTTGTCGGCAGCCGCCTTGATGCGCTCTTCGGCGATGGCGTCCGCGATCTTGTAGGTCGGCTGGTTCTCGCGCTCGGCACGTTCGAGGATTTCCTCGAAGGTTTCCATCAGGCGGGCCAGCTTGCCCTCGACCCATGCCGGATCATAGGCGGTGCCGTTCTGGCGTGCGTTCATTTCCGACGCCACATTGATGATGCCGCCGCCGTTGACGACGTAATCCGGTGCATACAGCACGCCGCGACGGTGCAGTTCGTCACCGATATCCGGCGTGGCCAGCTGGTTATTGGCGGCACCGCAGATGGCCTTGACCTTGAGCTGGTCGAGGGTGGTCGGGTTCAGCGTCGCACCCAGCGCGCACGGCGCGTAGATGTCGGCTTCGACCGAATAGATCTCGTCAGGCGAGACGATGGTCGCGCCGGTCTTTTCGGCCACGGCCTTCAGGTTGTCCTGGTTGACGTCGGTGATGATCAGCTTGGCACCGGCGGCGTGCAGCTTTTCACACAGATAGGCACCGACGTGGCCGACGCCCTGGACCGCGACCGTCAGGCCGCTCATGTCGTCCTGCTTGAACAGGCGGCGGGCCACGACCATGTTCGAGCGGAACACGCCCTCGGCGGTCACGGGGCTGGGGTCACCCGAGGCTTCGGGGCCATCCTTGAGGCCCAGCACATACGGGGTCACCTTGCGGGCGTGGGCGATATCCTCGACCGAGGTACCGACGTCCTCGGCGGCGAAATAGTTGCCGCCCAGACCGTTCAGGAAACGGCCGAACGCCTGAAACAGTTCGGGCGTCTTTTGGGTACGGCTGTCACCGATGATGACGGACTTGCCGCCGCCCATCTCCAGATCGGCGATGGCGTTCTTGTAGCTCATGCCTTTCGACAGGCGCAGAACGTCCTCCAGCGCCTCTGCGGCGGTGTCATAGTTCCACATACGGGTGCCGCCCACCGCCGGACCGCGGGCGGTCGAGTGCACAGCGACAATAGCTTTCAGCCCGGTTTTCTCGTCATAGAAGGAGTGAACGCCTTCATGCTGCGCGAAACTGGGAGAATCAAAAAGGGTCATGCCTATTCGGCCTTTCCTGGGGGTATTTTTATTCTTCGCGCATACGCTCAAGGTCGAGCGACCGCAAGTCGAAGAGCGATGTATTCCCCAAGGTAAAGTTCAGGATCGAGACCGTTCGATGGCCGGGCGAACGGCTACGGCGCTGGAAGGTAAGGGTTTATCGTCCAGCCATGCGGCAATATCGGCATAGACCGCCTCAGCCCCCAGATCGCGGTTCAGCAGGTGCCAGCCTTGCGGATAATAGGCTGTCTGCAGATACGGATTGTCCGCGGCACGATCCAGCGCCAGCCGCATCGGCCCTTTGGTAATGATCTGGTCATGCGCCCCATAGGCCAGCAGGGTCGGCACCCTGACCTGTGACAAGCCCAGACTGGCCTCCTCCATCAGATCGACCAGTCCGTGAAGCGCATCGAACCGTGTGGACAGAATGAAGCGCGGGTCGCGCCCATTGCGCAAAAGCTCCGTCACATTGTCGGTCGCCCGAACACGGCGCGTGGCAAACGAAGGCGGCTCCACGCGATGCGCCCCGGCAAAACGCGCCGCGCCCCACAGGCCTATACGATTGAGCGGGTTCTGGCTGGACCATCCCCATACGGCCGGTCCCAACAGTATCAGCCGGTCCGCCTGCGGCGGCTTTTCCGACGAAAAGGCGGTAATGCCGATGGCCCCGCCCATGCTCTCGCCTGCTATAGCGATAAGGGTGTCGGGATGGCGGGCACGCACCAGCGCCACCACAGTACGCAAATCCTTGCGACTGAGTTCCGGATCGGCCCAGATGCCGCGATTGGGAGCGCCGCCGAAACCGCGCTGGTCATAGGCCCAGACCTCGATCCCCTGCTCGGCCCACCACGGCCCCGCCAGACGGAACGAGGCGGCGTGATCGTTAAAGCCATGCAGGGCGATGATGACCGCGCGTGGCTCGCCTTTTGGCGACCAGCGATGGAACGGCAGCCGCGCCCCGTCCTGAACCACGAATTCACCGATGGAATGGGCGCGTTCGACAATCTGCGGACCCTGGAAACCGGCGGGCGGTGTCATGGCCTGCTGGACCGTTGGCGCGCACGCCCCCATGCCCAGCAGCAGAACAGAGATCAAAAGTGCGGATACGGTTTTCATCATCTGAATGTACCGCTCTTTGCACCCGACCGCATTTCGGGCGACAGGATTTGCGACACGCGCGCCCGCAGGTGCGGGACCACTTCGTCCTCGAACCACGGATTGCGCTTCAGCCACGCCGTATTGCGCCATGACGGGTGCGGCATCGGCAGAAGCTGCGGACCGTATTCGCGCCACGCCCGCACCGTCTCGGTCATGTTGGATTTGGCGCGGTCGCCCAGAAACCAGTCGATGGAATAGGAGCCGACCAGAAGGATCAGATCCATCTGCGGCAATGTCTCGAACAGGCGGTCGCGCCACAGGGCCGCACAGCGCGGCGGGGGCGGATAGTCGCCGCCCTTGGGGTTGGTGCCGGGGAAACAGAAGGCCTGCGCCGCCACGCCGATACGGTGATCGGCATAGAAGGTACCGTAATCCACCCCCATCCATTGGCGCAGGCGGTCGCCGGAGGGGTCGGTAAAGGGCCGTCCGCTTTCATGCACCAGACGGCCCGGTGCCTGACCACAGATCAGCAGCTTCGTCTCGGGAAAGACCCGGATCACCGGACGGGGCGTATGCGGCAGGTATGGCGCACACGCCCGACAAGCGCGGATCTCGTCCAGAAGCTGGTCCAGATCAGAAGTCGTCTTCATCCTCGACTTCGGGCTTGGGCGGCAGTTTGGACAGGGCCAGCGCCGTCTCGTCCGCCGTCGGCAGACGCAGTCGGGTCACGCCGCGGAAGGCGTCGGGGTCAACCGGCTTGCCCTTTTTGGTGATGGTCAGCTTGCCCTGACGCATCAGGCCCAGCGCCGTGGCACGGACCTTCGGCAGCATACGCTGCCACTGCTCGGGCTGCAGGATCTTGGCAATTTCAGCCGGCTCGACGCTCTTGCCCTCACCCAGTTGGTTCAGGCGGTCGAAGATTGCGGATTCGATGGGATCGCTCATGGCCGCCCTTATGCGTCAGGTCCGCGCCGGAAGTAAGGCCCGACATTGATCGGTGACGCTGGCCAATACGAAAAAAGGCGGCCCGCGGACCGCCCCTTCCCTATTTGAGCCCCGCCGAAGCCGCAGGCCGCGCGTTGCAGGCCGCCAACCAGCGGTTCAGATGCTCGTACTCTTCAGGCGGGCGGTATTTGACCATACGACCGAAATCGACACCGCAGGTGCCGACGATATCGGCCAGCGAGAAACGTCCTGCCAGATATTCATTATCGGCCAGATGGCGGTTCATCGCCTTCATGAACTTCTCTGCGGTGGTCTTGTTATAGGCACCGACCTCCGGCACGGGGGTCTCGAGCGCGGACAGGGCCGGATGGGTCATCCGCACGAACATCATCATCGGATTGGCCAGGTAAATCTCGGCCCGGCGGGTCCACATCTCGATGATGGCCGTCTCCTTGGGATCGACGCCCAACAGGTTCGGCTCGGGGTACAGGGCTTCCAGATAGCGGGCGATGGCGACCGTTTCGGTGAAACAGGTGCCGTCATCCAGCTCCAGCCCCGGCAGGTGGCCGATCATGAACTTGTCGCGATAGGCAGGCTGTCTGTGCTCGCCCCCCATCAGGTTCACCTCGATGACCTCGATGTCGGTGATGTTCTTTTCGGCCATAACCCACGCCACGCGGCGCGGGTTCGGTGCCAGCTTGGTCGTATAGAGTTTCATCGTCCCGTCCCCAAAGAGAAGGGCCGCATGAGCGGCCCTTAGTTTTCTTTGAGAACGAAGTTATCAGGCAAAAATGCTGGCGGGCAAGGCGCCCACGATACAGGCCGTCATCAGGGTGGCGAGGAAGCCGCCCAGCAGGGCCTTCCACACCAGACCCAGCACTTCCTGACGGCGTTCCGGCAGCAGGACCGACAGGCCCGTCACCGTAATGCCAACCGAGCCGATGTTGGCAAAGCCGCACAGCGCATAGGTCATCAGCATACGGGTGCGCTCGCTCATCGCTTCCGGCGCGATCTTGCCCAGTTCGATAAAGGCCACGAACTCGGTCAGGGTCAGCTTGACGCCCAGCAGCCAGCCAGCCTTGGACGCCTCGGCCCATTCTACGCCGGTCAGCCACGCGATCGGGGCGAACAGGACGCCGAGGATACGCTCGACCGACAGGGCTTCACCACCGATCCAGAAATTGCCGAGGATCACGTTCACCAGCGCCACGAAGGCGACGAAGGTGATCAGCACCGCCGAGATGTTCAGCACCACCATCAGGCCGTCCGCCGTGCCCTTGACGATAGCGTCAATGGCGCTGTCGTATTTCAGGGCCGAGGAATAGTTCGCGTTCTCGCCGCCCTCACCCGGCTTTTCCGGAATGAGGATGCGGGCCAGAAGAACTGCAGCGGGGGCCGATACCACCGAGGCCACCAGCACGTGACCAGCAGCGTTGCTGAGAACCGGCGACAGGATGGTCGCATAGGCCACCATGGTCGAGCCGGCCACGGTGCCCAGCCCCACCACCATCATCAGAAAGATTTCCGAACGCGACAGCTTGTCCAGATAGGCGCGGATGACCAGCGGGGTTTCCACCATGCCCAAAAAGATGTTGGCCGCCACGGCCAGAGCCGACGCACCGCCCAGGCCCATCGTGCGCTGGAACAAGAAGCCGAAGCCGAGGGTCAGCCACTTCAGGATCTTCCAGTGCCACAGCAGGGCCGAAAGCGCCGAGATCACGATCACCAGCGGCAGGACGTTGAAGGCGAAGGTGAACAGCGCGCCCTGATTTTCAACGACATAGGGCTGATCGCCGCCCGCCAGATAGCCGAACACGAACTGGGTGCCCTTGGCGGTGGCCTCTTCCAGACCCTTCACCGAGTTGTTGATCGCATCCAGCACCACCTGCGAGCCGGGGATGGCGAAGGTCGCCAGCACCAGCGCGGCCTGCAACAGGATGGCCCCGATGGCCAGACGCCACGGGAAACGCTTACGGTTTTCGGAAATCGCCCAGCAGCCAGCCACAATGACGGCAAGGCCCAGCAGGCTTTGGAGGTTCAGCAGGGTGAACATGGTCCGGCTTCTCTACGCCGGATGCCCGGCTGATATCTAAAGCCGCTTGAACGCCAGCGCGGGCGCAGAGGCAAGCCCCTACACCCGCACCTTAGCTAAAAAGATTAGAAAGCGAGGCTATCCATCGCCGCCGCCGCCGAGGCCTGAGATTCCGGATAGAAATGTTCTTCCGGCGACAGGTAGATGGCGACATAGGCCAGATCGTCCTTGACCACGACCTGACCGAAGCCCTTGATCCTCAGCCCCGAAACGGTCGCCGCCGCGATATCGAAACGTACACCGCGTTGGCCCGAAACATTCACCGGACGCGGGGATGCCGTCTCGACGCGCTGATAGCCATAGGCATCGACGCTGTCGCGGACGAACTCGACCTGTTCGATGATGCCCATATCGGCGCGCCATGCCGGCGTGGTCTTTTCGCGGCGGCTGTTGGGGCGGGCCAGATGCTGCCCTTCCTTCAGACCCCCGCTGAGGTACAGGCTGTTCAGGACCGGACCATCCAGCGTCAGCAGGCGCACGCCTTTGGGATTGGCGGTTACCGGCGTCACATCGTTCCAGCTACGGTCCAGCGTATAGATGCTGTTACCGGCCTTATAGGGACCGCTGACCTCGGCGATCGAAACGCACGCCGCCATCGAGGCCGATAATGCGGTGATGGCGACAAACTTCAGGCTCTTGGAAAGTTTCATTGTCCGTCCCTTTCAAGACGAGCGAGCTGGTCTTCAATGATCCACAGGTCATCGGCTTCAGGTGCCAGTTCGCGGTATTTGTTCAATGCATCGCGGGCCGCTGCCTTATTGCCCGCACGGATTTCGAGATCGCCCAACTCGCGGAAGGCCACCACCGGAACATCGGAATGCGTCGCCGCCGCCCGATAGGCTGAAAGGGCGAGAACATCGTCCCCCTCTTCGCGGCGACGGCGGTAGACCTCGGCCTTGTGATAGTTGATCAGGCCCAGATCCTCGCCGTCACGACCCAGCCTCTCGAGCAGATGGAGCAGGCGCCCGAAATCACGATTGCGGTGCTCGTCCTCGATCCATTCCGCCAGATAGGGTCGAATGATCGCCCGATAACGCAGACGGTCTTCGCGTGTGGTGCCCCGCATGCCCAGTTCACGGGCCTGCTCGCTCAAGGTCTTGACTCGGGTTTCGGTCAGCGGGTGCGTACGGAAAGCCGAACCGCTGGCCTCTGCGTTGCGCACGCGTCGGAAGCTGGATTCCTTGTTCTCGGCCTGCAGGTTGAGCCAGATCGACGGCCCTGCCGATGCATCGAAACCCACCTTGTCCGCAATCTGGAGCCCCAGTTGGTCGGCCTGGCTTTCCTGCGTCTGGCTATAGGCAAAGACGCCCGAAACCCCTGCCAGATAGGCAGCGTCGATCACGGCGCTGACGTCTACCTGATAGTAGAGACCGGCCGCGCCCACACCGAGCGAGAAAACCGTAAGCGCATTGCTGACAATCTTCTGCTGGCGCAGTCTTTCGTACGAATGCTCTTCCAGAAAGTGCGCGACCTCGTGGCCGATCACAAAGGCCAGCTCGTCTTCGGTCTCGGCGCGTAGCATCAGCCCCGACCACACCTCGACATAGCCGTTGGCCGCAGCCGTGGCGTTGAAGACGGGCCGATCCATCACATAGACACGAATATCGCGGCAGTGATCGGCGGCGATCCTGCACGTCAGGTCCGAGACATAGGCATTCAACGCAGGATCGTTGTTGCGGTCACTGCGCCGACGGGCCTGTGTTTCCGCCTCCTCGAACATGGCCCAAAGTCCCGCCTCTGCCGTTTCGGGCCTGGGCGGTTCGCCCGGGGCGCGGACCTGGGCCTGCGCCAAAGGAGCCAGGGCCAGCAGCGATGCCGCTGCGGCCATTGCTATGGTGGCTTTACTGGCTTGCATCGGCCTGATCGACCACAGCCAGAGGGGCATCCTTGAGCAGGCTGCGGACCAGGGACTGGGCACCGGCATCATCGCGCATATCGGCACCGGGTCCGGCAATGGCATAGTTCACCCAAACCACCTGTCCGGTTTTCAGATCGACCAGAGAGGCCATGATCTGCTGCTGGCCCAGCGGAATACCGACGCCCAGCGCACTGGCGAAAATGGCAGTGGCGATACGGCCCCCGCTCGCATAGGTCCCCTGTCCGGAAACGAACAGGGCATAGTCGGCGTCGAAACGCTCGCCTACCAACTGCGCGCCTTCGCCTATGGTCCACTGGAAGTCGTCCTTCTTGGTGGCCAGCTTGGCACCGGCATAGCCGTTGTATTCATGGGCGATGATGGCCTGGATGACGGCCTCGTTCAGTCGCACCACCTGTCCCAGACGGCCTTCCATCAGTTCATCGACATTGCCGACCACATATTTGTGGCTCTCGCCGGCCATCGACGTCTGGATATGGCGCAGGACATTGACCCGCGCCTGCTGGCTCCATTCCGCGCGCGGTTCGGTGACCCCGCCCGCCGTCAGGAGTTCCAGATTGATACGCGGCTCGACGATCAGCACAGTCGAACCCGCTTCCGGCGAGCGAACGCTATCCGCCTTGCGCACAGCCGTAGTGGTGCAGGCCGCCATCATCAGGCAGGCGGCTGCTATAAGCAGACGTTTCATATTTCCCCCCACGGTTGCGCCCCCGCGCAACCTTTCATTTCGCTGATACACTCAACCTTGACCGACGCAAACAAAAACGGCGGGCCGTGAGGACCCGCCGTTATGCAGTTTGGGGATAAGAAGAGAGCTTACAGCTCGCCGCGGACCAGTTTTTCGTAATCCGACATCAGGCCGAGGCTGATCTCGCCCGGGACGAAGCTGTATTCGCCGACCGAACCGACCGGAGTGACTTCTGCGGCCGAGCCGGTCAGGAAGCATTCGCTGAAATCAGCCAGTTCTTCCGGCAGGATGTTACGTACCACCACCTCGATGCCCTTGGCCTTGGCCAGATCGATCACGGTCTGGCGGGTGATGCCGTTGAGGATGTTCGACACGTCCGGCGTATGGATGACGCCATCCTTGACGAAGAAGACATTGGCACCGGTGGCTTCGGCCACATAGCCGCGCCAGTCCAGCATCAGGGCGTCGGCAAAGCCGCGCTGCTCGGCGGCGTTCTTGGACATGGTGCAGATCATGTACAGGCCGGCGGCCTTGGCGGTCGACGGAGCCGTAGCCGGATCCGGACGGCGCCATTTGGCCCACTCCAGCTTGATGCCCTTCTTCTTCACCTCAGGGTCGAAGTAGGACGGCCATTCCCAGACCGCGATGGCCAGATGGACCTTGTTGCCGATCGAAGACACCGACAGCTTGTCCGCACCCAGATACGCCACAGGGCGAATATAGCAATCTGTCAGACCGTTACGGGCACAGGTGTCCTTGCAGGCCTGATCAATCTCGGCCACGCTATAGGGAATCTCGAAGTCGAGCAGTTCGGCCGAGCGTTTCAGGCGTTCGCTGTGTTCAGTGAGCTTGAAAATCTCGCCGTTATACATCCGCTCGCCTTCGAAAACGGACGAGCCATAATGGAGGCCATGGGTCAAAACGTGCGTTTTTGCTTCGCGCCAGGGAACGAATTCCCCGTCGAACCAAATCCAACCGTCGCGATCATCGAAAGGAACTATGGCCATCTGCAATACATCTCCCTGTACCTTGGGCCGTTTTAGACCCCTATCGACGCCCGACGTCAACGTCGATAACCACGAGATTTCTACCGGAGCGCCCCGTTGAGCCTTCACGATCCCCGCAGCAGCCGTTCCGGCCCCGTCGCCGCAGCCGGCAGTGGACGACATTTGCTGATCGTCGACGACGATGACCGTATCCGCGAACTGCTCAAAGAATTTCTGGCCCGTGAGGGCTATCGCGTCACCGGTGCCGCCCACGCCGGTGCGGCCCGCCGTCTGGTGGAACTGATCGAGTTCGACCTGATCGTGCTGGACGTGATGATGCCGGGCGAAAGCGGATTTGATCTGACGACCTGGATCCGCTCTCAGGCCGCCCTGTCCAAGACGCCCGTACTGCTGCTGACGGCCAAGGGCGATCCGAACGACCGCATCGAGGGCCTGTCGCGCGGGGCCGACGACTATATGTCCAAGCCGTTCGACCCGCGCGAACTGGCGCTGCGCATCGAGGCCATCCTGCGCCGCACGGGCGGCAAGCCGCTGACCGCTCGCGAAATCAAGATGGGCCCCGCCGTCTTCAACATGGAGCGGCTGGAGCTGACCGTGAACGGCCAGCCGCAGCGCCTGACCGAGGCCGAGGCCCAGCTGCTGAAGACCCTCGCCATCAGCGCCCACGCCCCTGTGGAACGTATGGCCCTGTCGCCGGACACCGCCGACATCACGGGACGCGCCGTCGATGTTCAGGTCACCCGCCTGCGCCGCAAGCTGGAAGTGGACCCCAAGAACCCGCGCTACCTGCAAACCGTGCGCGGTATCGGCTATATGCTGGCCCCTGATTAAGCGGCGGAGCGTATCGCCATGCGGCTGACGCCGTTCAATGTCTGGGCGCGATGGTTGAAGCGCCGACTGCCGACCTCGCTTTGGGGCCGGTCGTTGCTGATCATCATCATTCCGGTGCTGATCATGCAGGGTGCGGTGACATTCGCCTTCTTCGACGCCCACTGGCAGACGGTGACTTCGCGTCTTTCCGACAGTCTTGCCGGGGATATCGCCTGGGCGGCAGAAAGCTATCGCGACGACCCGACGCCAGAAAATCTGGCTGTCATCATCGACCGCGCAGAACGCAACATGCAGCTGTCGATCGCGCTGCAGGAAGACACCACCCTTCCGACCGAGCAAAAGCGCGGCCCCATCGGAGTGATCGACCGCACGCTGGAAAACGCCCTGCGTTCGCGCCTCTCCGAGCCCTTCTGGTACGACACCACCCGCTATCCGGCCTATGTGGACATTCGGGTGCAGGAACAGGATGACGTGCTGCGCATCATCGCCCCGCGTGAACGGGCGGTGGCCACACAGGCGCATATCTTCGTGCTGTGGCTGATGATCGCCACCGTGCTGCTGCTGGCGGTGGCTGTCGTGTTCATCCGCAATCAGGTACGCACCATCGAGCGACTGGCAGAGGCCGCCGAAGCTTTCGGTCGGGGCGAGTCCGTACCCCGCTTCAAACCGCATGGTGCCCGTGAAGTGCGCGCCGCCGCCAGCGCCTTTCTCGAAATGCGCTCGCGTATCCAGCGCCATATCGACCAGCGCACCGCCATGCTGGCATCGGTCAGCCATGACCTGCGCACGCCCCTGACCCGCCTTCGTCTGGAACTGGCGCTGGCTCCACCGTTCAAACGTTCAGAGGCCATGCGCGCCGACATGGACGAGATGGAGCATATGATCGACGAATACCTCGCCTTCGCCCGCGGCGAAGCCGGAGAAGCCGCCCAGGCGGTAGACGTGCGCGACGCACTGGAACGGGCCGCAGCCGACGCCCGCGGTGCCGGTGCCGAAGTCGAGGTGCACGCCCCCGAGAATCTCAGCGTCCCTCTGCGCCCTATGGCCTTCCGCCGCGCCCTGAGCAATCTGGTCGGAAACGCGGCCAGCCACGGCGAGAAAGTCCGCCTGTCGGCCCGCGCCCTCCCCTCGGGCGGCGTCGAGTTCGTGGTCGAGGATGACGGTCCGGGCATTCCCGAAGACATGCACGACGAAGCCTTCCGCCCGTTCTCGAGGCTGGACCCTTCGCGCAGCCAGAACCGAAAAGGTGTGGGTCTGGGTATGGCCATTGCCCGCGATGTCGCGCGCGGTCATGGCGGCGACATCCTCTTGGGCCGCAGCGATCTGGGCGGACTGAAAGCGTCAATCCGCCTGCCCGCGCCCAAGGAATAGTTGACCCACCCCCTAGATTTTACACTCCGAAACAACCATGTTCGGAGTGTTCCAGGGGGGCCTGGACATAATGGAGTGTTCGATATGCGCTCGTTCGCAAAGTTGGCTGTAGTTGCTGCCGCAATGACGATCGCCACATCTGGAACAGCCCTGGCACAGCCCCAGGCTATCAATGTCACCATCGCGCCGGCCTTTGCCGAAAAAGCCAAAAAACTTGGCGAGCGCGAGGTCAATGACCAGATCGCCGATCTGACCCGCACCCTGAACCGCACCCTGACGCGTGAAAACGCGCTGGAAGGCGCTGTTCTGGATCTGGTGATCACCGATCTGGTGCCGAACCGACCGACCATGCAACAGCTGACCGACCGTCCGGGGCTTGATGCCATGCGCAGTGTCTCTATCGGCGGTGCCGCATTCGAAGGCACCATCACTATGGCAGATGGCACCAAGCAGAACGTCAAGTACGACTACTATACCCCGACGATCCAGGACTCGGTCGGCTCAACCGTCTGGACCGACGCTAGCCGCGCCTATTCGCGTCTGGCCGCGGCTCTGGCCGCTGGGCGTTACGTCAAACGCTGAGTTCGGTCGACTTATCGACAGCCGCTTTCACGGCGCCTTGGACTGGACGGTCCAGGGCGCCGTTTTCATTCAGCACCTCAAGGCCCGCACGGGTCACACCACCCGGCGAGGCCACGCGGTCGATCAGTGCATCGAGGCTCTCGTCACCGACAACGCCCGCTGCGGCTGAGCGCAGGGTGGCGCGGGCCAGACGCACGGCCACATCTTCCGGCAGGCCCTCTGCGACACCGGCCTCGGCCAGTGCGCGGGTAAAGGCAAAGAAATAGGCCGGACCGCAGCCTGACACAGCCGTGGCGGCGTGCATCAGGTCTTCGCTGTCCAGCACAGCCGTCTCGGCGATCGGCTCGAACAGGGCCATGCCCTGCGCCAGAGCATCCGCATCCGACGACCACAGGCTGGCCACGCCCTTGCCCTGCGCCACGCCGGTCGTGGGCATGACACGTACGACCCTGCGGCCATCAAAGCCCGCCGAAATGGTCGTTTCGGGAACGCCCGCCATGACCGATACGATCACGGCGTCCTTGTTCAGATGGGGCAGGATGTCCTGTGCCGCCTCGACCCATTTGGCGGGCTTTACGCCGATCACAAAGGCCTTGGCCTCGGCCAGCGTTTCCAGCGGCGGATTGATGCGTGCGCCTAGCGCCCTCGCCTTTTCGGCGGCGGGCTTTTCGCTGGGGGTCAGGATGATCAGGTCTTTGGGATCGACCGCACCTGTCAGCAGCCACCCCTCAAGGATGGCAGACCCCAAACGACCCACCCCTTGAAGAACAACTGCATCGGACATTTCAGGCGTTACCTACGGTTTCAAACAGACAGGCGTCGATGGCTTCCTGCGGCTTCTTCGCGCCGCGCACCATGAAATCGAACGCCGGATAATAACGGTCGGCGGCCTCGACGGCGGCATCGATCATGGATGCGGCCTGCGCCAGGGTCGGGCGCTCGCCGTGCGGCAGGGCCAGAGCGTGGCGGAAGACCACCTCACCCTCGTCCGGCCAGATTTCGAAATGACCCAGCCAGGTGCGCTGGTTGATCATCGAGGCCAGTTCATAGGCGGCGGCACGGCGGCTCTTGGAGACGCGCAGGTCCAGCGCCAGGCACAGTTGCAGGCAATCCCCTTCGGGACGCCATGCAAACCACAGCTCATAGTCCTTCCAGCTACCGGCAAGGGCAAAGGCCAGGTCGCCTTCATCCGTACGGTCGAACGGCAGGTTCTCCGCAACAAGAACGTGTTCGACCACGTCCAGCGGATCAAAAGGCAGTTCGACCTCGTCGGGTCTAGCGGCGTCCATCAGGGCTTCAACTTCTCAAACTGGGGCGACTCAACAAGGCCGCAAACAGGACGGTAGGCGTGTTCGGAGATTCGGCTCAACGGGCCGAATCTTACGATTCTGTGGAGGGGTTGCTGTTCGCCCCCTTCAGTGCCGCAATCTCGGCACGCAGAGCGGCGATTTCGTCCTTCAGGACATCGAATTCGTCACGGCGAACCAGATCCATTTCGGCCACCAGACGGTCAGCCTGTGCGCGCCAAGCGGTTTTAGCCTCTTCGCCGGCAGCCTGTGCCAGTCCCATGGCACCGGTCGTCATCTTGGCGATTTCGTCGAGAATTGGATTGCGGGTCTGCATCAGACGCCTCCCATCCGGTCGGGTTAACAAATGCTCACCCGAATTGGTGAACGAAACCTTTCAATCAGGTGCTTCGCGGCTTTGTTCAAGCGCATTGCCAAATTTCGAGGTTTTCCAAGCTTTGCTATTGACCCCTATTCATAGCTCCCTAAATCGAACGGCGTTATTCAACTTAAGGATACGCCATGAGCGACATTCCATCCGCACGCGCAGAAATCGCAGACATTGCAGATCGCCTCCGTGGAGGAACGTTGACACCCGTAGCGGCTGCCGACCTCCTCGACACAAGCGTCACACCCAAACTTTTCAGGAGCCGCAAGGCACGCCAAGCGCCCATACAATCTCGACCGATGAACCGCCGCCTTGGCAATACGGTTCGACTGCTAGCCGCCACAACAAATCTCACCGAAGCTCAGATCGCTGCGAGAGTTAACATTAACCCAGGTCGCGTCTCTGAGGCCCTCAACGGTCGCTGGTAGTTCATTCACAGGTTGAGACATCGGGAGGCAACCCTGCTAAATCTTGCGAGTGTACAAGCAGGAGCCTTCCCCATTGACCTTCCCAGAGTTTGATCCGGTCCTGATCCATCTCGGCCCGCTACCCATCCGCTGGTACGCACTGGCCTATATCGCCGGCATCGTTCTGGGCTGGATGTATGCCGCGCGTCTCATCAAGACCCCGCGCCTCTGGGCCGGTGGCAAGCCGCCGCTGACCGGTCCGCAACTGGACGATCTGGTGTTCTGGATCGTGGTCGGCATCATTCTGGGCGGGCGCTTCGGCTATGCCGCCTTCTACAATCCCTCGCTGTACGGCCAGATCTTCACGGGCAGTTCGCTGGGCGAGCGCCTGGAGATCCTCCAGATGTGGACCGGCGGCATGAGCTTCCACGGCGGCTTCCTCGGCGTGGTGATCGCCTGCGCCGTATTTGCCTGGCGCAAGAAGATCAGCCCCCTGAGCCTAGGCGATCTGATCGCCCCCGTGGTGCCGATCGGCCTGTTCTTCGGTCGCGTGGCCAACTTCATCAACGGCGAACTCTGGGGTCGCGAAACAACCGTTCCCTGGGCCATCCGCTTCTGCAACCAGAAGATCCTGGAAACCTATGGCCAGTGCCCCGCCGGTGACGCCCCGCGCCATCCAAGCCAGCTCTATGAAGCCGGCCTCGAAGGTCTGGCCCTGTTCATCATCATGTCGCTGGCCATCTGGAAATGGGATGCCTTCAAGCGCCCGGGTCTGGTGACCGGCATCTTCCTGGCCGGTTACGGCGCAGCGCGCGCGGCACTGGAGAATGTGCGCCAGCCGGATGCACACCTGTCGGACCTGCCGCTGGGCCTGACCATGGGCATGATGCTGTCGGTGCCGATGATTATCGTCGGCCTGGTCCTGATCGTCCGCGCCCTCAAGCGTCCGGCGCTCGAGGCCTAAGACAGTGCCCTACGCCTCCCCCGCCGACGGCACGTCGCAAAGCCTGAAGGACCGTCTGGTCCGCGAGATCATCCTGACCGGCCCCATGACCGTGGCCGACTATGTCACCCGCTGCCTGCACGATCCCAAGGGCGGATACTATGCCACCCGTCCGGCGCTGGGCGAGCGGGGCGACTTCATCACCGCCCCGATGGTCAGCCAGATGTTCGGCGAGCTGATCGGCCTGTGGGCGGTCGAGACATGGCAACGGCTGGGCGCGCCCGAAAAGGTGCGCTTTGTCGAGGTCGGTCCCGGCGACGGCACTCTGATGGGCGATGCCCTTCGCGCCGCCCGCCTGTCGCCCGCCTTCCTGGAAGCCGCCGAGCTGATCCTGATCGAGCCGAGCCAGCCGCTGCGTCATGAACAGGCCCGCCGTCTGGCCGATGCGGACCTGGAACCGCGCTGGGTCAAATCGCTGGCGCAGATCGAGACCGACGCGCCGGTGATCCTCGTCGCCAACGAGGTGCTGGACTGTCTGCCTGCCCGCCAGTTCGTCAGAACCGACGGTGGCTGGGCCGAGCGCCGCATCGGCGTGGACGACGCCAACAACCTGATCTTTGGCCTGACCGCCATCAGCGAGGGCTTCGAGACGCCCGAACTTGAGATCGAGGTCGGCCAGATTCTGGAAATATCCGAACAACAGGCCGCCTTCGGGCGCGACCTTGCGGCACTGGTCGCGGCCACGTCGGGCGCGGCCCTGCTGATCGACTATGGCCGCGCCAGGACCGAGGCCGGAGACACCCTCCAAGCCCTTAAACGTCACCGGAAGGTCGGCGTTCTGGACGAACCCGGCGAAGCGGACCTGACCCAATGGGCCGACTTCCCGCTGGTGCTGGAAGCCGCCGTCCGCAGCGGCGCCGACGTGACCGGATGCATCGGTCAGGGCCTGTTCCTCGCGCGTCTGGGTATTGTCGAACGGGCCAAGGCGCTGGCCGCCGCCCGCCCCGAGGCCGAGGACGTGATCCTGCGCCAGTTCCACCGCCTGACCGCCCATGACCAGATGGGCGAACTGTTCAAGGTGGCGGCGATCTTCTCGCCGCGCTCGCTGACCGTTCCGGGGTTCGAAGCATGACACCCATCACCCATCCCCTGCTCGACCTTGCCGGCATCAAGCACGGCTTCTTCACCCGCGAGGGCGGCGTGTCCGAGGGCATCTATGCGGGGCTGAACTGTGGCGTCGGCTCCAAGGACGATCCGGCCCGCGTGGCCGAGAACCGCCGCCGCGTGGCGCAATGGTTCGGCGGCGACAGCGACGACCTGTGCGGCTGCTACCAGATCCACTCCGCCCACGCCGTAGTGGCCGAGAGCGGCTGGAAAGGCGAACGCCCCGAGGGGGATGCCGTGGTCACCCGCGCCACCAGCCCCATC
>NZ_DJFS01000095.1 GCF_002432125.1 Brevundimonas sp. UBA5866
GGGCGGCGCGACGATCTGGGCCAAGACGGGCGCGGCGGCCAACAGGACCGCCACGGCGGCAAGCGCGGATACGGGTTTCATCTTCTTCAGTCCCCTGACGAGATACGAACCCGTGCTGCTTAGTGACCGTTTGCAACGTCCAAGCGTGAATTTTGCGACAACGCCTGCCCGTTTTGCGGACAGGCGCATGACAAATAGACCGCCTACTGAACGAGCTTGGATATCTGGGACCATATCTCGTTGATGGCCAGCGAGGCGAACAGGATGGTCGCCGCCGTCAGCATCAGGTTCGACAGCCAGCCGTTGCGCCATTCCTTGGGCACACGGTCCGAGTTCAGCAGCCACAGCAGCGTCCCGGCAAGGAAGGGCATGAACAGGCTACCCAGCACCCCATAGGCCACGATCAAACCGAACGGACGGTCGATGAACAATAGCGCGATCGGCGGAAACGTGAGCCACAGGGCAAAGGCGCGGAACGACCACGATTTTTGCGTCGTCGCCATATCCTGCTTGGGCTTGCCGCGCACATGGGTGACGAAGTCCGAGAACATCAGGCTGACACCATTCCACACGCCCAGCAGAGACGAGAAGCTGGTCGCCCAGAAGCCGACAAGGAACATGGTGGCGACGAATGGGCTGAACCGCTCGCGCAACACACCCGACAGATCCAGTAGGCCACGGTCACCGCCCTGAAGCGCGATCCCCGCCGAATACAGCAGCTCTGCCCCGACAATCAGCATGGCGATCACGAACACGCCGGTGACGATATAGCCGACCTGATTGTCCAGCCGCATGACCTTGATCCACGACGGACCGTGCCAGCCCTTGGCATTCAGCCAATAGCCATAGGCCGCCATAGTAATGGTGCCGCCCACCCCGCCTATCAGACCCAGAGTATAAAAGACCGACCCCTGCGGCAGCGTCGGCCACAGCCCCGTCAGCAGGTTCGGAATATCCGGTGCCACGATCACGGCCAGACCGATCACGGTGACGAACATCACGCCGACGGCAAAGGTCATCACCTTTTCAAAGAGGCCGTATCCACCGAACCAGACGAAGGCCAAGCCCGCGATACCTGCGATCACGCCCCAAGTCTTGAGGTCAAATACGGGGAACAGCGCCGCCATCGGCAGGGCCGTCGAGGTCATCGCCGCGGCTCCGTAAACAAAGCCCCAGATCACGACATAGATGCCGAAATAAAGGCCCGCCCAGTTGATGCGCGAGCCAAAGAAGCCCTTGCCCAGCGAGCTCCAGCCTTCAAAAATCGTCTTCTCGCCCGCCAGCGTATAGCGGCCCGTCGCCTCGGCCAGCGCGATCTTGAGGATCGTTCCGACAATCGCCGCCCACAGCAGCGCATAGCCGAACTTCGAGCCCGCAATCAGCGTCGCGACAAGATCCCCTGCCCCCACGCCCGTCGCGGCCACCACAATACCCGGCCCGATCAGCGACCATTTGTTTTTTGGAATTGCTGACGACGCCTCTATCGAGGTTGGCGTGGTATCCGCGCGATCATTCATCAGCTATCTCCGGCTTCAGCGTCTACCTCTTTGCTGACATGGTTCCGGAGCCTATCCAACCCATTGTTCGATCATCATTTCGGGATCGAAGGCAAAGGACCGCTACGCAACGGCCCATTGCGGGCCCAACCCTTGCCCTTTCGGCGTTTTTCGCTTATAGGCCGCCCCTTTCCAGGGCTTCGGTCCTGCTGTGGAACGTCAAAGGGTCGGGAAACTCCCGTCCGCCACATCAGGAGCCATCGTAGGCAAACTACCCGGTTTGCCTGCGCCGATGTCCGCCAAGGGAGAATACCGCATGGCTCTTTACGAGCACACGGTCATGACGCGCCAAGATATCTCGGCGCAACAGGCCGAAGCGCTGAACGACACCATCAAGTCTCTGATCGAAGAAAACGGCGGCTCGGTCGCCAAGATCGAGTACTGGGGTCTGCGCAACCTGACCTACCGCGTGAAGAAGAACCGCAAGGCTCACTACTCGCTGCTCGCCATCGATGCACCGGCTGCTGCTATGGCAGAAGTCGAGCGTCAGCTGTCGATCAACGAAGACGTGCTGCGCTGGCTGACCATCCGCGTCGAAGAGCTCGACCTGGAACTGTCGCCGCTGCTGGCTCGCCGCGAACGCGAACGCGATCGCAGCAGCAACCGCAACGACGACGCTGCGGCTTCGGAATAAGGAACGGATAGATGACCGATACCAACGCTCCGATCCCGGGCGCACCGGCTGGCTCTGGCCCGGCCCGTCGTCCGTTCTACCGTCGTCGTAAGGTTTGCCCGTTCTCGGGCGCCAACGCACCGAAGATCGACTACAAGGACGTGAAGCTGCTGCAGCGTTACGTCTCCGAACGCGGCAAGATCGTGCCTTCTCGCATCACCGCCGTTTCCGCCAAGAAGCAACGCGAACTGGCCAAGGCCATCAAGCGCGCCCGCTACCTGGCCCTGCTGCCGTACGTGGTGAAGTAAGATGAAGGTCGTTCTGCTGGAACGCGTCGACAACCTCGGCGCCATCGGCGACGTCGTCACTGTTAAGGACGGCTTCGCACGTAACTTCCTCCTGCCGCGCGACAAGGCTCGCCGCGCCACGGAAGCCAACCTGAAGGCCTTCGAAATCGAGCGTGCTGCTATTGAAGCCCGCAACGAGAAGAACAAGGCCGACGCTCAGGTCATCGCTGACAAGATCGACGGCGAAACCTACGTCATGATCCGTCAGGCTGGCGAAACCGGCCAGCTGTACGGCTCGGTCGCTGGCCGCGACGTCGCTGAAGCCATCAAGGCTGAAGGCGGCAAGGTCGAGCGTTCGCAAGTCGTGCTCAACACCGCGATCAAGACCCTCGGCATTCACGAAGTGCTGGTTCGCCTGCACGGTGAAGTGTCGGCGACCGTCAAGATCAACGTGGCCCGTTCGGCTGATGAAGCCGAGCGTCAAGCCCGCGGTGAAGACGTCATCGCTTCGCGCTTCGACGACGAGCGTGCTGCTGCTGAAGAAGCTGCTCAA
>NZ_DJFS01000043.1 GCF_002432125.1 Brevundimonas sp. UBA5866
AACGGATGTCGGCAATGGCCAGCGGGTCGATACCGGCGAACGGCTCGTCAAGCAGCATGAAGCTGGGCTTGCCGGCCAGGGCGCGGGCGATCTCGACGCGGCGGCGCTCGCCGCCCGACAGGCCGGTGGCCGGAGCATGGCGCAGGTGGTCGATGCGCAGCTCTTCCAGCAGGCGGTTCGTCTCTTCCTTGATCTCGCGCGCGGATGAATGGCGCAGTTCGACCACGGCGGCGACGTTCTGCTCGACCGTCATGCCGCGGAAGATAGAGGCTTCCTGTGCCAGATAGCCCAGACCCATGCGCGAGCGCTGGTACATCGGCTGGCTGGTGATGTCTTCGTTATCCAGCCAGATCTTGCCGCTGTCGGCAGGGATCAGGCCGGTGATCATGTAAAAGCAGGTGGTCTTGCCCGCCCCGTTCGGGCCCAGAAGGCCGAAGACCTCGCCGCGCTGAACCGTCAGCGAGACATCACGCACGACCTGACGCGGGCCGAAACTGCGGGCCAGATGCTCGACCTGCAGGCCACGGCGTGCGGTATCGACTGCCGCAGTGTCTGCAGTGGTCGCGCCCGGTTCGGGGGCAATGTTGAGGGCCGACAGTTCCTTGCGCGCCAAGGGGGAGGTGTCCTTAGTTCGATGGGTAGAAGACGCCGCGTACGCGGCTGCCGGCGCTTTCGATGCGCGCGGTTTCGGTGCGGACGTTATAAACGAGACGACCGCCTGACAGGACGTTCTGGCCCTGGGTCAGGATCACGTCGCCGGTCACGACGACCGTACCCTCGTTCATATTGTAGACGGCGTTGTTGCCGCGCATGCTCTGTTCCGGCGTCACGAAATAGACGTTGCCGGTGGCTTCGACGCGACGCGGTTGACCGTTCGTGTTGAAGATGCGGATGGCGTCGGCACGGATGCGGTTGGTGCCTTGGGTTACTTCGGCACGGCCGCGCAGCGCATATCCATCGGGCGTGTATTCGCCCGCGTCGGCGCCGAATTGTACCGGCTGGCTGGTGGCGTCCTGGGCGCTGAAGGCGACCGTGGCGGGCAGGCCCAGTGCGACGATCGCAGCGCTGGCGAGGAGGATGCTGGTCTTCTTCATATCTTACCTGCTCGAACCGGAGGGGTTGATGGTTCCGCTGATCTTTTGGTCGCCTTGACCTTTGAACTCTACTCTACGGCCTTGGTCATGGATGGCATAGGCCGATGCATTGATAGTTCCAAGGGGGCCGGTGCCGCTAACACCCTTGTTGCCGGTAATGATGCCGGTGCGGGTATCGATGACGGCTTCATCGGTCTGCAGGTCGAAACCTGAACCTCCATCACTGATGCGGACATTGGGGCCGATGATGACCTTGCGGTCGCCCTCGCTGTAGCTGCCGCCGTCGGCGGTCAGTTTGGTGATCTTCTGACCGCCAAGGTTCAGCTCCAGCAAGGGTTTGACCAGACGGTACTGATCGTTCTGGGCCGCGCGGATGGCCCCTTCTGCACCGATACGGAAACTGCGGCCCTGTGCGTCCTGTCCGTGGAACATGGGATTGTCGAGGCGCAGTTCGCGGCTTTCGTTGGCGCGGCGCTCGACACCCGACATGACCGAGCGGAACACCACCCATGTCACGGCACTGCCGGCAATTAGCAGGATAATGATAGGCAGGATGCGGCGCAGTTTCTGCACACGGCGGGATCGCTGGCGGAAACGCTCCGCCTCTTTGGCCACACGCGCTTCATCCGCGCTTTTCAACGCGTCCTGCTGCGCTTGTGTGGCCTCTGGATCGATCATGGGGGTCTCTTACAGCAGGATCAGGCGTGGGCGAAGATGTCGATCTCGTCCCAACCTGCCAGATCCAGTCGCGAGCGAATCGGCAGGAAGTCGAAACAGGCCTGGGCCAGTTCGGTACGGCCCTCGCGGGCCAGCATCTCGTTCAGACGGTTCATCACCACATGCAGGTGCAGAACGTCAGAGGCGGCATAATCCAATTGCGCCTGTGTCAGGGTGGCGGCACCCCAGTCCGAAGACTGCTGGGCCTTGGACAGGTCAATACCGGCCAACTCGCGCACCACATCCTTCAGGCCGTGACGGTCCGTATAGGTGCGGGCCAGTTTCGATGCGATCTTGGTGCAGTAGACCGGACGTGTCTCGACGCCCAGGTGCAGTTCGAACATGCCGATGTCGAAACGGCCGAAGTGGAAGATCTTCAGGACCTTCGGATCGGACAGCAGCTTTTTCAGGTTCGGGCAGTTATAGCCCGGACGGTGCATGCGCACGACGTGGGCGTTGCCGTCACCCGAAGACAGCTGGACCACGCACAATTCATCGCGACGGTAGCGCAGGCCCATTGTCTCCGAATCGACCGCAACAACGGGGCCGAGGTCCAGATCGTCGGGCAGGTCGCCTTCGTGCAGATAAACAGTCATGGGAAAAACTCGGTTGGGTTTCGCACCGCCGGCAGTGCGTCGGTCAGCAGGGCCTAAACATAGACGAACCGCGCTACACCGCTAGGAGGAACTTGGGCAAGGTCGTCGGTCCATAGACAAATGGCGCCGCATCGATTGATGCAGCGCCATCTGAGAAATGGTGCCCAGAAGAGGACTCGAACCTCCACGGCCGTTAAGCCACTGGCACCTGAAGCCAGCGCGTCTACCAATTCCGCCATCTGGGCCGGAGGGAGCGTTTCCGCCCCGCCGATGAGTGGGGTATAGGGGGACCTTTCTTGGGGGTCAACAGGCTTTTTGCACTTTCATGAAAAAACACGTCGGTAGATGAAAGTTCCGACTTTTCAGCGACCTATCAAGCAAGCCAGACCATGCGGCGCGTATCGGTAATGGCACCACGGGCCTGACTGAAGGCGCGGCGGGTTTCGCCCGTATAAAGGAAGCCGGCCTTCTCCAGAACGCGGCCCGAAGCAGGGTTGTCGGCAAAGTGGCCGGCCATCATGGCGCGGCGCTTCCACTTGCGCGAAGCCCATACCAAAGCGCCCTCCAGCGCCTCGGTGGCATAGCCGCGACCCCAGTAGTCGCGACCGATCCAGTAACCGGTTTCGGGGGCAGGGTCCTTGTCTTCGAACATTCCGATCACGCCGACAGGGCCGTGGTCCTCGTGTTCGATGACAAAGGTGTTGGCGCGTGCCGGATCCTGCGAGGCGACCTGAAGGACAAAATCCTCCGCGTGGGTGACCGTGAACGGGTGGGGCATGCGTAGGGTCATGCGGGCGATGTCGATATCGTTCGCCATACGGGCGATGCGCGATACGTCCTGTGGGCGCGGGGCGCGCAAGGTCAGGCGCCGCGTCTCGATGACAGGAGAGGTTTCAATCACGCACATTGTATTGCCTCGTTTCTCTGGACCATCTCCTTGAAGGGCTCGGATGGTCTTCGAGGCGGGGAAACGCAAACGGGGAGCCTGGTGATCCAGACTCCCCGCGGAAAATTTTCCCTAGGTCCGGACCGGCTGCTGGGTCAGCAACGCGATCCGAAACAAGATGCAGATCGCGTTACTCGGCGGCCATCGCCTCGGCTGCGTCATTGGCAGCCACGATGGACACGTAGGTACGGCCACCACGTTTGGTGGTGAACTGCACTGCACCGTTGACGGTCGCGAACAGGGTGTGGTCGCGGCCCAGGCCAACGTTGGTGCCCGGGTGGAATTTGGTGCCGCGCTGACGCACGAGAATGTTGCCGGCGAGAACCTTCTCGCCGCCGAACTTCTTCACGCCAAGGCGTTTCGACTCTGAGTCGCGGCCGTTACGCGACGAACCGCCGGATTTCTTGTGAGCCATCTTGTTGCTCCTCTGTTTAGACCCGCCCCGATCCGGAGATCTTTGGGTGGGGCTTGTCTGTCGTTACTGGCGGCCCGTCATGAAGACGGTCGCGTGTCCTGAAGCGGGCCCTGCGAACAGGGCCCAGCGAAACTCTTAGGCCTCAGTGGCCTCGGCTTTTTTCTTGGCCGGAGCCTTCTTAGCCTTAGGAGCTTCCTCAGCCGGGGCAGCTTCGACGCGCGGGGCCAGGCCACGAGCGCGAGCATTGATTTCAGCCTTGGTGATCAGCTCGACCTTGCCGTCCCACTTAGCGGTCTCACCAGCACCTTCGATGCCGGTGATACGCAGTACGGATTCCATCTGACGATGGCCGTTGGTACGACGATAGCCTTGGCGACGGATCTTCTTGAAGATCTTGATCTTCTCGCCCTTGCGGGTTTCGATCAGGGTCGCAGCCACCTTGGCGCCTTCGACAACAGGAGCGCCAACAGTGACGCCCTTGTCGCCGCCCAGCATGAGGACTTCGTTAAAGGAAACGTCAGCACCTGCATCGCCGTCGATCTTTTCGACAACAACCACATCGCCCGGTTGGACCCGGTACTGCTTTCCGCCGGTCTTGATCACCGCGTACATTATGAAGCCTCAGCGTGAACGCAAAAATGAATGCGCCCGCCGGGCAAACCCGCGGGCGAAGAGCGGCGACATATACGGAAGGCTGCGAAAGAGTCAACGTGTATCGGGCGTTTAAGGCCGGAATTCCCTTGCGCGGATTCAGGATGTGACCTGATTGCATGCTTTCTGCAAGGGTGCGGCAGCCCTCAGGCCGGGCTGACTTGGCCAATAGTCGTATCCGCGAGATTTGTTGAACGCGCGTACGCGAGGATGTGAGGGTGTAAAATAACTGCACATGCCCCTCGACTGTTATAAAATAACAGATTAAAGGGGCGTAATGATTTCCGCGGACCTCGCCCAACCTGTTGTTCTGTCTCTTTTGGGCGGTGGCTTCGTAGCAGCGGCCCTGCATGCTGCCCTGCCTACGCACTGGCTGCCCTTTGTGTTGGTCGGCCGTGCGCAGGGCTGGGGCATGCGTAAGGTCAGCGGGACTGTGATCCTGGCGGCACTGGCGCATGTGCTGACCACGGCTCTGGTGGGGGGTGTGGTTGCGGTTGCAGGCGTGGCTCTGGACCGTTGGGTCCACGGCGTACTGCCGCATCTGTCATCTGCTTTGCTGTTCCTGTTCGGTGCCTTCTATCTGGCGCGATACTGGCACCGCACCACTGTGCCGGACTGCAAGGGCTGTGAACATGACGAGCCCAAGGTGTCGGACCGCGCGGCCTTCTGGGGCCTTATCGCACTGATGGCGGCATCGCCCGGTGAGGTCCTGCTGCCGCTGTATCTGACGACGGCCACGCATGGTGCAGGGGTTTTCCTAGCCCTGAGCGCAGGTCTGGCGCTGGGTACCATCGCCGGCATGCTGGTTCTGACCTCGCTGGCGATGGCAGGATACTCGGTTCTGAGGCTGGAACGATGGGCGCGTTACGAAGGCGTGGTGCTGGGCGCATCCTTGATCGTTCTGGGCTTTGTCATGGCCTTCCACCCGGTCTGAACTGATAGGTTATACATTTACATTCAGATACTTAGGTTATCCGAAGGCTTGACGTAACGCCAAGGGGGTTCCAAGTGGGGCGTATGGCACATGATCACTCCTCCCACGCTCACGCGCATGACCACGCGGGCCATGATCACCATCATGATCACCATCATGATCACCATCATGGGCACCATCACGGTATCGGGGGGCATCACCACCATCACGGACCGACGGATACGGGCGACTGGCGATATGGTGTCGGCCTTGGCGTCAATCTTGTATTTGTACTGGTGGAGTTCGCGGCGGGCTGGTGGGCCGGGTCATCGGCACTGATGGCCGATGCGGGACATAATCTTTCGGATGTGCTGGGCCTGGCTATGGCGGGCGGAGCGGCGTGGCTGGCCCGTCGCAATGCCGGTCCGCGCCGGACCTATGGTTTTGGCAAGGCGACGGTTCTGGCGGCATTGGGCAATGCCCTGCTGCTGATCTTTGCCTGTGGCGTGATCACGGTGGAGGCCATCCACCGCTTTACCCAGCCCGCGCCGGTCCAGAGCGGCATTATCATTACCGTGGCGGCCATCGGTTTTGTCATCAACCTTGGCACGGCCATGCTGTTCCTGAAGGACCAGCACAAGGACCTGAACGTCAAAGGGGCCTATCTGCACATGATGGCGGATGCCGCCGTGTCGCTGGGCGTCGTCGTCGCGGGCGTGCTGATCTGGTTCACGGGCTGGGCGGTCGTTGACGCCATCGTCAGCCTGTTGATCGTGGCCATGATCATGATCTCGACGTGGGGTCTGCTGAAGGATTCGGTCAATCTGGCGCTGGATGCAGCGCCTGCGCACCTTGATCCCTCGGAAATCCGCGAGGCCCTGGTAGCCCTTGAGGGTGTGGATGCGGTCCATGACCTGCACGTCTGGGGCCTGTCCACGACGGATGCGGCTCTCACGGCCCATATTGTCCATGAGCGCGAGGATGCCGACAGCCTGTTGGCCGAGGCGCAAAAGCTGGCCAAGGGCCGCTTTGGCATCAGCCACACCACCCTCCAGCTAGAGCGCACGGCGCTGGACGACTGCCACCATTGCTAAAAGGTCGAAAGGGGTCTTTCCAACGCGGCTGTGAAGCGCCATCTAGCGCCTATGATCCAGAAGACCCCTGTCACCGTCCTGACCGGCTACCTCGGTGCCGGTAAAACCACCCTGCTGAACCGCATCCTCACCGAGGATCACGGCAAGCGCTACGCCGTCATCGTCAACGAGTTCGGCGAGATCGGTATCGACAACGATCTGGTGGTCGGTGCCGACGAAGACGTGTTCGAGATGAACAACGGCTGCGTGTGCTGCACGGTGCGCGGGGACCTGATCCGCGTGGTCAACGGCCTGATGAAGCGCCAGCGTCCGGGCAAGCCCGCGTTCGACGCCATCATCGTCGAGACGACCGGCCTTGCCGACCCCGGTCCGGTGGCCCAGACCTTCTTCGTCGACGACGAGGTCAAGGCCAAGACCCAGCTGGACAGCGTGACCGCCCTGGTGGACGCCAAGCACGTCATGCTGCGTCTGGACGACTCCAAGGAAGCCCGCGAGCAGGTGGCCTTTGCCGACCGCATCATCCTGAACAAGGTCGATCTGGTGTCGGAAGAGGAACTGGTCGCGGTCGAGAAGCGCCTGCGTGGCCTGAACCCGCTGGCCCCGATCATCCGCGCCGAACGCTCCAATGTGCCGCTGGACAAGGTGCTGGGCCTGAACGCCTTTGACCTGAACCGTATTCTGGAAGCCAACCCCAGCTTCGCCAACCCGCCGCACGGCGAGGAAGGCCACGTCCACGACGAGCACTGCTCGCACGATCACGGCCATGATCATCATCATGATCACGTTCATGATGAAAGCTGCGGTCACGGGGATCACTGCGACCACGACCACCACCACGGCGCGCGCGGCCACAACCACAACGACGACATCAAGGGTATCTCCCTGACGTTGGACCGTCCGCTGAACGGCGCGCAGTTCACCGCCTGGCTGGATCGGCTGCTGGGCGAGCAGGGTCAGAACATCCTGCGCGCCAAGGGCATCATCGATGTCGCGGGTGAAGACCGACGTCTGGTGTTCCAGGCCGTCCACATGATCCTCGAAGGTGACCTTCAGGAGCCGTGGGGCAAGGACGAGCGCCGCTGGAGCCGCGCCGTCTTCATCGGTCGTGACCTGAACGAGGCCGAGTTGAGAGCTGGCTTCGAGGCCTGCGCTGCATGACCGAGCCACGCAACCGCGTCGAGGCCAAACTCCTGTTCGAGTGCGGTAGCTTTGAGGTTCTGAAGGCGGGGGACCATGTCCGCTGTGCGGTGACCGGTGAGCCGATCGAAGTGGATGCCCTCAATTACTGGAATGCGGAACTGCAGGAGGCCTATGCCACACCGCAGGATATGCTGGCCCGCCTGCGGGAGCTGAAACGTATCTGATCCGGGCAATGAAAAGAGGCGCTTCAGGCGCCTCTTTTTTATTGGCCCAAGCGTCAAAGGCTACAGATAGCGGATCTCGAAACCGTTTTCGCGGGCGTGGCGTTCAAGGTCCGGATTGTGGATGTATATGGTGTTGTCCGGACGCTTGCCCCAGCGCTCGATTTCGTTCGGGTCGAATTGATGCAGGGCATTGTTGGTCCACTGCCAGGGGCTGTAGTCCAGCATTTTGAAGAACTCGATGTATTCAGGCGTGTGTGTGCCCTCGGCCATGATAACCGGTCGATGTTTGAGTATTGTCTTTAGAATACCGGTCAGCGTCAGAAGCTCTGCGCCTTCGACATCGATCTTGATGATATCCGGGTGTAGATTGAAGGCATCGCCCTGAAAGAAGGCCAGACGCTCGGCGTAGATCGCAATCCTGCGCTCGTGGCGATTGTTTCGAAACCAGTCAGCCCCCCAGCCTGTACGATAGAGATCGCGCTGTGTTGTCGCCAGTGGCGTTATCATCAGGCGGTCTATTACAGGGGTGTAGAGCTCCAGGAAGGCATTGGTATCGGAAAGACCGAAAGGGTAGGTTCTGACGTTTGGTTGATGGGCGGTATAGGCTGTCAGGACGCGGTAACAGACGGGGTTCGGCTCGAACGACACAATAGGGGTGTGAGGGTTCAGCAATCGATATGAGTTGATCGATTGTCCGCAGTTGGCACCTATATCGACGAACTGTTGGGCGTTTCTGAACTTTCCAAGAAAGTAAAAATCCTCTTCGTGAACTTTACTGCTGATCTCCGGGTTTTGGAGGAGGGGCTGTTCCATCGGTTTGACCGGATCAATAACGCCGCCCCACTCTCGCATCATATGGGTGGGATCGTCCCAGGTACAAAGTGTTTCCCAATCAACAAACTCGGCGATTTCGATTTCCATAATTCGCAAGCCTCGCTAGGAGCCGGACTGTCTATTCCGCCCAGGGGTTGAGACAAAAGGTCGAGAGCTGATCCATCAGGAAGCGCTCTCTTTCGCGCTGGATGCGCGAGTATTCTTCAGCATCGAGATGGAGTCTGCTGAAGACTTCCGTCAGTCGGCTTCCGACGGGCGTCATGACGACAATCAGTTCTTCGCCATAGCGGTTGATCGGCTCGTTACGCAGATATCTGGCCGCCACGGAATCGCGATGGACGGCGCGGGAAGTGGGGCCTTCCTGTCCGATGTTGACGGGCGCTGTATTCAGAAAAAGCAGTTCGAAACCCGTCGTTTCAGCCAATGCCTTGGCTGACCCCGGCGAAAAGAGATGCACATGTTCCGGATAACCGAACCAGACGTAGTGCGAGTGGCCGTAAACAATGGGAAACAGGGCGGCCGAGTTGGGCAGAAAGGAAATCACCAGTCCGTCCGGATCCATCAGTGTGCGCAGTTCGCGCAGAAAGCTGAAGGGATCGGTGAAATGCTCCAGCGCATGATAGGAATAGATGACCTGGCAGGGTTGTTGCTGCTGTTTTAGAAAATCGATCACGCTCTCGGTGTGAATATCCAGATTGCCTCGGGCGCGTCCCTGCTGGACCGCAGTTTTGTTCAGCTCGGTGCCGCTGACATTGTAGCCCTGTTCCTTTACGGCCTGCACGGTACCGCCAAAGGCGCATCCGAACTCATGGACATGTGATCCGAGGCCAAAGCCGAAGGACTGCATCAGTGCGATAACGCGCGATGACCGTTCCTGGGTTTTCGCAGGATTGTAGTCGCCTTCCACATTGTACCAGCTTTCAGAAACGGCTGGATATTCAATACTGTAGAAATGGTCGAGAACTTCGTCAGGCGGGTCGTCAAACCGTAGATAGGCACAGCAAGGGCATCGCTTGGCTTGGTGGAACACACCGGCGTACTCGCGGCCTAAAGGATATGTGCCCTGATAAGCGGGGATGAGAAGGGATGGATTGGAGACGGCACAAGTTGCGTCTCTGTCATCCCGAGGCTTTGTTCGAGACAGCATCAAGTCGTGCTTTCTTTAATTAATGTAAATATAAAAAGCGACTAAAATACTTGAACAGGTAACTATGAAGATCGATGTTATCAGATAATTGTCTAGCTGTGTAAAATTTTGCTATTTACATAGACCTAATGTAAATAGTCGTTCTGAATTCTATACTGTATAATGATAATATAATTAAAATTCATTTTACTTATATGTTAATAGCCACTGCTTCAAGGCTGTTGCCAAGGACTCCGGCTGCTCCAACGGTATCATGTGTCCGCTGTCTGTAATGGTCATGCGGCGTGCGCCAGCGATGCCTGATTCCAGTTCGATCTGCTCGGCCTCGGAGCGCAAAAGGTCGTTGTCGGCGCTGATGATAAGTGTCGGGACCGTCATGTCGGACAGGCGCTCCAGATCACCGTCGCGGGCGATGAAGGACTGACGGTGGAAGACATGGCCACCCAGTCGCACACCCATGTCGCGCACCCGCGCCAACATGGCGGCATCGTCGCGCAGATCAGGGTGCAGCGAGGACTGGATCGCGGGACGGCTGAGGCCTTTGAAACGTTCGGGCGGGGATTTCAGCGCACTGCGTCGCTGGCGGATCATCTCTTCGGTGTCGCTGCGGGCGGATGTGGCGATCAGCATCAGGCTTTCGACACGACCGGGGGCAAGGCGAACGATCTCGCGTGCCACATAGCCGCCCATAGAAAATCCGGCGAGGTGGAAGCGCGCGGGCAGGGCGGGCAGCAGGGCCTCGGCCATTGCCTCGATGGTGTCGCCCTCTCTCAGCGCCAGAGGGATGACGGGACCGAACGCCTCCAGCAACGGAGCGACATCGTCCCACAGCGTCTCGTCGGCCATGAAGCCGGAAACCAGCACTAACGCCATCACACAAACTCCCTATACGCCTTTCCTATAGAAGCGCGGAGCCGCCACGGCTATGAGCAGTGCAAACCGTATCCTGACACCAGAGACTTCGATGAACTTCACTTTCGACGCCCAGATCACCGCCGCCCTGTTCGACAAGACGCAGGCCGTGTTCGCCTTGGGTGACGGCTCGGTGCGGTTCGAGGACGGCTCGCGCAACGAGGTGCATGACGGTGCCGTGCTGTGCGCCTGTGTTCATCCGTCGGGCGAGGGCATCGTTACGGGCGGCGATGACGGCAGGGTCGTCTGGAGCCGTGTGGGCGAGGCGGTGGTTCTGGCCGAAGGAAAGGGCTGGATCGACTCCATCGCGTCCAGCAAGGACAGCGGGCTGATTGCCTTCTCCTCGGGGCGCACCCTGTCGGTTATCGACAGCAAGGACGCCACCTTCCGCCGCGATTTCCAGCACGAGCGTACCGTCTCGGGCGTGGCCTTCGACCCCAAGGGCCGCCGTGTCGCGACCTCGACCTATAATGGCGCGTGGCTGTGGTACGCCCGTATCGAGCAGCAACAGCCGGTGAAACTGCAATGGGCGGGTTCGCACATTGCTGTCGGCTTCTCTCCGGACGGTGCCTTCCTCGTCACCTCGATGCAGGACAACCAGCTGCACGGCTGGCGTCTGAAGGACCAGCGCAACATGCGGATGGGCGGCTATCCGGCCAAGATCAAATCCTTCTCCTTCCTGTCCAAGGGCCAGCTTCTGGCGACTTCGGGCGCGCAGGGGGTGGTGCTGTGGCCCTTTATCGGCGCCAACGGTCCGATGGGCCGCGAGGCAACCGAGATCGGCTATGACGAAAGCACGCTGATCTCGATGGTCGCCTCGGTGCCCGAACAGGGCCGACTGGTCGCCGGTCTGGAAGACGGCCGCGTGTGGTGGGCCGATCCGGCTGGCCGCGGCCTAGACTTCATCAAGAAGGACAAGGGCGCTGCTATCACCGCACTGGCCGTCAGCGCGGGGGCAGCCCGCATGGCGTGGGCTGACGAAGACGGCAACGCCGGCGTTCATTCGTTCTGAGGGGAGGGGATATGGCCAAGGGTAAGGTGCGTCGGCGCAGGCCGCTGCTGAAACTGTTCCTGTTTATTCTGGCCTTCCCCTTCATTCAGGTGGCGGTGCTGCGGTTCGTGCCCGCGCCGCCGACCATTCTGATGATCGAACAGGCCATTAAAGGTAACGGCCTCGACTATCGCTGGCGCTCGCTGGACAATCTGTCGCCGTATCTGGTGACCGCGGCCATCGCCGCCGAAGATGCCCGTTTCTGCTCGCACAACGGTTTCGACTTCGAGGCCATCCAGAAGGCGATGGAGGCCAATGAGCGGGCCGAGGCGCGCGGATCGTCCAAGGTGCGCGGCGGCTCGACCATCACCCAGCAGACGGCCAAGAACGTCTTTCTGTGGCCGGGCCGTTCCTATGTCCGCAAGGCGTTTGAGGCCGGATACTCTGTGTTGATCGAGTTCGGCTGGGGCAAGAAGCGCATCATCGAGATGTATCTGAATGTAGCCGAGTTCGCTCCGGGCGTGTATGGGGCTGAGGCAGCGGCACAACATTGGTACAACAAGAGTGCTAGAAACCTCAGCCGCGCTGAGGCTGCGCGTCTGGTCGCCGTTCTGCCCAGCCCCAGACGATACAACGCTGCCTCGCCGGGCCCCTACGTCCGTCGGCGCGCGTCGAAAATTCAGGCTAATGCCGCACAGGTACGGGCCCAGGGCCTCAACCGGTGCGTCATCGGTCAGTAGTACTGTAAACAAATCCAACAAACACGGGTCGGATTAACCGTTTCTGTTGATCCAATGTAACCCATTTGTCATTCAAAGTGCCCTATTCGCTCGGGAGGGGGACAGACTGGTGCCGGAGAGAAAGATGAACAGTTTCGGGGGCAGGCTTGGACGTCTGCTGAAAAGGTTTGCACGCTCCCGGAAAGGCAATGTGGCCATGATGGCTGGCATCGCTTTGCCGGTTCTGTTGATGATCTCGGCCGGGGCTATCGACCTGCACCACGCCGCCAAGGTCAAGAGCGAGCTTCAGGATGCGCTCGATGCGGCGACGCTGGCGGCTGCCCGTTCCAACTACACGGCGGCATCGGACATCCAGCGCGTCGGTATGGCCTCGCTCAAGGCGAATATGCCGAACTACTTCAAGGACGGCGGCGGCGATGTCGCGAGTTTTACGCTGCCGTCACGGTATCAGGTCCAGGCGACGGCTACCGTCCAGGTGAAGACCATCATCGCCAACGTCTTCCTGCCGCCATACGGGAAATTGTTCGATGACTATCTGCCGATGAGCGCGTCGTCGGACGTTCTGCGTGCGTCGCGGAATGTGGAAGTGGCGATGGCGCTGGATATCACCGGCTCGATGGCCAGCTACATGAAGGACCTCAAGGATGCCGCCAAGGAACTGGTAGGCATTGTGGTTCAGGGCGATCAGCAGGTGTTCCAGACACGCGTTGCTCTGATCCCTTATGCTGCGGGCGTGAACGCCGGCACCTATGCCGAGGCCATGCGTGGCGTGCTGTTGGAAAAGACCAATATTACGAACGTGGCTTGGCACCAGGGTGCGAAGGTCCTCACGGGTGCAGCAACCACAGGATTTACGGCACCAAACGGGCATGGCCTGTCCCCGGGCGATTACGTTTATCTGACCGGTTTCGCGACGAACCCAACGAGCGGGAACTCTCTCCAGAACAAGATCTTCCGTGTTAACAGCGTCAATGGTAACGTATTTACGATCAATGAGTCGCTGACGTCGCGGAATATTGTCGCCAACGGGACCCGCACCTTCTATCGTTGCTACGATTCACAGTGCAACGTGGCCGTCACCAGCCCTAACCACGGCCTTTCCACAAACGATTACGCGACCATTACAGGTGTCAGCGGCATCACCGCGCTCAACAACAACACCTATAAGGTCACCCGTCTGACCGACAGCATGTTCACCGTGCCTGTGGCCCGTCCGTCGGGCACGTTCTCGGGCTCGAACGGGCGTGTCGAATGCCATTACGATGGCTGTAAGGTTCGTAAATTCGACAGCCAGGACGGCGTGATGAGAACGCTGGCGTCTTCGACGTGTGTCACCGAGCGTCCGTATGCGTCGGGCCGTTCGGTGCCGAGCGACGTCGCGCCCTCGAGTGGCTCTCGCACAAATCTCGTGGGCCGTATGTATCCGGAGATATCTTCGTCGAATGCCAACCCCTGTCCGACGCCGGTCATCACTCCGCTGACCAATGACATCACGTCCAGCAACAATCTGAACAAGATCATCGATGACTATTCTTCTGGCGGCAGTACGGCCGGTCAGATCGGTATCGAGCAGGCCTGGTATGCGATCTCGCCGACGTTTGGGTCGATTTTCCCGAAGGACAGCAGGCCGAACGAGTTCGACAGTTCAAAAACGGTGAAAGCCGTGATCCTCATGACCGACGGCGAGTTCAATACGCCCTACTGTCAGGGGGTGATTTCGCAAGATGCCGTCGATAACGGGAACGCCGGTAACAAGGACTATCAGATCAACTGCGGCTCGACGAATGGCAGTGTCTTCGAGCAGTCTGTGAGGGTCTGCGACGCCATGAAGGCACAAGGCATCGTCGTCTACACCGTGGGCTTCAACCTCAAGACCGCGCCGCTGAACTCGGTCACGGATACGGCCTATGAAGTGATGTACCGCTGTGCCACGGACCCGAGGGAGCACTTCTTCGCGACGACGAGCGGTCGCGACATGAAGGAAGCTTTCAAGCAGATCGGGCGTGACATCACACGTCTGCGTATCGCCCGCTAAGGCGGTAGGTACGAGGCAATGAAAAGGGCCGGACGAGTGATCGTCCGGCCCTTGCTTTTGGAGGTGCGCGAAGCGCTTAGATCAGCTTGATCTCGCGCAGACGCTCGGTGAGGAAGTCCTCGGCCAGAATGGTCTTACCGGCATAGCGGTCCGGGTTTTCCGGCGTGATCGTGGACGGCAGGGTCTCGATCGGGAAGTCCGGATTAAAGTGCAGGAAGAACGGGGTCGAGTAGCGGGCGAAGCCGCGACGTTCCGGTGCCGGATTGACCACGCGGTGGGTGGTCGACGGCAGGACGTGGTTCACCAGACGCTGCAGCATGTCACCGATGTTGATGACCAGCGCGCCCGGAGGCGGTGCGATGTCCAGCCATTCGCCGTCGGCATCCTTCAGCTGCAGGCCAGCCTCTTCGGCGCCCAGCAGCAGGGTGATGACGTTGATGTCTTCGTGGGCACCGGCGCGCACGCCTTCGGCATCGGCGGGGATCGGCGGATAGTGCAGCAGGCGCAGGACCGAGTTGCCCAGCTGGACCTTGTCTTCGAAGAAGTCGTCGTCCAGCTTCAGATAGCGGGCGATGGCCTTCAGAATGCGGCGGCCCAGCTCGTCCAGAGCCGAGTACATGCCATAGACATTGTCCTTGAAGGTCGGGATTTCGGTCGGCCATACGTTGTCACGCATGTACTTCTTGTACTCGTGACCTTCCGGCAGTTCGCGGCCGGTGTGCCAGAATTCCTTGAGGTCGCGGATGCTTGCGCCCTTGGCGGTTTCCACGCCGAACGGGGTCAGGCCGCGTGCGCCGCCGGTGCCGGGGATGTGGTATTGGCGCTTGGTTTCCTCGTCGAGGGCAAAGAAGGCCTTGGCATCGTTGATGGCGGCGTCGATCACCGCTTGGTCCAGACCGTGGTCCGCGACGACGGCAAAGCCGTAGCGGGCGAACGACGCGCCCAGCTCATCCGAGAAGCCCTGGAAGTCGCTGTCGTAACGGGTCATCGACACCGGCACGATGGCCTTTTTCTTTTGGCCCTCGGCGGCCACGGCGGTGATGGTGGAGGTCACTTGATTACTGCCTCAAGTTGGTGGGTCTGGGAACTTTCTACCTTGTACCGATAAATAATGGCAGCGGCTGGCCCATAAACAGGGCTTTTCATTCTGCTTTCGTCTATCAATACCGTCGATTGTGGTTCGAAGGATACAGGAAGCCTGCCACCAAGGGGTAAATCGTGCCCCTTGAAGCCAGCTTGTTGTAATGCCGACAATAACCGCAGCTTCTATTACAACGCTGCGGTCGGCAGCACCTTGATCCTGATCAATCGGCCTGCGGGATGTTCGAGCCGATCCGGCGCAGATGGCGGCAGATACGCGTCTCGTTGTCGAACCGCTCCCACAGTTCGGCATTGCCCGACTGGACCATTTGGCAGTTCACCTCGACCTTGTCCGGCGTCCAGCAGATGGCGGTCACGCGGTCATAGCTCTGTCCGGTGGTCATACAGTCCAGCGTCCTGCCGCGCACCATGCGGGTCAGGGCCGCCGTGGACTGGGCTGCGCTGGCCTTCGAGCACGGGTGCCCCGGACTGCAGGTCTCGTCCCGCTCGCGCGCGGAAATGGCGTGCAGCCGCACCCGCGTCCCGTCCTTGCAGCGCAGGGTGTCGCCGTCATTGACGTAATCCACCACGCAGCGGAAATCCGCCTCCTCCGCCGCCTGTTCGACGCTGGGCGGAAAGACCGAGGGCAGGGCGGTGGTGGCCATGCTTGATGCGGTCTGCCCGACCCTGCTGCGATCCTCGGGCTTCAGGATGAAGAAGATCGCCACCGCCGCCGCGACCAGCACGCAATAGACAAAGACCACCCCCAGCGGGTTGTTTGAAGAGGGTTGGGGCGGGGAATGGCGTCGGCGCATCCGCAAACCCTTGCCTGAGTCGGGACTGCGGTCACCTGCGCGCACCGTGGAAAGAACGGGTGCCGGAAATGGAAAACCCCTCGCCGCGCTAACGACGAGGGGTTCATGGTGGAGCTAAGCGGAGTCGAACCGCTGACCTCTTGAATGCCATTCAAGCGCTCTACCAACTGAGCTATAGCCCCGGACTTTTTGGGTCTGGATGGAGGCGGCTTTCAGAAAAAAGAGCTTCCATAAAATGGAAAACCCCCCGCTGTGTTGCAGCGAGGGGTTTATGGTGGAGCTAAGCGGAGTCGAACCGCTGACCTCTTGAATGCCATTCAAGCGCTCTACCAACTGAGCTATAGCCCCGAACCTTGCGGTCGGTCCCGACGGGGTTGTGGGCCCCGTCGAGGTGGCGGAAACTAGGGAGTTCCGACCGGAAGGTCAAGCGGTTCTGAAAACTTTTTTCCGCTTAGTTTTCAGAACCTTGGTTTTACTCGTCGTCCAGCGACGGCTTGGTCAGTTCTTCGTCCAGACCATCGTCGTCTTCGTCTTCGATGAACGGCACGGAGTCGTCATCGTCGTCGAGAACGTCGTCGTCGTCACCGTCGGTGGTGCCCAGGCCGGCGTCGTCGGCAACCGGATCGGCGTCGTCGTCGTCATCCGGGGTCAGGATCGGTTCGTGGCCTTCCTGATCGATTTCCGGCGTCGCTTCGACGTCGTCTTCCTCTTCGTCACCGTCGACCGACTTGTCGGCGACTTGATCTTCGTTGTCCTCGTCGTCAGCCGCATAGCCGGCACCACGGCGGACGCGACGGCTCTTCAGAGCCTCTTCCATCGGGTCAAACTCGGTGCCGCACTTCGGGCAGCGCGCCGGGCGACGGTTCAGGTCGTAGAATTTGGCCTGGCAGTTCGGGCAGATCTGCTTTTGGCCCAGTTCGGGATTAGCCACGGAATAAACCTTCGGCGGGAGTTGAGTTGATACTCGGTAAATCGGGCGGCTCCCTTGCCACCCGAAACGGCCACTGTCAAAAGCCTTATGTGACGCGACTGCGTCCCGTTTTCCAGAAGATATCGGAGCAGAGTCGTCGAGTGGCCGTTTCCAAGACCTTCATCGCTACGATTTCCACCGCTCTGAAGGGCACGGTGAAAGCCCCGGGTGACAAGTCAATCTCCCATAGAAGTCTGATCTTTGGCGGTCTTGCCGAGGGCGTCACACAGATCGATGGCCTGCTGGAAGGTGACGATATTCTGGCCACCGGAAGGGCAATGGCCTCGCTGGGGGCCAAGGTCGAAAAACTTGACCAAGGTCGATGGAAGGTAACCGGCAAGGGCCGCCTGCAATCACCGCAGGACATCATCGACTGTGGCAATGCGGGAACGGGCGTCCGCCTGTTGATGGGCGCTGTCGCCGGTTATCCGGTGACGGCGACTTTTGACGGCGATGTGTCGCTGCGCAAGCGACCGATGAAGCGCGTGACCGGCCCGCTGGCCGATATGGGTGCAAAATTCGATTGGAAGCAGGACGAGGACCGTCTGCCGGTTGCCGTCAGCGGCGGTGAACTCTCGGCCATCGACTATACCCAGTCGGTGGCCTCGGCTCAGGTGAAGTCTGCCATCCTGCTGGCGGCGTTGAATGCACAGGGCACGACCCGCGTGACCGAACCTGAAAAGAGCCGTGACCATACCGAACGTATGCTGAAAGCCTTCGGGGCCACGGTAGACGTACAGGCGCTTGGCGAGGGCTGGGTTATTTCGCTGGAAGGCGGCCAGACCCTGCGCGGCACCAATGTGTCGGTGCCGGGCGATCCGTCGTCTGCGGCCTTCCCTCTGGCTGCGGCCCTGATCGTGCCGGGCTCCGAGGTGACGGTCGAGGGCGTGATGCTCAATCCGCTGCGAACCGGACTGTTCGATACGTGGATCGAGATGGGCGCGGATCTGACGATCTCCAACCGCCGTACCTCCGGTGGTGAGGAGATCGGCGACATCACCGCACGATATTCCAAGCTCAAGGGCGTGGTGGTGCCGGAAATGCGCGCCGCCGCCATGATCGACGAATATCCGGTCCTTGCCGCCACCGCCGCCTTTGCCGAGGGGCAGACGGTGATGCGCGGCATCGGCGAGATGCGGGTGAAAGAAAGCGACCGTATCGCCCTGATGACGGCGGGCCTGAAGGCCTGCGGTGTCGAGGTCGAGGAAGAGCCTGAAGGCTTCATCGTTACAGGTGGTCCGGTCAAGGGCGGGGCGACGGTCGAGACCGCCCACGATCACCGCATCGCCATGAGCCATCTGGTGCTGGGGCTGGCGGCGGAGCATCCGGTGTCGGTGCTCGATCCGGAAATGATCGCCACCTCCTTCCCCGGCTTTGTTACCTTGATGAACGGGCTGGGCGCGAAGATCGCATGAAGTCGCCGCTGCCAAACATCCCGTCCCATGTGGTCATGGCCCAGATGATGGCGGGATTTTTGGTGCTGGCGGGCTTCTTCTTCGTGCGGGCGCTGTTCAGCTGGATGGGCGGCAGCATGCCCGCACGTTCGGGCGCAATCCTCAGATCCGAAAGCCCCGAACTGTTCGCGAAACTTCTGGGCCAGACGGTGTGGTTCGGCGTCGCTATGCTGGGCGTGGCGGCGGCATGCGGCCTGATTTCGCGTCATCTGAAGCCGAAACCGTGAGCGGGCGCGTGAAACGCGTTCTGGGACGTCTCAAGGACTTCCTCGCTACGGCCTTTCTGTTCTGGCTGACGTGGGTCTGTGTCAACGGTTTGTGGGACAGTATCGAGCTTGGGTATTTCAAAGGCCGTTACAGTCGCGGCTTATACCTTAGCGACAACCCTATTGCCTTTTGGTTCTGGAGCGGCTTTTTCGGGCTCGGAACAATCCTCGTGGGTGGCATGGCCGTTTTGCCTCTGGGTCGCCTGCGTTAATCTCACCAGAAAGTAGAGCCCTGTCACAGTCTCTCGTTATCGCCGTTGATGGACCTGCCGCTTCGGGCAAGGGCACCATCGCCTCGCGTCTGGCCGCCCACTATGGCCTGCCGTACCTCGACACGGGGCTTCTGTACCGTGCCGTCGGGATGAGCGTGCTGGCCAAGGGCGGCGATCTGGACAACGAGGCGGAGGCCGCACAGGTGGCGCGTGATCTGGACGCCAGCGGTCTGTCGGATGATACCAGCCTGACGACGGGCGAGGCCGGCGAGGCCGCCAGCCGCGTGGCCAGCCATCCGGCGGTGCGTGCGGCCCTGCTGAAGTTGCAACGCGACTTTGCCGCCCAAGATGGCGGGGCGGTTCTGGACGGACGCGACATCGGCACCGTCATCATGCCCGACGCGCCTGCGAAACTGTTTGTGACAGCCTCTGCCGAGGTGCGGGCCGAGCGTCGCTGGAAACAGCTGACCGCCCGCGGAATCCAGATTTCCTATGAGGATATGCTTGCCGATATCCGCAAACGCGACGCCCGCGACGCCGGCCGCGATTCCGCGCCGATGGTTCAAGCGGACGACGCTATCTTGCTGGATACGACCGATATGGGTATAGAAGCGGCCTTCGATGCGGCCCGCCGCATTGTCGAGACAGCGCGCGCAAAGCACGGTCTCTGATCACCAAGGCCCGGATGTCGAGGACATCTCCGCCCGATCGGAACGATTGTTCTTTGTAATTTCAACGCACTGATCGTCGGCAGCCGTGGGCGTTACGGGTTTGAGTTTCAAGCCGCCTTGGCGTGCGCCCCGTATCGTCCAACCTACCGAAAATCCGAATTCACCCCCTTCGCGCAGGGCGGTCTGGTCATCTGGCCATTCCGGTTCTGGGCAAAGACCCTTCCATCAACCCCAAGAGTCATATGACCGAAACCCTTAACCCCACCCGCGATGATTTCGCCGCTCTGCTCGACGAACAACTGCAAGGCCGCGACCTTGGCGAAGGCCAAGTCGTTCACGGTCGCGTTGTCGGCATCGAAAAAGACATCGTCATCATCGACGTCGGCCTGAAGACCGAAGGCCGTATCGCCATGCGCGAATTCGGCCAAGGCGAAGGCGCTGTCCTGCCGAAGGTCGGCGACAACGTCGAAGTTTACCTGGAGCGCGTCGAGAACGCGATGGGTGAAGCCGTCATCAGCCGCGACAAGGCTCGCCGCGAAGAAGCCTGGACCCGTCTGGAAGCCGTCTTCGCCGAAGGCCAGCCGGTCAACGGTGCTATCGTCGGCCGCGTCAAGGGTGGTTTCACCGTCGATCTGGGCGGTGCTTCGGCCTTCCTGCCGGGTTCGCAAGTGGACATCCGTCCGGTTCGCGACGTCACCCCGCTGATGGGCAAGGAACAACCGTTCGCCATCCTGAAGATGGACCGTCCGCGCGGCAACATCGTTGTTTCGCGTCGTGCGATCCTGGAAGAAGCCCGTGCTGAACAGCGCACCGAGCTGGTCGGTCAGCTGGCCGAGGGTGAAATCCGCGAAGGCGTCGTCAAGAACATCACCGACTACGGTGCGTTCGTTGACCTGGGGGGCATCGACGGCCTGCTGCACGTCACCGACATGTCGTGGAAGCGCGTGTCGCACCCGTCGCAGGTTCTGGCTGTTGGCGACACCGTCAAGGTCCAGATCGTCAAGATCAACCCGGACACCCAACGTATCTCGCTGGGCATGAAGCAACTGCAGTCGGACCCGTGGGACGGCGTGGAAGCCAAGTATCCGGTTGGCGCCAAGTACACCGGCCGCATCACCAACATCACTGACTACGGCGCCTTCGTGGAGCTGGAGCCGGGCGTTGAAGGTCTGGTGCACGTTTCGGAAATGTCCTGGACCAAGAAGAACGTCCACCCGGGCAAGATCGTCTCCACCTCGCAGGAAGTGGACGTCATCGTCCTGGACGTCGACAGCGCCAAGCGTCGTATCTCGCTGGGCCTGAAGCAGGCTCAAGCCAACCCGTGGGAAGCCTTCGTTGACGCCCACCCGATCGGTTCGACCGTCGAGGGTGAAGTCAAGAACGCCACCGAGTTCGGCCTGTTCATCGGCCTGGACAACGACATCGACGGCATGGTCCACCTGTCGGACCTGGACTGGAACGTGTCGGGCGAAGAAGCCATCCAACGCTACCGCAAGGGCGAGGTCATCAAGGCCAAGGTCCTCGACGTTGACGTTGAGAAGGAACGCGTCTCGCTGGGCGTCAAGCAACTGGGTGCCGACCCGATGGAAGGCGACGTCTACAAGCGTGGCCAGCAAGTGACCGTCACGGTCACCGCCATTGAAACCGGCGGCATCGAAGTCAAGTTCGGTGAAGAAGACGCTCCGGTCACCGCCTTCATCCGCAAGTCGGACCTGTCGCGCGACCGCAACGAGCAACGTCCGGAACGCTTCAACGTGGGTGACCGCGTGGACGCCATGATCACCACCGTCGACAAGGCTACCCGCCGCGTCTCGGTCTCGATCAAGGCTCTGGAAATGAAGGACGAACAAGAAGCCATCGAGCAGTTCGGTTCGTCGGACTCGGGCGCTTCGCTCGGCGACATCCTGGGCGCCGCTCTGAAGAACGCTTCGAAGGACTAATCCTTCAAGTGGCCTGAGCTACGGCCTTTAGGGCTGTAGTCCAAGAAACGGGGGCGATCGGAGACATCCGGTCGCCCCTTTTTCTTGCCGTGGACAGGGCCCTGTCACGCTTATGGCAAAGGTTAATCGCAGAAAATCGTTATCCGAGATGCGATTTACCCCTTTATTCCAAAGTCATCAGGTGTTTAGGTGTCATCCCGATGATGGCGAATGACGCCGAGGAAGCACGGGCGGGGGCCTTGAATGATCAAGTCCGAACTGATCGAGAAGCTTGCAGCGGAAAACCTGCACCTCACGCATGCCGAGGTAGAGCGGGTGGTTAATGTTATTCTGGGGCAGATGACCAACGCACTGTCAGAAGGCGGTCGGGTCGAGCTTCGCGGCTTTGGAGCCTTTTCTGTCCGCAGCCGTCCGGCGCGCTCTGGCCGCAATCCCCGCACGGGCGAGACGGTCGAGGTGCCGGCCAAGGCTGTGCCGTTTTTCAAAAGCGGTAAGGAACTTCGTCTGCGTCTCAACGCTTCCGGGGATGCCTGATCCCGCTATAAGCGTTCGGGTGTACTGACTGAAAGGTGCGGCCCACCAGCCGGGCCTTTGCCCTTAGGGAGATACCCATGAGCCTGGCTGGCGAATTCAAAGAGTTTATCGCGCGCGGCAATGTCGTCGATCTTGCGGTCGGTGTGATCATTGGTGGCGCGTTCGGCAAGATCGTCACGAGCCTGGTCGATCAGGTCATCATGCCTCCGATCGGCTGGCTGATTGGCGGTGTTGATTTCGCCGAGCTGAAATACACCCTGCCGACAAGCCCGCTGAATCCCAATGGGGAACCGGCTGTCATCGAGTACGGTGCCTTTATCAACACCTGTATCCAGTTCCTGATCGTGGCCTTTGTCATCTTCATGATGGTCAAGGTTGTGAACCGTTTGCGCCGCGAACAGGCTGCCGAGCCGGAGGCTGCGCCGTCGTCTACCGACGCCCTGCTGATCGAGATCCGCGACGAACTCAAGAAGCGTCCGTAAGGGGTCGGCACCCAACAGATATGAAAACGGCCACCGGATCGCTCCGGTGGCCGTTTTTCATGGGTAGAGTAGGGGGGCTTAGTTGGAAGCCGTTTCCCAGGCCGGGGGGCAACCCTCAAAGTCACCGGCATCGACCACGGTCAGTGTCTTCATATTGAACGGCATGGCCGGACGCATCGATTGGCGGCCGTGGCCGGTATAGAGGTCGATCTTGGTCCCGCGAATGGCACCGCCTGTATCCGAGGCATACCAATAACCGTCATGTACGGTGCCGTCGGGCATTTTGAGGCCGACAGTCTCGCGGATGAAAAGGCGGGTGCGGCGCGGGATGACGCGGGGATCGGTGGCTACGGTGCGCATGGCGACCGGGCGGCAGCCCAGCGAATCGTTGCCGGTCGCACCGCCACCACCTGCGTGATAGAGGCGGACAGAGGCGCGCCAGTCGGGGTCGGCTTCCAGGTGAAGTTTCTGCTCGTCAGTCAGATCGACGGCATCGGTTTCCGCATCAGCGGCAGCTTCAACGACAGCAGCGTCTTGGGCGACGACAGCTTCGTATGGGACGGGTTCGCCCGAACCGGCGAACGAAATGGCCCACAGGGCAGCCAGAGCGGCAACCGCATTCAACATGGAAACATCGTTTGGCAGCACCGACACCATTACCCCGTCGGCAGCGCCGCTTGTGCCGTCTAATTGTGGCAAAATAGTGTTAGTAGAGATTAGCCATCACATCGCCATTGATGAGGGCGGAATTGCGACAGCAACACTATAGGTTGCGGAATGATATTCCCAGTTCATGAATAAAGTAATTATGCGATATGCTGATCTTCAACTTGTCTTGGATTTTGAAATTTTATCAGTTCACGCCTCTGTGAAATCTTTATTGCGAAGATTTCAGATCGTAAATGCGAATGGACCGGTCATATAGATTTCTTTAACCAGCCGGAATCGCTCGTTTTGCGGCGCGATAGGCGGGGTTGATTGTGGCGACCTGCCCGGGAATGGGGTAGATCGGCACACGATTTCACCCTTTCCACCGGGAATACGCCATGAAGCGATCCGCCAAACGTCTGATGATCTCCGCCGCCGCATTCGCGCTGCTGGCGATTCCGGCCTCGCAGGTCATTGCGTGGGGAGCTTCGGGGCACCGCGTCATCGGCGTGGTCGCCATGCAGAGCCTGCCCGATACGCTTCCGGCCTTCCTGCTGACGCCGGGTGCGGCTTCGGATGTTGGCGAATATTCGCGCGAGCCGGATCGCTGGAAGGGTGGCGGCCAGCCGCACGACCGCGAGCGCGACACCGCACACTTCATCGACATGGATGACGAAGGCCGTGTGATGGACGAGCGCGGCATGAAACTGGATGCCTTGCCGCGCCTGAAGTCTGAATATGATGCCGCCCTGACCCGTGCGGGTCTGGATGTCGATAAGGCGGGCTATCTGCCCTATGCCATCATCGATGCATGGCAGAACCTGGAGCGTGACTTCGCCTATTGGCGCGTGCTGAACGCCGCCGAGGCCCGCGAGACCGATCTGGCCAAGCGCGAATGGTACCGCGCCGACCGCTTGCGCCGCGAGCAGCTGATCCTGCGCGACATCGGCGTGCTGAGCCACTATCTGGGCGATGCGTCCCAGCCGCACCACACCACCATCCATTTCAACGGTTGGGCGGGTAAGACCAATCCCGAAGGCTTCACCACCTCGCGCCGCACCCACGGCACGTTTGAAGGGGCCTATGCCTCGCGCGCCCTCAATCCCGTGACGGTCAAGTCGTCCATGTCGCCGCTGAATGTCGAAGGGTTCGATGTAAAGGCCCGTACGGTATCCCTGTTGAACACCACGCTGGGCACGGTCGTCCCCTTCTACCGTCTGGAAAAGGACGGTGCTTTCCGTGATGCCGATCCGCGTGGCGCACAATACCTGAACGAGCGTCTGTCGGCCGGTGCCGAACAGGTGCGCGATTTCACCGTCGCCGCATGGAATGTCTCCGCCACGGCCTCGGTCGGCTGGCCCGCCGTGAAGGTGGCCGAAGTCGAGGCCGGTTCGGTTGACCCTTGGACCTCTATGGTCGGCGAAGACTAAAAACTTACCGCTATTGGTCGCAATGGGCCGCTCCTGCCTTCGCAGGGGCGGCCTTCGCGTTTAAGGAAGCGCACATGAGCGTACTTACCCCTCCCGTCGTCATCCTCGACCGTTCCCAGCTGGCCGACAACATCGGCTCGGTCGCCCGCGTCATGGCCAATTTCGGCCTGTCGGAGCTGCGTCTGGTCAATCCGCGCGATGGCTGGCCGCAGGAACGCGCCTGGGCCACGGCGTCCGGCGCGGACTGGGTGCTGGAAGGCGTGAAGGTGTTCGACACCGTGGCCGAGGCCATCCACGACCTGAACGTGGTGTTTGCCACCACCGCCCGCCCGCGCGAGACGCGCCAGCCCGTGCGGACCCCACGCGAGAGCGCCCGCATCCTTTATGACGAGACGGCGGCGGGCCTGAAATGCGGCCTGTTGTTCGGGGGCGAGCGTGCGGGCCTGGAGACGACCGACATCGCCCTGTGCGCCGGTATCACCACCATTCCGATCGATCCGCGCCACCACTCGCTCAATCTGGCGCAGGCAGTGGCCATCAACGCCTATGAGTGGCGCACCCTGATCCTCGATGCCCCGCCGCCGCGCTTCCGCGAGATCGACCCGCCGGCCTCCAACGACCTGCTGATCGGCATGTACGAGCATCTGGAGACGGAACTTGAGAACGGCGGCTTCTTCCACCCGCCGGAGAAGAAACGTTCCATGAGCCAGAACCTGCGCGTCATGCTGGGCCGCGCCCAGTTCAGCGAGCAGGAAGTCGCCACCTTCCGTGGTGTGATTCACGCCCTGGCCAAGGGCCGTGGCCGCGTGCTGGCCAAGATGGCCGCCAAGGCCGCCGAAGAGGCCAAGAAGAAGGAAGGCTAAGACCTATCGGCGGCGGGGAAGGTGGAGCGCCTCGGCCAGGCGCTCCAGCCCCGTGGCCGGTACTTCTGTTGACCACAGCTCTCCCGACAGGGCGCGCTTGCGGCCTTCGTTGAACAGGGCCTCCATCGCGGCGGTGTCGAAGTTCAGCAGGTTGTTTGCACGAACGGCATTGGGAATGGCCGCTGTCTTCAGAGGAATGCCCTGCGCGGCGCACAGGGTCGTGGCCGTGATCAGCGACTGGCGATAGGAAAACCGCAGCATGGCCTCGAAGCTGCGTGTCATCACGGCGGGCAGGTTGGGGGCCACGGGGCGCGGCTCTGGATCCAGCATGGTGTTGACGATCACGTGCACCCGTCCGCCCTTCAGCCGCTTGCCCAGCTTGTTCCAGCGCAGCAAACCGTCGGGTATGATGAACAGCGGGGCCGAGACGCCGCCGTCAACATGCATTTCCTCATAGATGCAGCCATCGTATTCGGTGGTGATGCGGTGCGGGCTGAAGATGCCCGGCAGGCTGGCCGAGGCGACCAGCACCTCGCGGAACAGTTTCAGCGCGCCGTCGCCGCCGTGGCTGGCGATCGCGCCCATGTCCCAGATACAGCAGGCCTGATGGTCCAGATCGGTGGTGGCCACCAACAGGCGTCGCCCGCGAGCATGCTCCTGCGCCACGGCCTCAATCAACTTCATGTCCACGAACGGCTCGATCAGGCTGTGCAGGGCATCCGATTTCAGCAGCCCCCCGCTGAACATCGGGGCCATGCGGCGCGGGCTGAGCAACTGTCTGGCATGGCCGCCGGTATAGGCGTCCTTCAGTTTCCCGTCCCATGCAGGCCCCAGGAAGGCGAGGGGGGCGATCAAGGCGCCGGTACTGACGCCTGTCACCAGCGCGAACTCGGGACGGGTGCCGCTCTCGGTCCAGCCGGTCATGGCCCCGGCCCCATAAGCCCCGCCTGCCGCGCCCCCGGACAGGGCCAGAATGTCGAACCGGCCCGATGTCCACCCCGAGCGAGGCAGGGATAGCCTGTCCGCCGCCATCGCCAGCGAGTTCTCCGCCGCGGAGACCGTCAGCCGGATGTCCTTGAAACCCTTGACCTCGGCATGGGCCACGGGGGCGCAGGGCAGGCGACGCCCGCGACGTGAACGGACAGGCTGGGCAGGCTGCGGCAGATCACTCATGCCTACAGCCTTGCCCGCCGTCCTCAGTCAACGCAAGCCGTTGGCTTGTGACGATCAGCAGTCCAGAGGCTCGAAGATCATATGGGGTGTTCTGATCCCGTAAGGACCGCGCAGAACACCGTTGCATTCGATGATGCGATAGCCGACCTGCTGGGTGTAGGTGTCGTCGGAGTACCAGGTGTAGGTTCCGGGAGGCCAAGGTGCGACTTGTGTAACCGCCGTTGTGGGGGCGGCGGCGGCCAGTAACGTCAAGGCGGTTAGTGCACTGATCTTATTGAACATCATACCCTCCGATCCTTAATTGAGATATCAACAGTATATTAAATAAGGGTCGGAGGATAGGTGTTGGCAACTCAGGCCTAATAGCCCCGTGCGACCGCCAGACGGTTCAGGTGATAGTGGCTGTCGCCCAGCGTCTCGTTCAGCACCCGCACACGTTTCATGAACAGGCCGATGTCGAACTCGTCGGTCATGCCGACGCCGCCGTGCATCTGAACGCCCTCCTGCACGGCCAGTTCGGCCACGCGGCCCGCCTTGGCCTTGGCGACGGAGGTGGCGAGGTCGGCTCCCTCCTTGCCCTCGTCGACGGCTTGTAGCGCGCCCAGCGTCGCCGCCTTGGTCAGCTCCAGCTCGGTATAGAGGTGGGCCGCGCGGTGTTGCAGGGCCTGAAACTCGCCGATCAGCTTGCCGAACTGCTGGCGGGTTTTCAGGTATTCGACCGTGATGCCAAAGGCTTGGTCGCCCGCGCCGTTCAGGCTGGCGGCGGCGACGGCGCGGCCAAGGGATAGCGCCTTGTCCAGCGTCGCCTGTCCGGCCCCCGCCTCCCCGATCAGGGCGTCGGCATTGACCTCGACATCCTTGAAGCTGATGCGCGCGGCGTTGTGGGCATCGACCATGATGGTGCGCTCGATCTCAACCCCTTGGGTCGCCGGATCGACGAGGAAGAGGCTCAACCCCTCGTCGGTCTGGGCGGCCACGATCAGGGCATCGGCGATATGGCCGTCCAGCACCATGGCCTTGTCGCCGTTGATGCGGAAGCCGTTGCCGCTGCGCTCGGCCCGGGTGGCGATCCTGTGGGGGGCGTGTTTGACGCCTTCGTCCACGGCCAAGGAAATGATGGCCTCGCCAGCCGCGATCTTGGACAGCCAGAACTGCTGGTCGGCATTGCCCGCCTCGGTCAGGACCGTGGCCGACAGGACCGAGGTGCCGAGGAAGGGCGAGGGCGTCAGTGTCCGGCCAAGGCTCTCGGCGATCACGCCCGCCTCGACTGCGCCAAGGCCCGACCCTCCATGCGCCTCGCCGATGATCACACCGGCAAAGCCCATCTCGCCAAAGGCCTGCCACAGATCGCGCGACACGCCATCGGCATCGCGGCTGTCGCGCAGCTGGCGCAGGTGTTTGATCGGCGCGTTCTCGTTCAGGAAGCCGTCCACGGCGTCCTTCAGCATCACCTGTTCTTCAGTCAGGATCAAAGGCATGGCTCAGGCTCCCGGCAGGTTGAGCAGGTGTTTGGCGATGATGTTGAGCTGGACCTCGGTGGTGCCGCCCTCGATGGAGTTGGCCTTGGTCCGCAGCCAGCTGCGGGCTGTGTCACCCTCTCGGGAGCGTTCGCCCTCCCACTCCAGCGCCTCATAGCCACACGCCGACATCAAAAGCTCGAATCGGCGCTTGTTCAGTTCCGACCCATAGTATTTCAGCACCGAGGCGAGGGCGGGGTGGGCCTGTCCGGCCTTCATGCGGTCCACCGCGCTGTCCATGGCCAGCCGGAAGGCCGCGCCGTCCAGTTCCCATTCGGCGATGCGGGCGCGCAGCATGGGATCATCCAGATGCCCCTGCGCGTCGGTGCCGATGCTGTCGCGGGCCACCTCGCCCAGCGGACGGCCCATGCCTTCGCCCATGGCCCCGATCATGGTGCGCTCGTGCGCCAGCAGGTATTTGGCGACGTCCCACCCACGGTTCAGTTCGCCGACGAGGTTTTCCTTCTCGACACGTACATTGTCGAAGAAGGTCTCGCAGAAGGGCGACTTGCCGGAGATGAGGGTGATGGGGCGGGTCGAAACGCCCGGCGTCGTCATGTCGAACAACACGAAGCTTATGCCCTTGTGCTTGTTCGTGGGGTCGGTGCGGACAAGGCAGAAGATCCAGTCGGCCTTGTCCGCATACGACGTCCAGATCTTCTGGCCGTTGACGATCCAGTGGTCGCCGTGATCCTCCGCCTTGGTTTGCAAGGAGGCGAGGTCGGACCCCGATCCCGGCTCGGAATAACCCTGACACCAGCGGATTTCGCCGCGCACGATCTCGGGCAGGAAGCGTTTCTTCTGCGCCTCGGTGCCGAACGCCAGAAGCGCCGGACCCAGCATCCAGATGCCAAAGCTGTTCAGCGCAGGCTGGGCCTTGATGCGGCGAAGCTCGCTGGCCAGCACCTTGGCCTGTTCGCGCGACAGGCCGCCGCCACCGTATTCGGCGGGCCATTCCGGCGCGGTCCAGCCGCGCGATCCCATCCGCTCCATCCAGAGCTTGTGGGCGGGTGTCTTGAAGGTGGCATTGCGGCCACCCCAGATCATGTCGTTCTCGGATTCGATCGGCCCGCGCACCTCGGGCGGACAGTTTTCCTCAAGCCAGCGCCGCACCTCGGCGCGGAACGCTTCCAGATCGCTCATAACGGTCGTTTCCCCTTGATCGCAGCCTCTTGCGGGCTGCCCTCGGGAACGACGTTATCACAAGGGTTTCGATTGGCTACTGTCTATGACGGTGCCAGCCGATCACCCCTTCGTGGGCAGGAAGGGCGAGAAGGTGATGACGGTGTAGGTGTCGCGGATGTTCGGGCGCGTCTGGACCTGTTTGGTCACAAAGGTGCCGATGTCCATGTCCTTGGGCAGGTGGAATTTGGCCAGCAGGTCGTGATCGCCCGAGATCGAATAGACCTCGCTGATGTGCTGGACGTTATCGACCAGATCGGCCGCCACATCATTGGCAAAGCCCAGCTCGCATTTGATGAAGACGAAGATGGCGGTCATCATGGTGGCAACACTCCCTTTGGTTTGTGTGCCATAGCGCGGGGGAAGGCAGTGGCCAAGAAAAAGGGCGCTGCGGTGGCCCGCAACGCCCTTTGATCCGTCAGCGTGAAGCGAAGTCTTACTTGGCTTCCAGCTTGGCCTTGTGCGCGGCCTGACCGGCGACGATCAGGTCAGCGGCTTCCTGGGCCGAGCCCCAACGGTCGATCTTCACGAACTTGCCCTTCTCCAGATCCTTGTAGCGGGTGAAGAAGTGTTCGATCTGCTGCAGCTGGATTTCCGGCAGTTGCTCGTACGAGGTGACGTCCTTGTAGAAGGGGGTCATCTTGTCGACCGGCACGCACAGGATTTTTTCGTCGCGGCCAGCTTCGTCGGTCATGATCAGCACGCCGATCGGCCGCGAGCGAAGGACGCTGCCCGGAACGACCGGATACGGGGTCAGGACCAGAACGTCGCACGGGTCACCGTCGTCCGAAAGGGTGTGCGGGATGAAGCCATAGTTGGCCGGATAGACCATCGGGGTCGACAGGAAGCGGTCGACGTACAGAGCGCCCGATTCCTTGTCCATCTCGTACTTGACCGGCGCGCCGCCAGCCGGAATCTCGATGATGACGTTAACGTCCCAAGGGGCATCCTTGCCGACCGGAATGGCGTCGATGTTCATGTTCGTGCTCTATTGCAGATGCGAAAGAAGTTGGCGGGCGTGATAAGCTTTGCGACGGCTCACGGCAAGCTTCGCTTGGCCGCAAGTCGACCTACGTCCAGAAATCTGTTGAGGTAGACCACCATGATGATGCTCGACTGGATTGCTCTAGGTGTCTTCCTGCTGGTCTGGGTGGGGTATGATCCCCTGCTGGGCGCAATCGCGCGGCAGGCAGGTTCCTTGAACAACGACATGCTGGTGGTGCGCGATGCGTGGATGCGCGCCATGACGGTGCGCCAGCTGCGGTTGGTGGACAGCCAGCTGATGGGCCACACCATTCACTCGGCGTCCTTCTTTGCATCGACCAACCTGATTTTGATCGCTGCCGTGGCCGGTGTGCTGTTCGGTGGCGAAAACGCCATTCGCGGCATTATGGCAATCAGCCACGAGGCCTCGCCTGTACGGATGCTGGAGGGCAAGCTGGCGCTGGTCCTTCTGACGCTGGCGCGCGGTCTGCTGGACTTTGTGTGGGCCCTGCGGCAGCTGAACTATACGGTGGCCCTGATCGGTGCCGCGCCCGAGATTGGCGACGATGTCGACCGCGATGCATTCGGTGCGGCCGTGGGCAAGGTGCTGAATCCCGCGCTGTCCTCGTTCAACAGGGGGGTACGCGGCTATTATTTTGCGTTAGCAGCCGCAGCATGGTTGTTCGGCTCGATCTGGCTTCTGCTCAGCGTCGTGTCGGTGATGGCCCTGCTGCTGTGGCGTCAGTCCGCCTCGCCGGCGGCTCAGGCCGTACGGGCGGCCCGGCGCATGCTGGAACGCTGATAGTTCTGGAATATTACAACCTTAGTCGCAAAAATCCGTGCGGGCGACCACCGAAAGTCACGCAATTTCGGCATTTTGTGACAGCTGATGAAACAAGCTGTGAAAGAAGGTCGCGAATCCACGGTTGATATTTTGTGCGCTGCAACCTAAGTTGATTTTCGACGCTTTTGAGCGTCTCGCCCTTCCTGGGCGTTTCCTCCCTATAGACTTTCCAAGCCGCGCCGGTATTTGGCGCGGCTTTTTTTTATCCGGCCCTGGGGATTTCCGGGGCGGCGGCGTCGCAGAACTCTGCGATGACGCGCTTCAGGGCGGACTGCGTACGCTTCCAGCCTTCACCGGGGGTATGGGCGGCCTCATCCCAGTAGAGGCGCCGGTTCACCTCGATCTGCACCGCATGGAAGTCTTCTTCGGGCTGTCCCCACAGCTGGGTCGCATAGCCACCGGCATAGGGCCGGTTCAGGCCCACGCGCCAGCCTTGCTGCTCGAACAGCATGCGCAAGGTGCGGGTCCAGAGTGCCGCGCAACTGGAGCCGTGCCGGTCGCCCAGAACAATATCGGGGCCGTGGGGCCCGGTGGCGCGCTCGGGCATGGAATGCCAGTCGATCAATATGGCACGGCCCGTTTGCAAACGCGCACTGTGCATCAGATCGGATAGCTGGCGATGATAGGGGCGGTGAACTCTGGCCAGACGGGTCTCCACCTCCGCCATTGTCAGGCGGCGGTCGTACAAGGCCTGCCCGTCGCTGCTGTTCCGGTGCAGAACGCCATAGCCGGCCACCGTCTTCGGACCCGGCCGTTTGATGGGGCAGTCGGCGATCAGCGACGGGTCCAGATCGCTCTCGGCACGGTTCAGATCCACATAGGCCCTGCCAAACCGGGCCAGTAACAGGCTGGCCCCGTGGTCAGCCCCGCAAGCGATCAGACGATCCACAGCGGCATCTTCGACCGAGCGCAAGCGGGCATGGCCCACACAGGCCCCCATATCGTCCGGATAAAAGGTGCCCGAATGCGGTGAACAGAAGACCAGTGAAGTCGGTGCGCCGCCTGTGGCACGGACAAGTTCGAACGGCGCATAGCCTTCCGTCCGCTCTGTGTCGCTGTCGGCGTGCAAATCCATAAACACGCCTTAGCCCAATTCGTTTTCTCCGTCTCCCGCGCACGATTCCGTAGTGCGTCGCAGCCGTCCTTCATTCGCGGTTTACAGGTCGGTGTTAGGTGATTGGCTCGGACGTCCAAAATTTAGAGACCACAATGGCGCGCATCCTTCTGGCAGAAGATGATTCCTCACTCCGCGGCTTTCTCAAGCGCGCTTTGGAACGGACCGGACATGATGTGGTCGATTGCGAAAATGGCGATGAAGCCATCGATGCGCTTCAGGATCAGTCGTTCGACCTGCTGCTGACCGATATCGTTATGCCCGGTGCAGACGGCATCGAGGTGGCCCGTAATGCGACGGCCCGTTATCCCGAAATGAAGATCATGTTCATTTCCGGATTCGCGGCTGTCGCGCTGACGGCGGCACAGGCCTCTCCGCAGGCCAAGGTGCTGGCCAAGCCTGTGCATCTGAGGGACCTCGTGGACGAGGTCGACCGTATGATTGCAGCGTAATCTCAAAAATATCGGAAAAGGTTGAAAAAACCTCTTGCCGATTCCCGAAAAGGCGGGCTATACGACCGGCCTTCCCGCCCACCAAGGCAACTTGGACGGGCCGCAGAAAAGGCGGACGCGTAGCTCAGCGGGAGAGCACTACGTTGACATCGTAGGGGTCACAGGTTCAATCCCTGTCGCGTCCACCATTCTTTTCAAGCATTTAGCGCCTTTAGCTGCTGATTGCCCCCATAAAACCCCCCCAGAAACAGTTGCGAACGCCAACGCATGGCCCGCTATCCTGATACTGTCAGCCGAGCGGACATACCTACGGCCCACCAGCTCGAACTTGTCTGCAGGTGCGGTCACCGCGTAGGGCCAGCATGGGCACTATGGCCGCTAGAAATTCAGCGGACACCGCTTCGAAAGCTGCAGCCTCGAATGAAATGCGAGAAGTGCGGGGAGCGCGGGCCGACCGTCCGGATCTACGGGTTCGGAAGCGGAGGCAGCGAGATCGAATTCTGGCGATGGCCCCAGGAACAATAAGGGGACGGGAGTGGCGCATATTGCCGGGCCACACACTCCTCAACAGCCGGCTCTGTATTTGCAGAACGACGGTTGGCATGACAGGTTCCCACCATGTGCAACCTCTATCGCCAGCGATCCGGCCCCCAGGCCATCATCGACCTGAGCCGCGCGTTTCGGAGTCTCGTCGGCAATCTCGCGCCGGGCGACATATATCCGGACTATCCGGCCCCCATCGTGAGGATGGACGGTGACGAACGGGTGCTGACAACGGCCCGCTGGGGCTTGCCCTCGCCAGCATTTGCGCTTGAAGGGAAGAAGACCGACAAGGGCGTCACCAACGTCCGCAACACCAAAAGCCCGCACTGGCGACGATGGCTGTCACCGGAGCATCGATGCCTGGTCCCCTTCACGGCATTCAGCGAGCCGGGTCGTGACGCCGAAGGCAAGTACAGGCCTGTCTGGTTCGAACTGCCCGACCGGCCGGAAGGGCTGGCGTTCTTCGCCGGGATCTGGGTGCCCCAGTGGACCAGCGTCCGCAAGCTGAAGGAGGGCGAAGTCACGGCCGACCTCTTCGCATTCCTGACGACGGAACCCAGCGAGCCGGTGAAGTCCGTTCATCCGAAGGCCATGCCGGTCATCCTGACCGAAGCCGAAGAGATCGAGGCCTGGATGAACGCGCCCTGGGAACTGGCGCAGGAACTCCAGCGACCGTTGCCCGATGGCGAGCTAGTTCAGATACTTGAGTAGATGGTGCCTGGACAAAAAGCCGAGCCCGAAAGCCGCATGCAGTGGTCACGCATGGCCTTGCGGTGCCAATCCGCGACCTTGGGTCACATATCCGCTCGCCGCTATTCGACGGCCAATACATAGGTCTCGAGGGAGAGCGAATGAAAGCCCTGGCACTGAAGGTACTGATCGGCATCGGGACGGCTGCCTTGCTGGCTAGCGTCGGCCTGATGATTTGGATTGGTTTCGCGATGTCTGCACGCGGCGGCTGATAATGATATCCAACCCATTGTCGATTTAATCGACCGTCTGGACGTCAAGAGCCGAAACGACAAAAGCCCGCCCCGGACGAGCCGGAGCGGGCTTGTTTAAATCAGGCGTGCCTGTGGTCCTGCAAGACCAAGCTTTAGCCCCCGCCCGATCAAAAGCCCGGGCACGATCTCCACTTGGCGTGGATTTGCCGCATAGGATTATGCGGCCGCGGTCTATGGCGGCGCAGCAGTCCGTTTTGGACAACTCAGCCCTTTCATGCCCATTTCGACGTGCCACCGGCACAGGCGGGCCACGGTGGCCCACCCTCGCTCGCCCCAGACCTCCAGTGCGATGTCGTGGGCATCCAGGGCCGCCTCGCTTTCCACCGCCGCCGGATCAAGCTGCGGCTTGGCCTCAACCTGCAGGTCGGCAAGAGGCGGGAAGATCTGCGTCCCGTAATCCTTGCTGGCGCAGCCGCTCACAAGCGAGAGCGAGGCGACGAGGACCAGGGGCAGCATCAGGCAGCGAAGAGACCGCATCGGTCAGCTCCTTTTCGCGGTTGTAGATGATGACGACATCACTCATCCGCTCGACGTCGGCTCGTTCGGACGCCTTGCGGTTCTTCTCGAGCGCCCGCGCTCGGGCCTCTGCGTCGCGCCTGGCCTGATCGGCCTCGCGCTTGCTGTGGTACGAACAGGTGCCCAGAAGCAGCAGCAGGCAGACTGCGGCCGCGATGACGGCCCAGCCCAGAGCATTGATGGAGCGGGCGACAGTGACGAACCCGGTTCGCCCTGCGGCCAGAAGACCTGACAGCCACATCACGGATACACCTTGCGGTCGAGCTCGTAGTGGGGGCCGTCACGAAGCCGCGGCCAGTCGCCACCCCAGATGATCGGCACATCCAGCTCCCTGGCCGCCTGCCTGAAAGCCTCCGCGATCTTCGGATAAAGGGGCCAGTCCCAGCGGATGGTCCCGCCCACCCAGGCGGCAACATCGACGGCATGCCCGGTCAGGTGCCTGCTGTTCTGGGTCCGGCTGGCCCCCGCAGCGACGAGGGATTTCTGGCGCTCCGCCGTGCGAAGCCCCTCGATGACGGTGAAGTCGACCGAGGTGATCTGGATGGCGCGCTCGACCACGCGGACCAGATCGGGGTGAACGCCCCTCAGGTTCGCACGCGAACGGGCACCAAGGACAAAGCCCATGGCGGTCTCCAATTCTGTTGATGTCAGACTTGCCGCTTCGGCGGCACGGCGGCCCTAGCGGCCGCGCGAGATCTGCTTGAGGCGGGCGACCAGCTCCGGCGTTGCGGGCAGGGCGAGCCGCCCGTCTTCAACGCCGTCCAATCCGTCCGCCTTGCGCAGGATGAATTTGAGATTGCGACCCAGCAGATAGACCGCCAGACCGCCAACAAACATCAGGTCGGCATAACCGACCGGCTGGCCATAGAACCGTGACGGTCCGGCCAGCACCAATCCGGAGGCGCAGACGATCAGGCCCACGCGCTGACAGCGGGTGACCCGCGCCCCCCAACCCACAATCGCTGTCAGAACGATGACGCCTACGATCAACGCCACCAGAACCGCACAGATAAGGGCTGTCATTTCAACGCTCCATCATTGTTGCCGCCGATGGTGACGGGACCGGCCTGAATACGGACCAGACCCAGCGGGTCACGGCTGTACCGGGCCAGGGCCTGGGCGAGGCCGGACAGGGTCACCATGCCGAACGTGCCGGTCAGGAAGCCGACCAGCACCGTCAGTTGCGTCGGCAGAGGCTGGCCGCCGAACAGGAAGTATTCGATGGCCAGGACAATGGCCGGAGCCACCCAGAACACGCATGCCAGCCCGGTCACGATCGACACCAGGCGTCCGCGAACAGTCAGCCCCTCGCCGAACACCATGCCGAGCACGGCACCGGCCGCTCCCGGCACAAACGGCAACACCATACGCACGACATCCGCCAGCGCGCCGCCGGGCGGTGGAGTCTCGGCCATTTGCGGCCTCCTTGTTTTCGATAGACTCAATGGGCGCGCCGGCCACAAAGGCTGGCACCCTGAAAAACGCTCTCGACCACAGGAGAGCTGTTGTGGCTGTCTCGCTCCGGGGAGGACTAACTTATGAGCATCGATCCCAGTGCGCTGGTAGGCACCCTGATCGGGGCAGTTCTTGGCGGCGGAATAACGTGGGGCACTCAATACGCGCATTATGAGCTTACCGAGCGCCGCAGGTTAGGCAGAGAGCTGCATCGTCTGCTCCACCATCCCCCGGAATTCGATGTCAAAGTTCACGAGATCATGTTCGTCTACAAGCCGGACAGTAGGCCATACAGACTCTACACCGACTACATGGCCGGAATGCACAAACACGACGAGACATGGCGGTTTAATCAACGCCACAAGATTGTCAGTGCCATCGCAAGATCCGCATTCCGGCGAGAGCCGAGCGTGAAGTCTATTACCTAGACAACCTTGCGCACGGCGGCGCTGACGATCTCGACTGCCCCCGCAACGCCGGTGTGCGGGGTGTTCTTGAAATAGATCCAGATGTCGCAGCGGGCGTTTTCGCCGACCGCCAGCGCGTGGGTCAGGGTCAGCGGCGGGGTCCTGATGGTGGCGCGTACAGGCGAGACCGTCCAGTCATCCGAAACGAACGTGTAGCCGCCGTAGGCCGTCTTCCAGACGCCGTTCTGCTGGATGGAAAAAAAGGGCACGATCCCCGAACAGCCCGGCAGACCGCCCGGCACGTCCAGCTCGACCACGAACTCGACCCTGTCCCCCGCCTTCAGGTGTTCCTGATACGGCAGGCCATACTGGGTGACACCGATGATGGTCTGCCAGCCACCCGTGACATCGCCCGAATATTCGACCCTCTGGGCCACCAGACCGGACGCGTCATTGATAACCTTGCTGACGGTGACGGAAAGGCCGCTGATGTCCCCGCCACCCGCCGACAACACAACGGTCCAGTTATCGGCCATCTGGCCGGTCACCGGCGCATTCACGACACCGGTCGCGCCCGAGAACATCGGGTTCTGGTTGAGATAGCCGCCCTCGTTGGCGACGGGCCAATAGTGGTCGGTTACGGTCGGCAACTGACGCGCGATCGGTTGTCGCAAAGTCAGCAGATAGTCGGCCACGGGCTGCGACATGTAGCGCACGCCGATAGCCATGGGGTGAAGGCCGTCATAGGTGAAACCGGCGCGCGGAGAGTTGTCGAGCGAGTAGGGGTCGCCAAACACCGCAGAGGGGTCGATGACCCTCAGATAGGGGAAGTTCGCTTCCTGCTGGCGGATCCATTGGTTGATGGTGTTCATCCAGCCATAAGCCAAGGTGCCGGGCGTGGTCCGCGGCAGGATCGTCATGGCCAACGTCAAAATACCGGCGTCGGTGAGTGCTTTGTAGATGCCGGCCAGATTGGCCTTGGTGGCCGCGACATCGCCGCCCAGGTCATTGGTGCCGATCAGGACGACGCAGGTACCAGCACCGCTGGCGATGACCTGAGGCACGCGCGCCAGAGCGCCGGCCGTAGTGTCACCGGCAACGCCGAAGTTCAGGCTTTGGTCGGACTGGAACGCCTGACGGGTGAGTGAGGGTACCCAGAACAGCATGCCACGAGCGGTGTTCCTGATGTTGTCGGCATCATTATAGACCGCCGAAGCCGTGATGCTGTCACCGAGGAATGCGACCTTGTTGTTGACCGGCACGCCCAGCCGCGCGATCCGGCGATCAATGGCTTCGAAGGCCTGTCGTCCAAGCGATTTGTCCGGTTGGTTCGCCCCCGACGCCGGAACACCTTCAATGACATAGTCGCGCAGAAACGCGCGGCCAAGATTGGCGATCTCGCCCATGAAGCACCTGCTTGTTTGATATTGAATAAGGGTGCCCGAAGCGCCCGTCAATTGGAAGATCGCAGCTATCTGTCGCTACGACATGATAGGCATTTCGACGCCGCCGCCGCCCCAGCCCGGGGGAGGTTCAGGATTGGAGGGATAGCCGCCCTCGTCATCGGACGTGGACTGCCAGCCGATCAGGTAATACGAACCCGACGACATATTGTTCGGAGCCGGTGCAGCCTCGGCCACATAGCCGGTATCGGCACGCCAGAAGACGCCGTAACGTGTCGAGCTCGATAGACCCTCGAGCACGCCCGTGGGGAACTCTAGGTACTCGCCCGCTGGGCCATAGGCAGTGAATGCCGAGACCGTTATGCTGCTTCCATCCGATGAAAGCGGATACATGATAGACAAGGACCGCAGCACTTTGGCCGCTTCCTGATTTGCAGGGGTCGGAACCGGACGCTCGATGTCGTCCGGAAGTTCGCCCTCTTCCTCCTGCGGCACCCAGCTGTCGATTTCCGGTCCCGCCAGAACGACATCCAGCGTGACGCGACCGGCCGTCAGGTCCATGTCGATATTGGTCACTTCGACCACGACATCGGCCATGGATGCCAGTTCGCTGTTCCGGATGCGGACATAGCGCTGACCAAGGGCGTTCAGGCCATACAGCCCCAGCATGATCTGCCCGCGCCTCGGCGCGTTCAGACGCAACATCTTGCGCTTGGCCAGCCTCATCGCCTGGGTGCGGGAGGGGCACCAGGGGACGTCGAACGGCTCCGAACGCACCCGGCCCAGATCGCGGATATCGCTCTCGTCACGCCACGCACCGACCTCGACCGAGGTGTAATCGTGCTCGGCGCTGACGTGTGAGACGATCAGCTCGTTGACATGCTCCTCGTCAGGCTGGAAGGCCTGCCAGGTGTAGCCTTCGATATGGGCATCGGTCAGGGTCAGGACCGGCTCCTGATACCGGCCAGCCTTGACGATCAGATGCCCCTTGCCGTTGGTCGACAGCCAGCCGTCCATTACCGACAGGATCGACGCGCGCACGGCCGCCGGCTCGAGCGTCACCGGATAGTTGCCGGCCACACGATACCTCGGCTCGGTGCCGCCCGCCTTGAGCGGGACCAGCTGGTCGCAATAGTCGGCCTCTTGCGTCAGCAGCGTCAGCGACGGCGCGATGCAGCGATCCCACGACCGTCCGAACCTGTACCATTCCAGGTGAACCAGCCAGACGACCGGATTCTCGCAAGGCTTCCAGCTGGCCTCGTTGTCGCGCGATTGCGACGGATCGCGCCAGTCGTAACAGACGGGCACGCCGACGATCGACGGGATCGGTTCGCCGTTCGGGTGATGACGGGGGAAGCTTTCTCGCGAGCGGTGCTGGGCGAAGATCGCCAGCGAGGCGATGCCGTCACCGCGCGCATTGGAAGGCCACCATTTGCTGAAGGTCGGGTCGAGGATGGTGTGACGGGTTTCTCTCGGCTGGCCGAGGCGGGTCGAGATCTGGATCAGGTCGCCGGTGCCGTAGCGCTCATTGGCCTGCCCCTGGACCCAGCCGGCGCTGTTCAGCGTGACCTTGTCATCGTGCAGATAGACCCCGTCGATCCGCGCCAGGCGGCCCTCGCAGATGGCGATGACGGCACCGTACTTGTTGCCAACCGTCTCGCGCAGCATGTAGGCCCCCGACATCCGCGACGGGCCGCCCACGGCGATGAACCGTTCCGGCCGCGACTGGCGTCGGGTGATCTTCTGGCCTTCGGGGTCGGGCAGGTTGGCGCGGGCCACCGCGGTCATGCCCATGCTGATGCCGGCATAGATGACGGCCTGCGCCCCGTAATACAGGGTGGCGCTGATGACGGCGTGCGCCGTGGTGCCGTACCCGGCGGCGGCGAAGAAGGTCGAATAGGCCCAGTTGGCAAATGCCGCCGCAGCCGCCGAGATAGGCTCAGACATTCGGCACTCTCCATGCTTTGATGACAGTCTCGGGGCGCACGACCGTCAGGCCGCGACTGGACTTGATGGCCCAGCCCCTGCCGAGACAGATGGCGGCGAAGGTCTGGTCATAGATGCGGACCAGACCGACATCCCCGCGAACCGGGTTCGCGCATGTGAAAAGGCCGGCGCGTTCGGCACCGGCCTCGACGACGGCCTGAAGGCCACCGTTCCGTTTCAGCAATCGTTCGCGTCCGAGCGCCGTGCGGTACCTGCCACGCCATGGCTCGGCAGGGTCCGGACAGCCACAGGCCATGATCCAGTCGGCGACATTGAGAACGCAATCGCAGACCCCATCCTCGAACGGCGTGGCCGCCATCCGCTCGAGGAACCGGTCTAGTTTCCCGGCCATACGATGGTGCTTTCCACGGTGTACGCCGCCACACGCGCACAGAAGGCGTCGTCAGGCGAGCGTCGCCGCTGGTCCGCATCGGTGTAGTAGGACAGGGCAGGTCGGGTCCGGTCGGTGAAGGCCGTCCCGACCGAAAGGGTCACGCGGCGGACAACTTCGCCGCCATCGCTCGAACGGTTGACCGACGGGACGTCGGCATGGCCCTGCCATAGCCAGGACACCGTATCGACGGCCTGCCAGTCCGCATCGAAGAAGACGATCCCGACATGCACGCTGGCATCGCGCACTTCATCGACATCGCGGTCGGCAAGTCTGAGGGTCCGGTCATCCGTGCCGTTCAGGGTGAAGTCGACGCGCTCTGCCGTGCCACCGATCAGCTGACGCAGGGCCGGGATGTCGCCCACCAGTCCGATGCCCTGGTAAAGGCCGCCCATTCGGTCGACCTCGTCCGGAGCGACGAGGTAGTCGCCGAATCCCGTCCATGCCCGCACCGGACCCGAGCGGCAATCCAGATGGAAGAAGAGGGCGTAGCGCGGCGCGCCGCTCTCGCTCATGACCCTGACCTGTTCAGGGAGCATAGGGCACCTCGACAAAGACAGGGGCCAGATCGGCAAAGCGACCCAGCCGAATGGCGGACATGGATTCATGGCCGTTCGCAAGTTGCATGACGCTGCCCACCGGATCGAACTGGATCGGCGTGCCCGGCATGACGGCCTCGCGCAGCTCGGGCCGGAAGGTCACGGTCGAGCCGTGAACGCGACCGATCTGGTAACGGCGCAGACCCATGCGCGGATGAAGGATCGAGAAGACCTCTCCGCCCTTGAGCGCGACTCCGTCCGGCAGGAGGATCTGCATGCTGGTCGCGCGCAGCGGGGCATAGTGCTCCGAGGTCCCGCACCGCTTGCGACCGGAGTAGAGCGCACCGTCCGAGAACGGGGCCTGATCCGAATGATGGACCGGGTCCAGATCTCGGGTCCACGGCACGCGCGCCCCTTCGCAACTTGTGATGACGATCGGCGCAGCACCGCCGTCCATGAGGGTGTCGAGAGCGCGCGCCAGCATGATCTGGTCCTGCTTGCGCAGCCAGATACCCGACATCTCGCACGTCCAGTAACCGCCGCCGTTGAGATAGCCGGGGCGCACGCCCGCATCGACATTGACGCCGGGTTGGGTCGTGCGCCGGACCAGACGCCAGTTCACCTCGACCGCCGGGAAGAGCTTGCAGGGCCAGTGGTCCATCAGTTCACTCCTAGGCGACGATGCTGGGATTGAAGGCTGGCCATGGTCTTGCGCCCCATGACGGCACTCTGCCTGACGGCACCGGCCTGGGCCGCCTTGCCGATCCGGTTCATCTGTTCGATCAGGTCGGTCGTGACGACCGCACCCGTCAGATCGAACACGACCGGCTGCGGCGCAGCTTGCACCCGCGTGGGGCTCAGGACCTGCTGCGACAGCCGGTTGACGTTCGGGACGATCGTGCCGCTGGTCGACGGGACGAAGATCTCGGGACGCCTTTCCCCGGTCAGGACAGGAAAACCGGCCGTGACAGACCGACCCGTTGCTGCTGCGCGACCACCTGTAAAGATCGAGGCGATGGCCTGCATCCAGTTTCCACCGCCGTTACCGGACCCGGCCGTCATCGCATTGATGATCTGAGTGATCCACTGCTCGACGCCGTTCCAGGCCGCCTCCTGGAAGCGGCGACCGGCCTCTTCCCAGACATTATCCGCACGCAGGACAGACACGATGGTCTGCGCGGTGTTGCGTGCATCCTCCGCACTGTAGAGGGCATCGAACTCACCACCCGCCATGGCGCGGGCCTCGGCTTCCGTGGCGGCCAGCTTGAGCCGCAGGATTTCCAGCGTGCGCTGCTCGATGAACAGACGCCGCTCGGCATTCCTGATGGCGGTCTCGTCGCCCTGGGCGTGGGCCAGCTGCGCCTGATAGGACAGCTGGTCCATGGTGCGGTCCAGCTGCAGCTCGGCGGCCTTGCGCTGTTCTTCGGCGATGTTCTCGAAGATCTTCTCGAGCTTGGCGGCAGCATCAGCCGCCCGCTCGCGGGCCTCGGCCATGTCTTCGGCCCGGTTCAGATATTCGAGGTGCTCCCGCGCACGCTTGGCCGCATCTTCATAGCCAGCGGATTCGTACTGGGCCGTCAGGCGGGCCAGCTCCTGACGGCGCTCGGCGGCCTTGATGGCTGCCGCATCACCGCTGGCGCGGGCAATGTCGATGGCCAGCTGAAGCGAAAGCTGTTCGCGAGCCTCGGACTGGCGTTCAGCCGCATCACTGCTTCTGCGGCTGCTTCCGCTGCTCCCGCTGCCACCTCCGGTCTGCAGGTCGGGCGTGAGACCGAAGTCACCGGCGCTGCCCAGGGCAGCATTGACCGCCGACTCCACCTCACCCTCGGCCTTTGCCACCGCTTCATCGGCAGCCTTCTGAATCCGGGACAGCTCTGCCAGTCGGGCCGTGACCCGACGCTCGGCTGCCTCGATCTGGCTCGCACTGCCGCCGTTGGCCTTGAGGTCGGCGACCCTCTGGCGGGCCAGGGCCAGATCCTCCTGGACCCTGGCCTCGTCACGGACGGGAGCGGGCGCAAAGCTGGCCAGCCCCAAGCCGACGGC
>NZ_DJFS01000077.1 GCF_002432125.1 Brevundimonas sp. UBA5866
ACGGCCACCGGGAAAGACCCATTTATTGGCCATAAAAACATGGCTGTCGGCGCGGCGGCCCATCAGGACTTCAAGGTTCCGTCCGCCGCGCGTCAGGATCAGGGTCGCCGCATCGCGGGGGCGTTGGCGGCTCCCGACGTTGGCGGCGTCCCGCAGGTCCATCTGGGCGTCGAACGGTTCGCTCACTTGCGCTTGCCCTTGCGGACGCCTTTCAGGCCGCCCAGAGGCTTGCCGCCGTTGCGGGCGCGGGCGGACTTGCCCTTGCCATTGCCCTTGAAGCTGCCACCCTTCTGGTTGCGGCCACGCATGCCCAGACGCGGCATGGCTGCGTTCGGGTCACGCGGGGCCGGATCCGACATCATCTGGAACACCAGACCGCCGGTGATCGGCGTGGCCTCGGCCAGCAGCACCTCGACATTCAGGCCCAGCGGATAACGCTTGCCCGACCGCTCGCCCACAAGGGCGTGGGTGCGGTCGTCGTGGACGAAATATTCGTCACCCAGCGAAGACACCGGCACCAGACCGTCCGCGCCCGTTTCGTCCAGACGGATGAACAGGCCAAAGCGGGTGACGCCCGTGATGCGGCCCGTAAACACGGCCCCCACGCGGTCCTCGAGGAAGGCGGCGATATAGCGGTCCATCGCCGCACGTTCCGCCGCCATCGAGCGGCGCTCGGTGTCGGTGATGTGCTCGGCGATCCCTTCCAGTTCGGCCATCTCGCGGTCGGTCAGGCCGTCATCGCCAAAGCCGTTCGCGCGGATCAGGCCACGGTGGACCATCAGGTCGGCATAGCGGCGGATCGGCGAGGTGAAGTGGGCATAGCGGTCGAGGTTGAGGCCGAAGTGGCCCACGTTCGACGGCGTATAGAAGGCCTGCATCTGGGTGCGCAGGACCACTTCATTGACGACCTCGGCATGCGGGGTGTCCTTGATCTCGTCCAGCAGCTTGTTGAAGCGCTTGGTGGTCGGGGCCTCGCCCTTGGCCCAGCTCTTGCCGATGGTGTGCAGGAAGTCGGACAGGTTGAAGATCTTTTCCTGACTGGGCGTCTCGTGAACGCGGTAGATCAGGGGGATGCGCGCCTTTTCCAGCGTTTCGGCGGCGCAGACATTGGCCTGCACCATCATCTCTTCGATCAGGCGGTGCGCTTCCAGCGACTGGCGCGGCAGGATGGCCTTGATGCCGCCGTCGGGCGACATCTGCACGCGGCGCTCAAGGCTCTCGATGGCCAGAGGGGCGCGGCGCTCGCGGCCCTTCAGCATACAGGCATAGGCGTTCCACAGCGGATACAGGATCGTATCCATGATCGGGCCGGTGGTGTCGTCCGGCTGGCCGTCAATGGCGGCCTGCGCCTGTTCGTAGGACAGCTTGGCGTGCGACCGCATCAGGCCGCGCGTGAATTTGTGGCCGATCTTGGTGCCGGTTTTGTCGAACACCATCCGCACCGCCATTGTGGCGCGGTTCTCGCCCTGTTTCAGGCTGCACAGGCCGTTCGACAGCACTTCCGGCAGCATGGGTTCCACGCGGTCGGGGAAGTAGGTCGAGTTGCCCTTGGCGCGGGCCTCGCGGTCCAGCGCCGTGTTCGGGCGCACATAGGCGGCAACGTCGGCGATGGCGACCCAGACCACCCAGCCGTCAGGGTTTTTCTCATCGGTGTCGCGCTCGGCATAGACGGCGTCGTCGTGGTCGCGCGCGTCCTGCGGGTCGATGGTGACGAAGGGGATGTGGCGCAGGTCCTCGCGGCCCTTGAGGGACGGCAGTTCCTGATTGTTCGCCTCGTCCTCGACGGCCTGCGAGAAGCCGACGGGGATGTTGTTCTGATAGATGGCGATGATGGAGGCGGCGCGGGGATCGTCCTCACGGCCGATGTGTTCTAGCACCTTGCCGCGCTTGGGACCGTAACGGCCCTCGCGCTTCTCGGCGGCGGCCAGAACCAGATCGCCTTCCTTCAATCCCTCGGCCAGAGCGGCGGGGATGACGAGGAATTCCTTGTCCTTCTTGTCCACCGGCTCGATGCGGACCTCGCGGTGGCCCTTGCGGACCACGCCCAGCATCTTGGTGCCTTCGGAGTCCAGCTTCTTGACCATGCGGGCTTCATAGCCATCGGCCACACGGCTGAACTTGACCAGAAGGCGGTCGCCCAGAGCAGGGGCCGGACCACGGCGGTCCTTGTCGGCCACCAGCACAGCCTGAGGCGCATCGGCGTCACCCTTGACCAGCTGGACGATCATCTCGCCGTCGTCGGTGCGGGCTACCACATCGACCACGCCGACGGGGGGCAGGGTGCCGGCCTCGGCAAAGCCCTTGCGGCCGCGCTTGCCGAGTTTGCCCTCGGCCTCCAGCTCACGCAGCATTTCGCGCAGCATGCGCCGTTCCACGCCCTTCAGGCCAAAGGCACGGGCGATGTCGGATTTCTCGGCCTCTCCGGCTTCGCGCAGGAAGGCGAGGAGGGTGTCTTTATCGGGGAGGCCCGCGGTCGGGCGCTTGGGAGTTTTAGCCATTACGCCCTCAATAACGCGCTTTTCGATGAAAAGGTGAAAACTTGCACAAGTTGACCGCGAAGCCTGACGGCTTCAGCCTGCGGTCACTATCCTTTTCGGAGCCAGAATTCCCATGTCGCTGACCGACACGCCCTCTTTGTCCCGTCCTTCGAAGTCGCTGCTGGACCTGATCGGCAACACGCCGATGGTCGAGGTGACCAAGCTGGATACCGGCAAGTGTCGCCTGTTGATCAAAATGGAAAGCCAGAATCCGGGCGGCTCCATCAAGGACCGTATCGCCCTGAACATGATCGAAGCGGCCGAGCAGTCGGGCCTGCTGCAACCGGGCGGCACCATTGTGGAAGCCACCGCCGGTAACACCGGCCTGGCGCTGACGCTGGTCGGAAAACAAAAGGGTTACAACGTCTTGCTGGTTATTCCGGACAAGATGTCGAAGGAGAAAATCCAGCACCTGCGCGCGATGGGCGCCGATGTTCGCCTGACCCGTTCGGACGTTCCGCACGGCCATCCGGAATATTACACCGACATGGCCGAGCGTCTGGCCCAGCAGATTCCGGGGGCCTATTACGTCAACCAATTCGCCAACGACGCGAACTCCGAAGCCCACTTCAAATCGACCGGACCGGAGATCTGGGAACAGACCGGAGGCGACATTGACGCCTTTGTGGCCGGTATCGGATCGGGCGGCACCATCACCGGTATCGCACGATATCTAAAGTCAAAGGGCTCCAAGGCAGAAATTCTGTTGGCTGACCCTGTCGGTTCGGGCCTTGCGGGAATCGTCAACGAAGGCAAACCGGGCCCTGACGGCTCCTATACGGTCGAGGGTATCGGGCAAAACTTTGTGCCCGACACCGCTGATATCGGCCTCGTGGACAAAGCCTATTCTATCCCTGACGCTGAATCGATCGCCACCGCGCGCGAGCTTCTGCTGAAGGAAGGTATTCTGGCGGGCTCGTCTTCGGGCTGCCTGATTGCGGCGGCAATCCGCTGGTGCAAGGAGCAGACAGAGCCCAAGACCATCGTCACCTTCGTGTGCGACACCGGCGCCAAGTATCTGTCCAAGGTCTATAACGACACCTGGCTGGCCGATCAGGGCCTGACCGAGCGCGAGATCAAGGGCAACCTGTCGGACCTGATCACCCGTAAATACGAAAAGGGCGATGTGGTCGTCGTCGGTCCGGAAGACACCATCGACACCGCCTTCAAGCGTATGCGCGGCAGCGACGTGTCGCAGCTCCCGGTTATTCAGGACGGCCGTCTGGTCGGCATCGTTGACGAAAGCGACATCGTGCACCTGATGAACACCGACGAGATCACCCGCAAGGAGCGTTTCGCCAAACAGGTGAACACCGCCATGACGCGCGATCTGGACACGGTGCAGGTCAGCGAGGACCTCGACGCCCTGATCCCGCTGTTTGATCGCGACCGCGTGGCCATTGTGCTGGACGGCGAGAAGTTCGTGGGCCTGATCACCCGCGCCGACCTGATCAACCACCTCAGCCTGAACCGTTAAGCTTATGACTGAAAAGAAAAATCATCAGGGCTTTTCGACCCGCGCCATCCATGCGGGGCAGGAGCCTGACCCCACGACCGGCGCGGTGATGGTGCCGATCTACGCCACCTCGACCTATGCGCAGGAAAGCCCAGGCGTGAACAAGGGCTTCGAGTACGCCCGCGGCAAGAACCCTACACGCATGGCGTTCGAGGCCTGTATCGCGGACCTTGAGGGCGGCGTTCAGGCCTTTGGTTTCGGCTCTGGCATGGCGGCGACCTCGACGGCGCTGGAACTGCTGGAGGCCGGATCGCACATCGTCACGGGCGACGACCTGTACGGTGGTTCGTGGCGCTTGTTCGAGCGTGTGCGCCGTCGCTCGATGGGTCTGGACTTCAGCTATGTGGACCTGAGCGATCTTGCGGCGGTCGAGGCGGCCATCACCGAAAAGACCCGCATGCTGTGGGTCGAAACGCCGACCAATCCGATGATGAAGCTGGCCGACATCGCCGCTCTGTCGAAGATCGCCAAGGCGCACAACCTGATCCTCGTGGTCGATAACACCTTCGCCTCGCCCTATTGCCAGCAGCCGCTGGCGCTGGGCGCGGACATCGTCATGCACTCGGCGACGAAGTACCTGAACGGCCACTCGGACGTGGTCGGTGGTGTGCTGATCGCCAAGACGCCGGAAATGGCGGCCGAACTGAAGTTCCTGCAGAACTCCATCGGCGGCGTTATGGGCCCGTTCGACGCGTTTCTTGTGAACCGTGGCCTGAAAACGCTGGCGCTTCGCATGAAGGCGCACTGCGACAACGCCCTGAAGCTGGCCCAGTGGCTGGAAAACCGCGAGGGCGTGAAGAAGGTCATCTATCCGGGTCTGGAAAGCCACCCGCAGCATGAGCTGGCCAAGGCCCAGATGACGGGCGGTTTCGGCGGCATGGTGTCGGTGGTGATCGACGGCGATCTGGAACGTACCAAGCGCGTTCTGGAGCGCGTTCGCGTGTTCACGCTGGCGGAATCGCTGGGCGGTGTCGAAAGCCTTGTGAACCATCCGGCCATCATGACCCACGCCTCCATCCCCAAGGATGTGCGCGAGGCCAGCGGCGTGACCGACAGCCTGATCCGCCTGTCGGTGGGCGTCGAGGACATCGACGATCTGATCGCCGATCTGGATCAGGCCCTGTCCTGATCCTGACATCTGTGTGATGCTTCAAGGGGCCGGGGTTCACGAAAGGAACTCCGGCCCCTAGTCTTTAGGGATGCTGCAATACGACGCCCTGCGCGCCCGATTAGCCGAATATCCCACTGCCGAAATGGCAGTCGGTCTCCTTATCCTCGCCCTGATTGCCTTTATTGCCGACTTTGTTGTCAGGCGTCTGCTGACGCGTGTCCTGCTCAAGATCGTCGGGCTGAAGACGGATGATCTGGATGTGCTGCTGCGTCCTGTGGTGCGCAATCTGGCGCGGGTTGTCCCCTCGCTGGTGATCCAGTTCGGCATTGGCTCTGTACCGCATCTGGCACCGGTCGCGGCCAATCTGATCCGCAATGTCGCGGGGGCGTTCACGATTGTGGCCGTTGTGCTGGCGATCGCCAGCGCGCTGGACATGGCCAATGCCCTGTATAACCGCACCGAACGCGCGCACCGCAAGAGCATCAAGGGCTATTTGCAGGTGGTGAAGCTGGTCTTCTTTGCCATTGCCACCATTCTGGTGATCGCCACCCTGATCGACCGTTCGCCGCTGCTGCTGCTGTCGGGCCTGGGGGCGCTGGCGGCGGTGCTGATGCTGGTGTTCAAGGATACCATCCTGTCGCTGGTGGCGTCGGTCCAGCTGAACTCGAATGACATGCTGCGGGTCGGCGACTGGATAGAGATGCCCCAGATGAGCGCCGACGGCGATGTGATCGACATCGCGCTCCACACGGTCAAGGTTCAGAACTGGGACAAGACCATCACCACCATCCCGACGTGGCGACTGATCAACGAACCCTACAAGAACTGGCGCGGGATGCAGGACAGCGGTGGCCGCCGCATCAAGCGTTCACTGCTGATAGATCAGAACAGCGTGCGCTTTCTGACAACCGAAGAGCGCGAGAAAATGCGCCGTATCATGCTGATCGACGACTATCTGGCGACCAAGGCGCAGGAGCTGGATGACTGGAACCGCCAGTTGGTGGAGAGTGGCCGCGATCCGGTGAACACGCGCCGCGCGACCAATCTGGGCACCTTCCGCGCCTATGTGCAGCACTATCTGAAAAACCACCCGCGCATCAGCCAGCATATGACGCAACTGGTCCGGCAGATGGCCCCTACAGAGAGGGGCCTGCCGCTGGAAATCTACTGCTTCACATCGACAACGGCGTGGGCGGGCTATGAGGCCATTCAAGGCGATATATTCGATCACCTGCTGGCGATCCTGCCGGAGTTCGGTCTCAGGTTGGCCCAGCAACCGACAGGGGCCGATATGGCTGCCGTGTTCAAGGCATTGGGCCGCGAGGCCTAAAAAAAGGGGGCCTGTCGGCCCCCTTTTCCATGATCAGAAGCTGTAGGTCAGGCCAGCGACCACGCTGTCCTTGTGGGCCTTGACCGGAATGTCGGCGTCGGTGCCGTGCCAGCGCACGTCCACGCCCAGCTTCGGCGTGATGGCATAGGTGGCACCGATATTGGCGCCGACATAGCTGACGTTGTTTTCCTGATCGCGGTAACCGATCTCGCCCGAGACCGACAGGGTGCGGGTCAGCGGATACGCGGCATAGGCCGACACCCAGACCCACTCTTCGGTCACGCCCAGACCGTCCGGCGAATATTCGGCACGCAGGCGGGTGCGGGTGGTACCGAAGGTGCGGGTCAGGTCGATCTTGGCTTCATAGGTTTCGTCGTCGAAACCGGCGTTGGCATCGACCAGCGCCTTGTAGCTGACCTGGAAGTCACCGTTCCAGCCGAGCACTTCCTGACGGATGCCGGTGAAGGCCGCCAGACCGAGGTCGGCACCGCCCATGTCCAGCGTCTCATAGGCGGCCTGCGCGTAGAAACGGTTGCTGTCGGAGTTCCAGGTGCCGCGACCCCAGGTATAGGCCTTGCCTTCGGACTTGGAGATGTCGCGTTGGCGGTTGTCCGAACCTGCGCCGACGGCGAAGTTGAAGGTGCCGGACTGGGCTTGGGCGACGCTGGCCGGAGCCGCAGCGGCGGCTGCGAGGGCAAGGGCGATCAGGGTGGAATGCAGGCGCATGGGTACTCCGCGGTACTGAAATGGACGCGCGGGGTAGCTTTGCTGTTGTTTCAACACAACCTGTTGAAACTACTTAAAAATGGAAACGGCCCCCGAAGGAGCCGTCTGTAATGGTCAGAAGGCGTAGGCGACGGTTGCGACCAGCGCATCCTTGTATTGTTCGCCCGGCTGTTTGGCGTCGGTGCCGTGATAGCGCAAGTCCAGTTCCAGATCCCGGGTCAGCAGGTAGGAGACGCCGACATTGTAGCCGGTGTAGCTTACGGAGTTGGTCTGGTCGCGATAGCCCAGCTCGGCGCTGGCGTTCAGCTTTTCGGTCAGGTCCCAGCCCGCGCGGGCCGACACCCACGTCCATTGCTTCACCGAGCCTGCGCCGTCGGGCGAGTGCTGCAGGCGCAGTCGCGCACTGGCCGGACCGATGGAACGCTTCATATCGGCGGTGAACTCCCACGCATCGTCATCGACGCCCGGATTGGAATCCAGACGCCATTTGTGCGTGGCGTTCAGGTCGAAATCGAAGCCTGCCCATTGCGGACGGATGCCGCCGCCAATCTCGACCTCGACATTGGAGCCATTGCTCTTGATCGTCTCGAAGGCAGGTCCGGCATAGAAGAAGCCGTCGGCGCTGACCCACAGGGCCTCGCCCCAGACAAAGGGATTGCCGTCAGACTTCGAGGCGTCCTTGGAACGGTTGTCGGTACCGGCTCCGATGCTGACGTCCCACGACTGGGCCTGGGCGGTGGCGGGCAGGGTGAGGGCGGCTGCCAGCAGGGCAAACGACAGGGGGGAGGCGTTCAGGCGCATGGGGGCTCCAAAGCGTCGAGAATAGGATGTGCGCGGGTTAACGCCGTTTTGTGTCAAATTGCGAACAGGCGATTGAAAATTCGTCCGTCAACCGAGCGACCAACTGTGCCGTGGGCAGGACATCATGGATGGCACCCACGCCATGACCGGCAGACCAGACGGTTTTCCAGGCCCGCGCCTCGTCACCCATATCCAGCTTGTGTTCAGGCAGGGTGCGCGGATCGATGCCGTTATCAACCAGGGATTTGGTCATGAAGTTGGCGGGAATGCCCGAGACAGCGGGGGTGTGGACAATGTCCGTCGCGCCGCTGTCGATGATCATCTGCTTGTAACGCGCATCGGCCTGTGCCTCGGCCGTGTTGATGAAGCGGGTGCCCATATAGGCGAAGTCGGCCCCCATCATCAGGGCCGCCGCCACGTCCTGTCCGGTGGAAATCGCGCCCGCCAGAATGATGGTCCCGTCATAGAAGCTGCGGACCTCGTTGATCAGGGCGAACGGGTTGATGATGCCCGCATGGCCGCCGGCCCCGCCCGATACGAGAATAAGACCGTCCACGCCCGCCTCGGCGGCCTTTTGCGCGTGGCGCACGGTGGCGATGTCATGGAACACCTTGCCGCCATAGCCCTGAACCGCCTTCACCACATCGGCCACGGCCCCCAGCGAGGTGATGACCAGCGGCACCTCTTCCTCGATGGTGACGGCAAGGTCGGCCATCAGGCGGGCATTGGTGTTGTGAACGATGTGGTTGACGCCAAAGGCCGCCGCATCGGGGTTAAGCCGCGACTTGATGTCCTTCAGCCAGTCCCGATAGCCCTCGGTCGTGCGCTGGTTCAGCGACGGGAAGGTGCCGATCACCCCGCTGTTGCACGCTTCGACCACCAGATCCGGCCCGGACACCAGAAACATCGGCGAAACGATCACGGGCAGTTTCAGCCCTTTTTGCAATGATGCGGGAATGGTCATGCGAGGGCTCCGTAGTTCTACACCTTTACGGGTAACACGATGATCCCGACGCGCAACGGCTGAGATCAAGTTGGACCGGGCGGACCTGAATCGCGGGCCGGATACGCAAAAGAACAAAAGCGCTGGGGATATGTGCCCCGCCTGACAGGGCGTTGATGAAATCCCTATTGTTAAGCTTAAATATGACCCATATGTGTATGATTTATCTGTAAAAATCTAGTTTGAGTAATGTCCGGTCTTTCCTGGCTTCTGAAGCCGTCGTTCAGCCATCGTATCCGTCGCCGCCAATATTGGCTGGGCGTATTGGTTTGGCAGATTGCAATCAACCTGAGTGTCGTCGCGCTGTCGATTGCAGCGAATCTCACCTATCTGCCCAAGCCTCTCGCTGGGCAGTTGGCTTTGATAGCCGTGATCATCGCCTGTGCTGCGGCGTGGATCTATGCGCTGGTCATGTTCGTCTCATTGATCGTGAGACGCCTGCATGATCTGAACAAGTCCGGCCTGTGGGGGCTGTTGATGATGGTCCCGTTTGTGTGCGCTATCGTGTTCATCGGTCTGGGCGTTTTGCCCGCGAAGTCCGGCCAGAACAATTTCGGCCCGCGCCAGTATCCGTTTGATGACGGTGCCGAAGGGCAGGCTGCCGCGCTTTAGGTAAGCGTAACGATCACCTCCGACAGCTCTATCGCTTGCGAACTGTTGGAGGTGAGCGATCTTGGCGAACGGGATTTATGAACCGCCTCGTTTGCCGATCACGGCAATGATTTGAACCTGAAGCCGTCTCATCCTATGTGGTGATCCAAATTTGTTGCGTCATTGGCAGGCTGTTTGGCCGCGCGGCGCATAACACGATCAGATAGACGGTATTCCATGTCGCACTACACAGACGGCCTGTCGCAGCTCGGTACGCAGATCGCGGCCCCGACCAATCCCGAAGAGGCCGTGCTGGAGCGGGTGCCGAACCCGCACAACGACACGATGTATGTCGCGCGCTTCACCGCGCCCGAGTTCACCAGCCTGTGCCCCGTGACGGGCCAGCCGGACTTTGCCCACATCGTCATCGACTACATTCCCGGTGACTGGCTGGTCGAGTCCAAGTCGCTGAAGCTGTACCTGACCTCGTTCCGCAATCACGGTGCTTTCCACGAGGACTGCACCGTCTCGATCGGCCGTCGCCTGAACGACCTGCTGCAACCCAAGTGGCTGCGTATCGGCGGCTATTGGTATCCGCGCGGCGGTATCCCGATCGACGTGTTCTGGCAGTCGGGTCCGGCACCGGAAGGCGTATGGATCCCCGAGCAGGGCGTGCCGACCTATCGCGGTCGCGGCTGATGCGCGCCTGCGCCGTCACGATGCGGAGCGTGCGATGATCGAGCGGTTCGGCTGGTCGGATCATTTCGCCAAGGCCTTTGAAGACAAATACGCGCGTTCCGGCTTCATCGCCGGACGCGTCGTGCTGCAGCAACGCGGCAGCTATACGGTCGTCACCGAAGACGGTCCCGTAACGGCGCGCCCGACGGGCCGCCTGCTGCACGAGGCCGATGATATCGGCCAGCCGTGCGTGGGCGACTGGGTGGCGCTTCTGATGGATGAACAGGCCGGTATCGGCACGGTCCAGGCCATCCTGCCACGCAAATCGGCACTGGTACGCCGTGCCATCGAGGATGCCTCGCGCGCGACCCAGATCATCGCCGCCAATGTCGATGTGGCCTTCATCGTCACCTCGCTGAATGCCGACATGAATCCGCGCCGCATCCAGCGCTATCTGGCCGCCGTGCGCCAGAGCGGGGCGCGGCCGGTGGTGGTGCTGACCAAGGCCGATCTGGTCGAGGATGCAGACGACCGGATCGCGGAGATCAAGGAACTGGACAGCGGCATCGCCGTGGTGCCGGTATCGGCGCGCACGGGCGAGGGGCTGGATGATTTCCTGTCGCACGTTCAGCTGGGCCAGACCTGCGTGCTGATCGGATCAAGCGGTGTGGGCAAGTCTACGCTGGTGAACACCCTGCTGGACGAGGACCGCATGGTCACCCGTGAGGTGCGCGAGACCGACGATCAGGGCCGTCACACCACCAGCCACCGCGAACTGATCGTGCTGCCGTCGGGCGGCATGCTGATCGACACGCCGGGCATCCGCGAGGTCGGCCTTCTGGACAACGAGGAGGGCGTGGCCGAGGTCTTCGACGATGTCGAAGAGCTGATGACGCAATGCAAATTCAGCAATTGCAGTCACGTCAGCGAGCCGGGCTGTGCCGTTCAGGCCGCGATGAAGTCGGGCGAACTGACACAGGATCGCTGGACGCATTTCGTGCAACTGCGTCTGGAAATGGCCGAGGCCAAGGAAAAGATCGACCGTGTGGCCCGCGACGCGGAAAAACGCCGTCTGGCCGCCTCGCAGAAACACTATCGCGCGACCAAGCGGAACTATCGCGGGTCCAAGGAATAAGGACAGGTACGGGCGAGCCGCGCCCGTACCAAAGCCTTCAATAAGCCTGCTTGCGCCCGTAACGGGTTCGACGGACTTAAAGTCAGGAAAGACACCCCAAAATGACCGCCTATACGATTGTCATCACCACTGCGACCGAGGGTAACGAGAACGCCGAGGTCAACACCCTGACCGACGAGTTCGCCAATGAATCCGAAGTCATCGGCTATTCGCGCCGTCTGGCCGAAGAGCTGGTCGAGCTGGCCGAAGAACTGCAGCTGGAGTTCGATTACAGCAGCGTCGGCCTGTACAAGGGTGACGTGATCGACGAGGACCTGACGCCGGAGCACGAGACCTTCCTGGGTCTGTGGGTGCTGGACGCTGAAGGTGCCGAGTACGTCACCGCCGAGGAATTCGCCGCCGAAGAGGCTGGCGGGGAAGAAGCCTGAGCCCAAGGGCTTTCAGGAACGGGTCGCAGTATGAAACTGCGGCCCGTTTTTCATGCCTGCGATCGCCTGATGCGATCAGGGCAGTATTTCCACCCGCTGGTCAACGGTCGGGCGGGGGCGTTCCAGCGGGGCCTCGGGCAAGGTGCCGATGTGGATGAAACCGGCGACTTTTTCACCGGTCTTCACGCCCAGAACATCCAGTGCCTCGGCATCGAAACTGTACCAGTCGGTGATCCAGCTGGCGCTATAACCCAGCGCATTGGCGGCGTGTTCGATGTTCATGCACACCGCGCCTGCCGAGAGTTCCTGTTCCCAGACGGGGACCTTGTGGCCGTGCACAGGGCTGGAGACGACAAGGATGGTCAGCGGCGGATTGGCCAGCTTCGACAGCACCGCTTTGCCCTTTACCGGATCAGGCAGGCGTTCGGTCATGGCCGTGAGATTTGCGACAATATCGGCCCGGGTCTGCGGGCCGAGGACGACCAGTCTCCACGGTGCCAGTTTGCCGTGGTCGGGCGTACGCAGAGACAGCGACAGAAGCGTTTCCAGCTCTTTGCCGGAAGGGGCCGGAGCGGCCAACTGCTGTGCGGGTGCAGAGCGGCGGATGGCCAGCCGGTCAAGCAGCTCTTGCGAACGGACGGGCAGGGTAAGCGCGGGCGATTGAATGTCGGTCATGACTGACAGCTAGGAAATGCAGACGTCAGTTACCATATCAAAGTCATAAGAAAGATCGGCGACGACACGATCAAAGAACCGTTTCAGCCAGCGTAAACTGGTGTCGCGCGCGGCGGCAGCGTAAGATGGGGGCTGACGAAGGACGAAGCATGGCCAAGTTGGAAATCGTATCTCCCACCAAGGGACCGGACCCCAAGGGCGTTTGGGTTTCGCTGCGCCGTGCCGCAGAGGATGCTGCGCGCGCTGAGCCGCAACTGGCCTCGCATCTGAATTCGGTAATTCTGTCGCACGAGGATCTGGCGGGTGCGCTCAGCTTTCAAATCGCCCGCAAGCTGGGTGATTCCGAGCTGGGAGCTATGACGGTTCGCGAGGTCGCGTTGGCGGCCATGACGTCTGACCCGTCGATTATCCGTGCTGCCGAAGCCGATCTGCTGGCGGTGGAGGAACGTGATCCGGCGATCCGCACGCTCCTGCAACCCTTCCTGTATTTCAAAGGCTATCAGTCGCTACAGGCGTGGCGCGTGGCGCACTGGCTGTGGGAAGAAGGCCGCGATACCCTGGCCTTCCATTTCCAGAGCCGCATTTCCGAATTGTTCCAGTTGGATATCCATCCGGCGGCCAGGATCGGGTCGGGCGTCTTTATCGACCACGGCACCGGCATTGTGATCGGTGAAACGGCTGTCGTCGGCGACGAAGTGTCCATGCTGCACGCGGTAACGCTGGGCGGTACGGGGGCCGAGCGGGGCGACCGTCACCCCAAGATCGGACGTGGCGTGCTGCTGGGAGCCGGTGCCAAGGTACTGGGCAATATCGAAATCGGTGATTACGCCAAGGTCGCTTCCGGTTCGGTGGTGCTGAAGCCCGTTCCAAGCGGTTGTACTGTTGCGGGTGTTCCGGCCCGTCTGGTCAACTGTCCGACCGAGGCTTCGCCCGCCCGCACGATGGACCACACCCTTGCGGATGTGGTCTATGACTATGTGATCTAGTGACCCGTGTTCGTCGCGTCCCTGTGGACGCGGCGATATGCAGGCTTTTCTTCCGCCTGCCTGACCTTTAGGTTCCGCCGCTAACGTTTAACCGAGGCCATCCCCGTGAAAGAATCCGATCTCAAGCGCGTCGAGACCCACCTGAAGCGCACCTTCAACCACGGTGGTATCAAGGTGAAGGCCCGTAAAGTGGCCGACTCCGCCGAGGTTTATGTCGATGACGAGTTCGTCGGCGTGGTGTTCGAAGACGAAGACGAAGCCGGCTCGTTCATGTTCGAAATGGCCATTCTGGCGGAAGACCTCGAAGACTGAGGTCTTCGTCTCTGACGGAATAGGAAAGGGCCGGTGGCGTTTGCCACCGGCCCTTTCTGTATTTCGGTACGCGACTTATTTTTTGCCGAGGAAGATGCGGGCAAACCAGCCGGGCTTTTTGGCTTCGGGCGTGGCCACAGTGCCGGTCGAAACGGGTTCCGGCGTCGGCTCATTGGCGGTGGCGACCAGTTTCGGTTCGGGAACCGGGGTCTGGGTCGGGGTGGGTTTGCCATCCTTGCCGTCGCCAGATTCCGGGGCGGCGACCAGGGCGGCGGGTTTTTCTTCTACCGTAGCTGCCAATTCGCTTTTGGGTGCGGCCTTGGACTTGGTGCCGGTGGTGCGAGCCTTGGCCGCAGCAGGGGCCTTGGCGGCGGCGGGTTTCTTGGTGGCGGCAGCCTTGCCTGCAGCGGGTTTGGCGGCGGTTGCCTTGGGTGCCGCAGCCTTGGTGGCAGGGGCCTTGGCCGCAGACGGTTTCTTGGCGGCGGTCGACTTTGGTGCCGCAGCCTTGGGCGCTGCTGCGGGTTTGGCCGCGGCGGTTTTTGCAGCCGTTGCCTTGGGCGCGGCCTTGGCCTTTGTCGTTTTTACTTCATCCGAAGCCGCTTTTGCGGCAGAAGCGGTCGACTTCGCAGCCGCCTTGGGCTTGGAAGTGGTTGCTGCCGCCTTGGGCGTGGCGGGGTTTTTCGTCGGTGCTTTGGCCATGTGATCCCCAAACCTTGGCTGTCAGTGGCGGGACTCAGTCCACCCGCTTTAATCTTCTGTTGTTATCATATCGTTGGTTTTTGGAAATGTCGGAATCTGCTCTTCAGGTGATTGCCCGCGGTCTGCGCACCCCGGCCGAGGCGGCGGCGGCGGCGATCGACGCCGACGTCCTGCTGGAAGGCGCGACCTATTCGATCCTCGAAGAGGATGAGGACAAGGGCATCTGGCGCATCGACGCCTTCCCCACCACCGACGAGGAAGCCAAGGGCATCGAGGCCCACATGCGCGCCGTCGAGGGTCTGGAAGTGATCGTCGAGAAACTGGCCGATGCGGACTGGCTGGCCATGAGCCTGTCGGGCCTGCCGCCGGTCGAGGCCGGTCGCTTCTTCGTTTACGGCGCGCACGATCAGGGCAAGATTCCCGAGGGCCGCGTGACTCTCAAGATCGACGCCGGTGCCGCCTTCGGTACGGGCCACCACGGCACCACCGTCGGCTGCCTCGAGGCGTTCGACGTACTGCTGGGCAAGGGCGAAACCTTTGAAAAGGTTCTGGACGTCGGCTGCGGCACGGGCGTTCTGGCCATCGCTGCGGCCAAGACCGGCACGCCGATCGCCGTCGGCACCGACATCGACGAGGCCTCGGCCCGCATCGCCAACGAAAACGCCGAGATCAACGACGCCAAGTGCGAGTTCTATTTCGCCAGCGGCCTGAACGACGCCCGCGTCGCCCAGCACATGCCGTACGACCTGGTGTTCGCCAATATTCTGGCCGCTCCGCTGGTGGAACTGGCACCGGAAATCGCCCAGTCGCTGAAGAAGGGCGGCGTGGCCATCCTGTCGGGCCTGCTCAAGACGCAGGAAGAGCGCATCCTCGATGCCTATCGCCCGCTGGGTTTTGTGGTGGAACAGACCATCCACAACGACGCCTGGTCGGCCCTGCAGCTGCGCAAGGCCTAAGGTTCTGGAACGGGGGATTCGGCCCCCGTTTTTTATTGGCTGAAAACCTGCCTTCGCCTCTGGAACCTGTCGTTCGGCAGGCGTAGTCATGGGGCATGAGACAGCATTTCGACGAAACCACCGATCCTTCGTTTGGCGCAAAGCACCTGCCGCTGGTGCGCGCGGAAATGGCAAGGCAGGGCCTCGACGGCCTGCTGGTCCCGCACGAGGACGAGCACCAGAACGAATACCTGCCCGATGCGAACGAGCGTCTGGCGTGGGTGACGGGCTTTACCGGATCGGCGGGCGCGGGCGTGGTGCTGTCGGACAAGGCGGCGGTTTTCGTCGATGGCCGCTATACGGTTCAGGTCAAGGCCCAGACCGACGAGGCCCTGTTCGAGCGTGTGTCGCTGGCGGGGCTGAACGACTGGCTGTCGGCCAATGTGAAGTCCGGTCAGGTGATCGGCTATGATCCGCGTCTGCACAGCCCCGATGCGCTGACGGGCCTGCGTGCCGCCGTTGAAAAGGCCGGTGGTTCGCTGAAGGCAGTCGATGCCAATCCGATTGATCTGGCATGGACCGACCGCCCGAGCCAGCCGCAGGCACCCGTCGTGCCGCACCCCGAAGAATTCTCCGGTGAGAGCGCCGCGTCCAAGCGCGCCCGCATCGGCAAGGACATCGCCGCCAAGGGCGCGGACGCCGCTGTGCTGACCGCCCCGTCGTCGCTGGCATGGCTGTTCAACATCCGTGGCGGTGACGTGATCCGCTCGCCACTGCCGCTGGGGCAGGCGATCCTGCGCGCCGACGGTTCGGCTCGCGTCTTCCTCGATCCGGCCAAGGTGACCGAGGGTCTGCCCGCATGGCTGGGCAATGAGGTGACGCTGGAAGCGCCCGAAGCCCTGCCTGAAGCCCTCGCTTCGCTGTCAGGCCAGAAGGTGGTGATCGACCCGTCGATCTCCTCGGCCTTCTATTTCGAGGCGCTGGAACAGGCGGGAGCCACTATCGTCCGCGCCATGGACCCGTGCGCCATCCCGCGCGCCTGCAAGAACGAGGTCGAGATCGAGGGTAGCCGCCGCGCCCACATCCGTGACGGGGCCGCGCTGACGCGCTTCCTGCACTGGGTCGATACGGTCGCGCAGAAGGAACTGCCCGACGAGCGCGGCGTAGTCGAAGCGCTTGAGCGTTTCCGCGAGGCGACGGGCGAGCTGAAAGACCTGTCGTTCGACACCATCGCCGGTGTCGCCGCCAACGGTGCCCTGCCGCACTACAAGCCGGTTGGGGCCAAGATCCGCAAGATGGAGCAGGGCAGCCTGCTGCTGGTGGACGGCGGCGGCCAGTATCTGGACGGCACGACCGACGTCACCCGCACCATGGCCATCGGTGAAGGCACGGACGAACAGCGCCGCATGTTCACGCTGGTTCTCAAGGGCCACATCGCCATGGCGACCATCCGCTTCCCGCAGGGCGTTTCGGGCATGCATCTGGATGCCATTGCTCGCCAGCATCTGTGGAATGCCGGCTTTGACTATGACCACGGCACGGGCCACGGCGTCGGCTCATACCTCGGCGTCCACGAAGGTCCGCAGCGCATCGCCAACTGGGGCACGACCCAGCCGCTGCTGACCGGCATGATCCTGTCGAACGAGCCGGGCTATTATCGCGAAGGCGAGTGGGGCATCCGTATCGAGACGCTTCAGGTCGTCACCGCGCCGTCGGTGCCGGAAGGCGGCGAGCGTGCCTTCCACGGTTTCGAGCAGCTGACGCTGGCCCCGCTGGACCGCAAGCTGATCGATGTGAACCTGCTGACCCCGCAGGAGCGCCAGTATGTTGACGACTATCACGCCGAGGTTCTGGCCAAGGTCGGTCCGCTGCTGGCCGAGGGCGTGCAGAAGGACGAGGCCGCGCTGGCGTGGCTGAAAGAGCAGACGCGTCCGCTGTAACCGATGCTCTCAGCCATAGCCCTTTTGCTGGCCTGCCAACTGGCGGGCGAGGCGGCCCATCGGTTCCTCGGCGTGCCGATACCGGGGGCGGTCATCGGCATGGGGCTGTTGCTGGCCTATCTGGGGCTTGTGCGTCGTGAGCGCCCGTCACTGGAAGCGGTGACGGGCTGGCTGACGACGCATATGGCCATCCTGTTTGTCCCCGCCGCGGTGGGGGTGATGCAGGAATGGCCGATCCTTAAGGCGCACGGGCTGGCGATCGTGCTGGCGACGGTGGTGTCCACGGTGCTGACGATGGCCGTGACGGCACTGGTGTTCGTATGGGCCATACGCCGATTCAAGCCTGACGAGGGCGGAGCGGAGGAAGGCAGAGTGCCATGAACGATCCCTTCGTGACCCTGTTATGGATGACCGCGACCCTTGTGGTCTTTGCGGGATTTGACCGTCTGTCAAAGCGGTTCGGCCGTCCGCCCCTGCTGCATCCGGTGCTGTGGTCGGTTCCTGTGTTGATCGCGGCCCTGTGGTCGACGCGCACACCCTATGCCGTCTATGCCGATGCGACCCGTTCCATCACCTTCCTGCTGGGTCCGGCGGTGGTCTGTATGGCCGTTCCGATCTGGGCACAGCGGGCGACCATCCGCCGGTTGGCGCTGCCTCTGGCGCTGGCTCTCATGGCAGGATCTCTGACGGCTATCGTTTCGGCTGTAGGGATCGTCTGGGTTTTAGGCGCGCCCGGGGCCGTAATGGCCAGTATGGCACCGCGCGCGGCGACATCGCCCGTCGGCATGGCGGTGGCTGAAACGCTTGGCGGCATTCCGGCGCTGGCGGCGGTGATTATCGTGTTTTCCGGCGTGCTGGGGGCCATGATCGCCACGCCCTTGATGAACGCCATGAGGATGCGGGACTATCGGGTTCGCGGCTTTGCCGTCGGAGTCTCGGCCCACGGCGTCGGCTCGGCCCGGGCCTTTCAGGTCAGCGATGTGGCCGGGGCCTATGCGGGGCTGGGCATGGCGCTGAATGCGGTCATGACGGCGGCACTGCTGTCGATCATCGTCGGCTTGATATGAGGCCATAAAAAGCCCCCGTGGATTACTCCACGAGGGCCTTCGGCATTTTTCCTGAGAGGAAAAGCCTTATTGGACGCGGGTCCAGGTCTGGGTCTTGCACAGCGGGGCGACGATGCAGCCGCGCAGACGCAGGGTGTTGTCATTGGTCATGGTGATGGTGCCGCGATAGGTGCCGCCATCCTCGGGGTTATAGACCGAGCCGCCGCGCCATTCGGTCGGACCGCCGGTGAAGCCGGACAGCATGCGAAGGCCGCGCAGGGTGCGACCGCGCTGGGCCTCGTCCTTGTTCTTGACATCCAGCTGGCCCGGATTTGCGCGGATGGCCGCCGAAGTGACCAGAGTGCCGCACAGGGCATTGCCGCAACGCTCGATGCGGACCTGGCCGCCGTTGGTCGGGGTCTGCCACAGACCGGTCGGATCACCCGCCAGAGCGGGGGCGGCGAGGACGGAGGCGGCCAGAACAGCGGCGGCGAAAATCTTGGTCTTCATGGTGTTCACTCCCAGATCGGATCACGGGGAGAAGGATCCGTTAGCACGCAAGGTGATCCCGGAATGCGATATAAACAAGACCTAAAATCGCGCTGTTTTATGTTTTGAAAACCGTACCTTACGTCAAGATTTGACGGTAATCAGGTCCATGAAGTCGGCTTCGGAAAGCAGCTTCAACCCCAGATGGCGGGCGCGGTCCAGTTTCGAGCCCGCCCCGTTGCCGACCACAACCCAGTCGGTTTTGGCATTGACCGAAGCCATGACACGCGCACCGAAACGTCCTGCAATTTCCTGGGCTTCGGACCGAGAGAAGCGTGACAGTTGGCCCGAGAATACCACCCGCTTGCCCTGCATCGACAAGGGCATGCCGGGAACCGGACGGAACACATCGGAATAGGGTTTGGCGTTCGCGATAGAGCGGGCGCGGGCCTGACGCGGGGCCGAACAGGCCGAATAGCCCGCCGAACTCATGCGACCGATGCCGACCTGCGTGATCTTGGCCAGCTCGTGCAGGTTCGTCGCCTCGCGCAGACGCATGGCCGCCAGCGCGACCTCGGCGCAGACATAGGCATCCTCGCCGGCGTCGTGGTGTTTGAACGCTATGCCCAGATGGTCACCAAGGGCGTTCAGACGCGCCGTCCCCAGTTCGGCCCAGACCCGCTGCGCCACCTTGACGGTGCAGAGATAGTCGAACTCGGGATAGGACAGCGAATAGGCGTCGCAACTGGCGCGCACCACGCTCATGTCAAAGCCCGCATTGTGAGCCAGCACCATGTCACAGGTGCCGATCCGTTCGCGCAGCGAGGCCAGAACGTCGGGGAACTCCGGCGAATCCTCGACCATGTCGGGGGTGATGCCGTGAATGCGGATGTTCACCGGCGCGAACCGCATTTCCGGCGGTCGGATCAGATGGGTCTCGCGATCCACCACGCGACCGTCCTCAATCCACGCCAGACCGATCGAGCATGCGCTGGCGCGACGCTCGTTGGCGGTTTCAAAGTCGATGGCGACGGCACGCATAGCTCAACCCCGATAGATCACCCGATGAGGGCGAGCCATTCGTCCTCGGTCAGAACCTTGACCCCGTGCTTCTCCGCATCCTTCAATTTGGAACCTGCACCGGGACCGGCGACCAAATAATCCGTTTTTTTGGAAACGGAACCCGAGACTTTTGCCCCAAGGCTTTCGGCGCGGGCCTTGGCCTCGCTGATGCGGGTGGTGGTGACCGGGTGGGTCTGCAGGAAGTCCGGGACGCTGTAGCCCCCCTGGTTGCCACGCATCGAGGCGGACATGCGCTCGAAGAAGCCGGCCATGGCATCCACGTCATAGCCGCTGCGGGCCAGGGTGCGGATGCCCAGGCGGTCGGCCTCGGATTCGTTGGAGCGGGTGTAATTGATCTGGCGCTGCTGCATCAACCCCATGCCCGAAGTGATCGCGGCCATGGTGGCGTCACCGGAGGAGTTGCCGCCGGCCTGCTGCGCGGCCACGATCGCGGCAAGCATGCCGAGCAGGATCGGGATCTGGTCGCGCTGTGCGCGCTCGACGCCGCGCAGCACGTGCTGCTGGGTGACGTGGGCGATTTCGTGGGACAGCACCGCGGCGACCTCGTCCTCGCGCTCGGCGGTCAGTACCAGGCCCGCATTGACCCCGATGTAACCGCCCAGGGTCGCGAAGGCATTGATCTGCCGGTCCTTGAGCATGAAGAAGGTGTAGGACTGGCGTGGCTGGGCGCTGTTGGAGCCCAGCCGGGCGCCCATGGTCTGCAGCCAGTCATCGACCAGCGGGTCATCGAGCAGGTACCCATAGTTGCGCAGTTCGCGCAGCATCATCCCGCCGTATTCGGCCTGCCGTGCCGGGGTCAGCAGCTCGCCGGCCGAAGAACCGATGTCCGGCAGCTTGCTTTCCTGGGCCCCGGCCAGCGGTACGGCCAGGGCCAGGGTCAAGGCGGCAGAGAGCAGCAGAGGGCGCAAACGGAGCTCCTGGGGGAAGGCGGACGACAGCGTGACAGGGCCAGTGCAACCTGCAGTTAAACCACAGTGTTGCGACGGTGACGTGGAAAATCCAGCGGACCGCTACCATATACAGACCAACGTTCCGCTGTGGAGTTTCCCGTGAGCCAAGATGCTGTTTCCACCCCCGGTGGCGCTCCCGCCATCACCATCTACTCGACCGCGGTGTGCCCGTACTGCGTGGCCGCCAAGAACTTCCTGAAGAGCAAGGGCCGCGACTGGACGGAGGTCCGGATCGACCTGGACCCTGTCGAGCGCGAGAAGATGATGGCCAAGACCCGCCGCACCAGCGTGCCGCAGATCTTCGTCGGTGAGGTCCATGTGGGCGGCTACGACGACATGATGGCGCTGCACCGTGCTGGCAAGCTGGAGCCGTTGCTGGCCGGGCAGGACCCGGCATGAGCGCGGCCGACGACGGCAGCAAGGACCGTATCGCCGAATTCACCGAGTTCCGCCAGCGCATGAATCAGCGCATCCTGGGCGAACCCAACCAGGTCGTGCGCCGCTTCTTCGCGCTGGACACCCAGACCTACCAGGCCGGCGCGCTGGATGTGAAGACCAAGGAGCTGCTGGGCCTGGTCGCCTCGATGGTGCTGCGCTGCGATGACTGCATCAGCTACCACGTGGCCCAGTGCAAGGACGCCGGCGTGACCCGTGAGGAGTTCTTCGAGACCTTCTCGGTCGGCCTGGTGGTCGGCGGCTCGATCGTGATCCCGCACCTGCGCCGCGCGGTCGATTTCCTGGACCAGCTCGAAGGCGGTGCCGAAGCGCCGGCCGTTCACGAGCATTGAGGTCGGGGCCGACCCGGCCCCACCGAGGTAGAGCCGACCGTTGGTCGGCTGCTTGGGCGCCCCGACGATATCGGCGCCCGGCAGTGCGCTGTTCATGTTCTAGATCCCGTTCCACCGACCAACGGTCGGTGGCTACCCCGTCGTTCAGCCCACCCCTGGTTGCCGGCCAGCGGCCGGCACTACCGATCGCGTGTCTTGAGCACAGCCCCCTTCTGTTGATGGCGGCGCGCCAACGGCGCGGGGAGAGGGGGAATGCGCGGGCAATGCTGCCTTGCCCGCCTAAGACCAATGGCCCATTTGGGGTCCATCGGGCGGGTAAGGCATAATTGCCGATGAAACTTCCCTTGCGCCCGCGCTTCGCGCACCTCACGGATGGCGCTCCCCCCTCGGTTCGGAATACACATCAATGACGCAGAAAATCACGGTCATCCGCGGTGACGGCATCGGCCCGGAGATCATGGACGCTACCCTGTTCGTGCTCGGCAAGCTGGACACCGGCTTTGAATATGAAGACGCCGACGCGGGCCTGGTCGCGCTGGAGAAGCACGGCGATCTGATGCCGGCGGCCACGCTGGAGTCGATCGCACGCAACAAGATCGCGCTGAAGAGCCCGCTGACCACGCCGGTCGGTGGTGGCTTCACCTCGATCAACGTCAGCCTGCGTCGCCACTTCGACCTGTACGCCAACGTGCGTCCGGCGGTGTCCTTCCCGAACACCAAGTCGCGTTTCGGCGACGGCGTGGACCTGATCACCGTCCGTGAGAACACCGAAGGCGCGTACCTGGCCGAAGGCCAGGAAGTGTCGGCCGATGGCGAGACCGCCTTCTCCGGCACCCGCATCACCCGCAAGGGCTCCGAGCGCATCGTGCGCTACGCCTTCGAGCTGGCCCGCAGCACCGGCCGCAAGAAGGTCACCGCCGTGCACAAGGCCAACATCATCAAGTCGACCTCGGGCCTGTTCCTGGCCGTGGCGCGTGAAGTGGCCGCCAAGTACCCGGACATCGAGTTCCAGGAAATGATCGTCGACAACTGCTGCATGCAGCTGGTGATGCGTCCGGAACAGTTCGATGTGATCGTGACCACCAACCTGTTCGGCGACATCATCTCCGACCTGTGTGCCGGTCTGGTCGGCGGCCTGGGCCTGGCCCCGGGCGCCAACATCGGTGAGAACGCGGCGATCTTCGAAGCCGTGCACGGCACCGCGCCGGACATCGCCGGCCAGGGCAAGGCCAATCCGTGCGCGCTGCTGCTGGCCGCCGCACAGATGCTGGACCATGTCGGCCAGGTCGACAACGCCGAGCGCCTGCGCAAGGCCATCGTGGCCACGCTGGAAGCCAAGGACTCGCTGACCGGCGACCTGGGTGGCACCGGCAACACCATGGGCTTCGCCCAGGCCATCGCCAGCCGCCTGTAAGCGGCCGGCGCTCTTGCTGGGTGCTGTCCCAGGCGGTAGCCAGGCAACGCTGCGCATTGTTGAAGACGGGCCGTCCTTGTACGGCCCGTCTGCGTTTTAAAGTGCGGCTTTTCACCGACAGGATTTTTGCAGATGCCTGATGCGGCTGTGTGGGTGGTGGCGGCTGTTGCCGTCTATGCGATTGGCGTAGGCATCTACTTCGTCTTCTGCTGGCCCTGGTCCCGTTCGCAGCGCGCGTTGCGTCGCCTGCGGACGCATGGGGTCTCCATCCGCAACCTGCGGCACAGCGAAGCGCGCGCGCTGCAGTTGATCGAATATCCGGCGGAGGCGCCGGTGTACCGGCTGGAGGGCGCCTGCGCGGAGTTCATCATCAGGGGCAAGAATGGGGCAGCGCATGTGCAGACCCTCGCAGGGGTGCCGGTGAAGTACCCGGCGGGACTGGAACGTGCCGTGCGCGCTGGCAGCAACGCTGCCGAGGTGGTGCCAGGGCGAAAGGACGCGGTGATCGTGCGGCTCAATGGCGTCACGCTGGCGTCGTCGAGTCGAGCCCTGCGCGGCTGATCGTTTACGGGCGCCCAAACGAAAAGCAGTCGTGCCTGGCGCGACTCCACACGAACGGTCTGTTCGAAATCTGCACAGATCATGTGTCACTCCATGGCTGGTTCGTGCGCCATCCGCCTCGCATCCTGTGCCCACTTTCCATCGCACAGGAGTCGTCCCATGAACCTCACGGCCTTCGGCCTGGCCAGCCTGATCGGCATGGCTGCCACCGCTCCGGTTGTTGCCGCTGAACCGTCCCATCCCACCATCCGCCACATGGCGGGTGCCCCGGTGCCCGCCTCGCTCGACGCAGCGAAGACCGCGGTGCTGGTGATCGACTTCCAGAACGAATACTTCGATGCCCGTGCCGCGCCAGGTTTCGCCGGCGGCCGCATGGTCATTCCCGACGGCATGGCCGCACTGCGCCAGACCCGCCGCGTGGTCGACTTCGCCGATGCCCACGGCATCCGCGTCATCCACGTGCAGCATGTGCTGCCGGCGGGCGCGCCGCTGTTCGCGCAGGGGAGTGTCAACGTCGCCTTCCATCGCGACATGCAGCCGCGCAGTGGCGAAACCGTCATCCAGAAGGACAACGTCAGCGT
>NZ_DJFS01000076.1 GCF_002432125.1 Brevundimonas sp. UBA5866
GCCCGCGCCGAGGCAGCGGCCGAAATCCGTGAAGCTGAATATGTCGCCGCTCGCGCGGAGCCGACCGCTGCCGCCGCGGCTCCTCGCCCTGCTCCGCGCGCTGAACCCGTGACGAAGGCTGAACCTGTGTCGGCGCGTGCGGGTGGCCAATCTCTGGAAGTCGCGCGCACTGCCGTGTTGCGCGACACGCCGCTAGGGACCGCTCTGTCTCCATTGCCTGCCGGCACCATAATCACTGGCACCGGCGAGGAGAACGAAGACTGGATTCAGGTTCGCACGTCTGATGGCACCACAGGTTGGGTGCTGAAAGACCGCCTGAAGTAATCCGCCTTAAGTCTTTAGTTTTGTTAGTTTTTTAGTTTCTACAAGTGTGTATGCGTAAATCCATTTTGCTTTCCGCCCTTGTTTCCTGCGTGGCGGTTGCGTCAACGGCACAGGCATAAGGTCGCGCGGGCGGCAATCCTCTCGTCCCGCGCTGTACGCAGAATATCGGCAATGTGGTCATCGTCGAAGCCCAGTAGGACATATTCCGCCATATGGGCATGACGCCTCCAGCCGATATCCTGCGTTATCTGATCCGCGAATCGGGGTGCTTTACCCTGATCCAGCGCATTCCGGGTTCTCCACCGCCATCCACGGCGCGCACCGTGGAGTTCGCTCTGGCAGCCAATCTGACCAATGAGGTCAAAATGGGCGATGGCCGCACAGGCGTGCTGGGTGTTGTGGGGCGCAACCGTGCCACCCGCTATGTCGCAAACATCGCGTTGGAGAGCGGCACAGGGGGTATTGTGAACATGGACCGCTTCGAACAGGGGCTGGAAATGGCGCATGACGGCCGTCTGGACGCCGCCATCGAGGCCGCCCCCCCCGTCGCCGCGCGCATCCCAACCCCTAGAGGCCGAAGTCCTGCGCAATGCCATTCTGCGCAATGCGCCCGTCGGACGTGTCGTCTCGCAACTGACTGCGGGCTCCAGTGTCTATCCGACGGGCGAAGAGGATGACATCTGGGTCGAGGTCGAAGACGAGGCCGGCACCACCGGCTGGGTTCAGCAAGACAGGATTCTGAACATCGACTCATCCTCGAACACATCTCATCAGGGTCCGCCGAACATTCGGCGGGCCCTTTTTTTATTGGCCACCACAAACTCAGTCTCACAAAGCCAAAGACCGAAGACCATGTGCTTGAATGGCAAAGGTTTGCTTCTGAGCTCAACGAACTATGGCAAAATCTTGTTTGTGACTCGTTGCGGAACGTGAAATAAAGTCGTTCCAAAGCATAGCTACAAGAGGGAAACGCCGTGCCCCCCAAGCCTTCCACACTGGTTGTCGCCACACTGGCGCTGACACTGGGACTTCCTTCAATCGCAGAGGCGCAGAACCGCCGTTCGGGTGCACAGCGCGCCCAGGACCAGCAAGTCGCGCAGATCCCGCGTTGCGCGACCAATCTCGGCACCATCACCATTGCTGACGGGCAGTCGTCCTATTGGCGCGAGCTTCAACTGTCTCCGCCGCAGTCGCTCCTGCGTGTTGTGATCCAGCGTTCGGGCTGCTTCACCCTCGTTGACCGTGGCACAGGCATGAATGTGGCCCAGCGCGAACGCGATCTGGCGTCTGACGGAAATCTGCAGCGCGGCTCCAACGTTGGCGGCGGTCAGGTTCGCGCGGCCGACTATGTGCTGGTCGGCGAAATCGCCAGCCAGAACGACAATGCAGGCGGATCGGCCCTGGCCGGTCTTGCCGGCGCAGCCCTCGGTGGCCGTGCAGGTGCCATTGTCGGCGGTTTGCGCACACGCCGTCAGGAAGCCAACACCGTGCTGTCGCTGACCAGCGTACGCACCTCTGAAACGGTTGCCGTGACCGAGGGTTATGCCTCTCGCAACAATATTTCATGGGGCGCTGGGGCTGCGGGCTTCGGCGCGGGCGCTCTGGGCGGCGGTGCCTATGAAAACACCGAGATTGGCCGCATCGTCGCAGCCGCCTTCATTCAGGCCTACACCGACATGGTCACCCAGCTTGGCGGCCTGAGCGGTGATGCCGCCCGCGATGCTCCGATCCAGACCTATACCGTCCAACAGCCTTCGACCCTGCGCTCTGCTCCGGACGGTGGCTCGGTTGTCCGTGCCCTGCCGCAGGGCCTGCGCGTCTATCCGACCGGCAAACGCGAAGGCGTCTGGTGGGAGGTAATGGACGACAACGACAACATCGGCTGGGTCCAGAACGAACGCCTCGCGCCGGGGACCTGATAGATTTCAAGACCTTAAAATGGGCCCGTCAGCATCCACTGAGGGGCCCAACTTTTTGTGATCGGGATCGTCCACAAGTGGCACGTCGATGGCACTGACAAACCCGGCGATTCGCTGGCATCCTCATCAAATGAAAGCGCACGCAGCCCTCGCCGATCTCCACGACCGCATCGCTGCGGCACCCGCTGACCACCCCGAGTGGCAGTACCTGAATCTGCTTCGTGACATCCTTGAAAATGGATCGAAACGCGAGGACCGCACCGGCACAGGCACTCTGGGCGTATTCGGTCGCCAGATGCGTTTTGACCTGTCCAAGGGCTTTCCGCTCCTGACCACCAAGAAGCTGCACACCCGCTCGATCATCGTCGAGCTGCTGTGGTTTCTGCGCGGCGAGACGAACATCCGCTGGCTCAAGGAAAACAAGGTCAGCATCTGGGACGAATGGGCCAACGCCGAGGGCGAGTTGGGTCCTGTCTACGGCAAGCAATGGCGTTCGTGGGCCGCCCCTGATGGCCGCGTCATCGACCAGATCGAAAAGCTGGTGCACAACCTCAAAACCAATCCGAACAGCCGCCGCCACATCGTTTCGGCATGGAATCCGGCTGATGTCGATGACATGGCCTTGCCGCCGTGCCACTGCCTGTTCCAGTTCTTCGTCGCCGACGGAAAACTGAGCTGCCAGCTGTACCAACGCTCGGCCGATGTCTTCCTCGGTGTGCCCTTCAACATCGCCTCCTATGCCTTGTTGACGATGATGGTCGCGCAGGTTGTCGGTCTGGAACCGGGCGAGTTTGTCCATAGTTTCGGCGATGCCCACCTGTACTTGAACCATCTGGATCAGGCCCGCGAACAACTGACGCGCATGCCACTGCCCTTCCCGACGATGCAGATCGCGCCTCACACCGACCTGTTCGCATTCGGTCCTGACGATTTCACCCTCGTCGGCTATGAGGCACACCCTCATATCAAGGCCGCCGTTTCGGTCTAAAAACACGATTAAAAGAATGAATATCCAAGAGCTTCAGGATGCGGTCATGCGCATCTCTGACAAATACGCGCGTGAGCATGCCATCGACCGCGACCGCGACTGGGCGATCCTGAAATTGCAGGAAGAACTGGGCGAACTCACCCAGGAACATCTGCGCCTGACCCGACGCGCGCGCGGCACAGCCAATCCCCGGGCACGCGCCGACGAGGCCGCCGATGTTCTCGGCATGCTGCTGATCTACTGCCGTATGAACGATATCGACATCGAAGACGCCATGAAGCGCAAGTGGCTCAGCTGGCTGGAACCGCAAACGTAAACTCACGAAACAGCGGATAGCCAAACCACCTGTGATTGTTTCAACTCATAGGACCGATCCCTCAGAAGAGTCTGCCGGGACGGGCCTATGGGAGGCTTTCGATGATCAAGAAGTTTGCGGCCGAGCTCGTCGGCACCGCTGTCTTGGTATTGTTCGGTTGTGGTGCCGCGGTTCTGGGCGGCTTTGATATCGTCGGGCAACTGGGTATCGCCCTGGCCTTTGGTTTTGCCATTGTCGCAATGGCCTATGGGATCGGTCCGGTATCGGGCTGCCACGTCAATCCGGCTGTCAGCTTCGGTGCGTTCATCGCCGGACGCATGTCGACCAGGAACATGGTGGTCTATTGGATCGCCCAGTTTATCGGTGCCCTGCTGGGCGCTTTCATTCTGGGCATGATCGCCAAGACCGGCTTTGCGCAGCTGGGCCAGAACGGCTTCGGGGCCGGCTCTCCCGGTGGATACAGCCTTCAGGCCGGTCTGGTCTTCGAAATCGTCGCGACCGCCATATTCCTGATCGTCATTCTGGGCGTGACGGGAGCCAAGGGGCACGGCGCATTTGCAGGCCTCGCCATCGGTATCACGCTGGCGGTAATCCACATTGTCGGTATTCAGGTCACGGGCGTATCGGTGAACCCCGCCCGCAGCTTTGGTCCCGCCGTTCTGGCGGGAGGTCAGGCCCTGAGCCAGTTGTGGGTCTTTATCGTTGCACCGCTGGTCGGTGCTGCGGTCGGTGGCATTCTGTTCCGCTTGAAAGTGTTAGAGCCAGAAGCCTAACCTGACGGCTGAAGGGGCGGGTCATCCCGCCCCTGATTCCGTTAGGAGAGTTCGATTTGCCCCTTCCCTCTATCGCACTTGTGGTTGCGCGCGGCCGCAACGGCGTGATTGGCAAAGATGGCGATCTGCCCTGGCGACTGAGATCCGACCTTCAGCGCTTCAAGGCCGTAACAATCGGCAAACCCTGCATCATGGGCCGCAAAACCTGGGAAAGCCTGCCACTGCGACCGCTTCCGGGTCGATTGAATGTGGTGCTGACCAAGGATGAATCCTATCACGAGAGCAGCAAGGCAAAGGGATGCCTTGTCGTGACGTCCCTATCCGACGCCATCTCGATCGCGCGCGAACAGGCCGTAGAGGATGGCGCGGACGAGATCTGCATCATCGGCGGAGCAGCCATTTTCGAGGCCGCCCTGCCCAAGGCCAAACGCCTGTACATCACCGAAGTCGATGCTGCGCCGGACGGCGACGTGCTCTTTCCGCCATTCAATGAGGCTGAGTGGAACGAGGTCCTTCGCGAGTCACATCAGGCAGGAGAAAAGGACGACCACGATTTCGTCTTCCGCACACTGGAGCGGATATAGGCCAGACCGCTTTTCTGATCGAAGCCTGAAATCGAAGGGCCGCCCTATACAGAGCGGCCCTTTCTGCATCAGTAGAGGTTCATCATATGCTGGCGATCGAAATCGACAGTCTCCTCGAACCGTCCCTCCTTCACCTTTGACGCCCATTGCGGATCGGCCAGAAGCGCGCGGCCAACCGCCACCAGATCGAATTCTTCACGCTCCAGACGGCGCAGCAGTTCATTGAGATCCGACTTTTGCGCCCCTGCGCCCTTGGTCAGGCTGGCCAGGAACTCTCCATTAAGGCCCACAGAACCCACGGTGATCGTAGCTTTGCCGGTCAGTTTCTTGGCCCAGCCCGCAAAGTTCAGATCCGAACCTTCGAACTCCGGCTCCCAGAAGCGGCGCTGCGAGCAGTGGAACACATCGACGCCAGCATCGGCCAACGGTTGCAGCCAGGACTGCATTTCATCGGGCGTATGGGCCAGTCGAGCGGTGTAGTCCTGCTGTTTCCATTGCGACAGGCGTATGATGAGGGGGATATCCTCACCAATACCGCGACGCACAGCCTTCACCACTTCCACCGCAAAACGGTTTCGTTCGGCCAGGGTCTTGCCGCCCCAAGCGTCCTCGCGACGGTTGAGACCTTCCCAGAGGAATTGGTCGATCAGATAGCCGTGGGCGCCATGAATCTCCACGGCATCAAAACCCAGCTCACGCGCATGGCGGGCCGACTTTTCAAATCCGGCCAACGTGTCGGCGATGTCTTCATCCGACATCGGCTCGAACTTGACCTTGTCGGGAGAGGTCATGCCCGACGGGCTGTCCACCTTGCCGAACGGCTCCCAATCGGCACCCTGCCCCCGTGCCGAGCCAACGTGCCAGATCTGGGGCGCAATCAGACCACCCGCAGCATGCACTTCGTCCACGACCTTTTTCCACGCGGGCAAAGCATCCCCGTAGAAGATCGGAACCCCGGCGTCATTGCGAGCCGCAGGACGATCAATGACCGTCCCTTCGGTCACGATCAGTCCAACGTCTGCAGCAGCGCGGCGACGGTAATAGGCCGCGACCTCGTCGGTCGGGATGCCGCCAGGTGAGAATGAGCGCGTCATTGGCGCCATGACCAGCCGGTTCGGCAAGGTCAGGTTCTTGATACGGAAAGGTTGGAACAGAAGGTCGAGACTCACCCAATTTCTCCCAGTTTCTTGTTCAGGAGAAATGGGTAGCACCCATTCGCTTGTCTAGTCAGTTGCGATTTTAAACTTCCCGCGCCGAAAGTAGGGCATCGGCCATATTATAGGCCAGACGTGCCACAGCCTCGTCCTTGGAATAGTTTTTCCGTCCCATCATCCGGTCCAGTTCGGTGACGGTCATCTTGGTATAAACACTGGTCGCGTGTTCCAAGGCAGCCATTGCGAACTCGTCCCGCAAGGTCTTGGTACCGGAAACCTTGGCCCTAGGCTTCTCCTGCTTTTCCGGTTTCTCCGGCTTAGCGTCAGTCGAAGTCTGAGGCGATTTCCGGAGCATACTTTTGTCGTTCACGGAATACCCCTTTGTTCCTGCAACTCATGAGGAAGCGATCAAACTTCCGAACCGGCATCCAGGTTCCCGCACCGGTGAATCACAGGCTTTGCCATTACAACGATCGGTTATGTTAACCGTAAGCCTTAACCATTCAAGCTATTTGCTACGCTTATTGCGATTACCTCAAAAGCCTTTGAAATCATGTCATTAGGCTTGGAAATAGTCACAGGCACGCCCTCGTCACCACCCGCGCGGACATCGGCATTCAGCGCAAGTTCGCCCAGGAACGGGATGTTCAGGCGCTCTGCCTCCTGACGCGCGCCGCCGCGTCCGAATATCTCGCCGCTCATGTTTTCGATCAGGCCCAGCGTGGGTACGCCGACCTTTTCAAACAGGGTGTGGGCGCGGCGGGCATCGGCCAGCGCCACTTCCTGGGGCGTGGAAACGATCACCGCGCCGTCCAGCGGGGTTTTCTGGATCAGGGTCAGCTGCACGTCGCCCGTACCCGGCGGCAGATCGACCACCAGTACGTCCAGCGGCTTTTCGGCGGTGCCCCATCGGGTCTGGGTCAGCATCTGGTTGATCGCCTGCGATGCCATAGGACCGCGCCACACCATTGCATCGTTGGCTTGGGTCAGCACGCCTACAGACATGGCTTTGAGGCCGTGCGCCTCCAGCGGGACAATAGCCCCGTCCACATATTCAGGCTTGCCGGAGATACCCAGCATGGTCGGCATGGACGGGCCGTAGACGTCCGCATCCAGAATGCCCACCGACAGGCCCTGTTTGGCCAGCGCCACAGCCAGATTTACCGACACTGTGGACTTGCCCACGCCGCCCTTGCCGCTGGCCACGGCCAGAACGCGCCTCACATGGGCGGGGCGCTCGGTCGGCACCGGTGCCTTGGGCTTGGTCTGTTCGGCGGCGGCGTTCGACAGGCTGGCGGTGCGACGGGCGGGCTTGGTGACCGCTTCCGCAGTCAGCACCACCGAAACGCGCTCCATGCCTTCAATGGCCTTGAGCCTGCTCTCGGCTTCATCTCGCACAGCCGCATAGGCAGCAGCCTCAGAGGCCGCGACTTCAAGCACAAAGCCCGCGCGGCCCTGATCCACAACCAGACCCTTCACCATGCCGGAAGCAAACAGCCCCTGCCCCGTCTTCGGGTCGGTGATGGTGTCCAGAACAGCGATGACGGAGGCGCGATCGATCAAGGGGAAACTCCAGCGAAACATCAACGGGACTTGCCGCGTCGGTTTGTGCCTTCTATCGCCGTGCGAACGGAACCGCGAGCCTGAACCATTGTCCAAGACCGATTCATTGCCGGATATCACCCTGATCGCGGGCCCGACCGCCTCGGGCAAGTCGCGTCTGGCGCTGGACATGGCCTTGGCGACGGGTGGCATCATTATCAACGCCGACAGCCAGCAGCTGTATGCCGACCTTGATGTCCTGAGCGCCCGCCCCCCGCGTGAGGATGAAGCACAGGCCCCGCACCGCCTTTACGGCGTGGTCGATGCCGCCGAAGCCTGGTCCGTCGGAAAATGGAGTGAGGCCGCACTGGCCGAAATCGCAGACGCCAAGGCACAGGGCCGTCACGCCATCGTGGTTGGCGGCACAGGTTTGTATTTTAACGCGCTTGTGAAGGGATTGGCCGAAATCCCTGAAGTTCCACTGGAAACGCGCGACGCCGTTCAGGCCGAATATGAAACCATCGGTGAGACGGCTTTCCGCGCCATCCTGCGCGAAGTGGACCCGACCGCAGAGGCCGCCATCTTCCCGTCCGACCGTCAAAGACTGGTCCGCGCCCTATCGGTCCACCGAGCCAGCGGCCGTTCCCTGACCGAATGGAAGGCCGATACCCGCCCCCTGCTGTCCCCTGACCAGTGGCGCGGCATCATCGTCGAGCCTGACCGCCAGGCGCTTTACGACAACTGCGACCGCCGCGTGGACATCATGATCGACACCGGCGCGGTCGAGGAAGTCCGCGCCCTGATGGCCCGCAATCTGGATAGCGGCTTTCCGGCGATGAAGGCCGTGGGCGTACGCGAGATCGCCGCATGGCTGGCGGGCAAAATGGACCGCGAAACGGCCATCACGGCCATGAAACAGGCCACGCGCAACTATGCCAAACGCCAGCTGACATGGTTCCGCAACCAGCAGGCCGACTGGCCGCGCCACCACCCTTAAGGCTCTGTTCGGGCACAAGCGATCTACCCTTGTAGGCCGCCCGAACTCCCCCTATATTCAATGCGTTCGAGCTTGCTCGGACTATGGCGATAAACGCGCTTGTAATAAGCGGACCGGACCCGGGTGCGAATCCCGGCGGCTCCACCATTCTCTTTCCACCTTGCGTTATCGGCGGGGCGAGTATGGGGCCGACTAGCATCGACGGACGTGTAAAGAGGTTGCTTTCGCCCGACGTGGCTCATCGTATCGGGCTATTTAAACTAAATGCGAACGATAACTTCGCTGGTGAAGTCCGCCTCGCTGCGTAATGCAGTTCGGTAACTTCCGACTAAACTCCTAGGGGTTCAGATCCTTAGGCGGGGCCCGGTGGGTGCCTGGCAACAGAAACCCACCACTTTTCCAGTAAACGTGTCCGATAAAATCACGCTGAGGCGTGCAGACACCTTTCGTTGCGCTTCACACATCGCTAACACTTGCCGACGCGAGTTTTGAGGCCCCACGATGACGGACCAACACCCCCCTGTAGACGACATGAACTATGAGCTTTTGGCTCAGGACGCCTTGAGGGGCGTCATTCGTGCTGCGTTGGAACGTGCGGCCACGCCCGAGGGCATCCCCGGCGCGCACCATTTCTACCTGACGTTCAAGACCCGCGCCGCGGGTGTGTCGCTGCCGAACGATGTGGCCGCGAAATATCCGGACGAGATGACCATCGTCCTGCAGCACCAGTATTGGGACCTGGAGGTCACCGAGAACCAGTTCAGCGTCATGCTGAAGTTCGGCGGCGCGCCCAAGGTTCTTACCGTTCCTTATAAGGCCATCGTGCGCTTCTATGACCCGAGCGTGCAGTTCATGCTCCAGTTTGACGAGCCCGAGGTGGTTGAAGCCGACATCGAGCCCCTGCCCACGCCTGTACGTGACCCGGATGCGGCTCCCGTCGATCCCAAACCCTCTGCGGACGGTGAGGCCAAGGTCGTCTCCCTCGACCAATTCCGCAAAAAATAAAGGCAACTGCCAAGCCGCACATGGCGTTCTCACACGGCGCAGTATTTGCGCTGTGTGGAGCCTCATAATGATCAAGTTCACCTTGGGCCGAGTGACCCGGATTTCTGCCGCCGTGGGCGCAACTGCGCTTCTGGCCGCATGCGGTGATCAATCTGCCGAAAAGCCGGCCGTTCCGGCTGAACCGGCAGCCGTCACCCAACCTGCCGAGCCTGCTGCTACCGCCACGGCCACTCCGATCACCGGACCCTGGGCCGCGCTGCAGCCGACCATCGGCCAGTATCCGTCGCAAAGCGGCATCCTTGAGAACAGCCCTCTGGCCGATCCTCTGAAAACCCTTCTGGGCGACAAGTTCGCAGCCTTCAAAGCCAATCTTCAGGTCGAAAGCCCGCTGCAACAGGACGGTGATGTCCTGTACCTCAGCGGCAACAAACAGCACGAAGGCGGTCGCGAAGCCGCCTATCTTCTGGCCGACACCAAGACCCGCGCTCTGGAAGTGGGACTTTGGCAGGCGGGCAAGCTTGAAGTCTTCAAGACCCCCGGCAGCGACATTCGCAAGCCAGCCGACATCCAGACCATGATTTCGAACGCGGCGGGCTAACCTCCCACTTTTCGACTTTACCATTTCAGGTAATGTTGTTCGGCCGGTCCATCAGGACCGGCCGTTGTCTTGTCGGCAGCTATCCTTCGAGGGGGAAGAAGGGTGTCGTTCCAGATGTTCAAAGCTCTTGCCGGATTGGCCGCCGCTGTCGGCCTCACATTCGGAATGTCGGTCACGGGTCAGGCCCAGTCGCGCTTTGACGGCTGGTCGTCCGTTGTGATCGCCGCCGATTGGCGTGACGGTGCCGGCAAGCCTATCGACGCCTTCGACAATGCGCGTCGCGATCTCTCGACTGCGCTGGTGGGCGCAGGGCTGCCACGCGACCTTCACCGCTCCATCACTCTGAACCCGTCGAAACCGGACGCCGCCCCGCCCGCCGAGGCCCTGCGCCAGATGGGAGAGACGCTGTCATCCGGCAGCCGTGGATGCCTGCTCTATCTCACCAGCCACGGCTCGCCCGGAGAGTTGGTCTTTGGCGACACCCGCGGAATAGCGCCTGCGGACTTATCGGGTTGGCTGCGGCGCTGGTGCGATGTGCGGCCCACTATCGTTGTATTGTCGGCCTGTTATTCGGGATCGTTCGTCGATGCGCTGAAAGCGCCCAACCGCTTGATCATGACCGCGGCGCGTCGTGACCGATCCTCATTTGGCTGTGGCGCAGGCGAAACCTATCCTTGGTATGATGCCTGTATCCTCGAAACCCTACCGCAAGCCGATGACTTCCTGACGCTGGCACAGATGACCCGTACTTGCGTCAGTCGCCGCGAAACCGACGCCGAGATCGATACGCCCTCGGAGCCGCAGGTCTTTGTGGGTTCCGAGATGCAGTACCGCCTGCCTGTTCTGCGCTTCAATCGCGCGCAGTCTTTCAGTTCCGCGAATTAGGATGACAGGGTTACGTTCAAGTATTAGAACATAACAAGAACAATAGGGAGGATTGCCAGATGATATCGGGTCGTTGCCACTGTGGTGCGGTGCACTATCAAATGTCGGAAAACACCATCCACCATACCTTGTGTCACTGCACCGACTGCCGAAGGGCGTCCGGTGCCCCCGCAGTCGCCTGGGCACTGGTCAAGCGCGAGGACATCCGCATCGAGGGCCAGCCCAAAAGCTATGCCTCGTCGCCGGGGACAGAGCGCCTGTTCTGCAGCGATTGCGGTACCAGCCTGTTTTTCGTCAACGAGCAGATATTCCCCGGCATGATCGACGTGCAATCGGCCACACTGGATAACCCCGCAGCCATCCCGCTACAGGCCCAGATCCAAACCGACGATCGTATCGGCTGGATGGAAAACCTGCACAGCCTGCCCTCCTTCGGGCGTTACCCTCCGATGGAGTGACGCGGATGGCAGCGGATGATGATCCGCTCGCGCTCGCCCTCGAAACGCTCGACCAGCAGGCGCGCGACCTGACTGTCATCGTGGAACAGATAGCCCTTGATGGAATCAAGCAGGGCCTTGGCCAGATTGTCGAGGTCCATCCACGGCGGGTCACCGACATGTTCCATGCGAATCTCCACCACGTGGTCACCCCATGACGGTCGTGACTGCCACTCCTTGCGCATGAACTCGTACATGAGCGGCTTGTAGTATTTGGCCTGTGTTGTCAGGCCGTCGATGACGATTTCGACGGTGTCGCCCTGCTCTCGCGCGCGCACCTTTCCGGTTCCGATCCAGCCCTGCGTCACGCGCACTTACCTTTTCCTTGCGTCAGTTCCCTTGCCCTGACGGCGGCAAGTGCTACACCCCCAACCAACTTCCCGCCACGTCTGAGAGTTCGTGATGAGCAACGTCCGTACCGAAACCGATACTTTTGGCCCTATCGAGGTCGCCGCCGACCGCTATTGGGGTGCCCAGGCCCAACGTTCGCTGGGTAACTTCAAGATCGGCTGGGAAAAGCAGCCGCTTCCGGTCGTCCGCGCACTGGGTATCGTCAAGCGCGCCGCCGCTGAAACCAACCGCGATCTGGGCAAGCTGGATCCGGCACTGGCCGACGCCATCATCAAGGCCGCCAACGAAGTCATCGAAGGCAAGCTGAACGACCACTTCCCGCTGGTCGTGTGGCAGACGGGTTCGGGCACCCAGTCGAACATGAACGCCAACGAGGTCATCTCGAACCGCGCCATCGAGATTCTGGGCGGTGAAATGGGCTCCAAGAAGCCGGTTCACCCGAACGACCACGTCAACATGAGCCAGTCGTCGAACGACACCTACCCGACGGCCATGCACGTGGCCTGCGCCGAGCAGGTGGTCAACGACCTGATCCCGGCCCTCAAGCACCTGCACGCCGCGCTGGACGCCAAGGCCAAGGCCTGGAACCACATCATCAAGATCGGCCGCACCCACACCCAGGACGCCACCCCGCTGACGCTGGGCCAGGAGTTCGGTGGCTATGCACAACAGGTCGCCAACGGCATCGAGCGTATCGAGCAAACCCTGCCGAAGCTGATGGAACTGGCCCAAGGCGGTACCGCCGTCGGCACCGGCCTGAACGCTCCGGTTGGCTTCGCCGAGAAGGTCGCCGAGAACATCGCCTCGATCACCGGCCTGCCGTTCACCACCGCTCCGAACAAGTTCGAAGCTCTGGCCGCCCACGACGCGATGGTGTTCTCGCACGGCGCGATCAACACGGTTGCCGCTTCGCTGTTCAAGATCGCCAACGACATCCGCTTCCTCGGTTCGGGCCCGCGTTCGGGTCTGGGCGAGCTGGCCCTGCCGGAGAACGAGCCGGGCTCGTCGATCATGCCGGGCAAGGTGAACCCGACCCAGTGCGAAGCCCTGACCCAGGTCTGCGCTCAGGTGTTCGGCAACCACGCCACCCTGACCTTCGCCGGTTCGCAAGGCCACTTTGAACTGAACGTGTTCAATCCGGTCATGGCCTACAACTTCCTGCAGTCGGTCCGTCTGGTCGCCGACGCTGCCATCAGCTTCACCGACAACTGCGTTGTCGGCATCGAGCCGCGTGAAGACAACATCAAGCGTGGCCTCGAAAACTCGCTGATGCTGGTCACCGCTCTGAACGGCAAGCTGGGCTACGACGCCTGTGCCAAGATCGCCAAGACCGCACACAAGAACGGCACCACCCTTCGTGAGGAAGCCGTTGGCGGTGGCTATCTGACGAACGAAGAGTTCGACCAGTACGTCCGTCCGGAAAACATGATCTCGCCGAAGTAAGCCTTCGACGGTTCATTCCGATAATGAAGAAGCCCCGCCGTTCATTCCGGCGGGGTTTTTTTCTTGGGTCGCACGCCTGAATGAACGGCGTTAGTCTGCTGTAATCGCTTCTCACCCACCAAGGCTGCACCATGTCGATGATCGTCCATCATGCCCCGCAAACGCGATCGACCCGCCTGCTGTGGCTGTTGGAGGAACTGGGCGCAGACTATGCGGTCCACTATGTCGATATCCGCCGGATGAATGGCCAGGGTGCCTCCGATCCGGCCAATCCGCACCCGTTGAAACAGGTACCGGCCCTTGAGGTCGGCGATCAGCTGCTCATTGAATCCGCGCTGATTTTCCCGTTCCTGACCGACCGGTACCGTATCGCCAATCTGGCCCCGACACCGACCCATCCGCGGCGGGCAGAGTATATCGCGTGGCTGGGGCTGTACTCCGGTGTGGTGGAGACTGTGCTGGCGTCTGGCCCGCCCGAAGGTTGGCCCCCTGTCCAGAAAGCGGCCTATGCCGAACTTGACAGACGCTGGGGCGGTGCCATCAAGGACGGCGGTTTCATCCTTGGCCAGTTCTCGGCACTGGACATCCTGTTCGGCAGCCTGTTGCAGTGGTTCCGCGCGGCCATGCCTGCGGGCGAGCCCTATGACAGCTATCTAGAGCGTATCAATGCCCGCCCTGCCCTGAGGCGCGCCCTGGAAAAAGACAGCCCGCCCGGCTGACACCATCAGTCCCTGTTCCTGATGGTGCGGCCGATAGGCGCCAGTGACAGCTTTGCCAGTTCCAGGTTCTTGATGCCGAACGGAATGCCGATGATGCTGATGAACTGGGGGATGGACGCCAGCACGTGGCCGATGGCGATATACCACCCGGCCAGCACCAGCCAGATGATGTTGCCGCCCACGCCCAGACAGCCTTTGCCCAATACCGATGCGTCCGGTTCGCGCCACACGATCTCGCGACCGAAGGGCCAGAAGGAATAGGATGCAATCCGCCAGGCGCTGAAGGCCCACGGTGCACCGACGACTGTCAGCAGCAGCAGCAGCCCGCCAAACAGCCACGTCAGACCCGTGATGACACCACCGGTAAAGAACCAGAGTAGGTTCAGGATGAGTCGGATAAGAGACAAAGGCGCTTCCTTCAAAATACGGTGCGCGGGAGCCGATCAGCTTGTCGCATCCATTAAATGGGGAACGCATAGCGATCGGCAACGCTTGTGATTACAGTCTTCATATAAACTACGATCACCTCTGGAAGTTCGATGCGCGCGCTGTTTCGTCCTCTTGCCGTTGTTTCACTCGCATTTTCGCTGGCAGCATGTGGAACGCTGGACCGTCCTGACGGCCCGTTGCGGCTAAACGATCCCAAGTCACCGATTACCCCGGCCCAGGCGCAGGCCAGCGTCGATGCACGGGTGACGGACTTCCTCGGTGACTTCGGTGATCTGATGAACGACCGCAAAGCCACCAACCTGCTCGCCCTGTCCGGCGGCGGTGCCAACGGTGCCTATGGCGGCGGGCTGATCTATGGCTGGTCCGAGGCAGGCACACGGCCCGTGTTCGACGTTGTGACCGGCGTATCGACCGGAGCCTTGGCCGCGCCATTCGCTTTCCTGGGTCCCGAATGGGATGAAGAGTTGCGCCGGGCTTATACCAGCGGCCAGTCCGACAGCCTGATCAGCGCGCGCAGTTTTGCGGCGGCTTTCAATCCCAGCCTGTTTTCATCGCGCAAGCTTCACGATCTGGTCGATTCCTATGTGACCCCCGAATTGCTGGCCGCCATCGCTAGAGAGCACGCTTCCGGGCGCCGTCTGTTGGTGGTGACGACCAATCTGGACACGCAGGAGTCGGTGATCTGGGACATGGGCGTCATCGCCGCCCGTGGAGATGACGAGGCGCGGACCCTGTTCCGCAACGTTCTGGTGGCCTCGGCCTCTATTCCCGGTGTCTTCCCGCCCGTACTGCTGCCCGGATTGACGGATCGGGGCGAAGTCATGCTGGAGATGCACGTCGATGGCGGTGTGAATATGCCGTATCTGGCCGTACCCGAAGGCCTGATGCTGTGGACCGCCCCCGGTGGAACGAACTCTATCGGTCGCGGTGCCATGTATGTGATCGTCAATGGCCAGACGGGGCGCAACACCGGAACGACCCCCGGTCGTCTCAGTGGCATTCTGGGCCGGACCTACGACAGCATGAGCAAGGCTTCGCTGCGCACCCATCTGGCTGTGACGGCGGGCTTTGCACGGCGCAACGGTCTGGAACTGTCGTTCACGGCCATCCCCGATAACGTCAAGGCGTCGGCTCTGGCCTTTGATCAGGAATCCATGACCGCGCTGTTCGAGTTGGCCCGTCAGCGAGCTCGCGACGGTTCGGCCTGGCTACGCGTGGACCAGGACGATCCTGCGAAGGACCTTGTCCCCTCCAACGAAGTCTCGACCCAAGACATCCCCGAACCTTTGAAGATCGAGGAAGTCCCTGCCAACGACAATGATGCTACCGGCCAAGGTCCGGCTGAAACCCCAACACCAAAGGCCGATGACAATGGGTAACGTCGTCAATCTCAATCGCTTTCGCAAACAGGCCGAACGCCAGAAGGACAAGGCCCGTGCGGAAACCAACCGCCTGCTTTACGGGCGGTCCAAGTCAGAGAAGATCCAGACCGAAACCGAACGCGAACAGTCCGGACGCCGGCTTGATGGTCACAAGCTGACGCCCGAAGACTGACATATCCGTTGTTTTAGGGTTTTGGGGCGCGGGCGATAAAGACCTGACCGGCCAGGACCAGAACCAGCCCGGCCAGTGCCAGCAGGCCGAAACGCGCGCCCTCGAATATCACCGACACCAGCATGGCTATGGGCGGGGTCAGGGCGGAAATATAGGCCGCCAGAGCATAGCCGCGACTGCGCGCCAGACTGAAATACAGACCAAAAGTCAGTACCGATCCGATCAGCGACAGATAGATCAGCGACAGCACATAGGACGTGCTCCAGTCCACGTTCCAGCTACGCCCCGACACCAGAGCGAACAGCGCCAGAATACCCGTGCCATAGGCCATTGCCCACGACGTTGCCGGCAGCACGGCGGAACCGGCCTGTTGGCCACGCCACGCGAACCAGTTGCCGATCGCCGAAGCGAAAACAGCGATAAAGCTGAAGGCGATGCCCAGGGCCGCGCTCTCGCCCAACCCTTTGTTGGCCAGTTCGCCCCAAGAAAGCACCGCCACGCCCGCGACACCCAAAATCGCCCCGCCCCACGCGGCAAGGCTGGATTTTTGGCCTGACAGCAGGCGGAAAACACCGAGGCTTACAAATGACAGGGCGGCGAAAATGATGGCCACGACCGCAGATGCCACGCGCGCCTCGGCGGCATAGACAAAGTAGTAGGAGACTGAAAACGCAAAGACGCCCTGCCCCAGGGCGGCCAGATGCTGTTTGGCATTCAGTTTGAGCGACTGTTTGAAAAGGCGCGCGACAATCGCCAGTCCGACCGCGGCAATGGCAAACCGCATCACCACCGATACAGCTGGATCGGCGGCCCCCAGCTGAAAGGTGATGGCGTACCAGGTCGTGCCCCAGACGATGGCGCATACCGCCACGCTGGCATAGGCGGCCAGGCCGGATGTGGACGCGGAGGAAACCGCTGACGGCGGGTTGGAGGTCATCGAAGGTTCCGGGGAGGCAAGCTTCACAAAAAGGTGGATGTCCATACACTTTTTCGCCGTCCGCCCGGATTACAAATCGCCAACCTTAATGGCAGTGATTGGATGCAGTCGGCCCTGGCTGCGACCATGTGTCAGGCATCCGACACCGCACGGCACCATAAAAGGTCATACGCGTTCAAGAGCCAGTGCGTACTGCCCCAAGGGATCGCTTATGAAACCGCAGTTGATTGCCCTCGCAGCTGTTCTCGGCCTTGCCGCATGCGGAACGGTGCCGGCTTCGGAAACCGGATTCACCCAGGTCGAAGTCAATGCGGCCTATCGCGAACGTATCGCCCTGCCTGCCGGTCACACCCTGATAGTGAAGGTCGAGGACGTCAGTCTGGCAGATGCGCCTTCAGTGACGCTGGCCCAGACGAATGTGCCCCTCGACGGACGCGCACCGCCCTTCAGGGTCATGCTGCAGGTCCCGACCTCGGCTGTACAACCCAACCACACCTATGCCGCCAGTGCTGAAATCCGTGACAGCGCCGGTAAATTGCGCTTCATCACCGACACACACCACGGCGTTCTGACCCAAGGCCAGCCTAACGCCGCGACCATAGTCATGACCGGAGTCCAGTAAACTCGTGAGTAACCTGTCAAAACGTTCTGTCCTTCTTTCGGGCCATGCGACCTCTGTCGCACTGGAACCCGAGTTCTGGGCTGTTCTGGACGGGATAGGCACCGAGCTTAAACTGACACGCGCCGAGCTGCTGATCCGCATCGATGCATGGCGTGGAAGGCGTCCTCTGGCTTCGGCCTGCCGTATCCTTGCACTCCAATGGGCCTCGGGTGATCGCAGCTTTGCCGATGCAGGCGGGCAGGAAGACTAAAATCACACGATGCGGGCCTGACTTTGGCCCCTGTTCCGCTTATGTTTCACTCACGATTCCGCCGACCGAGTGAACTGTGACCGATCAACCGCCCGTCCGTATCTCCGACCTCGCCCGCCCTCAGCCGCCTCAAGGCGCTGTGAAAGACTATCTGTCGGGCCTGAACCCCGAACAGCGCGAGGCCGTGGAAACGACCGAGGGGCCGGTTCTGGTTCTCGCTGGTGCCGGTACGGGCAAGACACGGGTGCTTACCACGCGCCTCGCGCACATTCTGGCGACGGGCCGTGCGCGTCCGTGGGAACTGCTGGTCGTCACGTTCACCAACAAGGCCGCGCGCGAGATGCGCGAGCGGATCGGCCATCTGATCGGGGATCAGGCCGAAGGTCTGCGCTGGCTCGGCACCTTCCACTCGGTCGCCGCGCAGATCCTGCGCCGCCATGCCGAACTGGTTGGCCTGCAATCCTCCTTCACCATCCTCGACACCGATGACCAGGAGCGGCTGCTGAAGCAGCTCCTGGAAGCGGCCAATGTCGATACCAAGAAGCACACGCCCAAATCGCTGGTCGCCGCCATCGACCACTGGAAGAACCGTGGCTGGACGCCCGAAAAGCTGCCGCCCAGCGAGGATTTCGCTGAGGGGCGCGGCAAGGCGCTCTATACCGCCTACCAGAACCGCTTGCGGACGCTGAACGCCTGTGACTTTGGCGACCTGCTTCTGCACAACCTGACCATCCTCAGCCAGAATGCCGATCTGGCCGAGGAATACCGCCGCCGCTTCAAATACATCCTCGTCGACGAGTATCAGGACACCAACGTCGCCCAGTACCTGTGGCTGCGCCTGCTGACCTCATCGACGGGCAATGTCTGCTGCGTGGGCGATGACGACCAGTCGATCTATGGCTGGCGCGGCGCGGAGGTGGACAACATCCTGCGCTTCGAAAAGGATTTCCCCGGTGCCAAGGTCATCCGTCTGGAGCAGAACTACCGCTCGACGGTGCATATCCTCGGTGCCGCCGGCGCGCTGATTGCAGCCAACAAGGAACGCCTCGGAAAACAGCTTTGGACCGAGGACGAGAGCGGCGACAAGGTCCGCGTACGCGGCTTCTGGGACGGTGACGCCGAAGCCCGCATGATCGCCGAGGAAGTCGAGGACGCACGGCGTCGCGGCATCCCCTATCGCGACATCGCAGTGCTGGTGCGCGCCTCGTTCCAGATGCGGGCGTTTGAAGAACGCTTTGTCATGCTGGCCATCCCCTACAAGGTGATCGGCGGCCCGCGCTTCTTCGAGCGTGCCGAAATCCGCGATGCCCACGCGTACTTGCGCCTGCTGCAGTCCGAAAATGACGATCTGGCGTTTGAGCGGATCGTCAATGTGCCCAAGCGCGGCGTCGGTGACACCTCGGTCCAGAAAATCCTGCACATCGGCCGCGAGAATGGCGTTTCCGCCATGCAGGCCGTGCGCCATCTGATGCAGACGGACGAGCTGCCGGGCCGCACGCGCACGCCGCTGACCAACTTTGTGCGTGACCTCGACCGCTGGCGCGACCTGCTGAAGATGGGTACGCCGCACTGGCAGGTGATGGAGACCGTTCTGGAAGAGAGCGGCTACACCGATATGCAGAAGGCCGACCGCACCAGCGGCGCGACCCGTCTGGAGAACCTGAAGGAACTGGTGCAGTCGATGCAGCAGTTCGACAATCTGCAGTCCTATCTGGAACACGTGTCGCTGGTCATGGACCTTGAACGCAATGCGGACGAGGAAAGCAGTGACGGTGCCGTCCAGATCATGACCCTGCACGGGGCCAAGGGGCTGGAGTTCCCGCTGGTCTTCCTCCCCGGTTGGGAAGAAGGCGTCTTCCCCAGCCAGCGCAGCATCGACGAAAAGGGCCTGAAGGGCCTCGAGGAAGAGCGCCGTCTGGCCTATGTCGGCGTGACCCGCGCCAAACGCGATGCGCGCATCAGCTTTGCCGCCAACCGTATGGTCTATGGCCGCTGGACGACCCAACTGCCGAGCCGCTTCGTGGATGAACTGCCGATCGAGCACGTCGAGGTGGCGTCCGACACGGGCTATTACGGCGCGTCCCAAGGCATGAAGGATGCCCGCAGCCGCTGGGACGACGCTCCAACCTTCTCCGGCAGCTACGGCTCGCCCGGCTGGAAGCGCGGTCAGGCCAATGCCGCCAGCGCGTCGAGCCAGCCCGCCTATGCCCGCCGCGCGGTCATCGAGGGCGAAGGCAAGCTGATCGCCTCTGCCGATCCCAAATCCGGCGCGGGCTTCAAACGGGGCGACCGCGTCTTCCACCAGAAATTCGGCTATGGTTCGGTGAAGTCCACCGAGGGCAACAAGCTGATCGTCGGCTTCGACAAGGCGGGCGAGAAGAAGGTCATCGACACCTTCGTCGAGAAGGCCTGATCCACAAACTCGGAAGTCCCGGCGCAAGCTTGGCTTTTCTTGTTTACCGCCGTTCGATAAGGCTTGGGCGTGATCCAAGCCGCAAAGCCTTCATCGCATAACGAGGCCGACGCCGTTCCCGTCTGGGAACAGTGCGCGGCCTTTTATGTGCTGATGATGCTGACGGGCGCGTTGATCGGTCCCGTACTGGCCCCCGATCAGGTCGAGAACACCGCCCTTCGCCTGTTCTGGCTGCCCAGTTATGCTGTCACGGCGGGGCTGTGCATGTTGCGATGGCGCGAACTGCTCAGGGTATGGCCCGCGGTCGGGTTGGTCGTGCTGATGGCGCTTTTGGCCTTTGCCTCGAAATACTGGTCCATCGATCCCGAAACCACCCAGCGGCGCGTGATCGCCCTGTCCGTCAACACGGCCTTTGCCACCTATCTGGGTGCACGGTACCGCGGCGTCGCCCTGCCCCGCCTTCTGGCGATGGCGGGGCTATGGATGGGCGTTCTGTCGGTTCTGTTCGTCATCCTTCTTCCGCACATCGGCGTGCACCATGGCGTCAATGACGGGCTGTGGCGGGGCATCTGGTACGAAAAGAACCAGATGGGGCTGGTCATGGTCGCCTGCGCCGTCGGGGCGGCATCATGGCTGGCGGCGGGAGCGAAACGGCCCAAGCTGGCGGCCGGCATTCTGGTCCTCTGCTCGGGCTTGGCCTTGGCGACGGCGTCCAAGACCTCGCTGGTCTGTCTGATGTTGGGATTGGGAACGGTTCTGGCGCTTACTGTCATGCGCCGTGGCGGGCCTGTGCTGACCATCATCACCGTCTGGTGCGGCGTGGTGGTGGCGGGCCTTGGGTTGTGGTTATGGACGATGGATTCCGCCACCATTCTGGCCCTTCTGGGCAAGGACCCGACCTTGACTGGTCGAACCGAAATCTGGGCCGCCGTCGCCAGAGCCTCGGAACAGCACCCCGCCCTCGGCTATGGCTACAACGCCTTCTGGGGCAAGGATTCGGTACCCGCCAATTGGATACGCCACAGCACGGGTTGGGACGTGCCGTCGGCCCACCACGGCTGGCTCGACATCCTGCTGGAGCTGGGCTGGACAGGCGCGATCCTGACAGGGGGCGTCACTGGCTTGAGCGTCCTCGTCCACCTGTTCCGTGTGGGTGGATACGGTGCCCGCGAGGGTTGGTGGTCCCTCGCCTATCTGGGCATCTTCATCCTGCTCAGCCTGTCAGAAAGCGTGGTGATGACCGCGCAGAACCTGCCGTGGGTTCTATGTATCGCGGCATTGGCACGGGCGTTCGACAAAGCTCCGCTCAATAGGTCTTAAACCGCGAATAGAGCCACAAGCCGCAGATAACGACGGCTACGCCCACAAATCCCCACATTCCCATCACGCCGTCCGACGCCTCCAGGAAGGCTGTCTGATAGGGATGCTCGGCCTTGGTCGCCGCATCGAACACCCACCAGCGGTCCGAGCCACGCACCGCTGCGCCCCTGCGGATCATCTCGCGCCCAAACGCTCGGCCATCATCGGCCTGACGATGGCGTTCAGCAGGACGGTTACCCCCAAGGGGCCCAAAACGGCAAGCCCCCAAGGATCAAGGCATTTGCGGCGGACGTAATCCCACCCCGCTTGGAAAATCTGGCGCATACTGTCCCACATACCGCGCCGAACGCCCCGCCGCCCTGCAAGGTTCACGGGTACCCGGCTTCTGGCGTTAGCGTGGCCTTTCCCACTGTTGTGGACCAATAATCCACCCCCGCTTGCGCCCCTTGGCTTATCGTCCTAGGTGACCTCGATCCGAATCGCCGCAGACTGACCTGATGGACCTTTTTTCCCAGTTGAATGACGACCAGCCCGAGCCCAAGCCCGAGCCGAAAAAAGAAGCTCCGGTCGAGGTAAAGGCGGCACCGCCCGCCCCTGCGCCCGTTGCTCCGGCCGCAAAGGCTCCCGTTGCCGCTCCGGCGTCTGCCGGTGCCGTCAGCGCCGCGCAGGCAACCGGCTATTCGGCAGAGTCGATCGAGGTTCTGGAAGGTCTTGAGCCCGTCCGCAAACGCCCCGGCATGTACATCGGCGGCACCGACGAACGCGCCCTGCACCACCTGTTCGCCGAAGTGCTCGACAACGCGATGGACGAAGCCGTCGCCAAGCACGCCAAGCTGATCAAGGTCGATCTGGACGCCGACGGCTATCTGTCGGTTCAGGACGACGGTCGCGGTATTCCGGTCGATCCGCACCCGAAACATCCGGGCAAGTCGGCGCTGGAAGTCGTCATGACCGTGCTGCACTCGGGCGGCAAATTCTCGGGCAAGGCCTATGAGACGTCGGGCGGTCTGCATGGCGTGGGTGTTTCGGTCGTGAACGCCCTGTCCGAAAGCCTTGAGGTCACGGTCTGGCGCGACGGCTTTGAATGGCGGCAAAACTTCAGCCGCGGCATCGTTCTGGGCCCGATCGAACAGGTCGGCCCCTCTAAGAAAAAGGGCACCCGCATCCGCTTCAAGCCGGATGAAGAAATCTTCGGCGCAGGCGCGACGTTCAAACCCGCCCGCCTGTTCCGCATGGCCCGCGCCAAGGCCTATCTGTTCCGAGGCGTGGAAATCAAATGGACCTGCGCGCCGGAACGTATCACCGACCAGACGCCAGCCTCGGCCACCCTGCACTTCCCCGGTGGTCTGGCCGATGCTCTGGCCGAGCGCGTGGGCGAGTTGGAAACCGTCACCCCCGTCTTTGCCGGACGTGTCGAGCGCAAGGGCGAGGCCGGTGCGCTGGAATGGGCTGTCACATGGTCGCCCATCGGTTTCGGTGACAGCGACAGCTTCGTCGCCTCCTACTGTAATACGGTTTCGACGCCCGACGGCGGCACCCACGAGGCAGGCTTCCGCGCGGCACTGGTCAAGGGCCTGAAGGCCTATGGCGAGCTGATCAACGAAAAGCGCGCCGCCCAGATCACCGCCGAAGACGTGATCGCCAATGCCGGTGCCCTGATCTCGATCTTCATCCGCAATCCGGAATTCCAGGGCCAGACAAAAGACCGCCTGTCCTCGCCCGAAGGGGCCAAGCTGGCCGAGCAACTGCTGCGCGACCCGTTCGACCTGTGGCTGACCGAGAGCCCGAAACAGGCCAACGCCCTGCTGAACTTTGTCATCGACCGCGCCGAGGACCGCCTGCGCCGTCGTAAGGACAAGGAAGTCCAGCGCGCCGCCGCCACCCGAAAGCTGCGTCTGCCCGGCAAACTGTCCGACTGCTCGCGTCAGGCCGCCGAAGGCACCGAACTGTTCATCGTGGAAGGTGACTCGGCAGGTGGCTCGGCCAAACAGGCCCGCGACCGCACGACCCAGGCCATTCTGCCGCTTCGCGGTAAAATCCTGAACGTCGCCTCCGCCACGGCGGACAAGCTGCGCGCCAACGTCGAACTGACCGACCTGATGCTGGCCCTGGGCGTTCAGGCCGGTACGCGCTTCAGCGTCGATGACCTGCGTTATGAGCGCGTTGTCATCATGACCGACGCCGACGTGGACGGTGCGCACATCGCCGCCCTGCTGATCACCTTCTTCTACCGCTCCATGCCGGACCTGATCCGTCAGGGCCGCCTTTATATGGCTCTGCCGCCGCTTTACCGGATTTCGGCAGGTCCTCTGTCCGAGTATGCCCGCGACGATGCCCACCGCGACGAACTGCTGGCGACGGTATTCAAGGGCAAGAAGTTCGAGATCGGCCGCTTCAAGGGTCTGGGCGAGATGATGGCGTCCCAGCTCAAGGAGACGACGATGGATCCGAAGAAGCGCACACTGGCCCGTGTCTCCCTGCCCGACAGCGAGGAAGACATCGAGGATCTGGTCGAACGCCTGATGGGCCGTAAGGCCGAAGCCCGCTATCAGTTCATTCAGGAAAACGCCAAATTCGCGCAGGACGTGCTCGACGTTTAAACTTGGCTATATTCCACCCACAACCCTGAGCCGCCCGCCACCGGGCGGCTCTTTTTATTCCGCAACGCACAATTACGGGCATTATCATTGTTATAGGAATACGAAGCGCTTATTCTGATGCAATGAAGAAGCGTTGGACCCCAGATTCCTGGAGACAAATGCCCGCCCTGCACATGCCGGCGGACTATCCTGACGCGGCTGAATTAGCCCGCGTCGAAGACGAACTGCGCGCCATGCCGCCGCTTGTTTTCGCAGGCGAAGCCCGTCGCCTTACCCAGCACCTTGCACAGGTCGAGGCCGGTAATGCCTTCCTGCTTCAAGGTGGGGATTGCGCTGAAAGCTTTAAGGAATTTTCGGCGGACAATATCCGCGACACCTTCCGCCTGATTCTTCAGATGGCGGTCGTCCTGACGTTTGCCGGTCGCAAGCCCGTGGTGAAGGTTGGTCGCATCGCCGGACAGTTCGCCAAGCCGCGCTCCTCGCCCATCGAGGAAATCGACGGCGTGGAACTGCCGTCCTACCGTGGTGACATCATCAACGGCATGGGCTTCACGCCCGAAGAACGCGTTCCGGATCCGCAGCGTCTGCTGAAGGCCTACCATCAGTCTTCGGCCACGCTGAACCTGCTGCGGGCCTTTGCCGGCGGCGGCTATGCCGATCTGTACAACATCCACAAGTGGACGCTTGGCTTTGCCGACAATGGCGCAGGCGCGGCCTATCGCGAACTGGCCGAAAAGATCACCGAAGCGCTGGCCTTCATGGAAGCGGTTGGCGTTACGCCGCAAACCCATCCCGATCTGTCGCGCGTCGAAGTGTTCACCAGCCACGAAGCCCTGCTTCTGAACCTCGAACAGGCGCTGACCCGCGTGGACAGCGGTTCGGGCGAATGGTTCGACACCTCGGCCCACATGCTGTGGATCGGCGAGCGCACCCGCCAGCTAGACGGTGCCCACGTCGAGTTCATGAAGGGGATCTCCAACCCGATCGGCGTGAAGTGCGGCCCGACCATGACGGCTGACGATCTCCTGCCGCTGATCGACGCGCTGAACCCGAACAATATTCCGGGCCGTCTGACCCTGATCGGCCGCTTTGGCCACGACAAGGTTGGCGAGCGCCTGCCTGCGCTGATGCGTGCGGTCAAGGCCGAGGGCAAGCGCGTGATCTGGTCCATCGACCCGATGCACGGCAATACGCTCAAGGCCGCCAACGGCTATAAGACCCGTCCGTTCGACCGCGTCATGGGCGAGGTCCGTAGCTTTATCGACGTGGCCGAGGCCGAGGGTGTCCACCCCGGCGGCGTTCACCTCGAAATGACCGGCCAGAACGTGACCGAATGCCTTGGCGGTGCCCAGCCGGTGACCGAAGACGATCTGTCCAGCCGTTACCACACCCACTGCGACCCGCGTCTGAATGCCGACCAGGCGCTTGAACTGGCCTTCCTCGTTGCCGAACGCCTGAAGGACGGTCGCCTGTCGCGTGCAGAGGCGGCATGACCGAAACGAGTGAAGACGTTCGCCCGGCGCGCATCTCCTATCAGGGTGCGCCGGGTGCCTTCAGTCACGAAGCGTGTCTGGACCTGCGCCCGTGGGATATTCCCGTCGCGTTTGAAACCTTTGAAGGGGCGATTGGCGCTGTTCTGAGCGGCGATTGCGATCTGGCGCTTATCCCGCTCGAGAACACGACCGTTGGCACGGTAGAGCCCGCAGCCACCCTGGTCAGAGAAGCGGGCCTTGTGGCTTTGACAGAGGCGTGGCGCCCGATACGTCACGCACTTCTGGCCCTGCCCCATGCACGCATTTCGGACATCAAAACCGCTGAAAGCCACCCTATCGCTCTTCAGCAATGCACTGAAAACCTGAAGGCTTTACGCATCGAACCTGTGGTCGTGTTCGACACGGCCGGAGCAGCCCGTGACGTTTCCGAAGCCGGTGACATCCATCGCGCAGCCGTGGCTCCCGCCCGTGCGGCAGAGGTTTATGGCTTGCAGATTCTGCGCAACGATCTTCAGGATTACAGCGACAATCGCACGCGTTTTGTCCTTTTAGCACCCCCAAAGGGTTGACCGCGCACAAAGTTTGCGTGTTTAAGAACCCGTCGGATCAATCCTGATCCAGAAACCGGACCCGAAAATGTCGTCTCTGAACGCACAATTCGTCCTTGAAACCGCTTCGTTCGAAGTGGCCGGTTTCTATTATGGCTTTAGCTATTACGGCTTTCGATACGCCGGCTGAGGCGTTGGGACTCCCTGTTTCCTGACAGCTTCTCCGGCGACCGCCTCCTGACCCGAGCGGCACTGCGCCCTTGCGCGCTTTCTCCCCATCGAAACACCGAATTCCAAAGCTATTGCCATGACCGCTACCCTGCAAAAATCCCTGCCTGTCGAGGTGACCGAGTTGACTGCCGAGCAACAGGCCCTGTCGGCCCTCCGCGCTGAAATCGACAGCATCGACGATCAGATCCTGGAGCTGTTCGAGCGCCGCCTGGCCATCGCCGCACAGGTCGGCAAGGCCAAGGATGCCCCGACCGGCCCGCACACCAAGCTGCGCCCCGACCGCGAACAGGCCGTGCTGTCGCGTCTGGTCAGCAAGGCCCAGCCGGAAAACAAAGAAGCCGTCTCGGCGCTTTGGCGTGAAATCGTTGGTTGGGGCCTGGCCCGCCAGGGTCGCCTTCAGGTGCAGGTCTACGCCCCGATTGACGGTGCCCGCGCGATGGATGCCGCCCGCACCCGCTTCGGCGCGGCTGCCGACATCCGCGTCGTCTACAGCGCCGAAACGGCACTGAAGCACGCTGCCGAAGGCAATGGCGTTTCGGTTCTGGCCATCAACGGCGACGAACCCTGGTGGATCGGCCTGCGCAAGGAATGGTCGATGCTCAGCGTATTCGAAGGCCTTGGCGGACGCGACAATCCCACGGCTCTGGCCGTCGGCAAGATCGATCCGCCCGCCCTGCCCAGCGGCCGCCGCGTGACGGTAACCGCCGGTGGAGAATCCGGTGATGGCCCCTCGGCCCGTCGCTGGGGTTTGAACACCCACCACGGCTGGACGCTGGCCCTGATCGATACCAACCAGCCCGTCTCCGAGCTGGACGGCTGCATCGGCGCAGTCATCTGATCAAAGTTATCCGGCGTTAACCACGCTTCAAGACTGGGCGGCGACAGTGGGGACATGAAAGTTGTAGCTTCTCGTCCCCTCGCCTGTCTCACGGCCTCGATGGCTGTGCTCGCGGGTTGCTCTGAAGCAGCGGATGGCAAGGCCACGTCCTATCAGGACATGGCCGACCATGTGGCGACGATACCGCTTTCCCCCAAAACCGCAGACAGCGTTTCACACCCTACGCAGGTCAAACTACCGCTGGAGCGTGTAGCCCAGGCCGCGGGCAGCCGCGCGCCCCTGAAGGTCGAGTTGATGTCGCCCCATCAACTCTGGGACCTGCGTGATGGACCGCTGAAGGTCCCGACGATCGAAGTCCCAGAGGGTACGACCCGCGCGGTCCCCGTATCGGATACCGCGCCGAGCACGACACCTGTCGTCACCGTCACGGCCCCTGCCCCGGCTGCGCAGCAGGACAATGACGGCACCGGCTTCCGCACCATCCAGTTGGGGGCCTACAGCAGCGAGCAATCCGCACGTAGCGCCTGGAACCGGCTTTCAACCGGCACCAATGCCGAAGCCCTTTCAGGACTGGCTCCCCAGTTCGAACCGGCAGAAGTGGGCGGCAGGCAGTTGGTCAGACTGCGTGTTTCGGCGCGTGAATCCCGCATCCAAAGCCTGTGTCAGACGGTCGCGTCTTCTGATCCTTGGTGCGCCCGTGCGGCAACCACAGCCGCACCATCCACAATCTTCCATTAAGCTTTCATTGACGATTTGGGCGCGTGGCGTGATCTTCCCGCCATAATGCAGGGCCCTCGCTCTTGAGTCGCGCCCGACCTGAAAGTGGGTTCTCACAATGACGCAGCCTTTGGTCATCGTCATCGGCAATGAAAAAGGCGGAGCGGGCAAGTCCACCCTCGCCATCCATATTGCCACGGGCCTGCTCCACGCAGGCAAGAGGGTCGCCATCATCGACCTCGATCTTCGTCAGCGTTCGATGGAGCGCTTCTTTGCCAATCGCAAAGTCTGGCTGGCCGCCAATGGCCACGACCTGCCCCAACCCTATGTCCCCGACATGGGCGACGGCAAGGCACTGGCCAAGGCCGAGGCTGCCGAACAGCTGGCCAGGTTCGAGGCCGCGTTCGAGGACTCCAAACCCCACGCCGACATCATCCTGATCGACACCCCCGGCGGTGACACCACCCTGTCGCGCGCCGCCCACGCCCGTGCCGACCAGATCGTCACCCCGATGAATGACAGCTTCGTCGACTTCGACCTGCTGGGTCAGGTCGATCCGGTCACGCTGGAACTGCAAAAGCCGTCGATCTATTCGGAAAGCGTGTGGGAAGCCCGCAAGCAACGCGCCATTGAACAGGGCCGCCATGCCACGATTGACTGGCTGGTCGTGACCAACCGACTGCAGGGCGTACACGCCCGCAACCGTGACCGTCTGGAAGAGCGTATGGGCAAACTGGCCAAGCGCGTTGGCTTCCGCGTCGGCCCGGGCCTGCGTGAACGCGTGATCTATCGTGAACTGTTTCCGTTCGGCCTGACCGTGGCCGATCTGTCGGACGACATCAAACCCGTCTCGATCACCATATCGCACATCTCGGCTCGTCAGGAGTTGCGCGGACTGATGGCCGACATGGGACTTGAAGACGCCATCACCGACATGACCCAGGCGGCCTGATAGCGGCATGTTGCTGCTATTGCTGTGTCTGGCAGCCATTGCGCTATGGGTTCTTGTCCGGCTGGGCAAGCAGACGGAAAAAGCCCGATCCGGTCATTGGCGGATATCGGCTACACTATTGGGCGGTACCTGTTTCGCGGGTGCCGTCCTTTCCGCCGCTCGCGGCAGCTATGTCTGGGCAGCGGCACTGGCTATGGCCGGTCTGTATCTGGTGCTCCAGTCACGCATCCGCAGTACCGGAACCAAACCCGCGCCATCGCCCCCTTCTGACACCCGCATGAGCAAGGCCGAGGCCCGCGCCATCCTTGGGGTCAAAACCGATGCCTCGCGTGAAGAGGTCCAGGCCGCATGGAAGCGGCTGATGGCAAGAACCCACCCCGATCAGGGTGGGTCCGAAGGTCTGGCCGCGCGGGTGAACGCGGCCCGTGACCGCCTGCTCGATCAGGGCAGCTGATCGTTCGCCAAACGCTTTTCTTTCAGCAGAACCAGTTCTTCCGCCGCCGTAGGGTGGACCGCGCAGGTTTCATCCCACTGCTGCTTGGTCAGGCCAGCCTTAACAGCGATACCTGCCAGCTGGATCATCTCCGGGGCGTCATCACCCACGATATGACAGCCCACGACCTTCTGGGTATCGGCATCCACCACCAGCTTCATCAGCATGCGGTGCTCGGCCCCATAGAAGGCGTACTTCATGGGGCGGAATGTGGTGCTGTAGATATCGACGCCGCCCGGGCAAAGCTTGCGGGCGTCCGCTTCGGACAGACCGACAGTTCCTACGGGCGGCTGGCTGAAAACAGCGGTAGCGATATTGGAGTGGTCCACAGCCTGCGGGTTGTTCTTGAACACCGTTTCGTGGAAAGCCACGGCCTCGCGGATCGCAACAGGTGTCAGGTTGACCCTGTCCGTCACATCACCCACGGCCCAGATATTGTCTGCGGTCGTCTTGGAATATTCATCGACCTTGATCGCACCCTTGTCGTTCAGTTCGACACCGGCGGATTCAAGCCCCAGCCCCATCACATGGGGCACGCGACCGGTGGCAAACATCACCACGTCAGCCTCGATGGACATACCGTTGCTGAGGCGGCTCACAAGGCCGGTTTCGGTTTTCTCGATCGCCGTATGCTCTGCGCTCAGGACAATCTTGATCCCGCGGCGCTCGATTTCGCGGGTCAGGTGGGTGCTGACATCCTCGTCGAACCCGCGCAGGATACCCGCGCCGCGGTAAAGCAGGGTTGTATCCACGCCCATGCCAGCGAAAATGCCGGCAAACTCGACGGCAATATAACCACCGCCCACAACAACAATACGCTTTGGCAGTTCCAGCAGGTGGAAAGCTTCTTCGGAGGTAATCGAGAGATCGCTGCCCGGGAAGTCGGGCACAAACGGACGCCCCCCTACGGCAATCAGGATTTTCTCGGCGGTAAAGGTCTGGCCGGTGCCGACGATCTCGATGGTGTGCTTGTCTTTCAGCACGGCACGGCCATTGATGACCTCGACGCCGGCCTTTGTAAGGTTGGCGTTGTACAGGCCCGACAGGCGCGCGATCTCGTTTTCCTTGGTGTCGCGGAATTTGGGCCAGTCGAAGCTGGCGTTCTCGATGGTCCAGCCGAAACCTTCGGCGACCTCGAGTTGGTGGGTGATGTCCGATGCCATCACCATCAACTTCTTGGGCACACAGCCACGGATCACGCAGGTCCCGCCGACCCGGTATTCCTCGGCGACGGCAACCTTCTTGCCGCCCATCGCGGTCAGGCGTGCCGCACGGACACCACCCGAACCGGCACCGATCACAAACAGGTCGTAGTCATGGGAAGAGGACATGGATGGCTCCGCTGGATTGTTGGCAATCATCTAGTGTGCCTGCGCCACCAACGCGAGACGGTTGCTCACAAAAACGGCATTTGTGCCCGTATGCCAACCGTGTAGCAGCGGTATCTGTTGCGATCACAGCCTCCCTGCTTTCGCATTCGGCACCCCAACATCCTCCCTCCGGCCAATTTCAGAACTCTGCGGTCTCTTCAAACTCGACTGAAACCGGCCAAAGGATTCATGACAATCTTCGCCTGACATTGGCACCTAACGACTACGGCCTGAATGTCATTTCCTTTCCGACGGAAGTCTCCGGCCTTACGGAATGGGACTTGGCTTATCGGAAAGGTCTTTACGCAGCACAGCGATCCCAAAGATTGCAGGCGCAAGCAGAAACGAAATCGCAACTTCAATCGAGCGTCAGGCTCAACCGATTGCTGCCAGAGAGTAGTTCTTCTGCATCGAGAAAATGCCAGTCGAACCGGCACGGATCATAAACAGGTCGTCGTGAAACGATTTGGAGATCAAAGACTTCGCTGAGAACCGATCTTTTATCCAGAGAAAGAAGCATCTCTTTTTAGAGAGGTGCCCATCACGTTTGCGTGCGATTTGATCGATCAATCTTGCGCAACACACGAACTATGAGCGATGGTTCTATCCATATAGATGGGGATGTTCGTGATGCTCACCGAAGTCATTGCTGCCGGTATGCTGGCGTTCAACAGCGGCGCACCACAGGTTGCGCCCGTCGTCACGCCGCCCTCGCCATCCCAGGAGTCCTATCGGCTAGAGGATCTGACCGTGACAGGTCGTCCGAGAGACGCCTTGATCCGTAATTTCGTTGAAAACGTTGCCGATCCCGTACCGGGCCGCAAGCTGGCGCGCTGGAACGATCCAGTGTGCGTGGGCGTCGTCAATTTAGGCCAAGACCTGAGCCAATACCTGATCGACCGCATTTCAGATGTCGCAGCGGATCTCGGCGTTCGGACAGGACAGCCGGGCTGTAAGGCTAACGTACATATCGTCGCCACAGACCAGCCGCGCGAAGTTGCTGCGCGCTTCATGTCTGACAGGAAACGTGATCTGATCCCCAACGCTACCGGCGTCACCAACCGTGCCATGCGGCACCATTTCACGGAAAGCGATGCGCCCATTCGCTGGTGGTATCTGAGCGAGGTTGTCGTCACCCAAACCGGCCAGCGGGCGTTCCGTATGCCGGGTGATACACCAATGGAAGACGGTCGTGGTGAGGAAGTCATCTTCGTTCCAAAGACGGCCCCACGCCTTACGGAACCCTATAGCGACAGCATGCGCCAGACCTACATCATCATAGATCCGACGCAGCTTACGCATATGAATTCGCTGCAACTCGCCGATTATCTGGCGGTGGTCGCCTTGGCCCAGATTTCTCCGACGGCGGATACGGAGTCCTACAACTCGATCCTGAACGCCGTGGACGACAGCAGTGCCGCCCCCTCGTTGACCCAATGGGATCGCGCCTATCTGAGTGGCCTGTACTCGGCAACGCAGACACCGGCCAGCAATGCCGCATCACGCCTCCACATCAGAAGCGAGATCGCACGCGCTGCAGACCGGCTAAGCCAAAGAGCCGAAAACTAGGACACCGTTCTGGAGCCGTCATCCGTGCCGATGACGGCGAGGTCGGTCAGGCCGAGGAACAGGCCGTGTTCGACCACGCCGGTGATGGCCTTCAGGTCGGCGGCCAGCTTGACCGGATCGGTGATCACGCCCTTGGCCGCGTCATAGATGACATTGCCGCCGTCGGTGCGGACCATTCCGCGGTCGGCCTGACGTACCGTGGCCTCGCCCAGACCGTGTGCCGCCAGCACGGCATTGATGCGCGCACCCGTGGTCTTGTGCCCGAAAGCCACGACTTCGATCGGCAGCGGGAACTGGCCCAGTTGGTCAACCACCTTGGCTTCGTCCGCGATGACGATACAGCGGTCAGACGCCTCCCACACCAGCTTCTCACGCAGCAGGGCCGCGCCACCGCCCTTGATCAGCGCCAGTTCGGGGCCGATTTCGTCAGCACCATCGACGGTCAGGTCGAGACGCGGCGTGTCTTCCAGAGTGGACAGGGTCAGGCCCAGTTCACGCGCCAGATCGGCGGTCTTTTCCGAGGTCGGCACGCATTTCAGGTCCGGCAGGTTGCGCTCGGCCAGCGCCTTGACGAACCACGCGGAGGTCGAACCTGTGCCGAGGCCGACCTTCATGCCCGCCTCTACGTACTGGGCAGCGGCATAGCCGGCGTTCTTCTTCTGGATGTCACTCACTTCTTCGCAGCCTTTTTCGCGCGCATCATATCCATGAAGCGCGTGGCCCATCCGGCCTTGTTGACTTGCGGTGCCCGCGCCAGCGCCAGCTCCCCCGCCCCTACACTCTTCGTCACCACCGACCCCGAGCCGATCATGGCTCCATCCCCGATGGTGACAGGCGCGACCAGCGAGCTGTTCGAGCCAACGAAAGCGCCCTCGCCCACCTCGGTGCGGTGTTTGAAGAAGCCGTCATAGTTACAGAAGATCGTGCCCGCGCCGATGTTCGCGCCCGCACCGACCGAACCGTCGCCCAGATAGGCCAGATGGTTGGCCTTGGCGCCGGTGCCCAGCGTGACGTTCTTCACCTCGACGAAGTTGCCGATCTTGACCTTTTCGCCAAGGTCCGCACCGGGGCGCAGGCGGGCATAAGGGCCGACCTCGGCCTTGGGGCCGACCTTGGCCCCTTCGATATGCGAGAAGCTGCGGATACGCGCACCGCTTTCCACCACCGCGCCGGGGCCGAAGACGACGAACGGTTCGATGGTGACGCCAGCCGCGATCTGGGTGTCATAGGCGAAGTGGACGGTTTCCGGCGCGCTCATGGTCACGCCATTGGCCATGAAGGTTTCGCGCTGCACCTTCTGGAACAGGGCCTCGGCATCGGCCAGTTCGGCCTGCGAGTTCACGCCCATCACGGCGTCTTCCTGCGCGAAGACAGCGCGGGTGTCGTGGCCAGCCTTGCGGGCCAGTTCCACAACATCGGTCAGATAATACTCGCCCTTGGCATTGTCGTTTTTCACATCGGCCAGCAGGGTGAACAGCAGCTTGGCAGGTGCCGCCATGACGCCCGAGTTGCAGGCGCGGATGGCCAGCACTTCCGGCGTAGCTTCCTTGGCCTCTGTGATAGCCAGCAGGGTCTCGCCCTCTATGACCAAACGGCCATAGGCGCCCGGATCGCGGGCCTCGAAACCGATGACGCTGACGCCCTTGCCGCCGAACACCGGCTCGATGTCCTTGGCCTTCAGCAGCGGCACATCGCCATAGGTGATGACCACTTCGCCATCAAAATCTTTCAGCGCCTCTTCGGCGGCGTGGACGGCGTGGCCGGTGCCGCACGGCGGGTCCTGAACGGCAATGGCGTCCTCACCCAGACGCTTGACGATGTGGGCGCGCACTTCCGGCGAGTGGTTGCCGACCACGACCACGATCTTCTCGCAGCCCAGCGCCTCGGCCGCGTCGATGGCGTGATCCACCATGGCACGGTGGCCAACAGGGTGCAGCACCTTGGGAAGAGACGACTTCATACGGGTGCCCTGCCCTGCGGCAAGAATGATGGCGGCGCGGCGAGTGGAAATGCTGGTCATGAGTCGTCCCGGGGGCTAGTCAGCATTGGCTCTAAACCATCCAACGCCTGAACGGGAGACACCAATGGCCGAACGCGATCTTGAAGGCTGGACGATTGCCTTTGATCTGGACGGAACATTGGTGGACTCTGCCCCCGATCTGATCGGCACGCTGAACCGCCTTCTGGCGAAAGAAGGCCTGCCGCCGCGCCCCGTGTCGGCGGCCCGCCATCTGGTCGGCCACGGCGCGCTGGCGCTGCTGAAGAACGGCTTTGCCGAGGCCGGTGCCGAGTGGAAGGAAGAGAACAGCAAGGCGCTATTTGATGCCTTCCTTGCCGACTACAACGCCAATATCGCCGTCGACACCGCGCCCTTCCCGTCCTGCCTCGATGTGCTGGACCGTCTGGGCGCGCGCGGGGGGGGGCGGGGCCCCGCCCCCCCCCGCGCCCCGGGGCGGGGGGGGGGGGGGAGAAGAGGGAAAAAAAAAAAAAAACCGCGGGGGGGGGGGGGCCCCNNACGCGCGCGGGGCGACGCTGGTCGTCGCCACCAACAAGCGCACGGACCTGTCCACCAATCTGATGGACACTCTGGGCATCAGCAGCCGCTTTGCGGCCATCGTCGGCCCCGACATCGTCTCGGCCAAGAAGCCGGACGGCGCCCACATCCGCGAAGCCGTTCTCAAGGTCGGTGGTGATCCGGCCAAGGCCGTCATGGTCGGCGATTCCACCACCGACACCCGCGCCGCCAAGGATGCCAACATCCCCTGCATCCTCGTCAGCTTCGGCTACAGCGACGTTCCGCTATCGGAAATGGGCGGCGACATCACCATCGACCACTACGACGAGTTCGAGGCCGCATTGGCGAAACTGGTCGCCTGATATTCAGGAAAACTGAGGCAGGGTTTAGAACTTCTAAGCCTGCCCCCCGTTGCCGCTTGGGGCGCAAAGCCAGACATAGGCCACCTGATCTCAGGTGAACCCATGATACGTCGCTTCTTTGCAATCCCCCTCTGGAAACGCACCTTCGCGGGCCTCGCGCTCGGGGTGGTGGCGGGCCTTCTGCTCGGCAAGCTGGCTCCCGTCATCCTGCAGCCGTTCGGTGACGTCTATCTGAACCTGATCCGCATGGTGGTGGCCCCTCTGGTGCTGTTCACCATTGCCAGCTCCATCGCCAAACTGGGCGAAGGCGTGGGCGCGGTGCGTCTGGGCGTGCGTACCATCGTCTGGTTCGCCATCACATCGCTGCTGGCTGTGCTGGTCGGCTTTGCGACGGCTCACATCATCAACCCGGGCGTGGGCCTGACCGATCTGCCGCTGGGCGAGGTCAAGGCGCGTGACATCCCGACGCCGTTGCAGGTTCTGCTGGATATCGTTCCGCGCAATCCCTTTGCCGCGCTCAGCGAAGGCAAGGTGCTGCAGATCATCTTCTTCTCGGCCTTTGTCGGTGCGGCCCTTGTGGCGCTGGGTGACCGCGCACAGACCGCCCGCCGCGTCGTGGACGAAGGCGCGGCCATCGTCTTCCGCATCACCCGCTGGATCATCCAGCTGACCCCGTTCGGCGTGTTTGCCCTGATCGGTTCGGTCGTCGGTGGCTATGGCTGGGAAAGCCTGCTGCCGCTCGGCAAGTTCATTCTGGCGATCTATGTCGCCTGCCTGTTCCACATTCTGGTGGTCTATTCGGGCCTGTTGAAGGTTCACGGCCTCAAGGCGGTAAGCTTCTTCCGTGGGGCATTTGCGGCACAACAGACGGCATTTGCCACCTCGTCGTCGCTGGGTACCCTGCCGATTACGCTTCGCCAGACGGTCGAGCGTCTGGGCGTGCCACAGGCCTATGCCGCCTTTGCTGTGCCTCTGGGTGCGAATGTGAAGATGGACGGCTGCGGGGCCATCTATCCGGCCATCGCCGCCATCTTCATCGCCCAGTATTTCCAGATCGACCTGACGGTGACGCAGTACATCCTGATCGGCCTGACGGCGGTTCTGGGTTCGCTGGGTACGGCAGGGGTTCCGGGCACTTCCATCGTCATGCTGACCCTGACCCTGTCCACCGCAGGCCTGCCGCTGGAAGGCATCGGCTATATCGTCGCCATCGACCGTATCGTGGACATGATGCGCACCGCCACCAATGTGACGGGCCAGATGCTGGTCCCCGTCATCGTGGCCAAGGAAGAAGGCATCCTGAACAAGGACATTTATGACGGCCGCGTCGCGTGGCTGCCCGGCGATCCGGGCGACGAAACGCCGGAAAACTCAATTACCGCAGGTATTTGATAAGTTTACCCTTGCAGTCGGGAGATTCGCGGGCTACATCGCCGCCTCCCGACGCGCTTCATACGAAGCCGTTCCAGAGATGGACGCGTAGCTCAGCGGGAGAGCACCTCGTTCACACCGAGGGGGTCACAGGTTCAATCCCTGTCGCGTCCACCATCTTTTTCCTTCACTGCAAATCGTTTTGATCGACGCTCCGCCACTTGTCCGGAGATCGTAAAATTATTCGCGGTAATATGGCACCGATTAGAAAATCAGGCGTTGCTGTATAACCTCTGCATTTAGTCTGGGGGTTTATGTCGTGTGCCCGTCCGCCTGATAGGTGGTGTGCGTCACGACGATTTCGCTAACGGGGCAAGCTTAATGACGAACGACCTAGCAGAGCGCCGGATTCTGGTGGTCGAGGACGAGTCCCTCGTCGCCATGCTGTTGGAAACCATTCTCGAAGACATGGGATGCGAGATTGTTGGTCCCGAAGGCACGGTCGCCAGCGGTGTCGAGGCCGCCCGCAGTGTGGCGATAGATGCCGCCCTGCTTGACGTCAACGTGGCCGGTGAGCTGGTTTTCCCTGTCGCCGAACAGCTGAAATCGCGCGGCATACCGTTTGTATTTTCTACCGGCTATGGCGAGGGCGGACTGCCCGAGCAATGGCGCGGTTATCCGACGATCCAGAAGCCGTTCACCGAAGTTGCCGTACACGACGCCTTGCTGAACGCCATGAGCCGCTAGGGCTTTTCCGTTTCCTTTCACTAATGAGTCTGGCGTAAAAGGCCTGTCCAATGACCCCAGCTGTCGTGGCTTTTGCCATGCGGTACAGTCAGTGAGCCTGGTAATGCGCAAACAGTTCCTGATCACCCTTGTCGGTATGACTTCCCTTGTTGCGGCTGCGGCCTGCTCGCCCTCCGGTGAGGGGGAACGTGCAGACGGCAAGGCCCTCAAGGTTGATGTTGTCGCGCCCCCGGAACCTGAAATCATTGCCACCAGCGGCCAGCTGTCCGTCGGCGAGTTGGCCAACAGCTACGACCACGCAGAGGCAATGGCGCGCGCCCATCCGGAAGAGCCGGAAGAGGAAACCGGCACCAGCTGGAACGACGACGGCTGGATCTATTCCGAAGGCACCGGCCCGGAAATGTCGCCCAAGGAACAGCCGATCACCAAAGACCCAAAAACCGGCAAGGTCACCAAGGTCCCTGACGATTACGAGGGCTGAACCCTAGCCGGCCGGCAGCAGCGGTACGCGCTTCAAATGCGCCAGACTCGGCGCGTTCACGCAGAAACAAGCAGTTCGCAGTTGCCGGGTTACGGTCTGCAGGCGACCTATGACGGCCTCGGTCGACTCGGTCGCCGCCAACAGAACTCCGGCTGCCATGCCCACCATATCCGCGCCCAGACGGATGGCTTTGGCGGCATCCACCCCATCCCGAACACCCCCTGAACCAATCAGCAGAACATCCGGCAAGGCATTGCGGGTTTCCGCAATGGCGCGGGCTGTCGGTATGCCCCAGTTGGCAAAGGCCTCGGCATGGTCCCGATCAAGCGAGTCCCGGGCGCGTGCGCCTTCGACCAGGGCCCAGTTTGTTCCCCCTGCCCCGGCGACATCGATACCGACAACGCCCATTGCCACAAGCTTCTGGGCCGTCAGGGCAGAAATGCCGGCCCCCGTCTCCTTCACGATGACAGGCCGGTCCAGTTCACGAACCAAGGCATGCAGTGTCGCCGCAACACCCCACCAGTTACGGTCGCCCTCGGGCTGGCAGGCTTCCTGCAACGGGTTCAGATGCACGACCAGGGCATCGGCGTCGATCATGTCCATGATACGCAAGGCATCGTCACGCCCGAAGCCACGTGTGAGCTGTGCGGCACCGATATTGGCCAGTATCGGCGTATCGGGCGCGCGGCGACGCAAGGAACGGTCAAGACCGGCGTCACTGCCACCCTCTTCCAGAGCCGCGCGCTGGGAACCGACGGCCAGGGCAATGCCAAGATGCTGTGCCGCCTCGGCCAACCGCTCGTTGATGGCCGCAGCCCGTGCGGGCCCGCCGGTCATCGCACTGATCAGAAACGGGGATTTAAGGCGCCGACCCAAGAAATCGACGCCCAGATCAATCATCCCGTGATCTATATCCGGCAGCGCCTCATGAACGAAGCGCCAGTCGTCAAACCCCGTACGCGCCGCATGGCGCCCACCACCCGCAAGCACAACATCCAGGTGCTGGTCCTTGCGGTTAAGGTGGACTGACGCGGACATGGTTTCACAAACTCAACAAGGGCGTCAGGGCTGACGCTCGACGATCAGGGAATAGTCACCGGTCGAATTGGCACCGAAACTCGTCACGCGCACCACATATTCGCCGTCGCGCGGCGCAGTCCAGATCAGGCGCGAATGGGTATCAGACAGGCCGTCATCGTCCTGCTTCATCCAATTATGGCCCGAACCTGTGGCCTGTCCCACCATGACCACGGCGTCAAACTTGGGCGCGACCAGAATGAACCGCAGCTTCTCGTCCTTGCGGGCATTGAAGACATAGTCGTCATAATAGCCACCGCTGCTCATCGGACCGTCGGTGGTGGTGTTGTCGTTCTCGCTGAGCGAGCCACGCACGGTCGATCCGATCAGCAGGCTGCCCGGCTTGGGTTCGGGGCCACGGTCGGTCAGACGCAGCTCATAGGAACCGCGACCTTCACCGAAGCTCTGCGCCCGCACGATGTAATCACCGTCAGCAGGCACATCGAACATCAGACGTGAGTCTGTGCCCTGCCCCATGCCGTCGTCATCGGTCGCAATCGCCGAGAAGGAGCCATCGGCCTTGCTCACTTCCAGAACGGCATCGAACTCGGACGAGATCAGGGTGATCTGCAGGCGCTGCCCCTCGGTGCCCGTGAAACGATAGGCGTCGTAGCGCTGCGAACCGCTCAGTCGGGCGTCATCGTCGGTCAGTTCGCCCTCGACCTCCTGCCCGATATTGAGTTCAACCGGTGCAGGCGGCGCTGCTACCTCCTCGATCGAGAGTGTATAGGCACCCTCAATGTTGGAGAGGCCACGCGCTTCGACGACATAGGTGCCGGAAACAGAGGGCACGAAGACCGTGCTGGCGTTCAGTTCGCCACCGCTGTCATCGTCAGAGGCGACTTCCTGGCCTTCGGCGTCATACACCGCCAGATATGAATCGAAATCATTGGAAACGACACTGATCTCATACGCCTTGCCCGCCTCGGCCTGCAGGGCGTAGCGGTCGGCCCGGACATCACCCAGCCCCACCGGCGTCTTGTCGTTCAAACGGCCCTCGACCGACTCGCCGATGACAAAGGCAATGGGCTCCGCCAGGGGTTCGGCCTCCTGGGCGACCAGGGTGAAGCGGCCCGCACCTTCGCTGACCGACGCCACGCGAATGGCATATGTACCCGCTTTGGGCGCACTGAAGTTCAACAGGGAGTTGAGCCCCATGTCGGGCCCGTCGTCATTACGGGCAAGCTCTTCGAACATGCCGAAGTTTTCATTGCCGATAGAGGCGACGGTATCGAAGTCGTCGCTTTCGGCACGAATCGAAATCCGCTGCCCCGCTGCCAGATCGATCCGGAACTGCTGGAAACGTTGACCGTCGGCGTCCTCGGGGCTGCGGTTGTTCAGCGCCGAGGAAACGCTGCGGCCCAGCGTCAGGTTGGTGGAGCGGAAAGCCGCCGGCCGCCAACGCTGTACCGACAGTTCAAACGGGCCCTCTTCGACCAGCGCCAGAGCGCGCAGACGGTACTGTCCAGCCGCCGGGGCGACGAAACGCAGGCGCGAGTTCAGGCCGTCATTCAGACCATCATCGTCGCGCGCCAATGCTTCACCATCGGAATCGGGGCCGTACAGCTCAAGGACGGAATCAATATCGTCACTGCGCATGATGGCTTCGAAGCCCTCGCCTGCGCCCAGAGTGAGCAGATAGTCGCGGCCCTGTTCTGTCGTCTCGCCGCTCACCCTTTGCCCCACACGGATTTCACCGCCCTGCTCCTGTGCCAAAGCCAGCGACGGCGCTGTCAGAATGGCAAGGACACTTGCGGCGGCGAGCAAAGAATGACGCATGGGGAGGTCTGCCTCTTCAATAAGATGTCGTGATCATAGACGACGAACCGTGGCGCCTGTAAATCGCCCGCAACAAAATCCGTTCCTTGCCCACAGGTGGAGTCGAACCCATGACGACCGAAAATGCCGCTGCCCAGATCATCGACGGCAAGGCCTTCGCCCAAACCCTCGTGACCCGCGTCGGCGCGGCGGTAGAGCGTCTGATCCAGTCGCACGGCGTAAAAGCCGGTCTGGCCGTCGTGATCGTGGGCGAAGACCCCGCCAGCCAGCTCTACGTCCGCAACAAGGGCGAAACGACCCTGAAGGCCGGTATGCGTTCGGACACGCACCGCCTGCCGGAAGACACGTCCCAGGAACAACTGCTGGCCCTGATCGATCAGCTGAATGCCGACGAAGGCATCCACGGCATTCTGGTCCAGCTTCCCCTGCCGCAGCACATCGACGCCAATGCCGTGCTGGACGCGATTTCGCCGGACAAGGACGTGGATGGCTTCCACGTCGTCAACGCCGGTCGTCTGGCCGTGGGTCAGGATGGTCTGGTTCCGTGCACCCCGCTGGGCTGCCTGATGCTGCTCAAGGATCAGCTGGGCGATCTGTCGGGCCTGAATGCCGTGATCGTGGGCCGCTCCAACATCGTGGGCAAGCCGATGGCCCAACTGCTGCTGGGCGAAAGCTGCACCGTCACCATCGCCCACTCGCGCACCAAGGACCTTCCGGCCCTGTGCCGTACCGCCGACATTCTGGTGGCCGCTGTCGGTCGTCCGGAAATGATCAAGGGCGACTGGGTCAAGCCGGGCGCGACGGTCATCGACGTGGGCATCAACCGCGTTCCGTCCAAGGATCCCGTCAAGGCCGCCGAGGGCAAAACCCGCGTCGTCGGCGATGTGGCGTTTGACGAAGCCGCCGCTGTCGCGGGCAAGATCACCCCTGTTCCGGGCGGCGTCGGCCCGATGACCATAGCCTGCCTGCTGGTGAACACCTACACCGCGGCCTGCCGCTCGGTTGGCGCGACACCGGACGATCTTCTGGCGCGGTAATTTTTTCAGCTATGGGGCCGTTTGTACTTGCGCACAGGCCCCTTCGCACCCCAATCCTATGAACGAACTACGGTCATTGTGACCGACAGGAGGAAACCGATGGCTGGCATGTCCCCCCGTATGGCCGCCGTGGCCGCTGTAATCGTCATGGCTCCGGCTGTGAGCGCCTGTGGCTACAACACCATTCCGACCAAGCAGGAACGCGCCGAGGCCGCATGGGCCGATGTGCAGAGCCAGTATCAGCGCCGTGCCGACCTGATACCGAACCTTGTCTCGACCGTTCAGGGTGCCGCCATTCAGGAACGCACCACGCTGACCCAGGTGATCGAGGCACGCGCCAAGGCCACCAGCATCAATGTGAATGCCGATGATCCGGCCTCCTTCCAACAGTTCCAACAGGCCCAGGGCGAACTGTCGGGCGCACTGTCGCGCCTGTTGGTCACGGTCGAAGCCTATCCGCAGCTTCAGTCGAACCAGAACTTCCTGACCCTGCAATCGCAGCTGGAAGGCACCGAAAACCGCATTCAGGTGGCCCGCCGCGACTACAACGAGGCCGTGCGCGACTACAACACCACCCTGCGTACCTTCCCGAGCATCATCTGGGCCAAGACCCTGCATTCCGGCTCCAAGGAAATGCAGCTGTTCACCGCTACGGCCGAAGCCCAGAACGCACCGAACGTGAACTTTGACAGCCTGAACCCGGCAGCACAGCCGGGCGGCAATGCCCCGGCCGTGGCACCGGGCTCGGCACCGGCTGCGGCTCCGGCCGCCACCAACTAAGGCCGATGGTATGAAAAGGGCGCTCGCCCTTCTGTTTGTACTGGGTCTGTGGTTGGCCACGGCTCTGCCGATGACCGCCACGGCCCAGTCCGGCATCCCGTTTCCCGCGCTTACAGGTCGGGTCGTCGATCAGGCCGACATTCTGACGCCCGATCAAGAGCGGGCGCTTAGCGACAAACTGGCTGCACTGGAAACCCGGACCACCGACCAGTTGGTCGTCGTGACAGTGGCCAGCCTGAACGATTACGACATATCCGAATACGGCTATCAGCTGGGCCGCGCCTGGGGCATCGGCCAAAAGGAAGCGAACAACGGCGCATTGCTGATTGTCGCACCCAATGACCGCAAGGTCCGTATTGAGGTGGGCTATGGTCTGGAAGGCGTACTGACCGACGCCTACTCCTCCATTGTCATACGCAACGACATTCTGCCCTCGTTTCGGGAGGGCAATTTCTATGGCGGCATAGACAAGGGCGTTGATGCCCTCGTCTATCAGATGACACTGGACCCCGACGATGCGGCTGCCCGCGCGGCCAAACTGGTCGAGGAAGACCGTGGCGACGCAGGTAATGCCAGCGCCCTGTTGATTGGCGGTGCCGTATTGTTCGGCATTTTCATCCTGCTGGGGGCTGTCGCGGGCGCTGCCTCGGGTGGCCGCGGCCGTCGTGTGAGCGGCGCGGCGGACGGTGCCGGTGCCGTCCTTTGGACAGCGGCGCAGA
>NZ_DJFS01000078.1 GCF_002432125.1 Brevundimonas sp. UBA5866
CCGTCCACAGATGACAGCACCTCATCGAGAGCGTCAGAACGTTCGATGATGCAGGGCGGCGGATTTGGGCCCGCTATCTGGACGAGGCCAGAACGGCGTCTTGATGGTCGATGTCCAGTCTTGATTAAACGGACGATATAGTCCATTTAGAGGCATGGCCCGTAAACGCACAGAGCGGAGCGACGCCGTGCGCCACCGCGAGCAACGGCGCTGACAAGTTAACCGGTCTGAGCAAAAACCAGACCTCCCCTTGCCGATTTTAGACCATTTGCGTCGCTGCCGACCAAGCGGTTTCGGCCTGACGTCGCAGTACGCGAAGACCGGGTCGAGAAATCAGATGCGGTTGAAGATTAAAGGCGTTGTAGATTGGGCCGTGGCTGGAGAGAAATCGTTGGGCCGAACCTTGGCTTTTGAACCTCTGCTGCTTTCGTTCTCGTCGACGAATGACGAGGTGAGAATTCTCGGCCCGATTGTTCTCACGCATCCCACCCGGCTGGTGACGCCCTTGAAGATGCAGGTCTTTTATCGCCGCACGATACGAGGCCAGTTTGTCCGTCACTATCGCTTCAGGATGAATGCCGGTGTTGCGAAGTAAGCGTCGTAACAACTTCAAAGCCGCGTGCTTATTACGTCGCTTTTGAACCAGCACATCAAGCACTTCGCCTTCGTCATCAACCGCGCGCCACAGATACATGCGGCGACCACGTATCCTGACAACTGCCTCGTCCAAATGCCATCGCCCCGTCGGACGATCGCGATTTCGGCGGATGTTTGCAGCAATCAGCGGACCAAACTTGTTCACCCAGCATCGGATGGCTTCACGGCTGACCTCAACCCCGCGTTCCGCCATCAACTCTTCAACGTCGCGGAGGCTCAGTGTGAAGCGAAAATACCAGCGTACCGCCTGACAGATGACCGACCCCGAAAACCGATGACGCTTGAACGATAAGCCAGACATAAAAACCTCCCTCTTTACCCCAAGTGGAGACTTTTTAGCGTTAGACTGTCAGCACCCCAGTGGCTACGATCAGGTGCCTGTGGTCGCCGATCAGGAACGCGTCGACAGCTATCACCAATTCGACGCCTATCTGGGCTGGGCCGCGACCGAGAAGGTCCGCCTGTACGCAAAGGTCGAGAACATCTTCGACGAGGCCCCGCCGCACGATGCCTCCTTCCCCGGTGTGCGCGCGCCTTATGACTTTGGCCAATACGATCTGCGCGGGCGCTATTTCCGCGTCGGCTTCGACGTCGCCTTCTGATCCAGACCGTCATCGAGAAACGAGAACCACGCGTGAAAAACGCCCGAAACATTGCCAAACGCTCCGCCGCCGCGGTACTGTTCGGAGCCGCCTTGATGGCGGCTCCGGCTCCGGTCCTCGCCCAGTCGCTGGATTACTATTTCCCGCAGGCCTCGGCGGCGGATTTCGATCCGTCCATTCCGACACCCGAGGCCTTCCTCGGCTATCCGGTCGGCACCCACTTCACCCGCCACGACCAGATCATTGCCTATCTTCGCGAACTAGCCCGCCTGTCGGACCGCGTGACCTTTGAGGACATCGGTCGAAGCTACGAAAACCGCACCCTCGCCTCGGTCGTCATCAGTTCGGCGGCCAATCAGGCGCGCATCGGCGACATCCAGCGCGCCCATGCCGAGGTGGCCAATCCCAACGGCGGCGCGATCAGCCCCGACCAGCCCGTCGTGGTGGGTCTGTTCTACAGCGTCCACGGCAATGAGACTTCCAGCGGCGAAGCCGCCCTGCTGACGGCCTATTACCTCGCAGCCAGCCGCTCGCCGGAGGTTCAGGACTGGCTCGACAAGGCCGTCATCGTCATCGATCCATCCCAGAACCCCGATGGCCGCGACCGCGCCGCCAACTGGCACAATGCGTGGCACAGCAATCCGCCATCATCGGACCCGCTGGACAAGGAACACGTCGAGGCGTGGCCCGCAGGGCGCGTGAACCACTATTTCACCGACCTGAACCGCGACTGGCTGGCCGTGACCCAGCGCGAAACGCGTGCCAAGCTGGAAGCCTTCCACCGCTGGAAGCCCAACTTCCAGATCGACTTCCACGAGATGGGCGCGGGCAGCACCTATTATTTCGAGCCGTCCCCGTCCTCGATGGAAAGCCCGCTGCTGCCCAAGGCGGCCTATGAGTGGAACGTGACCCTCGCCAAATACCACGCACAGGCGCTGGATGGCCTCGGCTCGCTCTATTACACCCGCGAGACATTCGACAATTTCTCGCCCGTCTATGGCTCCACCTATCCCGACTTCCACGGCGGCATCGGCGTAACGGTCGAACAGGCATCGTCGCGGGGGCTGGTTCAGGACACGGCCAACGGGCCGCTGACCTTCCCTTTCACCGTGCGTAATCAGGCCAATATCGGGTTGGCGACCATTCGCGGTGCCGTGGCCGAACGGGCGGGCCTGCTCCAGTTCCAGCGCGACTTCTTCCGCTCGGCGGTTGAACAGGGTCGCCGCCACACGGCACAGGCCTTTGTGTTCGGCGATGCGGCCAACCCAGGCCTGACGCGCCAGACGCTGGACCTGTTGCTGACGCACCGGATTCAGGTCTATCCCCTGACCGAGCGCGTCACACAGGATGGCCGCACCTATGAGCCGGGCACGGCCTATGTCGTCCCCTCGGCCCAGCCGCAGTTCCGGCTGATCCACTCCATCTTCGACAAGACCCCGCCCACCAATGGCGGCGTCTATGGCAGCACCTCCTATTCGGTGGCGCTGGCCTATAATCTCGGATCGAGCGGCCTTCGACGCGTCCCCGCCTATGGCAGCGCGGTAACCGCCGTTCCCGCCGCACAGGGCGGTGTCAGCGGCCCTGAAGCCGCCTATGCCTATGCCATCGACTGGCGCGACCTGAACGCACCCAAGGTGTTGGCCGCGCTCCTGAAGCAGGACATTCGTGTCCGCAACGCCTTCGAGCCGTTCACCAGCCGCACCCAAGGCGGCCAGACGGAATTCCAGCGCGGGTCACTGGTGATCACCACCGCTGGCCAGACACTGGACGCCACCCGGCTTCGCCAAGCCATCGACAAGGCCGCGCGTGATGCCGGTGTTGTGGCCCATGCCCTCACCTCCGGCCAAAGCGTGTCGGGCGTCGATCTGGGCAGCGACAACGTCCGCGTCGTTCGCGCACCGCGCATTGCCCTGATCGCGGGCGAAGGCGTCAACGCGACCGAGATCGGCTCGACGTGGTTCGCCCTCAGCGAGCGCCTGCAATATCCGGCCACGCGCCTTGATCCGTCGCAGATCGCCCGCGTTTCGCTGGACAACTATGACAGCATCGTCCTGTCGGGTGGGCGCTATGACAACCTCGGCCAGCCGACGGTCGACGCGCTCAAGGCATGGGTGCGTCGCGGCGGCTCTCTGGTGGTGTTCGGCAATGCTGCCCGCTGGGCACAGGCCAACGGTCTGGCCCCGCAGGCGGAGCGCGAGGAACGCGAACGCCCCGCGCCCGAGCGCCGCGACTATTCCGACCGCCAGTCGGTTCAGGGCGAACAGCGCACCGCCGGCAACGCCCTTTCCGCCGATGCCGACATCAGCCACCCGCTGGCGTTTGGCCTGACGCGCCGCGACCTGTTCGTGAACAAGGAGACGGATGTCACCCTGTCGCCTGTCGCCGATCCGTTCGCCAACGTCATCCACATCGACGCCACCCCGCAGGTGAACGGCTATTTACCCGAGAGCCTGCGCAAGGCCGCCGCGGGAACGGTATGGGCACAGGTCAATCCGGTTGGATCGGGCAATGTGGTCCTGTTCGCAGACGATCCGGCCCACCGCAAATACTGGCTGGGCACCGAGCGCCTGCTGATCAACAGCCTGTTCTTCGGCAACCACCTGTCCGCCAGCGGACGCCGCTAAAACACAAAGGCCGGACGAGTTGATCGTCCGGCCTTTTTCTTATGGGTTCGGCACCTCGGGTCGATAGCCCGTATCGAAGCGACAGGGCATGTCATAGCGGGGTGCCGCAACCCCACATGCCGCCGCGATACTGTCCGGCGAAGGCTTGGCCCCGCCATCCAGCCACGCGCTCAAAGCCTGGAATACCGCCACATATTGCGGCGCGCTCAGCAGGCTATGGGCGCTTTCCTCGGTATAGGTCTGCACCAGCAGGTCACCGCGCCCTGCGGCCTCGACACGATCACGATAGGCTGCCTGATGCCAGACAAAGGCGGTCGGATCGTATTTGCCGTGGATAGTCACGGTGGGCGCCACGATCATCCCCGACAGGTCGGCGTCATAGGCCAGTCGGGCGACCGCGGCTGGGTCTGCGGAAAAACGCTGTACCCCTGCATTCAGGGCCTGATCGTCGTCGGAGCCCGTGTAAACCGTGCGGCTGTTGTCGAAGGGGTTCAACCCGTCCAGACGGCGCTGCACCAGATCGCGGAACAGGAAGGTGCCCCATGCGAGGTGGCCCACCAACTGGTTCTCGCTGATACCGACCACATTCAGGATATTGGCCAGTCTGCGCTTTTGCTCATCGGTGCGTTGGCGCTCGGGCAGGCCGACGCCGGTGCAGGCCTTCACCCGTTCCTCCAGCTGGGCGCGGGTCAGTCGATTGCCTTCGCCCAGTCCCTGCCACAGCGGATACCGAGGCTCGTTGGCCGCCGGGTGGTTCTGGCAATAGTACTGATAGACCGCACGCAGGTCGGCGCGGAAGGTATAGGCCTTCGTGCCGCCCGCCAGAACGCCGCTGCTCAGCACAACGCCATCCCAGACCACCTGCCCCTCGGCATCGCGGGCATACAGTTCCGCCGCCTTGGCCGCGACGTTCCCGCCCCAGCTCTGGCCATGCAGTATGGTGCGCTTAGGGCGTCCGAAGGCATCCCAGAAAACCTGACGCACGTCATCGGTGTCCTCGGCGGCCATACGAACGCCATAGCCCCCGCGACGATAGGTCGAGCCCGTCCACGCATAGCCTTCACGCACCGTCATGGAGAAACGTTCAAGGTCCTCCAGCGGGTCATCGGCCCGGGGTGTGGCTGTGCGCGGACCACCGTGGGCATGAACCACCAGCGTCCCGTTCCAGTCCGCAGGAATAGCGGTCCAGTAGTAACCGCCCTTGGGTCCCTGCCCTTTGAAGCATCGCGTTCCATCCGGCAGATAGCTCGGACAGGTTGCAGGGGCGGGAGCGCTCGCTCCCGCCTGCTGCGCCACGGCGGGTGCCGTAGCCAATGCCGCAAGGCCTGACAGGGCCGAGATCCACAGACGGCTCATACCCTCACTCCCTCGATCGATCAGAACGACTTGGTGGCGCTGACGTACCAATAGCGGCCCCACGGACTGTGAACCGAGCCACGATAGCCGTTATCGGCCAGCGGCGGTCCCTGATCCGTCAGGTCACGGACACCCAGACGCACGCGGGTGTCGAACGGGAAAGCATAATCGACATACGCGTTGACGGTCTGGCGGCTGTCCACCTGCCACGGCTCACCGGATGTCCCCAGCAGGCCGGGCTGTTCAAAGCCGTCGATGTATTGGCTGGAAACCCCTGCGCGCCACGAGCCCTTGCGCCACGTCAGGCTGGCGTTGACGCGCCATTCCGGACGCCCGTTCTGGCCGATCAGTTGGGCGGAGTCCGGAAGGGTCGTGCCCGCATTGATCGTGCCTGCCGCCCGCGCCGCGTAAAGGGCGTTGACGATATCGCCCGGATCGCGCGTGAACTCGTCCAGCTTGCTGGCATTCACATTGACGATGAAGGTGCCGTATCTGGTCCGGCGCAGCGACCAGTTCATGCCGAGGTCCAGACCGCTGACGGTCTGCGGCTGCAGGTTGATGAAGCGGTCGTTGATCGACACCACTTCGCCAACCGGCGTCAGCCCCGTACCGTCAAACAGCGCGATATCCTCGGGCGTCGGTGCGCGGCGGTTCACCAGCGGATTCTCGCCACCCTCGACGCGGTTCAGATAATCCAGCGCCAGCGCGGTTTGCGCACCCAGCAGGCCGACGATCTTTTCCTGTTCGATCTTCCACTTGTCGATGGTGAAGGTGAACTGGCCAAAGCGGTCGGGAATAAAGCCCGGTTGCAGGACCAGACCGTACGAGCTGTTGGTGCTCTCTTCCGGCTCCAGATCAGGATTGCCCGCGACCAGCAGCGACGCGCCCGAGGTGTTCTGCGAACAGGCCGCGAAGTTGGCGATACGTCCTGCACGCAGGTCGGCCTCACAGCGCACATAGTCCACGCCGCTGGCCAGACGCGCATATTGGGTGGCGTTGGTCTGTTCCAGGTTCGGGGCGCGGAAGCCTTCGGAATAGGAGCCGCGGACACGTACGCCGGGGATCACATCCCAAGCAGCCGCGATCTTGGGCTTGGCCACCGAACCGAAGTCCGAATAGTGCTCGTAACGGCCCGCCAGCTGGACATCCAGCTGATAGACCAGCGGGATGTTCATCTCGGGCGAGACGACTGGAACGGCAAACTCCACATAGGTAGAGAAGACCTCGCGGCTGCCCTTGGTGTCAGGGTTGGGGCTGACGGCAGAGACGTTCGACAGATTGGTTTCACCCGTCACCATGTCGGTGAAGGTGAAGGTGCCGTCGAGGTTCTCGTCGCGGTCATCGCTCTGGGTTTCGCGGCGGGCCTCGATACCGAAGGCCATACCGACCGGACCTGCCGGAAGGTTGTAAATGTCACCCTTCGACAGCTTGAAGTCGGCCATTGTCAGCGTGGTACGCGACAGGCGGCGCATATCGAACCTGATGGCGTCGATCGCGGCCTGCGAACTGGGCGTGCAGTCACCGAAGCTGGTGGTTACCACACAACCGCCGCTGAACGGGTTGTAGGCATCCGGCGTGGACAGGGACAGCTGCTTCTGCAGCGCCGTCATGTTGATATTGGGCGAGATGTCCTCGGCCTCGGCCTCGGAATAGACCAGCGCCGTTTCCCAATCGAAACCGCGCCATTCACCCCTCAGCCCCGCCAGCACACGGGCCTGGTAATTATCGACCTTCACCACCTGCATGCCGGTATCGACAAAGCGGTAGTTGGTCATCAGCACCGGCAGGCCCGCCGCCGGAACATTGGTCAGCCCCGGCAGGCGGTTCGGGTTGGCTGTGCCATCCGCAAAGGTGACCGGACCGAACGGGTTGTAATAGTTGCTGGCCGGAATCCAGATCTGGTTCAGGTTCACGACCGGCGGCTGCACCGCGCGGCTGTGTGCCCCGTAATAGCCGATCTCGCCAAAGGCCTCGACGCCGTTGTCGAACTGATAGCGCCCTGTGGCGAAGACGTTGTAACGCTCGACCGAAGGGCGCACCGTCGTCTCGTGACGGGTGTCGTAACGCATCTCGCGGTTGGTGGTGTTGAAGTTGTGGTTGCCACTGGCGATGCAGATGTCGCCGCCCACATTCACGCCGCAGCCAAAGCTGGACGGCTGATAGCGGAAAGCGCCCGCCGAGTTCGTCAGTGCCACACCGTTCGACCGGATGACGGCACGGCTGCCGACCGACAGACGCGCCCAGGGCGTGTGCGAGGATCGGCCATCCAGCGCCTGCACACCGGCAAAGTCCGGATAACCGGCAAACAAGCCGCGCAGATCGTCGGTGTAGGTGAAATCCTGATCCGAGGCCCACAGCGCCGTACGCGAGGCATAGTTGGCGAACAGGGAGATATTGCCGCGGTCAAAATTCCTGCCCGCAAAGATATTGGCCTCGAGGTCGCGCATCTGCGTGCCCTCTGCCCCGCCGTAGCGGGTGCTGACGGTCACGCCGTCGATATCACTGCGAAGGACCGTGTTGACCACGCCCGCAACGGCATCGGCACCATAGATGGCCGCCGCGCCATCCAGCAGGACTTCCATCCGCTCCAGTCCCGAAACCGGAAGCGCGTTCGAGTTGTAGCTGAGGACAGGAACCGTACCGGTGTCCGACGTCCCCTGACTGGTCGGGTGCTGGACCAGACGACGACCGTTGAGCAGCACCAGGGTGTTGCCCACACCCAGCGAGCGCAGGTTCACCGAGTTCACATCGCCGCGCGCCGAGTTCGACGTCTGCGGATTATTGGCGCTGTCGAACAGAACATCGCCCATCTGTGGGATAGTGCGCAGCAGCTCGTCACCCGTCGTTGCGCCCGTCGCCTCGATCTGCTCGCGGTCGGCCACCACCACAGGCAGGGCCGCCGTCGTGCGGGCACCGCGGATGTTGGTGCCCACGACGACGATGTCCTCGACCTGGGTCACCGTTTCGGGCTGGGCCTCCTGCGCATGGGCAGCGCCGGACATGAGCAGCGCCGAAGCCGTGCTCAGCAACAGCATCTTGGTGTGCATCTTCATTTTCCTCTCCCTCGCCGCCCTTTGCGGGCGGTCCTGTATTTTGTGCGCGTCGCGATCAGTCGTCGGTCAGCGCCAGATCATCCCCCGGCCCCGCCGCCGGATCCGGCGCTGCGGCCAGAGGTTGCGGTTTGCCGTTCAGCGCTGCGGTCAGCGCCTCCTTATCCAGACGGTTTTCCCAGCGGGCGACAACGACGGTCGCAACGGCATTGCCGATGAAGTTGGTCAGTGCGCGGCATTCGCTCATGAAGCGGTCGATGCCGAGGATCAGGGCCATGCCCGCTACCGGAACGCCGGGCACCACCGACAAAGTCGCGGCCAGAGTAATAAAGCCGGCTCCCGTAATGCCGGCCGCCCCCTTGGACGACAGCATGGCCACCAGCAGAAGGGCGATCTGGTCACCAAGGCTCAGTTCAATGTTCAACGCCTGTGCGATGAACAGGGCCGCCATCGTCATATAGATGTTGGTGCCGTCCAGATTGAACGAATAGCCGGTCGGGACCACCAGTCCGACGACGGACTTTTCGGCGCCAGCACGCTCCATCTTCTGCATCAGGCTGGGCAAGGCGGCTTCGGACGACGAGGTGCCCAGCACCAGCAGAAGCTCTTCCTTCAGATAGCGTATCAGCTTGAAGATATTGAAGCCATTGAACAATCCAACAAGGCCAAGCACCACCACCACAAACAGCAGCGACGTCAGATAGAAGGTACCGATCAACGCCGCCAGATTGGCAATGGAGCGGATGCCATAGGCACCAATGGTGAAGGCAAAGGCACCGAAGGCCCCGATGGGTGCGGCCTTCATCAGGATGGCCACCAGTTTGAACACCGCGACACTGATGTTCTCGAACAGGTTCAGAACCGGCTTGCCGTGATCGCCCGACATCGCCAGAGCGATACCGAACAGGATCGACACGAACAGAACCTGAAGGATGTCACCCTTCACGAAACCGCTGATCAGGGTGTCGGGAATGATGTTGATCAGAAAGCCCGTGATGGTGCTGTCGTGAGCAGCCTGGGCGTACTGGGCCACAGCCCCTGCATTCAGGGTGGCAGGGTCGATGTTCAGACCGCGACCCGGCTGGATCACATTGGCCGTAATCAGTCCGATGATCAGCGCCAACGTGGAAAAGACGAGGAAATAGCCGAACGCCTTGGCAGCCACGCGGCCCACGCTGCCCAGATCGCGCATACCGGCAATGCCGGTAACGATCGTCAGGAAGATCACCGGCGCGATGACCATCTTCACCAGCTTGATGAAGGCATCACCCAGCGGCTTGAGGCTCTCGCCGAAGTTCGGCCAGAAGTGACCGATGAAGGCCCCCGCCACAATGGCCACAAGGACCTGAAAATACAGGTGGCGATAGAACGGCCGACGAACGACCACGGGGTCCGATGCTACAGGTATCAACCGTATGCCTCCTGGTGCGAAAACTCGCTTACTTCCTCACTGGCGCGATCTACGCCGCGTTGGAGGCAAGTATGCGGGGTCCATATATCGCCACAAACCAGAATGCGTGATTTCAGTAGATATTGTTTTTGTACAGAAAAATTAAATACGGCCGCTCTGAACGCTGATCATTGTGCGGATTTCCGCACACGAATATAGCCATGTTGTGCGATATTCCGCATAACTGGCGACATGAGTGATTTGTCTGCTGTCACCCACCGCCGGAAATCCCAACGCGCATGGATCGCCATGATTCTGGCGTGGCTGTTTGTGACGGCCACGGGGGCCTGGGTATGGGGCGAGCAGGCCCGCCGCGAGGCCTATTCCGAACTGTCCCGTCAGGCAGACGCTTCGGCGGCTCTGCACGCCTCGGTCCTTCGCAGCGAGATGGAGAAGTACCGCGCCCTTGCCCCCGCGATGGCCAGTGATCCGGATGTGATCGCCACACTGCGCACAGGCTCAAAGTCCCGTGCTGAGATCCTGAACCTGCGACTGGAAGAGCTTTCAAATCGCACGCGGACCTCGGCCATCTATGCCGTGTCCGCCGACGGCATCACACTGGCGGCCAGCAACTGGAACACCCCCGTCAGCTTTGTCGGCGCAAACTACAGCTTCCGGCCCTATTTCATCCGCGCCCTGCAATCGGGCTATGCCGAGTTCTTTGCCCTGGGCACGGTATCGCGCCAGCCGGGCCTGTATCTGGCGCACAGGGTAATAGACAGCGACGGCACCCCCTTGGGCGTGACGGTGGTGAAGGTCGAGTTCGACGCCCTTGAGGCCGAGTGGCGCGCGGCGGGCGAGCCTGCCTATGTGGTCGATCCCGGCGGCGTGGTGCTGGTTACCAGTCAGCCCGAGTGGCGTTTCCATACCCTGCGACCGATGGATGCGCGTATGCGCCAGCTCACTCTGGCCGATCAGACCTTGGGCAAGGACGCCCTGACGCCCCTGCCCTTCCAGACCCCGCAAGACCATGACGCACGGGTGGTCACGGCCTCTGTCGACGGCGTGGCGCAGGACTGGATGCACGCCAGCTCCCCCACATCCTCGCCCGGATGGACGCTGCATCTGCTGATGCCTTCACGCGGCGCTGTCGAAACCGCCATAGCCAATGCGCGGATACTGGCCGCCCTGTTCCTGACGCTGGCTTTCGGTATTGCCGGTGTGCTGCTGCGTCGGCGCCAGAGGCAAGCCGCCCAGCAACGCGCCGCCGAGCGGAACCGGCTTGAGCTGGAACGTCGCATCGAGGAGCGGACCCGCGACCTGCGAGACGCCAACGCCGCCCTCAACAACGAAATCGAAGAGCGCGTCCGCGCAGAGGCCAGCCGCGAAGCCATGCGCCACGAACTGGTACAGGCCAGCAAGCTGGCGGCACTGGGACAGATCGCTGCCGGTGTCGCCCACGAGATCAACCAGCCTGTAGCGGCCATCCGCACACAGGCCGAAACCGCAACCGCCTATCTGGATCAGGGCCAATCGCCCAAGGCTGCCGGTGCCCTTGAAAGAATAGGTGCCCTGACCTCGCGCATCGGGGCCATAACCCATGAACTGCTGTCCTTTTCGCGAAAGACAGAGCCCAAACTACAGCCCATCGACCTGAATGAAGCCATAGACGGCGCCCTGTTGCTGCTCGGCGGGGCCTTGCGACAGGCGGATGTGCGGCTGGAACGCGATACCGCCAATGTCGGCTATGTGATCGGGGACCGTTTCCGTCTGGAACAGGTGATCGTCAACCTGATGCAGAATGCGATGGAGGCGCTGGAAAACACGCCTGCCCCCGCCATCGTCCTCAAGGCCGAACAGAGCGGTACTCAGGTTGTCGTCACCATTACGGACAATGGCCCCGGTATCGACGCGGATCTTATCGGGCAGCTGTTCACGCCCTTTGTCACCAGCAAGCCGAACGGCGTGGGCCTGGGTCTTGTCATCTGCCGCGACATCATCGCGGGCTTCGGTGGCGAGCTGAGCCATGTGCCGACACCCAGCGGCGCACGTTTTGCGATTGTCCTGAAATGCACGACATGACCCCGCCCCTGACAGTGACCGGACATGGGGGACTGAACCACATCGCCCTGATCGAGGATGATGATGACTTCCGATCGGCCCTTGGCGAACGTTTGGAGCTGGCCGGTTTCAAGGTCGAGGCCTATTCCCGCGCCGAACAGGCGCTGTCCTCGCTCAGCGATGACTTCGCCGGCGTCGTCATCAGTGACCTGAGAATGCCGGGGCTGGACGGCCGTCAGGTGCTCACACGTCTTCAGGCGCTTGATCCGTCCCTGCCGGTGATCCTGATCACCGGACACGGTGACGTCGCCGATGCGGTCATGGCCATGCGCGAGGGGGCCTATGACTTTGTCACCAAACCCTTCGCCTTCGAGCGCCTGTTTGAAAGCCTGAAACGGGCACTGGAGAAACGGGCTCTGGTTCTGGACAACCGACGCCTCGCCGCCCTGGCCGCCGACGCGGATGTCGAACTGCCCCTGCTGGGAGACAGTACGGCGATCCGGAAGCTGCGCGCGACCATCACCCAGATCGCCGATGCCCGTATGGATGTGCTGATCGAGGGCGAGACTGGCACAGGCAAGGAAGCTGTGGCCCGCGCCCTGCACAGTGGTGGACGTCGCCGCCCCCACCCCTTTGTGGCGGTCAACTGCGGGGCCCTGCCCGAGGGTTTGATCGAGAGCGAGCTGTTCGGCCACGAGATGGGGGCCTTTGCCGGGGCCATGCGCCACCGCATCGGCCATGTGGAGCGGGCCCACAACGGCTCCCTGTTCCTCGATGCGGTCGAGAGCATGCCGGTTCCCGCGCAGGTCAAACTGCTCCGAGTGCTCGAAGAGCGCGAAATCCATCCCATCGGGGCGCACCAGCCACGTCATGTTGACCTGCGCGTCATGGCCTCGGCCACGGGCGACCTGCAACAAGCCGTCGCCCAGGGCCGTGTCCGAGAGGACCTTTATTACCGTCTGAATGTCGTAAGGCTGTTCGTGCCCCCCCTGCGCGAAAGACGCGAGGACATTCCCCTGATCTTTGCCAGCCTGCTGGCCCGTGTACCCAGCCGCCCGAAGGGCGAGATGCCGCAGATCACGGATGCCGTCCGTGCCCACCTGATGGAACACGACTGGCCGGGCAATATCCGCGAGCTGTCACATTATGCCCAGCGTTTCGCTCTGGGGCTGGAAACAACCGCGTCCGTTCCGCTGGCAGATGCAGGTGGCCTTGCCGAGCGTGTCGCCCGCTTCGAGGCCAGTATATTGAACGACACGCTTCAGGCGACGGGGGGCAATGTCGCCGAGGCCATGAGCCTTCTGCAACTGCCCCGCAAGACCCTGTACGACAAGCTGAAGAAATACGGCATCCAGCCCTCGCGGTTCCGCGCCAGCGATTAGCCGGCCATCAGTGCCTTTGCAGTTCCAGCTGGATGACGTCCGTACGGCGCGAGCGGAAGCCCGCTTCGCAATAGGCCAGATAGAACAGCCACAGACGGCGGAAACGTTCATCGAAGCCCGCATTGTCACGGACTATGCCACTCCAGGCGGCTTCGAATCGGCACGACCATTCGGCCAGTGTCCGCGCATAATCCAGACCGAAACGCTCGATCCGGCCTCTCTCGAGGCCTGTCCTGTCTATCACTTCGGCCAGTCTGGCTTCGGAAGGCAGCGAACCGCCGGGGAAGACATATTTCTGGATGAAATCGGTCCGCGCCTCGTATTCTTCGAACAGTTCGTCCTGGATGGTGATGATCTGCAGGCCCGCCCGTCCGCCGGGCTTCAGGACGTCATGCAGCTTGCCGAAATAGGTCGGCCAGTATTCACGCCCCACCGCCTCGAACATCTCGATCGAAGCGACACGGTCAAACCGGCCCTGAACGTCGCGGTAGTCCTGAAGACGGATATCGACCTTATCGGCCAGACCGGCCTTGAACACACGCTCGCGGGCGAACTCATATTGCTCCACCGAAATGGTGACGCCTGTCACATGCGCACCGACCTGCGCCGCAGCGAACTCTGCAAAGCCGCCCCAGCCGCAGCCGATCTCGAGGACTTCGTGACCGGCCTGCAAATCCATTATCCTGGCCAGCGACGCATATTTCGCAGTCTGGCCATCGCTCAGGGACTGTTCATCACCGGCGAAACGCGCCGACGAATAGGTCATGCTCTCGTCCAGCCATGAGGCGTAGAAGCGATTGCCCAGATCATAGTGGGCGTGGATGTTGCGCCGTGCGCCGCGACGGCTGTTGCGGTTCAGCTTGTGGGCAATGCGGTTGAAGACATTCACCAGAGGATTGCCGTCGAACAGCCGCCGGATATGGTCATAGTTGTTGACCAGGGTTTCCAGCAGAACCGGAAGATCGGGACTGTCCCACTCTTCGGCCATAAAGGCCTCGGCAAAGCCGATGTCACCGCTTTTCAGAACCCGCGCCGCCAAGCGGTAGTTGCGGATACGCAGCACGGCCGAATGGCCTTCATCCGGACCGGCCAACTGACGGGTGGACCCGTCAGGCAGGATGATGGTCAGCCGTCCCCATGACCAATTGGCCGACAGAAGCTTCAAAAACAGATCAAATACCGAAAACCCGACGGACGGGTTGCCGGATGCGCCTTCATACACGGTCGACATAGCAATCCTTGAAAATAGGGGTTTATCAGCGGCCCAGACGGCTCTCGTGCGGTACCCTCTGGGGGGACACGGGATCCCGGGCGGGCTGGGGCTGTTGGGTCAGCGGCACACGCTTCAACCACAGTTTAAGCGCTTCCCAATGGATGGCCGCCACGACCTTGACCGTCAGGAAGGGCATGGCCGAAGCCGCGCCCAGAACAGCCCTGTCTGTCAGGTCCACCCTTCGCCCCTTCATGGCCGCTACGATCAGCACACCCTCGGCATCCAGACCGTTGATCGTCATATCCAGCCCTTCGGCCGGCGCGTGGCCGCGAAAGGTGTAGTCCATCTCCATACCCATAAAGGGCGAGACATAGAGGGCCTTGGCCGCGCCCTGATGTATGCGCCCCGCCGCCCGATCCTGTTCGGGTACCGGAACCACATAGGCATGGCGGATGCCGAAGGTACTGGTCACCTCATAGACCATCGCCCTCAAACGCCCATCGGCATGATAGGCGTAGTACAGGCTGATGGGATTGAAGACGAACCCCAGTACGCGCGGCATGGTCAACAGCCGCACCGCCCCGCCCTCAAGATCGATACCGGCCCGCGCCAGCCATGCATCCACCTGTCCGCGCAGGTCGATCCCCGAACGGTCGCCATAGTCGCGGTCATAAAATGACAGCAGGTTGAATCGATTGCGGGAGAACAGCTTCAGGCGCCGGTCCAGCGCATCCAGTTCCGACAGGTCCAAAGACAGCCAGAATACGCGATAGTTCAGCCTGTGCTCACGCGGTCGCAAACGCCGGTGCATGACCTCGCCGCGATAGAGGGCAGACTTCAAGCCGCCGTCTCCATCTCCACCGAGTTGCCAAGCACAATACGGCCGCTCTCATCGGGAACGGTCCACGGACGACGCACGCCGCCCAATTGTTCGGCCACGGCCAGACCGGACTGGATACCGTCTTCATGGAAGCCTGCGCCGAAATGCGCCCCGCAGAACCAGACCCCGCCCTGCCCTTGCAGGCTCCACAGCTGCTTCTGTGCGTTGATCGCCGCAGGATTGAAGACGGGGTGCTCATAGACCTCGCTACGCAGCAGGGTATCGGGCCGTGGCGGACGCGGCGGGTTCAGGGTCACGAACAGGTCCTGTCCCTTCAGTCCCTGAAGACGGTTCATCCAATAGGTCACACAGAGACCGCCACCGACACCGATATAGTTCCAGCTGGCCCAGGCCTTGCGACGGCGCGGCATCAGCGTCTCGTCGGTGTGCAGGACCGTCAGGTTGCGGCTGTATTTGAACGCGCCCAACAGTTCGCGCTCGCGCGCGGTTGGCTCTGCCAGCATGCCCAGAGCCTGATCGGCATGGGTACCGATGACCACATGGTCATAACGTTCGGTCTTGCCCTGGGTGTCGTGGATGACAACCTGACCGTCAACCCGGCGAACGGACACCACACCGCAGTTCAGGCGCACATCGTCAAGGCTGCGGGCCATCTGCTGCACATAGGTGCAACTGCCCCCCTCGACGGTACGCCACAGGGGGCGACCCACCAGCTTCAACAGGCCGTGGTTGCCGCAGAAACGGATAAAAGCCTCTGCAGGATAGTCCATCAGGGTATGCGCCGGCGAAGACCAGATCGCCGCAGCCATCGGCAGCAGGTGATCATCCCGGAACGCTTCGCTAAAGCCCCGATCCTTCAGGTATTGGCCCAGGGTCAGATCCGGATCGCCCAGACGGGCCAGATCGACGGGAGCCTGACGGTAGAAGCGCATGATCTCCGTCAGCATCTTCCAGAAGCGCGGGCGCACGACATTGCGCTTTTGCGCAAACAGACCGGGTGCCGCGTACTCGAAGCGTCCCTCATCCAGCGAAACGGCAAATGACATGTCGGTTTCGCGGGCCTTGATGCCCAGATGGGCAAACAGGGCGATCAGATTGGGATAGGTCGCATCATTGAAACAGATGAAGCCGGTATCGACAGGCACCTGACCGGAAGCCGTGCGGGCCATCACCGTATTGGTGTGTCCACCCAACCGCTCGGCTTTTTCATAAACGGTTACATTGTGCTTGCCCGCCAGAAGCCAGGCCGAGGAAAGAGCCGCAATGCCAGAGCCGACAACCGCAATCTTTAGCGGGGCTTGCGTGGCATTCACTGTAGGCTGGCGCATAAGAACTCCTGGTGCCGCGTCAGGTGCGCGGTGCATTCCGGCTATCTACGAGCCTCGCCATATTTTGGATCAGCAGTGATCCACTCTATTGCGGCAAACGTAAGTGTATGCATGCATGTTCCAACTGTCGCCATTGCGCCGTCAAAGAAGAGTTCCGGGATGACATCCGATTCCTCGGATTCTTTCTTGCACGACCGTCTTATCGAGGCAGTAGCCCTACATCGCGACCGCGACGCCTTTGCCCGCCTGTTCGAATATTTCGCGCCCCGTCTCAAGGCATGGCTGATGAAGTCGGGCGCGACCGCCGCCGCCGCCGAGGATTTCGCACAGGACACCCTTCTCACCGTCTGGCGAAAGGCTGATCTGTTCGACGCCCGCAAGGCCCGCGCTGCGACCTGGATTTTCACCATCGCCCGCAATCGCAGGCTGGACATGCTGCGCCGTGACAACCGCGCCGCACAGGTACCGGAAATCGAACTGACCTTCGACGAGGTTGAACGGCCTGACGATATACTGGTCGCTTCCGATGAAGCCCGCCGCGTCCATCGCGCTTTGGCCCAGCTCAAGCCGGATCAGGTCGAGATCCTGAAACTGGCCTATTTCGCCGAAAATCCGCACTCCGTCATCGCCGAGCAGCTCAACCTTCCGCTCGGTACCGTCAAGTCCCGCATTCGAAACGCCGTGATCAAACTGCGCACCCTTCTGGAGGTCCAGGAGGAAGCTTCCCAATGATACAGACCCACAATCCTTCCGAAGAGCGTCTGCTGGCGTATGCCACAGGGACGCTCAGCCCTCCCGAGGCCGTCGTCGTGGCGACCCATCTGTCCCTGCGCCCTTCCAGTGACCGCTTTGTACGCAAGCTGATGGCTATAGGCGGCAACCTGCTTGAGGACAGCCCCCCTGCGCCGATGGCACAGGATGCGCTGGACCGCGCGCTCGCCCGTATCGAGACCGATACAGGATCGTGCGAGGCGCCGCCTGCCCTCAACGATATGCCCGAACTGCCCGAGCCCCTGCGTCGCTATGCGCTGGGCAAGTGGCGCTTTGTCGGCCCCGGCATCCACGCCCGTGCCGTGCATGCCCCGCGTGACGGCAAGACACGCGTATTGCTGCTTAAAATCGATCCGGGCCGCTTTACGCCGCGCCACACCCACTGTGGCGTCGAGCTGACCTGTGTCATCTCGGGGGCCTATGCCACCGAGACACAGCGCTTCGATGTCGGTGACCTTGAAGAAGCCGACGAGTCCATACTGCACCAGCCGCGCGTCGTTTCCGACGAGCCGTGCCTGTGCGTGGTGGCGCTGGACGGTGAAATCCAGCTGGAAGGCTTTCTCGGTCGGCTGATGCAGCCGTTTGTGAAGCTTTGACCGCCCTGCTGCTGCCTTGGGCTGTGGCGGCGGCGCTGATGGCAGCGGTCATGTCCGCGGCCTTCGTGACCCAGCAGAAAACAGGCCAGGGCGGCTGGGCCGATGCCTTCTGGGCATTCGGCCTCGGGGCCGCGGGCGTGCTCGTATCGCTCTGGCCCGTTGAGGGCGCACCGGATGTGCGTCAGTACCTCTGCGCCGCCCTGATCGGTATCTGGGGCCTGAGGCTGGGTACACACATCGCCGGACGCGCCGCGAAAGAGGACGAAGACGCCCGCTATGCCAAGCTGCGCTCGGAATGGGGCGAGGCGTATGCGGTCAAAATGTTCGGCTTCCTGATGCTTCAGGCAGGCGCGGCTTCGGTTCTGGTGCTCGGTGTCTTGGTGGCCGCGCACAATCCTGCGCCGGCGCTCTCGGTACAGGATGTGCTGGCGACGGTCGTATTCATCGTGGCGATCGGCGGCGAAGCCTTGGCAGACCGTCAGCTGGCCGCATTCAAGGCCGATCCTGCCAATCGTGGAAAAATCTGCGACAAAGGCCTGTGGGCATGGTCGCGCCACCCCAACTATTTTTTTGAATGGCTCGGCTGGTGTGCATGGCCCGTATTCGCCATCAATCTTGGCGGGGGCTGGCACTGGGGTTGGGCCGCGCTGATCCCGCCGCTCTATATCTACTGGCTGCTGAATGCCGTATCGGGCGTCCCCCTGGTAGAAGCGCATATGAAACGTACGCGCCCGGAGGCTTTCGCCGCCTATTCGGCGCGTACCAGCCGCTTCTTTCCCCGCCCTCCGCGCAACTAGAACATACGGATCAGACGCGAAGCGATCAGATAGGCCAGAACCGACGAACCGGCGCTGACCACCGTGCCCCAAGCGATGTCGATCACCACCAGTTTCACGCTCCAGCTCTTCAGCGTCGCCAGATTGGTCAGGTCGTAGGTGGCATAGGCGAAAAAGCCGAACAGACCGCCCCATACCAGGGCCTTCTTCCAGTCCATTCCCGATAGACCCGGCAGAACGGCAAACACGGTCAGGCCCGCCGCATAGATGGCATAGAAAATGACAGCCGGTGCAATACGGAAATTATCCGCCAGCATCGTGCCGATCAAAGGACGGTATACCCTGTCCCCCATTGCCCCCAACCAGGTGGTGTCGATGATCGCAAACACGACCAGCGTCACCAGATAGGCAATCGCTATAGTCATTCTGTCACTCCTTGAGGTTTGATCCATTACGCCTGCACAGTAGTGATGGATCAACAGCAACGGCCGCGAAGAGCGCGCCCTTGGCCCGCAAATGAGCCGCTCGATCATAGGGCGAACAGCGATAAATCTGTCTACAGCCAAGCTGAGTCATGCCATATTCCCGACTGCATGCCGGCGGTTGAACGGCCCCTGCAATCTTGTTGAATGTCAGTAGGCTTTCCATGACGCGTTTGCAGTTGATGACCTGGAATGTGTCGACCGCAACCCTGCCCGATGCCTATGACCGATATGTTGTGGGAATGGCCGACATCTATGATGTCAGTGGCGTCAGCGAATACGATCGCGCCAATTTCTATAACATCGCCCACAGCGTCATGAGCCCGTTCGGCGCTATCGGAGACGGTCGCTCGGTACGCCAGACCCTCTCGCGGGATACCGCCCTTGTCCGTCGTTCGGGCCTGGATGGGCTTAACCTGTTCATCAATGCCTCAGCCACGGTGGGCGAGGCTGCGGGCAAGACCGTTCTTGCCGAACCGTATGCCCTGCAATTTCGCGATATGGGCCGCCCCTCCGCGGCCCGTCAGGACTATCTGGACGTCATGAGCCTGATGATCCCGCGCAATCTGGCCCCGGCGGCCCTGTTGACGAAGGAGATGCACGGCGTCGCCCTGTCACCGTCCGTGTCCGGCGTCGGGCTGGTCCGCAAACATATGCGCTCGCTCATAGACGAGTTGCCCAACCTTACAGAAGACACGCTGGACACCTCGATCCAGGCCCTGTTGCTGATTGCCTCGCGCGTCTTGGGCATTGAAATACGCCCCAATGCCCCTGAGCTGGCGTCGATACAGCGCACAGTGCGACGCGGGGCCATCGATTATATCGAAAAGCGGCTTCAGGCCGGTGAGATGGTCATCGATGTCGATGCCATGTCGGCCTCATTGGGCGTTTCGCGCGCCACCCTTTACCGCGCCTTCGATGGCGATGCGGGCGGTGGAGTGAGCCGATATATCCAGAACCGCAGACTGCACTATTCCCGCGAGGCTCTGCGCCATCGCCAGCGTTCGCAATCCGTCGCCGAGATCGCCGCCACCCACGGCTTTTCCTCGTCCAGCCACTTCAGCCGTCTGTTCAGGGAAACCTATGGCTATTCGCCATCGGAGGTGGAACCACGGCGAAATGACGTGAAAGTCACCAGGAGCGAAGGCCCGATCCGCCACGATCTGCTCAGCGCATGGCTGACGGAACTGGGGCGCCAAAAGACCGGTTGAACCGAAGAAAAGGCGCAGCCGGTGATCCGGCTGCGCCCATTCCCATCGCGCTTAGCGCCCGCGCAGGAAGCTGCGGACGTCCGCCGAGAGTTTGCGTAAATCCTGCTCGCGCACATACATCATGTGGCCGGATTCATAGTAGTGGTATTCGATGCGGCCATCGGTCGGGAAACCCGGACGGTTCAACGAATATTCCGCGCCATAGAATGGCGTCGCAAAGTCATAATACCCCTGCCCCACAAACACCCGCAGGCTGCTGTTCTCGCGCAGGGCACGACCGATATAGGGCGCGACGTTCAGATAGCTTCGTCCACCACCGGAACCGGCAATCTCCCATTCCCAGCCACGCACACCGCCAATGGATGAATACGGCATGGCCGGCGAGTATTTCAGACCTTCGCGCGCCCAGTCATTCATCGCAGCCGTATAGGCCCCGTCGATACCGTAGAAGCTCGGGTCATTGTCTGGCTCCTCACCGGCATTGTCATAGTCGACACCCGTGTAGCGCCCGTCCAGACGGCCTATGGTCAGGCCGCGGTCCCGCAACAGCTCCTTGTAGAAACGGCCCAGCGGAACACGCAGGTTCGACTGGCGCAGATACCGCTCTGACAAGCCGGTAAAGCGCATCAGATCCGGAAGGATGGCCGCGATTTCCGGCTCGCTCAGAGCATTGCCCTTGATCAGCGCTGAGGCATAGGGACCGATCGCAAAGGTCCGGGCCTGATCGACAAACTCGGCCACGTTTGCAGGCTTGTTGCGGACCACGTCATGGTACCACGCTGCCGCCGCCATCGAAGGCAGATTGGTGACGAAGCCGAGTTCATTGCCCTGCGCCTCGGAGGCCTGGCTGAAATCCAGAATGGCCGAGATCAACAGGATGCCGTTGATGGACACATCCGAATAGCCGCCCTCCAGTTCATTGATCACAGCCGCCGCACGGGTGGTGCCATAACTTTCACCCCCGATGTATTTCGGCGAGTTCCAGCGGCCATGTTCGCTCAGCCACAGGCGGATAAACTCCGCCACCGAACGGGCGTCCTTGGTCACGCCCCAATAGTCCTTGGGATCCGTATCGCCCAGAGCGCGGCTGAACCCCGTGCCAATCGGATCGATGAAGACCAGATCAGTCACATCCAGCAGGGACTCGGGGTTGTCCACGATTGGAAATGGCGCGGCCCCGTCATCACGGGCATCGGACGGCACCACCACCCGCTTCGGCCCGAACGCCCCCATGTGCAGCCAGACCGAGCCTGACCCCGGGCCTCCGTTCCAGAGGAAGGTCACCGGACGGTTCGGATCGCGCGGGCCGTCCTTGATATAACTATAGGACGTCATGGCCGCTAAAGGCTTGCCGTTCTTGTCCTTGAGATAGGTCTCACCGGCAATGGCGCGATAGCTGATACGCTGTCCGCCAAACACGCCGGTGTGCTGGGTGACCGACACCACCGGAGCCGGAATCGCACCCGCCCCTGCCTCGCGCGGTGGCGTATCCGGACGTGACGCACTCTGCGAGAGCGCAGGTCCCGCCAAGGCTATTGCCGATGCGGCGACGGCCAGAAAATGTCGCATGAAAACTCCCCCTCAGGACATTACAGGCCCAGATACAGGGAGTCTTGATGTGTCATGCAAGGAAGAAATAGCCACGGCAGGCACTGTGCCGAATAAATACAAGTGCGCGGTCTGGCGGAAAGCAAATCTAGTTGGGCCACCCACTCCCCCAAGCGGGTGGCCCAACCACTGGATCAGGTGAACCGGGTGTCTTTCGACAGCGACTGGTTTTCCCCCTCCAGCTGCTCGACGTCAGACGCCGTGCAGGTGTCGAAAAGCCTGTAGCATCAAGCCACAAGCCAAAAGCAGACCTGCTACCAACGTCAGGATGATCACCATCCTGGCGTTCCGGTGCAGGAAACAAAAGACGGTCCCCACCATCTCTGCCCCCCTCGCAAGTGCGTGGATATGAAACACAACACTGCGAGAGCCGCAAGCTGTATGCCACCCTAAAATAGTTGCGATTTGGGAAACAACACGCGTTTTAGACGAGACGACTCTGAACAATCGCGGCTTGCACGAAACTGGCGAACAGGGGGTGCGGCTGGAACGGACGGCTCTTGTACTCGGGGTGGTACTGGACGCCGATGAACCACGGATGGTCCCGACGCTCGACCGTTTCCGGCAAGACTCCATCCGGTGACAGACCGGCAAAATACAGCCCGCCCTTCTCCTCGATGGCCTCACGATAGTTGATGTTCACCTCATAGCGGTGACGGTGACGTTCCGATATGGAAGTCGTGCCGTAAACGCGTGCAATCAGCGAGTCGTCGGACAGGGTAGAGTCGTATGCACCCAGACGCATGGTACCGCCCAGATCGCCGCCCTGCTGGCGCAGAACGCGCTGGTTGCCCTGCGTCCATTCCGTCATCAGACCGACCACCGGCTCTGCCGCAGGACCGAATTCGGTAGAGGTCGCATTGGGGAAACCGGCCAGATGGCGGGCTGCCTCGATAACCGCCATCTGCATGCCGAAGCAGATGCCAAAATACGGGATCTTGTTTTCGCGGGCATAGCGGGCCGCCTGAATCTTGCCCTCGGCCCCGCGCTCGCCAAAGCCGCCCGGCACCAGAATGGCGTGGGCGTCCTGCAGGCGGTCTGCGCAGGCCTGCGGATCGCCTTCAAAGGTGTCGGCCTCGACCCAGTCGATGTTCACCTTGACGCGGTTGGCCACGCCACCGTGCATCAGGGCTTCGATCAGCGACTTATAGGCGTCCTTCAGGACCGTGTACTTGCCGACGACGGCGATGTTCACTTCACCTTCCGGCTGCAGGCGGCGGCGGACGATCTCTTCCCAGCCCGACAGGTCCGGCTCGGCCGCGTCGTTCACGCCGAAATGCGCCAGGACCTGCGTGTCCAGACCTTCGCGGTGATAGTCGATCGGCACGGCATAGATGTCTGCCGAATCCATCGCCTGGATGACGCTGTCCGGACGGACGTTACAGAACTGGGCGATCTTGCGCTTTTCGTCGGCGGGGATTTCAGCCTCGCAGCGGCACAGCAGGATGTCCGGCTGGATACCGATGGAGCGCAGCTCCTTGACCGAGTGCTGGGTCGGCTTGGTCTTCATCTCGCCGGCCGTCTTGATGAACGGCAGCAGCGTCAGGTGGACAAAGCAGGACTGGCCGCGCGGCAGGTCCTGACCGAGTTGGCGGATGGCCTCGAAGAACGGCAGGCCCTCGATATCGCCGACCGTGCCGCCGATCTCGACCAGCACGAAGTCCACGTCCTCGCCCTCGTCGGTCTTGGCCGGATTGAGGACGAACTGTTTGATCTGGTCGGTGACGTGCGGAATGACCTGTACGGTCGCGCCGAGGTAATCGCCACGGCGTTCCTTCTCGATGATGGTCGAGTAGATGCGGCCGGTGGTGATGTTGTCGGACTTGGCCGCCGAAACGCCGGTGAAACGTTCGTAGTGGCCCAGATCGAGGTCCGTCTCCGCGCCGTCGTCGGTCACGAACACCTCACCGTGCTGGTAAGGCGACATCGTACCGGGGTCGACGTTCAGATAGGGGTCGAGCTTTCGCAGTCGAACCTTGTAACCGCGCGCTTGAAGAAGCGCGCCAAGAGCGGCGGAAGCGAGGCCTTTACCAAGGGAGGAAACCACGCCGCCAGTGATGAACACATATCTAGGCATGGGAGGGAACCCTAACCTATTTGGCGCAGCGCGTCAGTCGAAATTCGCTGGCTGTAACGCTTGTTCACAACAAAAAAGAAGCGCGCCCCGATGGAGCGCGCCTCATAAACCATAGGTTTTCCAGAATTTTACTGTGCCGGTGCCGCCGGAGCCGGTTGAGCCGGAGCTGCCGAAGGCAGGCTGGCTTCCAGATCGTCCAGCGACAGGGTGGACGGCTGGGTCGGTGCCGGAGCCGCCGGGGCATTTTCCTGCGGCTGGGTCGGTTCACCCAGGGCAATGGAGCCGACAGCGTCAGCATCGATCACCGAACGCGAACCGCGCTCCATGTTACCGGCTACGGTCAGCGCGATGGCGCAAATGAAGAAGGCCGCGCCCAGAATGGCGGTCGTACGGGTCAGCAGGTTGCCGGCACCGCGCGCGGTCATGAAGCCGGAGTTACCGCCTCCCATGCCCAGGGCCCCGCCCTCGGAGCGTTGAAGCAGGATCACCCCGGTCAGTGCGACCGAGATAACAATCATTACGACGAGCAGGATGGTCTGAAGCATGGCGTCATTCATGTGGGCGCGTAAGTGCGCCGATCAAGGGGCGGCGTCTAACATTGATAACGGCGGGGAGCAAACCCCGCCGCAATATTAGACAGCGCGAATAATACCGAGGAAGTCTTCGGCCTTCAGCGAAGCACCGCCGACCAGTGCGCCGCCGACTTCGCTGACATTGAGAATTTCCTTGGCGTTCGACGGTTTCACCGAGCCGCCGTAAAGGATCGGGGCCTTCTCGCCCCCGGCCCCCAGACGGGCGACGATGGCGGCACGAACGGCCACGTGGACTTCTTCGATCTGTTCCAGCGTCGGGGTCAGGCCCGTACCGATAGCCCACACCGGCTCATAGGCCACGGCAAATGCCTTGCCCGCCAGAGATTGCGGCAGGGACTGCATGACCTGTTCGCTGACGACGCTCACGGCCTGTCCGGCTTCGCGCTGTTCCAGCGTTTCGCCGACGCAGATGATGGGCTCCAGACCGGCTGCCAGCGCGGCTTCGGCCTTGGCGGCCACGTCTTCGCTGGTTTCCCCAAAGCCCGTACGGCGTTCGGAGTGGCCCAGAATCACAAGGCTGGCCCCCGCATCCACGATCATTTCGGCAGAGATGGAACCGGTATAGGCACCACTGCTCGCGGCGTGGCAGTCCTGACCGCCCACTTCGATAGCGGATCCACCGACAGTGGTCGACATACGCTCGATCAGGGTTGCGGGCGGGCAAAGTGCGACACGGCAGTTTGCGGCTTCGGCATCCAGAGCAATGCGCAGGGCAGCAGCCTCTACAAGGCTCTCCCCGACGCCGTTCATTTTCCAGTTGCCAGCGATCAGCTTCAGAGATTCGGTCATGGCCTCTTTAAGCCACACCCCCCGCCCCGAGCCAAGACACCGTAACCCCGACTTGCGCGCAATGGCCCCAACCAAAACGGCCTCTGCGACGTAAAGGAGGGTCCTGCGTCATGTTTTATGGGTATGCGGTGCTTGCAGCGCACTATCGACTAACCCTATACGCGAGCATAGCGCCCTTCTGACGCTGGTTTCCGACAGGTTTCCCGAAACATGATTACCCTGTTCCGCAACTTTTCTAAGTCGAAATGGGCTGTGGGCCTCTTCGCCCTCATTATTCTGAGCTTCGTCGTTGTCGGCGCACAGTCTGACATTTTCGCCAATCTTGGCCCGCGGCACGTCGTATCTGCCGGTGAGCGCAGCGTCGATGCTGCCCGCTTCCGTGCAGACATGGAACGCGTCCGCGCCAATATCAGCGAGCAATCCGGCCAAACGGCTTCCTTCGACGACCTCGCGGCCCAGGGCTATGTGAACCAGTTCCTCGAAAGCCAGACGATGCGCATGGGCTTTGCCGCATGGGCCTATAAGGCCGGCATCCGTCCGGGCAAGGACCTGATCATCGCTGAGATCCGCAAGATTCCGGCCTTCTTCAACCAGATCACCGGCCGTTTCGACCAGACGTCCTACGAGCAGGCTCTGGCGCAACAGAACATGACCCCGGCCATGCTCGAGGAAGAGCTGCGCGATCAGTTCACCTTCCAGCACTTCGGTTCGGCCATCGCTGCCGGTACGCGCCTGCCCAAGGCCTATTCGGCCCTGATGGCGGCTGCCTCGACCGAGACGCGCGATGGTGCATGGTTCACCGTGACGCAGGCGATGGCCGGTACCGCCGGTGCGCCGACCGATGCCCAGCTGACCGCCTTCATGAAGGAAAACGAAGCCCAGCTGCGCGCTCCGGAATTCCGTCAGGTGTCGCTGGTGCTGTTCACCCCCGGTCCGAACGATCCCCGTCCGGCTGTCACCGAAGAACAGCTGCGCGAGCGTTTCGAATTCCGTAAAGACACTCTGGCCCAACCTGAAAAGCGTAACTTCGTCCTGCTGACCGTCCCGACCCTGGAAGCGGCCCGCAAGGTTGCTGCCGAGCTGCGTGCCGGCAAGCCCGCGACCGAAGTGGCCGCCGGTGTCCGCATCCAGCCTGCGCCGTATAACAACACCCCGCGCACGGCTCTGGGCGATGCCAAGATTGCCGAGGCCGTTTTCGGTATGGCCGCTGCGGGCGTCACCGATCCGGTTCAGGGCACCGTTGGCTATACCGTTGCCCAGGTCACCGCCATCCAGCCGGGCCAGGGCATGTCGTTTGAACAGGCCCGCCCGCAACTGACCCAGGAACTTCAGGCCGAAGCCGCCAAGAAGATTGCCTATGATCGCGTCAAGGCGTTTGAGGACGCCCGCACCGAAGGCAAATCGATTGCCGATGCCGTGACCGCCTCGGGTGCCCGTATCGCGCAACTGCCGCCGTTCACCCGCGACGGACTGCTGCCGAACGGTCAGCCGTACAACCTGCCGCCTGCGATCCTGCAAACCGCCTATGCCCTGTCGAAGGGCGGCGAGTCGGACGTTATCACCGCTTCGGAAGGCGAATATTTCGCCCTGCGCGTCGATGATGTGCGCGAGTCGAAGCTGCCGGAACTGGCCGAAGTTCGTCCGATGCTGGCCCAGGCCTGGACCCAGCGCGAGAACGCCCGCCTTCTGGCCCAGAAAGCCGATGAACTGACCAGCCGCCTGCGCGCCGGTGAGGACATCACCGCCGTTGCCGCCTCGGTCAACGCAACCGTACAGGTCCGCACCAATGTGGCCTCGGACCGCGCCGCCCAGGACACATACGGCATCACCGCCTTGCGTGGCCTGTTCACCACCGCCAAGGGCCAGCCGTTCTCGAACGCTGGCGAGCAGGGCTTCGTCGTGGGTAAGGTCAACGCCATTCATCCGGCGAACCCGGCCACTGCCGCACCTCTGGTGGCTCCGATCAACCAGCAAATGACGGAGGCCTGGACGAACGAGGCTGTCGAAACGGCCCTCAAGGCCGCCGCCGCCAAGATGAAAGCCAAGAGCGATCTGGGTGAAGCCTACCGCGCCCTGGGCGTGGAGGCTCCGGCCCCGACGGCTACCGCAGCCCCGGCGCAATAATGCAACAGGCGGAGCGTACCGACTTTGTTACCGGACTGGCGGCTGGCAAGACCCAGCTGCTGGTCCGCCGCCTGATCAACGATCTGGAGACGCCTGTCTCGGCCTATCTCAAGGTCGCGCACGGGCGTCCCTACGCCAGCCTTCTCGAATCCGTAGAGGGCGGCGCGGTTAATGGTCGTTATTCGATCGTCACCCTCTCGCCGGACACGGTCTGGCGCTGCCTTGATGGCAAGGCGGAAATCGCCCGTGGCGATGCCATCCTCTCCGACACCTTCACGCCCGAAGAACTGCCCGCGCTGCAATCGCTGCGCGCGCTGATCGCGGCCAGCAAGTTCGACCTGCCCTCTGATCTGCCGCCGATGGCCGCAGGCCTGTTCGGTGTGTTCGGCTATGACATGGTGCGTCTGCTGGAGCCACTGGGTCCGGCAAATCCCGATCCGCTGAACCTGCCCGATGCCGTACTGGCACGCCCTAGCCTGATCGCCATTTTCGACTCGGTGAAGCACGAGATCGTGCTGGTGGCCGCCGCCTATGCCGACACCGCTACCGATCCCGAAGCGGCCTATGCCGCCGCCGTGGCCCGACTTGAAGAGTTCGAGGACCGCCTTCGCAGTCCGATGCCGATCCAGCGCGAGCCGCAGCCCGTCCCCGCCCCCGACTTCAAGTCGCCGGTCAGTGGCGAGGGCTATGCCGCCATGGTCGCCAAGGCCAAGGACTACATAACCGCTGGCGACATCTTCCAGGTGGTTCTGGCGCACCGTTTCTCGGCGCCGTGGTCACAGGACCCGTTCGCCTTCTATCGGGCGCTGCGTCGCGGCAACCCGTCGCCATACCTCTTCTATCTGGATTATGCGGGCTTCCAGCTGGCTGGCTCCAGCCCGGAAATCCTCGTACGACTGAAAGATGGCCGCGTGACCATCCGTCCGCTGGCCGGAACGCGCCCGCGCGGTGCCACGCCGGAACTGGACAAGCAGCTTGAGGCCGAACTGCTGGCCGATCCGAAGGAACTGGCAGAGCATCTGATGCTGCTGGATCTGGGCCGCAACGATGTGGGCCGCGTGTCCGCGCCGGGTACGGTCGAGGTGACGGAAAGCTTCGTCGTCGAACGCTATTCGCAGGTTATGCACATCGTCTCCAACGTGAACGGTCAGGCCGACCCGAAGCTGGACGCGGTGGACACCCTGCTGGCCGCCCTGCCCGCAGGCACGCTTTCGGGCGCGCCCAAGGTTCGTGCGATGGAGATCATCGACGAGCTGGAAACCGAAAAGCGCGGCGTCGGTTACGGCGGCGGCGTGGGCTATATCTCGGCCAATGGCGAGGCGGACATCTGTATCGTCCTGCGCACCGCCATGTTCACCGACAACAAGATCTTCGTGCAGGCCGGTGCCGGCGTTGTCGCCGACAGCGATCCGGCAGCCGAATACGCCGAGACGCTGGCGAAAGCCCGCGCCCCGATGAAGGCCGCCGAAGAGGCATGGCGATTCAGCGCAACAACCCACGCGCAACCCTTGGCAACGGCCAAGGGCGCGGCGGGATCAAGCGACGTCGCCGCTTAAGGCGTTCTGGTGATGTCGGTTTGGTCCCTGCGATCCGGACCGGCATTCACCGTTCCGATCAGCAATAATCCCATAGCGGCTGCAAAGGCTGCAGCGACCAGCATGGGCGGTTTGGAGGGCGCTTCCATGCTCGATTCTTCGAGCAAACGACGCGCGTCGTGGATGGCTTCAATGATTTTCACAGCGGACTTCTTCCGATGGCGATGCTCGATCATCGCGCGGATTGTTTAACGACCGCTTGCTTCCACCCATTCCACGGCTAAAGCTGTGCATAACAGCGACCGCCGACCTCCCGTATTGAAAAGCCTTCCCATGATCCTCGTCGTCGATAACTACGACAGCTTCACCTACAACCTCGTCCACTATCTGGCGCAGCTGGGCGCCCGGACGCACGTCATCCGCAACGATGACCTGACGGTAGAGGAAGCGCTGGCGCTGAAACCCGAAGCCATCCTGCTGTCCCCCGGTCCGTGCGATCCGGACCAAGCGGGCATCTGCCTGCCCATCCTTGCCCAAGCCCCTGAAGACATGCCGATCTTCGGCGTCTGCCTCGGCCACCAGTCGATCGGTCAGGCGTTCGGCGGTCAGGTTGTGCGTGCCAAAGCCCTGATGCACGGCAAGACCTCGCAGATCCATCACGAGGGCGGCGGCGTGTTCAAGGGCCTGCCCCAGCCGTTCACGGCCACGCGCTACCACTCGCTGGCGGTCAAGCGCGAGACCCTGCCCGACTGCCTCGAAGTCACCGCATGGACCGAGGACGGCGAGATCATGGGCCTGTCGCACAAGACGCGCCCGATCCACGGCGTTCAGTTCCACCCCGAGTCCATCGCCACGGAAAACGGTCACGACCTGATCGGCAACTTCCTCGATTTCGCCAACATCAAACGCACGGCGATGGTCTGAGACCATGGACAGTTTCAAACCGCTTCTGGCCAAGCTGGTCGCCGGACAGGTGCTGTCCAGCGATGAGGCCCAAGACTTCTTCGCCGCCTGCCTGCGGGGCGAACCCACCCCCGCACAGGTCGCCGCCGCCGTCACCGCCCTTCGTCTGCGTGGTGAAACGGTAGAGGAAATCACCGCCTTTGCCCGCGCCATGCGCGCGGCAGCCCTGAAACTCGACCACCCGTTCGAAGACGTGGTGGATACCTGCGGCACGGGCGGCGACGGGGCGCATACCTATAACATCTCCACCGCCGCCAGCTTCGTGCTGGCCGGTGCGGGCCTCAAGGTCGCCAAGCACGGCAACCGCGCCATGAGCTCAAAGTCCGGCTCTTCGGACGTGCTGGCCGCTCTGGGCGTGAACCTCGATGCCACGCCCGCCCAGCAGGCCGTGTCGCTGAACGATGCCGGCATCGCCTTCCTGTTCGCCCCCACCTATCACGGGGCCATGCGCCATGTGGGTCCGGTACGAGCCGAGCTGGGCTTCCGCACCGTGTTCAACCTCTTGGGTCCGCTGTGCAATCCGGCGGGGGCCAACCGTCAGGTCATGGGCGTCTATGACCCGAACCTGCTGGAACCTCTAGTCGAGGTGCTGGGCCGTCTGGGTGCCAAGCGCGCCTGGACCGTCAACGGCAGCGGCCTTGATGAACTGACCACCACAGGCCCGACCGAGATCGCCGAGTGGAAAGACGGTACCATCAACCGCTTCACCATCACGCCGGAAGAAGTGGGCCTGCCCCGCGCCACTCTGGCCGATATTCAAGGCGGCGATGCCGAGGTGAACGCCGCGGCCCTACGCGCCCTGCTGAACGGTCAAACCGGCCCTTACCGCGATATCGTCCTGCTGAACGCCGCCGCCGCTCTGGTGGTGTCGGATGTGGCCGATGATCTGAAATCCGGCATCGCACAGGCCGCCGCCGTCATCGACGATGGCCGCGCCCTGGCCGCACTTGACGCCCTCGTCCGCGCCTCCCACACGCCCGTAGAGTCCGAAGCATGAGCGACATCCTGAACCGCATCGCCGATTACAAGCGCGAGGAAGTCGCCGCCCGCAAGGCCTCCATCAGCCTCGATGCACTAGAAGCCAAGGCCAAGGCCGCATCCGCCCCGCGCGGTTTCCGCGACGCGCTGGCCGCCACGGCTGCGAAAACGGGCCGCCCCGCCCTGATCGCCGAGATCAAAAAGGCCAGCCCGTCCAAAGGCCTGATCCGCCCGGACGATTTCGATCCGCCCGAATTGGCCAAGGCCTATGAGCGCGGCGGAGCGACCTGCCTGTCCGTGCTGACCGATGGCCCCAGCTTCAAGGGTGATGACAGCTATCTGGTCGCTGCCCGCGCCGCCGTGGCCCTGCCCTGCCTGCGCAAGGATTTCCTCGTTGATCCGTGGCAGGTGGCCGAGAGCCGCGCCCTAGGCGCCGACTGTATCCTGATCATCATGGACATGATCGACGACGCCCTTGCCGCTGACCTGCTGGCCGAGGCCGACCGCTTCGGCATGGACGCCCTGATCGAAACCCACGACGCGGATGAAATGGCCCGCGCCAGCGAGCTGGTGGGCGACCGCGACAATGCGCTGGTGGGCGTCAACAACCGCTCGCTGCGTACCTTCGAGGTCGATCTGGCCAACACCGAGACGTTGGCCCTGCTGGCCCCGCCCCGCGCGCTTCTGGTGGCCGAAAGCGGCATCTTCACCCCGCAAGACGTCGCCCGCGTCGCCGCCGCCAACTCCAAAGCCATCCTCGTCGGCGAAAGCCTGATGCGTCAGGCCGATGTAGAAGCGGCGACCAGGGTGTTGATTGGCTAAGTCACCAAAGCCCCTTCAGTAATGAAGGGGCGACATAGCTCCTCAACCTGAGCAATTGTTTGGTCTATGCTCTGTTGAATGGGGTCCGGTAGCGGCTCTCCGTCGTCGCCAACTGCTGCGACACTAAATGCAATTCGCCGCATTTCGCGGACAAACTCAGTCTCAGTTTGCGCGTGTCGAGCATCAAGGATCGCCTTACCCGCGAACCATATGCGGTTGTAAATCCGTACGATTTCATCAAATAGCTCGACCGCATTAGGGCCAAAAAGTGCGGCACACTTGAACTTTGAGGTCTCGAGTTCGTCGAACTTATGACGATGTTCCCTCATGCGTCGCATGACCCCATAGCCCGCATTTTGGACTACCTCATCTGGAACGCCATCCTCGGCAATCATTTCGCTAGCCCAAACCATTGGAGAGCGAATAAGTTGGAGAGTGAACGATATTTGATAAAAATCGTGAAGTACTTTTTCGGCTAGTTCAGCCTTCTTTTGGGCAAGCGTTGCTTTGCGCTCCAAATCAAACTTACGAGCCAGATTTTCGCGCTCAGCAATGTCACGCTTTTCTGCCAATTGCTTATCTAGTTTGATTTTGTCTTTGTTGATTTTCAGCGCCGTGCGCGCCGAAATCCAAGCGACGATCACACCAACCACACCCGATATGATTGCCGCAAACACAACGGATTTGAGTAAATCCATCGCCCCCTCCGGATTATTATTCAGTACGGCCTAGAGATCATCCACGATCTGCTCGGCCGCCTGCGCTTCTTCTCTCAGCCACTTCACGAACAGACGCGCAGGTTCGGACACGCTGCTGCGGCGGGTGAGGACATGGTAGGCCATGTCGGTCGTTAGCGCCCCATCCGCGAACGGCGCGACGAGGCGACCCGCCGCCAGATCGTCCGCCACGAAGGCATAGGGAGCCAGCGCCACACCCTGGCCGTGGATGGCGGCATCAATGGCCAGCGCGGTCTGGTCCACGCGGGTGCCCTGTGAGGCATCCACATCCTTGATCTTCTGCGTCTTGAACCACATCGCCCAGTCGGGGCGCGTCTCTTCCAGCTCGCTGGGGCGCAGGTGGATCAGGACGTGGTTCTTAAGGTCCGAAGGCTTCTTCAGCGCCTTTTCGCCCACCATCAACTGCGGCGCACAGACGGGGATCACATCGGCCCCGATCAGGCGTTCCGAGCGCACCCCCGCATACGGCCCACGGCCATAGCGCACGGCCACGTCCACGCGCCCGCCCGCCACATCGGCCAGCCGCATATCCGCCGACAGCCACAGCTCGACCTCGGGGTTCTGGGCCTGAAAGCGCGTGATGCGCGGCGTCAGCCATTTGGAGGCAAACGACGGCGGCACCGACACCGACAGGGCAAAGCGGCGGTCGGGGCGATACAGCAAATCCCCTGCCCGCTTCAGATAATCAAACCCGTCACGCAACAGCGGATAAAGCTCGGCCCCCAGTTCGGTCAGGGCGATCTGGCGCCCCTCGCGATAGAACAGCGGCGCGCCCGCGTGTTGTTCCAGAATGCGGATTTGCTGGCTGATGGCACCGGGCGTCACCGACAGTTCCTCGGCGGCGCGGGTGATGTTCAGGCGACGCGCGGCGGCCTCGAACGCCTTCAGCGAGTTCAGCGGCGGAATACGGCTGTCCAGCGGGCTGTACTTGGCCATCTCAGTTCATCCAATCCGCGGTCGGCAACCCGCGCGAACGCAGGAAGGCCGGGTCATAAAGCTTGCTGGCATAGCGTTGGCCGGGGTCGCACAGCACGGTCACGATGGTGTGGCCGGGGCCCATTTCCTTGGCCATGCGGATCGCGCCCGCGATGTTCACACCGCTGGACGCGCCAAGGCACAGGCCCTCGTCCCGAACCAGATCGAACAGGATGGGCAGGAACTCGGCGTCCTCGATGCGATAGGCATAGTCCACCGCATCCAACCCCGTCAGGTTGCCGGTAATCCGGTTCACGCCGATGCCCTCGGTGATGGAGCTGCCCTCGCCCTTCAGCACGCCTTCCTTAAAGAAGGAATACAGCGCCGCGCCCGGCACGTCCGACAGGCCGACTTTCAGGTTCGGGTTCTTCTCTTTCAGGTACAGGGTCGTGCCGACCAGCGTACCGCCCGAACCGACCGCGCAGATAAAGCCGTCCACCTTGCCGCCCGTCTGTTCCCAGATTTCGGGGCCGGTGCCTTCATAGTGCGCCAGACGGTTCGACAGGTTGTCGAACTGGTCCGCATAGAATGCGCCGTGCGGTTCGGTTTCGTTCAGTTCTTCTGCCAGTCGGCGCGAGAAATGGACGAAGTGGTTCGGGCTGCTGAACGGGGCTGGATCGACCTCGATCAGCTTGGCGCCGTGCAGACGCACCGCCCGCTTCTTTTCCTCGGTTTGGGTGCGCGGCATCACGATCACGACCGGATGGCCCAGCGCCGCCCCGACCATGGCCAAGCCAATGCCGGTATTGCCCGCCGTGCCTTCCACGATCGTCCCGCCGGGCTTCAGCGCCCCGCTGGCCCGCGCTTTCAGGATGATGCTGAGGGCAGCCCGATCCTTGATCGACTGCCCCGCATTCAGAAACTCGGCCTTGCCATAGATGTCACACCCCGTCGCCTCCGACGCAGCCTTAAGCCGCACCAACGGGGTATTGCCAATCAGGCCCAGGACATCAGACGCGACACGCATTTAGAATTCCGCACTGCAAAAGGAGCTTTGCTCCTTTTAGGCAGGTTTTAGGATTTCTAACAAGCGATGAGCATATAAATGCCGCGCCTCCCTATTGATTACACCGTTATCTAAGGTAAGTTTATTTCGAAGAAAGCGGGGGACCAAGTTGGCCGAAACGAAACAAATTTCTGAAGAAGAAGTTCAAACACTCCTAAAAGAGAGGGAGCGTCACTTTTTTGATTTTAAAGCCAAAGCGCTTACTCCTGCAAAAATGAGCCGCGCAATATCTGCATTCGCTAACGCTAGCGGTGGCGAACTCATTATTGGCATGGAAGAAGTTGCAGGACCAAACGGCACGGAATGGCACTGGGACGGATTCGAAAACGAAGAAGCTGCAAATGATTTTTTGCAGGTAATCCATCAGCTTGACGATCTACAGAATACAATTTTTGCTCAATTTTTAGAAGCAAAAGACAAAAATGGTTTGTTGCTACATCTTACGATTTCAAAATCTGCCGACATAAAATATTCAACTGATGGAAAGTGTTACATAAGAAAAGGTGCCCAAAGCCTTTTATTAAATGATGCTGCTCTGGAAAGACTTAAGTTTGAAAAGGGAATACAGTCTTACGAAGACCAGATAGTTAATGAAAAATTGGATGAGATTACCAATTCAGCAACCATTATTGACTTTATGCTCCAAATAATTCCATCCGGAGAACCAAAAGATTGGCTTGATAAGCAGAAACTTATAATTGACGAGAAACCAAACGTAGCCGGAATACTGCTATTTTCTGACAACCCTCAATCAATTTTACCAAAAAGATCTGCAGTTAAAATACTTAGATATAAAACCAAAGAGGGTGCTGAAAGAGATTTTTTGGATGCAGACCCAGAAACAATTGAAGGTCCAATATATTCTTTAATATACGATACAGTTGATAGAACAAAAAATATTATCGAAGGTATAGAAAAGCTCGGTCCAGAAGGGATGGAAAAAGTCATATACCCCCAAGAAGCATTACACGAACTTGTCACTAATGCCATCTTGCACAGAGATTATAGCATACCTCAAGATGTTCAAATTCGTATATTTGACAACAGAGTAGAAATTGAAAGCCCTGGGAAACTTCCAGGACACGTAACAACTCAGAATATTGCCAAAACTCAGTTTGCAAGAAATCCAAAAATTGTTCGGTTAGTAAATAAATTCAAGAATCCTCCCAACAAAGACGTTGGTGAAGGTGTAAACACAGCATTTGAAGCGATGGAAAAGTTAAGACTTAAGAAGCCAGAGTTTTTAGAATCTGAATCCGGTCTTCTTGTGACTTTGAAACACGAAAGCCTAGACTCTCCTGCCTCAATGGTTCTTGAATACTTATATAAGAACGACGAAATCACAAATCAACAGGCTCGCGAGCTAACTGGTATCAGATCTGAAAACACAATGAAGAATGTCTTTTACAAGCTGAGGGACGCTGGAAAAATTGAACCGGTTCCTAAGATTGCTGGTAAAAAATATTCTTGGAGAAAAACGAACAGTGCATCCTAATTATAGGGATTTCGACATAAGAAAAGCCCCCGAGCTTCTCGGGCTCAGGGGCTTTTGTCGTTTAGTGCTCTCGCTGTGATCAGATGTGGATCACTCGGCCGTAGGCGTCGAGGGCGGCTTCGTGCATGGCTTCCGACATGGTCGGGTGCGGGTAGACGATGCCGTGGATGTCCTCCTCCGTCGCTTCCATGGTGATGGCGGTGACGTAGCCCTGGATCATCTCGGTTACTTCGTGGCCGATCATGTGGGCGCCGATCAGGGCACCCGTCTTGGCGTCGAAGATGACTTTGACGAAGCCCTCGGTTTCACCCGAAGCGATGGCCTTGCCGTTCACGCGGAACGGGAAGCGGCCGATCTTGACCTCGCGCTTTGCTTCGCGTGCGCCCTGCTCGGTCACGCCAACCGACGCGACCTGAGGCTGGGCATAGGTGCAGCCAGCGATGGGCGAATGCACGTTCGGGGTTTTAAAGCCCGCGATGTGTTCCGCCGCGTGGATGCCCTCGTGCGAGGCCTTGTGGGCCAGCCACGGTGCACCGGCACAGTCGCCGATGGCATAGAGGCCCTTCACATTGGTCTGGCAGTGGCTGTCGGTCTTGATGTGACCGCGGTCCAGCTCGACGCCCAGAGCCTCCAGCCCGATGCCGTCGGTGTTGGCCGTAATGCCGACCGCCGAGATGCAGACCTCGGCTTCAAGCGTCTCGGCCTTGCCGCCGACCTCGATGGCCACCGACACGCCCTTGGGCGTCTTGGTGACCTTGGTGACCTTGGCACCGGTCTTGAACTTGATGCCGCGCTTCTCGAAGCCCTTCTGGGCGGCCTTGGACACTTCCTCGTCCTCGACCGGCATGATGCGATCCACGGCCTCGACCACGGTCACTTCGGAACCCAGAGCGCGATAGAAGCTGGCGAATTCGATGCCGATGGCGCCCGAACCGATAACCACAAAGGTCTTGGGCAGCTTCTTCGGAGCCAGCGCGTCGCGGTAGGCCCAGATCTTGTCGCCGTCAGCCTCAAGGCCGATCTGCGGCAGGGCGCGGGCGCGCGCACCCACAGCCAGCATGACGTTCTTTGCGTTCAGAACCTGCTCGCCGCCCTTGTTCAGGGTCACGACCACCTTGGGAGCGGCTGAACCCTTTTCGAGTTTAGCCGTGCCCTCGATGACCTCGATCTTGTTCTTCTTCATCAGGAAGCCAACGCCCTGATTGAGCTGTTTGGCCACCCCGCGCGAACGCTGGATGATGGCGTCGAAGTCGAAAGACGCGCCCGACGCCGACAGACCATAGTCCTTGAGGTGCGACAGGCTCTCGAACTTCTCGCCCGACTTCAGCAGAGCCTTGGTCGGGATACAGCCCCAGTTCAGGCAGATACCGCCGAGGTTCTCACGCTCGACGATAGCGACCTTCTGGCCCAGCTGGCTGGCGCGGATGGCCGCGACGTAACCGCCGGGACCAGAGCCGATCACTACGAGATCAAAATCACTCATGCGCTTGATCCTTAGGCCAGCATCGACAGCGGGTTTTCAAGCAGCGGCTTGAAGGCTTGCAGGAAGCGGGCACCCGTCGCGCCATCGACCACGCGGTGATCGCAGGTCAGGGTCACGGTCATGACGGTGGCCACGGTCAGCTCGCCGTTCTTGACGACCGGACGCTGCTCGCCCGCACCCACGCTCATGATGCAGCCCTGCGGCTCATTGATGATCGAGGTGAACTGCTTGATGCCGAACATGCCGAGGTTGGAGACCGAGAAGGTGCCGCCCTGGAACTCTTCCGGCTTCAGCTTGCGGTCGCGGGCACGCGAGGCGAGGTCCTTGGACTCGGTCGCGATCTGGGCCAGACCCTTGGTCTCGGCCTTGCGGATGATCGGGGTGATCAGGCCGCCATCGATCGCCACGGCCATCGACACATCGGCATTGTGGTGCATGGCAATGCCTTCCGGCGTGTAGGAAGCATTGGCTTCCGGCACGGCCTTCAGGGCCATCGCAGCGGCCTTGATGACGAAGTCGTTGACCGACACCTTGATACCGCGCGGCTCCAGCATCTTGTTGATCTGGGCGCGGGCCGCCATCAGGGCGTCCAGCTCCACATCGATGAACAGCGGGAAGTGCGGGACGTTGTTCACGCTCTCGACCATGCGGCGGGCAATCGCCTTACGCATGCCGTCCAGCGGGATCAGGTCATAGGTGCCATCGGCAATACCCATCTGGGCCAGCGACGGCGTGGCCTTGGCTTCGGCAGCCGCCGGAGCCGCCGCCTGAGCCGGAGCCTTGGCACCGCCAGAGGCCTGAGCAGCCTCGACGTCGCGCTTGACGATACGGCCATGCGGGCCGGTGCCCTTGATAGCCTTCAGATCAAGGCCAGCCATGGCCGCCAGACGGCGGGCCAGCGGCGAGGCAAAGATGCGCTCGCCCGAAGCCGCGACCGGAGCCGGAGCAGCCTTGGTCTCAGCCTTCGGGGCCTCGGCCTTGGGCGCTTCCTTGGGGGCTTCAGCAGCCGGAGCCGCCTCGGCCTTCTTCGGCGCAGGCGCGGCATCGTCGCCAGCCAGACGGGCGATCGGCGTGTTCACCTTCACACCTTCGGTACCCTCGGCGACGAGGATTTCCAGAACCTCGCCCTCGTCCACGGCCTCGACTTCCATAGTGGCCTTGTCGGTTTCGATCTCGGCGATGACATCACCGGCGGAAACGACGTCGCCCACCTTGATGTGCCATTTGGCCAGAACGCCCTCCTCCATCGTCGGAGACAGGGCGGGCATCAGGATGTCGGTCATCAGGCATTCCCCCCTTCCGGCTCGATCGGCTCGGCAACGGTGCGGACGTTGTCTGCCTTGATCACATTGCTCAGGCCTTCGAGGATGCGGTGATAGGCGGCGGTTTCGTTGTGACCGTGACGGACGGCATAGCCGTGAGCCATGTGACGCGCGGCATAGGCCAGCATCTCACCGAATTTGATCGGGTCGCTGAAGGCAGGCTTCACCGACATGACCGGCTCGTCCTTAGACCACCACATACGCAGCAGCTCGATGGCGTTCTCGTCAGCGGCCACGCTGTCCGGAACCGTCATTTCATACTCGGCGCTCATGCCATCACCTGCTTCACTGCGGCCACGATCTTGTCCACGCCCGGAAGCGAAAGCGCTTCAAGGTTGGCGGCGTACGGCAGCGGAACGTCTTCCTGGTGCACGCGCAGCGGCGGGGCATCCAGATAGTCGAACGCGTGCTCGATCACGCGGGCGACCACTTCGGCCCCCACGCCCATCGGACCCCAGCCCTCTTCAGCCGAGACCAGACGGTTGGTCTTCTTCACGCTCTCGACGATGGTTTCGTGATCCAGCGGACGCAGGGTGCGCAGGTCCACAACCTCGACCGAAATACCCTCTTCGGCCAGCTGCTCTGCGGCCTGCAGGGCAAAACCGACCATGCGGCTGTGGGCCGTGATGGTCACATCGGTGCCTTCGCGGCGGACCTTGGCCTTGCCGATCGGCACGACATAGTCCTCGACGTCCGGCACGTCGAACTCGAGGCCATACATCATCTCGTGTTCGAGGAAGACGACCGGGTTCGGGTCACGGATCGCGGCCTTCAGCAGGCCCTTGGCGTCTGCGGCGTCATACGGCGCGATGACCTTCAGGCCCGGAATCTGGGCGTACCAGGCCGAGTAATCCTGAGAGTGCTGGGCCGCCACGCGGCTGGCCGCACCGTTCGGACCACGGAACACGATCGGGCAACGGATCTGGCCGCCCGACATGTACAGGGTCTTGGCCGCCGAGTTGATGATGTGGTCGATGGCCTGCATGCCGAAGTTCCACGTCATGAACTCGACGATGGGCTTCAGACCGGCCATGGCCGCACCGACGCCCAGACCGGCAAAGCCGTGCTCGGTAATCGGGGTATCGACCACGCGCTGGTCACCGAACTCCTGAAGCAGTTCGCGGCTGACCTTATAGGCGCCCTGATACTGGGCGACTTCCTCGCCCATCAGGAACACGGCGTCGTCGCGGCGCATTTCCTCGGCCATCGCGTCACGCAGGGCGTCACGGATGGTGGTCTTCACCAGCTTGGCACCCTCGGGGATTTCGGGGTCACGCAGTTCGACCTTGGGGCCTTCCTTGGTGACGTTCTTCTTTTCCGGATCGCCGGAGGATTCCGCCTTGGCCGGAGCCTCTTGCGTGTTTTCTTCGGCCTTGGGCGCATCGTCCTTCTTGGAAGGAACAGGCGCAGCATCGTCCCCAGACAGGCGGGCGATCGGCGTGTTCACCTTCACACCCTCGGACCCTTCGGCCACAAGGATTTCAAGCACTTCGCCCTCGTCCACGGCCTCGACTTCCATCGTGGCCTTGTCGGTTTCGATCTCGGCAATCACCTGACCGGCAGAGACGGTATCACCCGCCTTGATGTGCCATTTGGTCAGCGTGCCTTCTTCCATCGTGGGCGACAGCGCCGGCATCAGAATGTCGGTCACGGATCAGGCCTCCACGTAAACGTCAGTGTAGAGTTCCGAAGCGTCCGGCTCCGGGCTCTCTTGGGCAAATTGGACAGCTTCGGCAACGATGGCTTTCACCTCGTTGTCGATAGCCTTCAGTTCTTCTTCGGTGGCCTTGGCTTCGGCCAGCAGCACCTTCAGGTGGTCGATGGGGTCGCGGGTCTTCTTGACCTCGTCCACCTCTTCCTTGGTGCGGTATTTCGCCGGGTCGGACATGGAGTGACCGCGATAGCGATAGGTCTTCACCTCGAGGATGTAAGGGCCCTCGCCGTTGCGGGCGCGCTCGACCGCACGGGCGGTGGCGTCACGCACGGCCAGAACATCCATGCCATCGACCTGCTCGCCCGGAATGCCGAACGAGGCACCGCGCATGTAAAGCTCGGTCGTCGAGGAGGCGCGCTCGATGGAGGTCCCCATAGCGTACTGGTTGTTCTCGATGATGTAGATGGCCGGCAACTTCCAAAGCTGCGCCATGTTGAAGCTCTCGTAGACCTGACCCTGGTTCGAGGCACCGTCACCGAAGTAGACGAAGCTGACCGAGTCATCGCCACGGTACTTGCCCGCAAAGGCCAGACCCGTGCCCAGCGCGACCTGCGCACCCACGATGCCGTGACCGCCATAGAAGCCGGTCGGCACGTCGAACATGTGCATCGAGCCGCCCTTGCCCTTGCTGGAGCCGCCGATGCGGCCCGTCAGCTCGGCCATGACTTCTTTCGGGTCCATGCCCGCCGCCAGCATGTGGCCGTGGTCGCGGTAACCCGTGATGATCTTATCGTGGCCCTGTTTGACGCTCTCCTGAACGCCGACAGCAACGGCTTCCTGACCGATATACAGATGGCAGAAGCCCCCGATCAGGCCCATGCCGTACAACTGTCCTGCGCGCTCTTCAAAGCGGCGGATCAGGACCATCTCGCGATAGTAACGCAGCAGATCTTCTTTCGAAGCCTGAGGCGTGTTCGGAATCTTGGTGTCGCCCTTGTCGGACGAAGACTTCTGAACCGTGGCTTTCGCCATCCGGCATCTCCCGGTTGCGCCCCTGTCGCGGGGACTCTTTTCATTACAATGAAAAGGGGTTTAGCAGCCTTGGTTCCGGGTTAGCAAAGCGCAGTTTCGTGTTGTAACACGAGTTTAGCCGACGCGGGTCTCGCTCTGGTTGCGCGGCTCGAGGTCGTTCATGCGCACCACATAGTCACGCGGATCGGTAAAACCGATCACAGCGCGGGCGCGTTCTTCCAGCAGATCGCGCGACAGGCTGCCCGAGCGCAGATAGCGGACACGCACTTCAAGGTCCTGCTTTTCCTCGGCCAGATGGCGCAGTTCGGCCTGTCGCTTCTCCAACAGCTCCGCGCGCGCCTTGCTGCTCAGCAGGCCGCGTTCACCCGTCAGGCCGTGAACTCCGAAATAGAGAACCGCGAACAAGATCAAAACTGACGGTAGGTACGGCTTCATCTGCTCAATCACTGACACCGCTCCTTCTGAGCGTCGGCACGAATCCAACCCCTGCATGAAAATGGTTAGCCAAGAATTAAAAACTCCGCCGCCAGAGAACCGGCGACGGAGTTTTTGAATTTCTTTGCAATTCGAAAGGGCCAACGGCCCTACAAAGCTTAACGCAGCAGCATGCCGTCGCCGTAGTAGACACCGTTGTCGCCCAGCATTTCTTCCAAACGCAGCAGTTGGTTGTACTTGGCCACCCGGTCCGAACGGGCCAGCGAGCCGGTCTTGATCTGACCGCAGTTGGTCGCCACGGCCAGATCGGCGATGGTGGCGTCCTCGGTCTCGCCCGAGCGGTGCGACATGATGGCGGTGTAGCCTGCACGGTGCGCCATATCGACGGCGTCCAGCGTTTCCGACAGGGTGCCGATCTGGTTGACCTTCACGAGGATGGAGTTGGCCAGACCTTCGCCGATACCGGCTGCCAGACGGGCCGGATTGGTCACGAACAGGTCATCACCCACCAGCTGGACGCGGTCGCCCAGACGCTCGGTCAGCAGCTTCCAGCCCTCGAAGTCGTCCTCGGCGCAGCCGTCCTCGATCGAGACGATCGGGAAGCGTTCGACCAGATCGGCGAGGTAGGACACCATACCGTCGGCGTCGAACTTCTTGCCTTCACCCGCGAGGTCGTACTTGCCGCCCTTGAAGAACTCGGTCGAGGCAACGTCCAGCGCGAGGTGGAAGTCTTCGCCCGCCAGATAGCCAGCAGCCTGACCGGCCTTGGTGATGAAGCTCAGGGCTTCCTCGGCCGAGGCGAGGTTCGGAGCGAAGCCGCCTTCGTCACCGACGTTGGTGTTGTGACCGGCATCCTTCAGCTGCTTCTTCAGCGCGTGGAAGATTTCAGCGCCCATACGCAGACCATCCGAGAAGGTGGCCGCGCCGGTCGGCATGATCATGAATTCCTGAATGTCGATCGGGTTGTCGGCGTGTGCGCCGCCGTTGATGATGTTCATCATCGGGGTCGGCAGGATGCGGGCCGAAACGCCACCGATATAGCGGTGCAGCGGCAGGTTGGCCGAGATGGCCGAAGCCTTGGCCACGGCCAGCGACACGCCGAGGATGGCGTTAGCGCCGAGGCGGGCCTTGTTCTCGGTGCCGTCCAGTTCGATCAGGGTTTCATCGATACGGCGCTGATCTTCGGCGTCAAAGCCCGACAGGGCGTCGAAGATTTCGCCGTTTACGGCGTCAACGGCCTTCTGGACGCCCTTTCCCAGATAGACGTCCTTGTCGCCGTCGCGCAGTTCGACAGCTTCGTGCGCGCCGGTCGAGGCACCCGACGGCACAGCGGCGCGGCCGAACGAGCCGTCTTCCAGGATTACATCTACTTCGACCGTCGGATTGCCACGGCTGTCGAGAATCTGGCGGGCAACGATGTCTGCGATATCGGTCATATGACGACGCTCTGTATGGAAAAGGAGAAGCTAGGGGCGGGTTTAGACCAGCCGCCGCCGAATCGCCAACCTTCGTCGTAGATTTCCTCGCCCGACGTTAGGCGCAGCCTTCGACCAGCTGGATGCTGGGACCGCCCGCATGGACGAACTTCACCCTTCCCTCGCCGCCGACCTCATAGACCACGCCCCTAGCTGTGGGGTCCTCCACATAGTCATCGTCGGGCCGGACCCTGTCGCTCCACACGGTAAAATATCCCGCCGGTGCCGCCTCATAGGCATGAAGGCTCCAACGCCCCTGATCGCCATAGGCGGCCCTGATGGCGGCGGGGTCGTCGCCCACACCAAACCCTTTATCCGTCTTGATGTCCGCAGGCTGGCGCAGGGAAATGCGCGTCAGTCGCCCGTCCTGCACCATCACCATCATCCCCTCGGGTGCCCTTGGCGGATGATAATACAGGCACTCATCCGAAACCTGGCTTGAGGTGTCAGGCATTGGACCGTATGCGCGGTCGATCTCTTGCTGCCCCATGCCGATGCGAAGCGCGCCATAGCCCGCAGAAGTCAGCGTATCGACGCCCGAAGCGGTCGCCGCCTCAAGGGTCTTTTCACCCGACAAAGCCTCAGTCGGTTCCCGATAAGGCGCCGGGCGCTCTGGCGAACAGGCTGCGAGCGTCAAGGCCGAGACAGCGAGCGCTATGGATTTTGCGGACAGGGACAAGGCGTTGGCCTCCTCGGATCTTCGGAACCGGAACGGTACAGGCCAGAACGCGCAAAAACGGCACGCGATGCAATCGCGTGCCGTTTTCGAAAGTCAGTGCTCCGGCCCTAAAACCGGATGACCAAGGTCCGAGGATTAGTCTTCGGCTTGGGTCAGGACTTGACGACCGCGGTACATGCCGGTCTTCAGGTCGATGTGGTGCGGACGGCGCAGCTCGCCGGTGTCCTTGTCTTCCACATAGGTGTTTGCGCCCAGGGCGTCATGCGCACGGCGCATGTTACGACGGGACGGGGATACTTTGCGCTTCGGAACGGCCATGTCCGTCTCAATCTCTAAGTCGGTGCGCCGGAAGGCGCGAAAAACAATAGCGGCGGCCACGAAACCGGACCGCCACACGAGGCCGCGCTTATGCATGAACCCGTGGATGATTTCAAGAGGTGCTGAAGAATGAGGTGAAACACCGCATTATAGGCCTCTGGCAGCCGCTTTTACGCCTTTGATCACGCGATGTCAGGTCAGAATTGCCGCCGAATCAATCACAGAGGCGCGCCGCCACGACCTCACCGATCGCCATCGAACTGGTCAGGCCCGGACTTTCGATCCCGAAAAGAGCCATCAGCCCCTCAAGGCCGTGTGCCTCTTGCCCATGAAGCTGGAAGTCCGGTTGGGCCTGGCCCGCACCATGCAGTTTGGGCCGGATGCCCGCATAGTCCGCCGACAGCGCCTCCACGCGCACATTTGGCCAGAAACGGCGGATGTATTCGGCGAACTCCTGCGCCTTGGCCGGATCGACCGAATAGTCCTCGGCCTCCACATAGACCAGATCAGGGCCGAACACGCCCTGCCCGCCCAGATCCTTGCGGTAATGGGTGCCCAGCGCCCCCGGAATGGGCGGCGGATAGATCAGGCGGTTGAACGGTGCCGGCCCCGAAAGACGGAAATAGACGCCCTTTCCATAATGCCCCTGCGGAATATCGACGGCGGGATAGCCCTCGATGGAAGCCGCGACCACCTGTGCCGACAGACCCGCCGCCGTCACCAGCAGACGCGAGGTGACCGTCGTCGCCCCCTCGCCGCCGACGCGGATCGAGAAGCCGCCGCCGCCCAGCGGTTCGGCCCCTTCGAACGGCGCGGCGGTCACCACCGATCCGCCCGCCGCTTCGATCTCGCCTTCCAAAGCGGACATATAGCCATGACTATCAAACACGCCGCTCTCGGGTGACAGGATGGCCGAGACGGCGTTCAACTGCGGCTCCAGCGCCCGCGCCTGCGCGCCCGTCAGCTCTTCCAGACCCTCGACGCCGTTGATGCGCCCCTGCTCCAGAATGGCTTCGATGCGCGGGATTTCGGCATCCTCGGTCGCGACGACCAGCTTGCCGCATTTCCAGTGATCGACCTTGTGGCTGTCGAGGAAATCGTACAGCAGCCGACGCCCCTCGACGCAGACCTGCGCCTTGAGCGATCCCGTGGGATAGTAGAGTCCTGCATGGATGACTTCGGAGTTTCGCGACGAAACCCCCTGTCCGATATGCGGTTCCTTTTCAAGAACCAGCACAGTCAGCCCCCGCTTTGACAACGCCCGTCCGCAGGCCAGCCCCACAGCCCCTGCACCCACCACGGTCGCGTCAAAGTCAAAGGTCATCTCGTACCGTATCTCCGCGCCGCTTCGCTCTCGAAACATTCGATGAGCTTGCGCACCGCCAGATCGAAGTTCGCGTGCAGCATCATGTCGAGCATTTTCGATTTGAACGCGAAGTCGATCATGAACTCAAGCCGGGTGCCGTCTTCGTGAGGGAAGAACTCCCAACGGTTCTTCAGGTGCTTGAACGGCCCGCGCAGCAGGCCGACCTCGACCTTGGGCGCGTTACGGTCATACCGTACCCAGGTGGCGAACTTCTCGGTCAGAAAAGAAAAGCCGACCCCCGCCTCCGCATCGCGCACAGTCACACCCTCGGCCTCTTCGCGCGCATTCCAGACGCGCATGGAGGTGATCCACGGCACGAACCGCGGATAGGTCTCGATATCGGCGACCAGTGCTGCAAGCTGATCGGGCGCATAGGGCAATATGCGCGTAAGGCGATGGACAGCCATTACAATCTTAGCGGCGCAGTTGGGCTTCGCGGGCCGCCTTCAGGCGGGCGAAGTCGTCACCCGCGTGGTGCGACGAACGGGTCAGCGGCGAGGACGATACCATCAGGAAGCCCTTGGCACGGGCAATCGCCTCATAGGCCTTGAACTCTTCGGGCGTGACGAAGCGGTCGATCGGCGCGTGCTTGCGGGTCGGCTGCAGGTATTGGCCGATGGTGATGAAGTCGACACCCGCCGAGCGCATGTCGTCCATCACCTGCATGACCTCTTCCTTGGTCTCGCCAAGGCCAACCATGATGCCAGACTTGGTGAACTGGTTCGGATCGCGCTCCTTGACCATCTGCAACAGGCGCAGGGAATGGAAGTAGCGGGCACCCGGACGGATCTTCAGATACAGGCGCGGAACGGTTTCGAGGTTGTGGTTGAAGACGTCCGGCTGGGCGTCGATCATCACCTCTGCGGCGCCGTCCTTGCGCAGGAAGTCCGGCGTCAGAATTTCAATGGTCGTGTTCGGCGCCTGAAGGCGGATCTGGCGCACGACCTCGGCAAAGTGGGCGGCGCCACCGTCCTGAACGTCATCGCGGTCCACCGAGGTGATGACGACGTGGTTCAGACCCATCTGCTGGACAGCCAGACCGACCTTGGCCGGCTCTTCGGGGTCCAGCGGTTGCGGCAAGCCCGTCTTGACGTTGCAGAAGGCGCAGGCGCGCGTGCAAGTGTCACCCATGATCATCAAGGTGGCGTGCTTCTGGCTCCAGCACTCGCCGATGTTGGGGCACGCGGCCTCTTCACAGACGGTATGCAGACCCTTCTCGCGCACGATCGCCTTGGTGGCGTTGTACTCACCCGAGCCGGGCGCCTTTACGCGCAGCCAGTCGGGTTTGCGCAGCACGGGGCTCTCCGGGCGATTCTGCTTTTCCGGATGCCGAAGCTGCGACGGCGACGTCTTGAGGGTGTCGATCAGGGTGACCATGAGGGGCTATTTCGTCGTTTGTTGCCCAATAGGCAAGGCAAACCCTGCCTCACCTTGCGTTACGTTGTGCCAAAAAGCGTGAAAAAACGTTGCAATCCTCACGGATCATTTCAGAGTCTTTCCAAACTGGACCCGCATCTTTAATGAGGTCCGCCCTGATAGACCGTGAGGGCATCCTGCCCTCCGAAGGAGGAACGCCTTGCGGCAACCGCTGGATCCCAAGCTGTACAACAGCTCGCTTATCGACGCCCTGATCGACGCGCGCGCAAACTACGGCGACAAGGAAATCCTGGAAGATCAGGACCGCAATCCCCTCACCTATACCGGTTTGATCCGTGCCGCCTTCGTGCTGGGCCGCAAGATCGCCGGCATGACGGGCAAGGGCGAGCGCGTCGCGATCCTGTTGCCGTCTTCGATGGGCACGGTCGTCACCTTCTTTGCCCTGCACGCGCATGGCCGCGTTCCGGTGATGCTGAACTTCACGGCGGGCGAGACCAATGTGAAGGCCGCCATCAAGGCCTCGGGCGTCCGCAAGGTCCTGACCGCCAAGCGCTTTGTCGAACAGGCCACGCTGGATAACCTTATCGCCGCCATCGAGACCGTCGCCGACGTCGTGTGGCTGGATGACGTGCGCAAAACCATTGGCCTGAAGGACAAGCTGTACGGCCTGTCGGCGGGTCTGGCCCCCAAGCGTTTTGCCGTCAAAACCAATCCGGACGATCCGGGCGTGATCCTGTTTACCTCGGGCAGCTTCGGCAAACCCAAGGGCGTGGTGCTGAGCCAAAAGAACCTGATCGCCAACTCGCGTCAGGTGGACGCCCACATCGGTCTGGACAAGGACTGGGTGCTGTTCAACCCGCTGCCGACCTTCCACTGCTTCGGCCTGACGGCGGGGGCCATCCTGCCGCTGCTGCAAGGCCTGAAGTCATTCCAATACCCGTCGCCGCTGCACGCCAAGCAGATCACCGACCTGCTTCCTCAGGTTAAGGCCACCCTGCTGTTTGCAACCGACACCTTCCTGAACCAGTACGCCCGTGTGGCTGAACCGGGTGACTTCGCCACGGTGAAGTTCGCCGTCGGCGGTGCCGAGAAGCTCAAGGATGAGACCCGCGCCCTGTTTGAAAGCAAGTTCGGCAATGTCGAACTGCTGGAAGGCTATGGCGCATCGGAAGCGGCCCCTGTCGTGGCCGTGAACCAGCCGGGCAACAACCACCCGGGTACGGTTGGCCAGATCCTGCCGGGCCTCGAGTACAAGCTTGAGCCGGTCGAAGGCGTCGATGCCGGTGGCCGCCTGTTCCTCAAGGGCCCGAACATCATGTCGGGCTACATCACCAACGGCGACCCGCTGCGCTGGGAGCCGGTCGAGGACGGCTGGCTCGACACTGGCGACATCGTCGATGTGGACGCCGAGGGCTATGTCACCATCAAGGGCCGCGCCAAACGCTTTGCCAAGATCGGCGGCGAGATGGTGTCCCTGACCGCCGTTGAAGGTATCGCAGGCAGTGTGTGGCCTGATAACCGCCACGCCGTCGTGGCGGTGCCGGACACCCGCAAGGGCGAGAAGCTGATCCTGATCACCGATCGACACGACGCCGAACCGTCGATCCTGAGCGCATGGGCCCGTGCCAATGGCGCGCCGGAACTGGTGGTTCCCAAGAAGATCATGAAGGTGGACGAGATTCCGGTGCTGGGCACCGGCAAAACCGACTACGTCTCGCTTCAGAAAATGGCCGAGGCGGCCTGATAGACTTCAACAAAAGGCCGCCCCCGCAAAGGCGGCCTTCTTTGTTCGCGGAGCATGTGAGATGGCGAAAGCCAACATCGACTGGTACGGCATCGCGCTGGGTGCCATGCGTATCGCCTCGGGCCTGCTGCTGGTGCAGCACGGCACGCAGAAGATTTTCGGCTTTCCCGCGCCCAAGCCCGCGCCGATTGACCTGAATACCCTGATCGGCTGGTCCGGCCCGATCGAGCTGGCGGGCGGTATCCTGCTGATCCTCGGCCTGTTCACGCGGCCTGTGGCCTTCATCCTGTCGGGCTTCATGGCCGCGGCCTATTTCATAGCCCATGCGCCCAAGGGTCTGTATCCGCTGCTGAACGGCGGCGAACTGGCGGCGCTTTACTGCTTCACCTTCCTTTTTCTGTCGTTGGCAGGTGCCGGAAGCTTCGCTCTCGACAATCGCCGTCGCTAACAAAAAAGGTGCGGGCCGCAGGGTCCGCACCTTTTCCATTTCTAGGTAGGCCTTCGGATCAGCCGATCCGCACGCCCGTCATGGAAATCGAGCCGCCCACGACCTGATCGTTAAAGAAGGTCAGGCTTTCGCCCTCGTTCTGCTGGGCCGCGACATAGAGCAGCGGCAGGTAATGCTCGTCGGTCGGAACCGACATCTGCGCATTCTCCGCCAGATCGACCCAGTTGATCAGCGCCTCATGATCTCCGCGTACGAAGGCGGCCTTTACCGCCTCGTTAAAGTCATTGGCCCAGTCATAGGCCTCGCCGCCCTCGCGCTTCCACGTACGAAGGTTGTGAACGAAGTCACCCGATCCGGCGATGATATAGCCCTCGTCACGCAGGGGACGCAGCTTTTTGGCCAGTTCATAGTGACCGCGCGCATCAAGCTCGCGGTCCAGCGAAAGCTGCACCACCGGAACGTCGGCATCAGGCCAGACGTGGGCCAGAACCGACCATGTGCCGTGGTCCAGACCCCATTGGTCCGTCATCACCGCGCCGGTCAATTCAGACACGCGCTTGGCCAGTTCGGGCGAGCCGGGTGCCGGATACTGCATGGCGTGCAGTTCGGCCGGAAAACCACCGAAGTCATGGATGGTCTCCGGCCGCTCCATCGCGGTCACGCCCAGCCCGCGCGTTTCCCAGTGCGCGGACACCATGACCACGCCCTTGGGCTTGGCAAGTGACGCTCCCACGGCCTTCCAACCGTCAGCGAACTCTCCCCCCAGAGCGTTCATGGGCGAACCGTGCCCGAAGAAAATGGCAGGCTGGGTCATTGGTCTTACCCGTGCAGTTTCTTCGCGATTTCCGCGATGTGTTTGCCTTGGAAACGTGCGCCGCCCAGATCGATCTCGCTGGGCATACGCGAGCCGTCACCCTTGGTCAGGGTCGTGGCACCATAGGGCGAACCGCCGACGATCTCGTCCATATTCATCTGATCGGCATAGGCATAAGGCAGGCCGACCACGACCATGCCGTGGTGCAGGAAGTAGTTGTGCAGGCCGGCAAAGGTCGTTTCCTGACCGCCGTGCTGGGTGGCCGAAGCGGTGAACGCACCACCGACCTTGCCCAGCAGGGCACCCGATGCCCACAGGCCACCAGTCTGATCGAGGAAGGCGCGCATCTGCGAGGCCGCCGTACCGAAACGGGTGCCCGCGCCGATGATGATGGCGTCATAGTTCGGCAGGTCCGAAACCTGGGCGATCGGGGCTTCCTGATCCATCTTGTAGTGCGCGGAGATGCAGACCTCTTCCGGAACGGTTTCCGGTACGCGCTTAATATCGACGACAGCGCCCTCGACCAAAGCAGCCCCTTCGGCAACGGCCTTGGCCATGGCTTCGATGTGGCCGTAGGTCGAATGATACAGAACGAGAATCTTGGGCAACGCCAACTCCAATACAAAGGGTAATCACGCTTTAGTAACAGCGTCGGTATCGGATTTAGTCTTTACTCAGGATTCTGCAACCGGCAATCGTCAAACAATTTTGGGATTTGCGACTAAAGGACAGACACGGTCATAAAACGCGCTGTCCGCCGGGACGTTCATTCCCCGGGACAGGCGGAAGCGGTGCTCGACCACCATCGCCTGCTGTTCGATATTCAGCCCGTCCCAGTGGCAGCTGTCACTGACCTCGTAGTGATAGGATGAGGCGCTATCACCCGCCTTCAGCTTGGCGAACAGCAGGTTCACGCCCCGCTGCGCCTGCCACACATGGACCAGCTCATGCACAAAGGTCGATTGAATGGCCAGCGACGCCAGGGCCATGTCGCTCTCGTAACGAAGCGATGGCCAGAGCACCCATTCACGACCGAACCAACGCCCCGGTACAAAGGCCCGTGTAAAGGGCCACGGCGTACGCATGATGCGGACCGTTTCGACCCTGAGGTCAGACCCGAATACCTCGCGGGCCAGGGCGATTTCGTTTGGTGTCAAACGCCTGACACGCGGCGGTTTCATTGGGCGTAACCCTGGGGCGGGCCGACCCATTCCCAGTGCCACGGCTCGAAAGCATAGGGCACAAAGCCGAACCGCTCCGCATTCCTGACCAGCCAGCGATAGGTCGGGGTCTGGCTCATATAGCGGCGGTTATGGGTGTGGGTGGAATCCACACCATATCCCAGCAGATGGCCGACATAGATATCCAGTGCCGTCCCCGTGCGGTGGGCAGAGCACGAAGCCCGACGCACGCCGTCACAGTTGCCGTCACGCGCACAGCGGGCGGCATCCGCCTCCGGCTCGCGGAAAGACGAGAAGATTTGCAGCAGTTCGGGTTGCTGGGCGATTTCGGGAACCTCCGCCCGCGCCGCCGCCACCATTGCGCGATAGGCCTCCAGAACATCTCGACGGGCCATGCGGGTCATCCGCTCGGCATGCTCTTCGCCGGCCGTCAGATAGGCCAGCTCGGAAATCGGCGGAGGATTGGGGCATTCGCCGCGAATGCGCGCCAGGATAAAGGGACGACGCTCCTGCCATAGCCCACGGAAAACGGTAAAGGTGGCCACATCCAGCTGTCCCGTCGCCGGAACATTGTGCAGGGTCTGGAAAACCGACAGCTTTTCCGCAAAGGCCGGAGAGGATGGATCACACCCTGTACCCAGCTCTTTCTGGATCAAGGGCGCATAGGTTTCCCACCCCATCTCCGCAGGGCCGAAAGGGGCCCACTGCATGGCATACAGGTTTATCCCGTTCGCTTGGGCCGCATCGGTGAACACGCCGGGCTCGCGGTCGCAGATCTCTGCCTGGGGAGCAGATTTCGCAGAGGCGGTATCTACGCCCGCTGCCGCGGCCAGTCCCAGACCGATCACCGCACCCACGACGGCTCGCCACTTGAATCGCAAAGACATTTGCTCAAATGGCCCCATCGCGCCCGTAATCGCAACCCCGTTCAACGAGCCAAAGTCATCAGATCGCTCGCGTCCGGCGCCTGTTCGGGCCATTGTGGAGCCCGTTGAATCACCCTGATGTGCGTGTGCCATGACGACCAGCCCCCGACGCTCCAACGCCGTACTGGCCGCCTTTTCCGGTCCCTGCCTGCCCTTGGCGGCGTTCGGGGTCGCCCTGCCCGTCACCCTGCCGGAATATTACGCCACCCATATCGGGCTGGAACTGGGCGTGGTGGCGGCGGTCTTCATGATCGTTCGCCTGATCGACATCGGCTTTGATCCCTTCATCGGCTGGGCGATGGACCGCACGCGTACGCCTATGGGTCGCTATCGCCCGTGGATGCTGGCCTCGGCCCCCATTCTGATGGTGGCGGCGCTGATGATGTTCGTCATGGCCAAGCCGGGGGACGGCCCGCTTTACCTGTTTGGCTGGCTGCTGTTTCTCTACCTCGGCTTCTCGATGGGCACGCTGGGCCAGATGGGCTGGGCCGCCGTTCTGGCCCCCGAATACAACCAGCGCAGCCGTGTTTATGGCTGGTGGCAGGTGTTCAACATCATCGGCGTCATCCTCATCCTCGTGCTGCCGACCATTGTGGTGCGCGGCGGGTTCGGCACCTATGCCGACGGGGTGCAGTGGATGGGATGGGGCATCATCATCGCCCTGCCCGTTACCCTCGCCATCGCCTATTTCGCTGCACCCGAGCCCGACAATGCCCCGCCCAAACCGCATGGCGGTATCAAGACGTGGTTGGGCCTGTTCAAACTGAAGACCGTGCAGAAACTGCTGTTGGCCGATCTGCTGCTCGGCATTGCGCCCGGCATCACCGGCTCGCTGGTGTTCTTCTTCTTTGGACAGGTGAAGGGCTACGACCACGCTGCGGCATCGATCTTCATGCTGCTTTATTTCGTGGCAGGGCTTTTCGGCGCACCTTTCTGGGCGTGGCTGGCTACGCGGATCGGCAAGCACAGGACGCTGGCGGTATCGTCCATCGTGTTCGCCGTCTTCTATGGCTTTGCCTGTCTGGTACCGGGCGGCAACTTTGCCATCACGGCGGCGGCCATGTTCGTTGCGGGCCTGCCCTATGCGGCGGCGCTGTTCCTGTTGCGGGCCATGATGGCCGATGCGGGGGATGAGGTCCGTCATGAAACGGGCGAGGATATGACCGGCCTAATGTTCTCCATCCTCGCGGTCACGACGAAGCTGGGTCACGTCTTTGCTCTGATCCCCTATGCCATCTTGCAGATCGTCGGCTTCAAGCCCACGCAGACGCCCGCCGAAAACGGCGAGTTTGCCATCCTGATGTTGCAAATCCTGTTTATTGCCGTGCCCGCAGTGCTAATGGCTGCGGCGGCCTTGGCCATGCGGAACTATCCGCTGACGGCCCAGCGCCATGACCAGATACGCGCCGAACTGGCGCTCAAAGATGCGGAAGCTACCCGATGACCCACCCCGTCGATCGCCTGAAAGAGATCATGGTCTGCCTACGCGACCCGAACGGCGGCTGCCCGTGGGATATCGAACAGACCTTCCAGACCATCGCCCCTTATACGATCGAGGAAGCCTATGAGGTGGCCGACGCGATCGAGAACAACGACATGGCCGAACTCAAGGCCGAGCTGGGCGATCTTCTGTTTCAGGTCATCTTCCATTCGCGCATGGCCGAGGAAGCAGGTCACTTCAAGTTCGAGGACGTGGCCGAGGCCATGGAGAACAAGCTGATCCGCCGCCACCCGCACGTCTTCGGAGACGAAGCCGCCCGCCCCGACGGCGTGTCGCAAAAGGCCCGCTGGGAAGACATCAAGGCCGCCGAGCGCATCGCCAAGGCCCAGACCAGCGCCCTCGACGACGTGCCCGTCGGCATGCCTGCCCTTAGCCGCGCCGCCAAACTGACCAAGCGCGCGGGTCGCGTCGGTTTCGACTGGCCGTCCACCGACGAGGTGTTCGACAAGCTGCACGAGGAAGTCGGCGAACTGCGCGCCGAGATCGCCAGCGGCGACAAGGCCAGGATCCGCGAGGAACTGGGCGACCTGCTGTTCGTCATGGCCAATCTGGCCCGCAAGCTGGAGATCGAACCGGAAGACGCCCTGCGTAACGCCAACGCCAAATTCGTCCGCCGCTTCCAGTTCATCGAGGCCGAACTGCAAAAGGACGGTCGCACGCCTGAACAATCCGATCTGGCCGAAATGGACGCCCTGTGGGATGCCGCCAAGGCTGCCGAAAAGACCGACAAGGCCGCATGAGCAAGCGTCTGGCCGAACAGCTCGACCTGATCCCGCGCGATCCCGACCAGCACGATCCGGGCGGCAAGGTGCGCCTGAACCTGATGGCGGGCGTTCGGGGCGATGCGGTGTTCAGCGAGGATGGCCGTCATCGCACCCTGATGCGCCGCTGGATCGGCGAGACCTTCCCCGAGCGATACATCCTGTTCATCGGCATGAACCCGTCCACCGCCGACGCCATGGTCAATGACCCGACCTGCGCCCGCGAATGGACCTTTGCCCAGCGCGAAGGCTTTGACGGCATGGTGAAGGCCAATGTCGGCGACTATCGCGCCACCCACCCGAAGATGCTGCTGGCTGAAGGGGTCGTCGCCTCCTCGCCCGCCAACCTGCCCGCCATCCGCGAACAGGCCAGAGGCGCGGCTCGCGTGGTCCTGTGCCACGGCAGGCTGAACAAGGCCCTGATCCCCGCAGGCAAGGCATTGGTCGAGGCCATGCGCGAGGACGGCATCGACCTGTGGTGCTTTGGCACCAACGCCGACGGCAGCCCCAAACACCCGCTCTACCTGCGTGCCGATACCCCGCTGGTGCGGTGGGAGCCCTAATCGAAGCGTAGCTCGGCCAAGTCGATTTCGCGGATCAGCTTCTTGGCCGTTTCCTCGTCCAACAGGTGGGTGCGGGCCAGTTTGATCATCTCCTCGCGCTGGGCCTTGAAGCACAGGATGCGGAGGTCTTTCTCGATGGCGTCCAGCTTCTTGGTGCGCTCGACCTGATCGGGCGCATTGCCGGAGTGCAGTTCGATCTGCTGACGATAGTCTTCCATCAGGCGGGCGACCACCTCGGCGTGCTCGTCGGCGCGGGCGTGGACGGCGGCCACGTCGTGGGCACGTTCGGATTCTTCCAGTGCACGGATCGCCGCCGCCGCCGCTGCGCGACGGGCGCGTTCTTCGGCAGTCTGCACGTGGGTGTCCGGAGGAAGCTCAACCCCCTTGAGCAGGATGGGCAGCGCAATCGAGGCCACGACCAGCGAGACGATAATCACCCCCGCCGCAAGGAAGATGGCGAGGTTACGCGCGGGCAACAGGCTGCCGTCCGCCGTAAAGAACGGCAGGGTCAGGATACCGGCCAGCGTGATCGCCCCCCGCACCCCCGACAGCGCCATGACGGCCACCAGACGCCAGCGCAGGCGCGGACGCTTGCCTCCCGACAGCTTTCCACTGAACAGCGTCAGCTTCAGCGTCGCCCACACCCAGATGAAGCGCAGCGCGGCCAGAACCGCCACAATGGCGAATACATAGATGGCCAACCACCAGACCTCGGTACGCTCGGTCGTGCGGATCACCTCGGCGGCGCGGGACATGATGGACGGCAGCTGCTCGCCCAGAATGACAAAGATCAGGCCGTTGGCCGTGAACTGCACCGTGTCCCACACCACCGCGCGGCGGATACGGGTGGCCGCCATGGCCGTGCCGCGTCGCTCGGTAAAGCTCATGGTGATACCGGCAGCGACCGCCGCCAGAATACCCGAGGCATGGATGGCTTCCGCCGCCAGATAGGCCGCAAACGGGATCAGCAGGCTTATCAAGATTTGACCACCGACATCCTCGCCCCAGCGCTTGCTGATAAAGGCCTTGGCGAGGTTGATAGCCAAACTGACCGCCACACCCACGGCCAAACCCGCAAACGCCAGCCACGCGAAGGTGCCCACGGCACTGGTCAGCGAGAAAGCCCCCGTCGTCGCCGCGATCACGGCAATCCGCATACAGGTCAGGCCCGTGGCATCATTCAGAAGGCTTTCGCCCTCTAGGATGTGCATCAGGCGTTTGGGCATCCCTGCCCGCCCCGCAATGGCGGAAACGGCAATCGGGTCGGTCGGCGACAGGATGGCCGCCAGCGCGAACGCGACCGCCAGAGGCATGGCGGGGATCATCCAGTTGATGAAGAAGCCCAGCCCCAGCACCGTGAACACCACCAGCCCCAAGGCCAGTTCAAGGATGACAGCGCGGTCCTTGTACAGTGCCTTCTTGGGTATCCGCCACGCATCCACGAACAGCAGCGGCGGCAGGAACAGCAGGAAGAAGATTTCCGGCTTCAGATCGACACTCTGACCCGTGATCAGCACCACACAGGCCCCCAGCGCGATCTGGACCAGGGGCAACGGCAGGCGGCTGATACGCGCCACCCACCCCGAAAGCACAACGGCCAACAGGAGGAACAGCGCGGTTTCGATCAGGTGCATCTTAACTCAGGATGTCGGGATAGGAGCGTTCGAAACGGCCAAGGGCCGCAGGGTGCAAACGAACGGTCACGCGGATGGTGCCGTCCTCTTCGGTGTAACGTTCGGTCACACGGCCATTTTCATAAAGCCATGCCAGAACATCACCGCGCGAAGCCGGAATAAGGATGACGCTTTCGGGGTCATCATCGATCAGGCTGGCGATGGTTTCACGCAGAGCCTCGATGTTCTCGCCGGTCCATGCCGAGACAGCCACGGCCTCGCCTTGGGCGGCGAGACGCTCGGCCTGACCCAGCACGCTCTCGCGCACATCCTCGTCCAGCAGGTCGATCTTGTTCCAGACCTCCAGCACGCGGCGGGTGCGGCCCTCGGGCGTGGGAATCTGGCTGAGAACTTCCTCGACGTCCTTGCGCTGCGCCTCGCTGTCGGGCGAAGCGATATCGCGCACGTGCAGGATCAGGTCGGCCTCGCCCACCTCTTCCAGCGTTGCGCGGAAGCTTTCCACCAGTTCGTGCGGCAGGTCCGAGATAAAGCCCACGGTGTCGGCGATGATGGCGGGGCGGCCCTGCGGCAGCTTGATCGTGCGCTGTGTGGTATCCAGCGTCGCGAACAGCAGGTCCTTGGCGAAAACCTCCGAGCCGGTCATACGGTTGAACAGGGTGGATTTGCCCGCGTTGGTATAGCCCACCAGCGCGACCGCAGGGAAAGGCACGCGCTTGCGCGCCTTGCGGTGCAGGCCACGGGTACGGCGCACCTCTTCCAGTTCGCCTTTCAGCTTGACGATCTTGTCGGCGATCAGGCGGCGGTCGATTTCGATCTGGGTTTCACCCGGACCGCCGGTCGATCCGGTGCCACCGCGCTGGCGCTCAAGGTGGGTCCATGTGCGAACAAGACGCGAGCGCTCATATTCCAGACGCGCCAGTTCGACCTGAAGGCGGCCTTCCTTGGTCCGCGCACGGCGGCCAAAGATTTCAAGGATCAGGCCGGTGCGGTCGATGACCTTCACCTCCCAAGCCTTTTCAAGGTTGCGTTGCTGAACGGGCGTCAGCTGGTCATCAACGACCACGGCCTCGGCCTCGGCGGCGCGGAACAGGGCCGCCAGTTCCTCGACCTTGCCCGAACCGAATAAGGTCGCAGGCGTGACCCCGCGCAGCCGCACGATCTCCTCCGCACGCACATCAAGATCAAGCGCACGCGCAAGACCGACCGCCTCTTCAAGACGATCGGCTGCATGACGCGAATTTTCAGAACCCCTGTCGGGGTGGATTACGGCCGCCCGAATAAGCGGGACGGTGTGGTCTACGAGTTTAGAGGACAATCACTCTTCTTCAGTCTCGGGCTCGAACGTCTGCACCGGACCGGCAGGCATAATGGTCGAGATGGCGTGTTTATAAACCAGTTGCGACTGGCCATCGCGACGCAGAAGCACACAAAAGTTGTCGAACCAGGTCACAATGCCCTGCAGCTTCACACCATTCACGAGGAAGATGGTCAGCGGGGTCTTGGTTTTGCGGACACTGTTAAGGAAGGTGTCCTGAAGGTTCTGGCGTTTGTCTTGCGACATGGCAGGTTGTTCCTGTTCTTGGTTATTCTGGCGTCCGAAGGCTGGACACAGGTCTTTAGCGACCCGTGTCACAGCTTAGACGCGCACGACCTAAGGTCGCAATGACTTAAATGGCGTCGCGAATGGCTTGTTCAAGATAAACCGAGCGCAAACGGGTCGCGATCGGGCCGGGCTTGCCGTCGCCGATCTTCTCGCCGTCCAGCGAAACGATCGGCATGACGAAGCTGGAAGCCGCCGTCACGAACAGTTCCTTGGCCTTCTTGGCTTCCTCGACCGAGAACGGGCGCTCGTCCAGTTCGATGCCCTCTTCCTTCACCAGCTTCATGATGGCAGCGCGGGTAATGCCGCGCAGGATGTTGGCCTGGGTGTCGCGGGTGCGAAGCTTGCCGTTCTCGTCGACGATCCACGCATTGGTCGAAGAGCCTTCGGTGACCATGCCCATTTCGTCGAACAGGATGGCCTCATAGGCACCCTTTTCGCGCGCGGCCTGCTTGGCCAGTGCGTTCGGCAGCAGACCGACGGTCTTGATGTCGCAACGGCCCCAACGGATGTCGGGGTGGGTGATGCCGGCAACGCCCTTTTCGGCGTTCTTCTCGCCCTTGTGCAGGTCGATGGACTTGGACGTCACGATCACGCTGGGGGCCACGCCCTTGGGGAAGGCGTGGTCACGCGGGGCGGTGCCACGGGTGATCTGCAGATAGACGATACCGTTGCGGACCTTGTTGCGGCGGATGGTTTCGCGCAGCACGACGCCCAGCGCCTGTGCCGTCATAGGAATTTCGATACGCAGCTCGGTCAGGCTGCGCCCCAGACGTTCCATGTGACCGGGATAGTCGGCCAGCTTGCCGTCGAACACCGACCACACTTCATAGACGCCATCGGCGAACTGGAAGCCACGGTCCTCGATATGGACGACAGCTTGCGAATGCGGACGGTAGGTACCGTTTACGTAGGCGACCCTCGACATCAGGCGCCCTCTCCTTCTTGATCATCACCACCGCGGGACGGCGAAACGCCCAGCGATTTAAGTTTTCTGTGCAGCGCAGAGCGTTCCATTCCGATGAAGGCCGCGGTGCGCGAGATATTGCCGCCAAAGCGCATGATCTGCGCTGCCAGATAGTCGCGCTCGAACACCTCGCGGGCCTCGCGCAGCGGAAGCGCAATAATGCGCTCATTGCCAAAGCTGCTGGAGTTGTTCGACGCCACTTCCTGCGGAAGCATGTCTGCGGTGATCGGTTCGGACGGGTCACCCGTGGCGAGGATCAGCAGACGCTCGATATTGTTGCGAAGCTGGCGGACGTTGCCCGGCCACGGATGGACCTGCAGCACGGCAATCGCATCCTCGCCCAGCTGGCGACGCGGCAGTCCTTGGGACGACGACAGGGTGTCCACGAAATATTCGACCAGTTCGGCGATATCCTCGCGGCGCTCCGACAGCGGCGGGACGCGGATCGGCACCACGTTCAGACGGTGGAACAGGTCCTCGCGGAAACGGCCCTCGGCGATCTCGACCTTGAGGTCCTTGGCGGTCGAGGTGATGACGCGTACGTCCACCTGAACGTCATGTTCGCCACCCACGCGGCGGAAGCGTTGGTCCACCAGAACGCGCAGGACGCGGCTCTGGCTCTCGCGCGGCATGTCGGCCACGTCGTCCAGATAGAGGGTGCCGTTGTGGGCGCGTTCAAACACGCCAATCTTGGCGGGACGGCCATCCGAGCCTTCCTCGCCGAACAGTTCGACATCGAGGCGTTCCGGCGTCATGCCCGCAGCCGAGATCACCACGAACTCGCCCTTGGCGCGGGGGCTGTTCTCGTGGATCTGGCGCGCGACCAGTTCCTTGCCGGAACCGGGCGGGCCGGAAATGAGCACGCGGCTGTTGGCCGGTGCCACCTTGGAAATGGTGTTGCGCAGATTCTGTGCGGCGACCGACTTGCCGATCAGGCCCGTGGGCGTCATGGCCTGTGCGCGCAGACGGCGGTTCTCTCGCTTCAGAGCCGCCGCCTCCAAGGCGCGGTCGATCACCACGACAAGACGGTCCGACTTGAACGGCTTTTCGATGAAGTCATAGGCACCGCGCTTCAGCGCGCTGACGGCGGTTTCGATATTGCCGTGGCCCGAGATCATGACCACCGGCAGGTCTTCATCCAGCCCCTTGATCACGTCCAGCAGTTCGAGGCCATCCATGCCCCCGCCCTGCATCCAGATATCGAGCACAGCCAGCGACGGCTTGCGCGCCTTTACCGCCGCCAGTGCCTCCTCGGCATTGGACGCGGTGCGGACGTGGTGACCCTCGTCCTCCAGCAGACCGGAAACCAGTTCGCGGATATCGCTCTCGTCATCAACGACAAGAATGTCGGCGCCGTTAGTCTTCATGGGCCTCTCGCTTGATATCACCGCCCGCTTCCATCGAAGATGGCTTTTGGGCAGATTTCATACTCTGTCGAAGGGGGAAAACCAGAGTGACACGGGCGCCGGACAGGCCCTCCGCATCACCCAGACGCAATTCCCCTCCGTGGTCCTCGCAAATACGCTTCACAATGGCCAGCCCCAGTCCGGTCCCCTTTTCGCGGGTGGTGACATAGGGCTCGGTCAAACGGTCGCGATCCTTTTCGGGCAGGCCGATACCATCATCCTCGATGATGAAACGGGCCCATCCGCTTGAAACATCCAGTCGGGCGGCGATGCCCGGCACGGCGGTTTCGGCTCCGGAAGCCTTGCGGGCCGATACGGCCTCGCCAGCGTTCTTGAGTATATTGATCAGGGCTTGGCGCACCATGCGACCATCGCAGTCCAGCACCAGTTCCGGCACGGGCTCGGCCAGCTCCACCCCGATATCGGCTGCCGCCACGCGCTGGGCGAACACCGCCTCGCGCAGCATCTCGTCGGCACGCTCCTCGGTGAAGCGCGGCGCGGGCATACGGGCGAAGGACGAGAACTCGTCCACCATGCGGCCAATGTCACCGACCTGACGGATGATGGTCTCGGTACAGCGGTCGAACACCTCGACATCGTCCTCGACCTTGTCGCGGTAACGGCGGCGCAGGCGCTCCGCCGACAGCTGGATCGGCGTCAGCGGGTTCTTGATCTCGTGGGCGATACGGCGGGCCACATCGCGCCATGCGGCATTGCGCTGGGCCGTGACCAGACGGGTGATGTCGTCGAAGGTCAGGACCATCTCGCCACCCTGCCCGCCTTCGATACGGACGCGCAGACGGCGGGTCTCGCCGTCACGGGTGACGTCGATGTCCTCTTCGATATGGGCCTCGCCGCGCTCGGACAGTTCGCTCAACTCAGGCGAAACCTCGCCCAGACGCTGGCCCTGCACATCGTCCTGCACAATCGCCAGAAGTTCGCGCGCGCTGTCATTGATAGCCGAGATACGGCCATAGCGGTCCAGACCGATCACGCCCGCACTCACGCCCGACAGCACGGTTTCGATGAAGCGCGAACGGGTCTGCGCCTCGACACTGGCCGAACGCAGCGCCACCTGCTGGCTCTGGATGTCGTAGGTCATCCGGTTGAAGGCTTCGGAAAGGACAGCCATTTCGGCGGGTGCGCCGGATGCATCCACCCTGGCCTCAAGATCGCCTGCAGAAACTTTTTCCGCCGCATCGATCAACTGACCTATAGGGCGCGAGATAGCGTTCGCTGCCGACATGGCCAGCCACACAGCGCCAACCAGAATAAGCAGCGCCGTCTCAAGATAGGCCAGGGCGAAGGCGGCCTGGATCTGGGCACGGCTCTGTTCGGCCTGACGATAGGCCAGAATGGATTCCTCGCCCGTACGCATCCGCTGGATCAGACCGGGGGCCAGTGGCCGTACCACATACAGATAGGCGTCGTCGTAATCCGGCAGAGGGTACAGCGCGCGGATGCTGTCCGGGTTTTCGGTCGCCGTCGCGGGCACCTGCTCGCCCTCGGCCAAAGTGGCGAAGGCTTCGGGTGGCGGTGCGACATAGGGCGGCGCATTGGGTTGCAGGCCGCTGGCCAGCACCTCGCCCTTGTCGTTCAGGATATAAAGCGCCGGATAGCCGAAGAAGGCCCCGATCTGTGTCAGGGCTCGACTGAACTGGATACGGTTGTCAAACATGGACCGTACACTGCCCAGTTCGATCGTTATGGTTTCCAGATCACGTTCCAGACCGGCACCGACATCGGCCACATAGGCCTGACCAATGGCCGCGCCGTTCTGAACCGAGGAGCTGACATTCTCGCTGAACCACTGGTCCACACCACGGTTGACCAGCACCCCGAATACCAGGGCGATCAGAATGGCCGGAAGTACCGACACGAACGAAAACAGCACCACGAACCGCAGGTGCAGACGCGAGCCGGCCTCGTGCCTGCCCCTGACCAGCGTAAGGACCTGACGGCCCACCACCGCGGCCAGCAGACCGATGAGCACCAGGTTCGCTGACAGAATATAGAGGATGATCCGGATCGCGGTCGTACGGCCGTCGCCCGCCGAACCCGGCGCAACAGCAACGATCCAGATGGCCAGTGCGGTAACGATAAAGGCCAGGGCATAGCCCACGCCGAACACCGCGCGAGGACGGTCCATCCAGAAACGGCTCCTCGCAGGGCGTTCTGTCGACGGGCTCTCGTTCTGATGCACGCGCGGTTCAATCATCAAAGTGCAGCTTCGACTAACTGTGGCAATAGTTCAACAGCATTGTTGCGTTATTGCGCCACTTAACCCAGCCAAAGTTCACGGAGAGCCTCCTCGACCTCGTCCGGACTGTCCAAACGGCAAAGTCTGGCTTTGGCCTGACGGCGTTCCTGCGCATCTTGCGGCCACGGTGCCTGCTCGATGTACCAGCCCAGATGCTTGCGGAACATTTTGAGGCCCAGCGGCAGCTTATAGAACTCTGCCGAGGCACGCATGTGCTCGATGACAATGGCGAATCGTTCCTCGCGGTCCGGCTCGGCCAGTTGGGTCCCGTCCTGAAGGGCCCGCTCCAGATGCGACGCCAGCCACGGACGGCCATAGACACCGCGCCCCAGCATCAGGGCATCGGCACCGGATTTGTCCAGCGCCTCGCGGGCCTGTTCGGCGGTGATGATGTCGCCGTTGACCACCACCGGAATGGAGACAGCCTGCTTGACCTCGGCCACGGCGTCCCAGTCGGCCACGCCGGTATAGAATTGCTTGCGGGTGCGGCCATGCACGGTCACGGCCTTTACGCCGATCTCCTCGGCCTTCTTGGCCAGATCGGCAGCGTTCAGGCTGTTCTCGGCCCAGCCCAGACGCATCTTCACCGTCACCGGACGGCTGACGGCGTTGACCGCCGCCTCCATCAGACGGCACGCCAGATCGGGCGTCCGCATCAGGGCCGAGCCACAGGCCGCCCCCGTCACTTCCTTGGCCGGACAGCCGAAGTTCAGGTCGATGATGTCGGCACCGGCGGCCTCGGCCATCTTGGCACCGTGGGCCATCTTCTCGGGATCGCCGCCCACCAGCTGGATCACCGTCAGCGGAAGACCCGCGCCAACGGCGGCACGGCGCACCACATCCGGGCGTGCGCGGGCCAGTTCGGCCGCCGCCACCATCTCGGTCGCCACATAGCTGGCACCCAGACGCGAGGCGAGCACACGGAACGGCAGATCGGTGATCCCCGTCATCGGTGCCATCAGCACTTTTCCGGGGATGTGAACGTCCCCGATTTGGATTCCTGAACTCATGCCGCTCTTAGCACCGAAACCATACCCCCTCGTCAACCATGAAACGGGCGCTTAGAAGGCGACACATGACCTTCTCTGCGATCATCGTCGCTGCCGGATCGGGTTCCCGCGCGGGCGGGGACAAGCAATGGCGCACCGTCGGCGGCAAGCCGCTCCTCCGCTGGTCGGCGGAAAGCCTGCTGGCGGCAGGAGCAAATCCGCTGGTTCTGGTGCTGGCCGAAGGGGCCGAAGCCCGCGCACAAGAGGCGCTGTCCGGCCTTGAGGGCTGGGTGTCGGTGACGGGCGGTGCCACGCGCGCCGATTCCGTTCAGGCGGGCCTTGCCGCGCTTGAAGATGACCGCCCTGTCCTGATCCACGATGCCGCCCGCCCCTTCCTGAAGGCGCACACCATACACGCTCTGCTGGACGCGCTGGCCGATGCCGAAGGGGCTCTGCCCGCCCTGCCAGTCGCGGACAGCCTTCGTCGCGGCGATGCCGACAAGCTGATGGGCGAAGTGGTGGACCGCGAAAACCTTTACCGCGCCCAGACGCCCCAAGCCTTCCGCCCCTCCACCATCCGTGCCGCCTATGCCGCATGGAAAGGCCCCGATGCCCCGACGGACGAGGCGTCTGTCGTCGCCGCCCACGGTGGCCGCGTGCGGCTGGTGGCCGGAGAGGCCGATCTGTTCAAACTGACCTACCCCGAGGACTTCGCCATGGCTGAACGCCTGATCCCCGACAACGCCCACCGCGTCACCCGCGTGGGCATGGGCTATGACGTTCACCGCTGGGTCGAGGGCGATGGCTCGGGCACATGGCTGTGCGGCGTTCAGGTGCCGCACACGCATACCCTGCTCGGTCATTCCGATGCCGATGCGGGCCTACACGCCCTGACCGACGCCATTCTGGGCGCGATTGCCGAGGGCGACATCGGCGACCACTTCCCCCCCACGGATGACCGATGGAAGGGCGCATCGTCCGATGCCTTCCTCGCCCACGCCTATGAGCTGGCCAAGGCCAAGGGCGGCGTCATCATCAATGTGGACGTGACGCTGATTGCCGAGCGCCCCAAGATCAAGCCGCACCGCGCCACCATGCGCCAGCGCATCGCCGACATCCTCGGTCTTGATCTGGGTGCCGTCAGCGTCAAGGCCACCACCACCGAGGGCCTCGGCTTCACGGGCCGCAACGAAGGTCTGGCCGCTCAGGCCGTCTGCTCTATCGAAATGCCGGCCTAAGCGGCTTCGGACTGACGCGCGTCGGAGATAGCCCGTTCCAGCAATTGGATCGGGCCTTCACCTTCGGTCATTTCGGCCACGCCGATGTCAAAGTCGAATACGAAGGGCGAACGGTCTTCACCCGCTTCAAACGCCGTACAGGCGATCACGGCAGCGATACGCTCCGCAGCCAGACGGGCGGCCCGACCTGAGGTTGCGGGCATCATGATGGCAAAACTGTCGGGCGACAGACTGGCCGCCGTATCCTCGACCCGCACCAGACGCGAGATCATGGCCCCCACCTGTGGCAGGGCACGATCCACCCACCCGGCACGGTTGATGGCCGACAGGGCTTCGGACTTGGCCACCCTCAGCACACAGAGCGCCAGTGTCCGACGGCGGCGGGCGCTGGCCGCATAGACACGGCCCAGGTGCGAAGCGAACGGCTCGGCCAGAAACAGCCCCGTTACACCGTCTGTCAGATGCGAGACGCGAACGCTGTCCAGCGCACGGCGGATAGAGACACGGCGGCGGTAATTATGCGCCAGTGCCAGCACGCGTTCCGCGGTATCCGCCTCGCTGACATCTGTTTCCACCACATCGGCGAAACCGCGCAGATACAGGTCGTTCAGGTTCACCTCGTCCCCTTCCCGCAGATAGAGGATCAGCGGGATGTGATACAGACGCGTGTTTCGCTTCATGCCTGAAGCGATCGACATGGCCACCGCCCGGTTTTCTCCACCCCACAGGATGGCCGCGTCGAAGGCGCGCTCGTGCAGATAATCGAAGGCCGTATAGGGCGTGGGGGCCGCAACCACCTCTACGCCGTGCGCGGCCAGCATATTGCTGAGGGCCAGAAAACGCTCGTCTGCCGAGCCGATCGCCAGAACCGTCACCGGCTGGCTGTCCGTCTCTACGCGGCGCAGGGTTGCATCATGATCCGCAAACGTTTGGCAGCGCAGAAGGAACTCTTCCTCGGCGACAGCGGCGCGCATGAGGTGTTCCAGCCGGACAAGGGCCTGCGTCGGATGGGGCACTTCGGTCATCCGCAGATCCACACAGACCAGGTCCGAATGCCCCACGCCCATGACCGGCAGATAGCGGTCCGGCGTCACAGCCCGGATGCGTACCAGTTGCACGGCGATGCCCGGCTCGTCCAGATCGATCACAGCCACATCAAAGGCGCGGGTTTCCAGCGCCATGACCGCCTGATCCGCATCGGCCACCCAAAGCGTGTCGCACCCCGCGCTCTCGAGCCCGCTCTGCAAGCCGGAAAAGCGGGCGCGCCGCGATGCTACCAGCATAACTCGAACAGAGATCTCGGCGAGATGACCGGCTTGCATACTTATTGAGACCTGACTGGTTGGTCAGCCCCCGTCGGTCAGGGGCCAAGGCTTGGATGGCCATTATTGCCAAGGTTAGACTAATACTCCGTCAAGCTGGACTGTAAAATCCATTGCGCAAACTTTCGGCGGGTTTCCCTAGGCACGGAAAGGCTTTATTGCGACCCGATGCTGCAAAACAGAAACGAGACGTCGGCCGGGGCTGAACACATTGGCGCGGGCCGTTTCGCCAACCTTCTGCGCCAATTTTCACCCGTCGGTTGCATTCGGCTCTGCGGGCGCGCCTTCGCACGGTCCTGGGGCCGGGACGTGATGCTTTATACGGGCGGGGTCACCTTCTTCGCCCTGCTGGCCATGTTTCCCGCCATCGCCATCCTGATCGGTTTTTACAAGGCCGTGCTCTCGATCGGTAATGTGAGCGAACAGGTGGCCGCTATGGCCGAGACCGTGCCGACTGCCGCGCGCGCCCTGTTCCTGGCCGAGGTCGAACGCCTGTCCGAAGGTTCGTTCCGTGCCATCTCGACCCAGAGCGCCATCGCCCTGGCCATCGGCGGCTATGCCGCGCACCGGGGTTTCAAGGCCCTGCTGGCCGGTCTGAACCTCATCCACGACGAGAAAGAGCCCCACGGCTTCTTCAAGTTCAACCTGCTGGCCTTCCTGGTCGCTCTGGCCGCGTTCTTTCTGTTCACGGTCGTCTCCGGCGCAGTCGTCACATGGCGGCTGATCGAGCATGCCTATGCCACCGAGCCTGTCAGCCGCATTATGGTGCCCTTCGACAACCTCTGGACCTCGGCAGGTCTGTGGCTGGGCCTGACCATGCTCTACCGCTATGCCATGAGCCACCGCACCCGCGTCATGTGGCCCGCGGCAATCGTCGGCGGCTTTTTCGCTACCGCCATGTCGGGCCTGTTCTCGTGGATGTGCGCCATTTATGTGGAACAGATCGTCCACCTCGGCGCGACCTACGGCTCTGTCGGTGCCGTTGTGGTTCTGTTGATCTGGCTGTCGTGGAACGTCAATGCCATATTCTATGGCGGCGCACTGGCGACCGAGCTTGAACTGTCGTGGAAGAATGACCCTCAGGACATCACGGACGGGCAAGAGCCCACCGTTGCCAATGACCGCGTGATCAGCCTGGCAGAGCGCCGCCAGTCTCGACCGTAAGGCGCAGCACGCCCGCCTCCTCGACGACCTCGACGACCCTGCCGCCCGTTTCCTGCATCAGAAACGGCACGTCGATGCGGGCCATCGGGTCCGTCGCCAGCAAGGTCATGCGCTGCCCTGCCCCATAGGCCTCCATTGCCTTGCGCAGCTTCAGGCTTGGCACGGGGCAGCGGTGCCCCCGCGCGTCGATGACAACCGGTTCGTTCATGCGTCCAATGCTTGGGCCAGAAGCCTCAGCGCCTGTTCCAGGGCCGCTTCACGGACCTTTTCACGGCCCATATCGCCAAAGCGGCATTCCAGATGCAGTACGCGGCCATCCGCGCGGGCAGCGGCGAAATGCACCAGACCGACCGGCTTTTGATCTGAGCCACCACCGGGCCCGGCAATGCCCGTGATCGCCACAGCCACCGAGGCGTCTGAGTTCGCAACCGCTCCGCTGGCCATCGCCCGCGCCGTCTCCTCGGATACCGCGCCGTGATCGGCCAGGGTCTGCTCGGGCACGCCCAGCATCGCCATCTTGGCGGCGTTGGAATAGGTCACGAAGCCACGATCCACGACGCTGGAAGAACCGGCGATTTCCGTCAGCGACGCCGCCACCAGTCCACCCGTGCAGCTTTCCGCCGTTGCGACCATCACGCCTGCCTCACCGGCCTTGGCCAGTACCGCCTGTGCCAGATCACAAATCCACTCGGAAAACATTGCTATCGACTCCTTAACCATCCGAACCTTACGGAATTCAGGACAGCGCACGTGTGCGCAGGGGGAAATCCGAAAGGGAACAACGTGACCGATAGCAGCCTCGACAACGATGCGCATAAAAGTCCGTCGATTCAGCTTCTAACACCGGCACTGTTCGCCGTCGCCATCTTTACATCCGCCAGTTTGGTGTTCGTCGTCCAGCCTATGGTGACGAAGCTGATCCTGCCCTTGCTGGGCGGATCGCCCGCTGTGTGGAACACGGCGATGGTGTTTTTCCAGACGGCACTGCTTGCCGGCTATCTTTATGCCCACCTGCTGCAACGCGTACCGACCCTTCGGATGCAGGCCATCATTCATGTCGCCCTTTTGTTGGTCGCCTGCCTTTTCCTTCCGCTGCAGATAAACGGCATGCTGGGCGAGCCCGACACCAGCATGCCTGTGGCATGGCTTCTGGGCACGCTGGTGATCTCCATCGGTGCCCCCTTCGCCGTTCTGTCGGCTACGGCCCCCTTGCTTCAAGCCTGGTTCGCGCGTGTGCAGGCCGGTACGCCGATGGGGAAAAATCCCTATGTGCTTTATGCCGCCTCAAACCTCGGCAGCTTTCTGGCCCTGCTTTCATACCCGATCCTGATCGAGCCGCTGGCAACGCTGTCGGCCCAAAGGCTGGGATGGACCGTGGGCTATGGCGTTTTCGTCACTCTGGTTCTGTGCCTGCTCGCACGGATGTGGACACACCGTGACACCGCCGCAAACCGGACGGCACAAGACCAGGGCCGTTCGGAACCCATCGCCTGGAAACGTAAACTGGTACTGGTGGCCCTTGCCGCCATACCTTCCAGCCTGATGCTGGGTGTCACGGCCCACCTGTCTACAGATGTGGCCTCTGCCCCCTTCCTCTGGGTGGTCCCGCTGGCGCTCTATCTGCTGACCTTCGTCATCGCCTTCCAGAACAAGCCGTGGATACCGCTGCCGGTGACCCTGCTGTTGCATGCCGCGGCGGTGGTTCTGATCATGACCTTCCTCGGAAAGGGTCTTGGCAACATCGTCTTTCTGGCCTGTGCGCACCTGCTGGCATTTTTCTTGACGACCCTGCTCTGCCATCAGCAACTGGCCGCGCGTCGTCCGGCCCCCGACAGATTGACAGAGTTCTACCTGCTGATTTCGGTGGGCGGCGTGATCGGCGGTGCCTTCACCGCCCTGCTTGCGCCGGTCATCTTCAAGACCGTCATTGAATATCCGATCGTGCTGGTCCTGGCCTGTCTGGCCCGCACGCCCGACAGGTCCGACTGGACACAAAAGCAGATCCTGCTGGCTATCGGCGGCTTCTCTGTCGCCGCCTTCCTGCCGGTCCTGTTCGAGATCATGCGCTACAACGATAGCGTCAAAGAGTTTTTCTCTACCAGTTTCGGCCTCACCTTCACCGCCCAGATGATGATCCTGGTTGCGGGCATCTGTGCCTTCCTGATCCGCGATCGTGTGCTGGTCTTCACGGCACTGGTTGCCCTGATGACCTTCTCGGGAATGTACGCCTCGCGTAGCTACAACTACATCTATACGGACCGCAGCTTCTTCGGTGTCATGCGTATCGGGCGTGGCGTGGATATGGATTTCGGCGGCGACGTCCATGTGCTGCTGCATGGCACGACGCTGCATGGCGCACAGGCCCAGCATCCCGACCTGCGTTGCATGGCCACCCTCTATTACGCCCGCACAACGCCTATCGGCCAATCGGCGACCCTTATCCATGATCGTGGCCCCAGCGCCAAGTTCGGTATCGTCGGCTTGGGCAGCGGCGCGATGGCCAGTTACAAGCGGGCGGGCGATACCATGACCTATTATGAAATCGACCCCGCCGTTGACCGGATGGCGCGCAATCCCGAGCTGTACAAATTCATCTCGCACTGCGCCAAGGGCCCGGTGGATACCATCATGGGCGATGCACGCCTGACCTTGGACAAGCAGGCCGACGGACAGTACGACTATCTGCTGATCGACGCCTTCTCGTCCGACGCGGTGCCCTCACACCTGCTGACGCAGGAAGCCATCGCCATGTATCTGCGCAAAGTCAGCGACAAGGGTGTTGTGGTGCTTCACCTGTCCAACCGCCACCTGGATATCGTCAGTCCGGCAATGGCAGCGGCCGATGCGCTAGGCATGCCCTATCTGCATCAGGCCTATGCCAAACCGTCGGATACGGCTGACTTCTCCGAAGCCTCTACCGAGGCATTGATCATCGCCCGCAATGAAGCCGCACTGGCCGATTTCAAGGCCGATGGACGCTGGACGAAGTCCGATTACGGCAAGGTCAAACCGTGGACGGATGACTATGTCGATCTGTTCGGAGCCCTCATTCGGGACATGAGGGAATAAAGCCCCCGATACCGTTCGGCTTACAAAAAAGGCCCCTGCACTGTCATCCGGTGCAGGGGCCTTTGTTTTATCCGGCGCTGGCCACGCGGGCCAGATCGGCAGTGATGCGTTCGGCCACCTTCAGGCGGTCTTCCGGCGTGGGCCATTCGCCCTTCACCACGATCTTCTGGTCTGGCCTAATCTTCCAGGTCAGGTGGTTCTTCTGGATCCGTCCGACCAGTCCCATCGGGTTCGGGAAGACGTTGTTGCGAAGCGTCAGGACCGCGCCCTTGGGCCCGACATCGATCTTTTCGATACAGGCCTGACGGCAGTTCGCCTTGATGCCGACGATCCGCAGAAGCTGCTGCGCCTCTTCCGGCAGCGGGCCGAAACGGTCGATCAGTTCGGCGGCCATCGCCTCGCGATCTTCCATCCTTTCGGCGTCCGACAAACGGCGATACAAGCTGAGACGCAGGTTCAGGTCAGGGATGTAAGTCTCTGGAATCAATACCGAAGCACCGACATTTATCGACGGGGACCAGCCACGATCCGCGACCTGTTCGCCCGCTTCGCGCAGTTCCGCGACCGCGTCTTCCAGCATCTGCTGATACAGCTCCACGCCCACTTCGCGGATGTGGCCCGACTGTTCGTCGCCCAGCAGATTTCCGCCCCCGCGCTGGTCCAGATCGTGGCTGGCCAGCTGGAAACCGGCCCCCAGATTGTCCAGCGATTGCAGGACCTGCAGACGGCGCTCCGACGACAGGCTGAGCGGCTTCTTCGGATCGGTGGTCAGATAAGCAAAAGCCCGCGCTTTCGAACGCCCGATACGGCCCCTGATCTGGTGCAGCTGGGCCAGACCGAACATGTCGGCGCGGTGCACAACCAGCGTGTTGGCGGTCGGGATATCGATGCCGCTTTCCACAATGGTGGTCGAGACCAGCACATCATATTCCCCGTCGTAGAAGGCACTCATCACCTCCTCCAACTGGGTCGGCGTCATCTGGCCGTGACCGACGACGAATTTAATCTCGGGCACCTGCTCGCGCAGGAATTTCTCGATGTCCGGCAGGTCCTTCAGGCGCGGCGCGACATAATAGGCCTGACCGCCGCGATACTTCTCGCGCAGCAGGGCCTCGCGCACCAGAACCGGATCCCACGGCGTGACATAGGTCCGAACCGCCAGACGATCGACAGGCGGGGTGGCGATGATCGACATCTCGCGGATGCCCGACAGCGCCATCTGAAGTGTGCGCGGGATGGGCGTCGCCGTCAGCGTCAGCAGGTGAACGTCTGCCCGCAGGGACTTCAGCTTCTCCTTGTGCTTGACGCCAAAGTGCTGCTCCTCGTCCACGATCACCAGGCCGAGGTTCTTGAACCCGACCTGTTCGGCCAGAACCGCATGGGTGCCGACCACGATCTCGACCGTGCCGTCCTTCAGGCCCGCGCGCGTCTCGGCGGCCTGTTTGGCCGTGACCATGCGCGACAGGTGCCGCACGGTGACGGGCCAGCCCGCGAAACGCTCGGAGAAGGTCTTGAAATGCTGGCGCGCCAGAAGCGTCGTCGGGCAGACGATCGCCACCTGCTGGCCGCTCATGGCCACGACAAAGGCGGCCCGCAGCGCCACCTCGGTCTTGCCGAAGCCCACGTCGCCGCAGATCAGGCGGTCCATCGGCGTACCCTTGCCGAGGTCCTCCAGCACATCGCCGATGGCGTTCAGCTGGTCGTCCGTTTCCTCATACGGGAAGCGGGCGCAGAACTCGTCGAACAGGCCCGCAGGCGGGGTGATGGCGTCACCGACCTTGAGCGCACGCTTGGCCGCCAGAGCGATAAGCCCCTCGGCCATAGCCTTCAGACGCTCTTTCGCCTTGGCCTTGCGCGCCTGCCATCCGGCACCGCCAAGACGGTCCAGCTGGACACCCTCGGCATCGGTGCCATAGCGGGTAAGAAGGTCAATATTTTCAACGGGTAGATAGAGTTTGCTATCACCCGCATACAAGAGCTCAAGACAGTCGTGCGGTGCGTCCTGAATGCTCAGGGTCCGCAATCCCTCATAGCGACCGATACCGTGGTCGAGGTGGACCACCAGATCGCCCGCAGTAAGTGCCGACGCCTCGGCGAGGAAGTTAGACGCACGGCGCTTGCGCTTGGGCCGCGCCAGTCGGTCGCCCAGAATGTCGCTCTCGGAAATGACCGCCAGCGTGTCGGTGACGAAGCCGTGGTCGATCGGCAGCACCGCCCGCAGATAGATGCCATCCGGCGCGGCCTGCACATCCTGCCAATCGCGCACCTGAAGCACGTGCGACAGGCCGTGGTCGCCCAGCATGGCCGCCAGACGTTCGGCAGAGCCTTCCGACCACGAGGCGAACAGGACGCGCTTGCGCTCGCCCATCATGGTTTCGGCGTGTTTGGCCACGGCCGCGAACAGGTTCACGCTGTCCTGCGCGCGTTCCGCCGAGAAGCTGCGCCCCAATCGCCCGCCCGCGTCCTCGCCCGATCCGGTGGACAGCGGATTCAAGCGTCGGACCGCACGGCCCGCCAGTGCGCCATTCCATGCCTCGGCATCAAGATACAGCAGTTGCGGGGCCACCGAACGATAGGCCTGCCCGCCCTTGGACTTTGCCGCCTCGCGGCGCGCCTCATAAGCATCTTCCGTTAGGTTCCAACGCTCTACACGCGCTTCCTCGACCAGATGATCAAGAAATACCGGAGCGTCGTCGGGGAAGTAATCGAACAGCGTGTCGAGGTGGTCGTAGAACAGCGGCAACCAATGCTCGACGCCCTGCCGCCGCGCGCCCTCGCTGACGGCGGCATACATCGGCTCGTCGCCCGGCGCGCCGAACAGGTTCAGGTATCCCGTACGGAAACGCGAAATGGTGTCGCGGTCGATCAGGATTTCCGACACGGGCGACAGCGAGATCGACTTCAGCTGGCGCGTCGTGCGCTGGGTCTCGGGGTCGAAGGCGCGGATCGATTCCAGCTCTGTGCCGAACATGTCCAGACGGACCGGCTCGTCGAAACCGGGCGGGAAGACATCCACCACACCGCCACGGATCGCATATTCGCCGCGCTCGTGAACCGTGGAGGCGCGGCGGTAGCCGTTTGCCGTCACATAGGCTTCCAACGCATCGGTATCGAGGTCCTGCCCCACCTTGGCGTCGAAGCCGCCCACGGTCACCGCATGGCGCGGCGGCACCCGCTGCGCCGCCGCCGCGACCGTCGCCACAACCAGCAGGGGCGTGGGATCGTTCGGGTCGCGCGTGGCCAGCCGCGTCAGGGTCGCCATCCGCTGTGCCGAGATAGACGCCGTCGGGCTCAGGCGGTCATACGGCAGGCAGTCCCACGAAGGATATTCAAGGACTTCAATACCTTTAGCATAGAATTTGAAGGCCTGAATGAAATTGCCGGACCGTTGGAAATCGCGTGCGACCATCAGGGCGGCACCGCCCGCGGCCTTCACCTTTTCGGCGACGATCAGGGCATCCAGCCCCTCCGGCGCGCCACTCAGCGTCGCGTCTATACGCTCCAGTCCGGCCTTGGCCATTAACCGATACCCTTGAACACTTCAGCCGAAACGTGCTCGCGCATGAAGGCGCGGATCTTGTCCATCACCGGACCCTGGTGCTCCGGCGGGGTCGGCTCGCGTTCAATGATCCAGCCGTAAAGATACTGGTCCTCGACATCGAGCAGGTCCTCGAAGATGGCCAGTTCCGCATCGTCCAGCGTCGGCGCGACCTGGTCGGCGAACGGGCCAAGCACCATGTCGGCCTCGCGGAAGCCACGGCGCCACGCGCGGTAAGCGATCCGGCCCAGACGCACCTGACGGTTCGTTTCGTTCTTTTCACTCTCGGGACGGAAGGTCAGGTCAGACACGCTATATCCTTGCCTATGAGGCGCACTTTGAAACTTGGCCTGTCAGATAGCGCCCCCGAGACCGCTTCGCCAGTTCTCTTGGTCGGGCTATGGTGATTGTGATGCGGCCAGAGATTCTCTTTCCCCTGTTTGCGGACGTCACGACCCTGAAGGGCGTCGGCCCGCGCATGGCACCCCTGATCCAGAAACTGGCAGGGCCGACTGTGCGCGATCTGGCCTTCTATCCCCCCACAGGCGTGATCCAGCGCCGCCGTACCACCGCCGCCGAGGCCGTGGAGGGCGAGATCGGGATATTCGAGGTCACCATCGACCGCCTGATCATGCCCCACCGCCACGGCGCGCCGATCAAGGTGCGGGCCTATGACGCTACGGGCTTTATGCATATGATCTGGTTCGCCGGATCGCCGCGCCATATCGAAGGGCTGGCCCCTGCGGGCTCGGCCCGTCTGGTCACCGGAAAGGTCGAGAAGTTCAACAACGAGGTGCAGATCTCGCACCCCGACTACATCCTGCCGCCCGAAAAGGCCGACGAAATCCCCACCGCCGAGCCGACCTATCCGGCGACGCAAGGGCTGACCTCGCGCCAGCTCCGCAAACTGTGCATGGCGTCTGTCGCCCTCGCGCCCGCACTGGAGGAATGGCAGGATGCCGCATGGATACAGCAGCGCAAATGGCCCGACTGGCAGTCCGCGCTCCAGGCCGTCCATACACCGCAGAACGAGGCCGACCTGCTGCCCGAGGCCCCTGCCCGCGCGCGTCTGGCCTATGACGAGCTTCTGGCGCACCAGATCGCGCTGGCCCGCCGCA
>NZ_DJFS01000080.1:0-3727 GCF_002432125.1 Brevundimonas sp. UBA5866
CGCATGTCGGGCGCGATGTCGGGCAGGCGCTCCAGCAGGCGGTGGATCAGGTCACCACGGCGGAAACGGCCCAGCGCCTTGCCTCCCGTGGTCGCCACGGCCAGCGGAGACGGCGCGGGGATGCGTTTGACCTTGCGGTTGTCCTCCATCTGGGACGGCGCGGCAAAGCGGGCGCTGCGGTCCGCAGGCGGCGGGACCAGCGCCCATTGCGGCAGTTCTACCGCCTGCATCGCCACGCGCTTTTCCGGATCCAGCGCGGGCGGCAGCTCGCCCAGACGCATCCGACCATCGGGACCCACCTTGACCGATCCGGCCTCCAACTGGGCGGTGAAGGTCTGTTGCAGGATGTCCCACCAGCTGCCCTCGACATAGCCCAGCTTATTGTTCCCGACCTCGCGACCCATGATGATCAGGCGATCCTTGGCGCGGGTCAGGGCCACATAGAGCAGGCGTAGGGATTCCTCGTCCGTGCGATGTTCGCGCAGGCTGCGGGCCTCTGCAGAGGCCTCACAGTCATCGTTCTTGGACGACGGGCACATCAGCCACGCCTCGCCCGCATCCCCGCACGGCACGGGCATCAGCTTGGGCCCCTGCGGCTTGGCCTTGGACGTCGTGTCGGGAAGGATGACGACGGGCGCTTCCAGCCCCTTGGAGCCGTGGACGGTCATGACCCGCACCTCGTTGCGGGCGCCTTCCATCTCGCGCTTCACCTCGACCTGACTTTGCTCCAGTTCGCGCAGGAAGGTTTCCAGATCGCGCCCGCCGCGCTCTTCGGCGGCCAGAACCTGGGCCAGAGTCTCGTCGATGGCCTCCTCGGCCTCGTGCCCCATGCGGTCCAGAACACGCGCGCGGCCCGAACGTCCGTCGGCAAACACATGGTTCAGGGCCGTGCTGAAGAAGGTGAAGGGATCGGCGTCGCGCGCGTCCAGCAGCTGCTGCAGCAGGTCGTGCGCTTCTTGCCATTCAGGATGCTCGGCCTTGCGGTCCTGCAGGGCTTCCCACAGCGGCTGGCGGCCGCGCGCCTCGATATTGGCGAGGTGATAGAGGTCATGCGGCGCACCGAAATCCGGCACGGCGCAGAAGGGGCTGCGCAGGATTTCCGCCAGCGACAGATCATCCTGCGGGAAGAGGGCAAACCGCGCCAGCGACAGCATGTCGTCAAAGACGATGTGCTCGTCCAGCTTCAGACGGTCGGCACCGGCCACCGGAACGCCTTCCATCTTCAGGGCCCGGATGATCTCCTCGAAGGTGGCATCGCGGCGGCGCACCAGCACAAGGAAGTCGCCAAAGCGGGCAGGACGATAGGCCGAGGTCTTGGACGCCGGATCGAACTGCCAGATGCCGCGACCGTCAGCGACCTGTTGCTTGATCTCGCGGGCAAGGGCGCGGGCCAGCTGTTTGCGGGCGCTGGCCTCGCTTTCCTGATCCACGGGGGCCTGCCACGCCTTGCGCTCGGTCCGCTCTGGCTCCTTGAACAGGGGCCACATCTCGACCGAGCCCGCATCCTTGGCCCGTGCGGGAAGGTGGGGTTCGATATCGCCCGTCCCGTTCAGCGCCCGCGCACGGTCGGGATCGGCAAAGACCGCGTCGACAAAGGCCAGCACTTCCGGCGTCGAGCGGAAGGATGTCTCCAGTCGCACATGCTCGAAAATGGCCCCGATCGCCTCGGCCATCAGCTGATAGCGGCGGGATTCTTTCAGCAGCTGCTCGGGTTTTGCCCCCTGGAAGGAATAGATCGACTGCTTTTCGTCGCCCACGGCAAAGACGGTGCGGGCGATGGCACGGTCCCGCTCCACGCCGTCACCGGCATAGAAGCTCTCGGTCAGGGCGCGCATGATGTCCCACTGTTCGGGGGCGGTATCCTGCGCCTCGTCGATCAGGACGTGTTCGATGCCGCCGTCCAGCTTGAATAGCACCCACGCCGCATTGGACCGCTTGGTCAGAAGTTCGGCGGTGCGCCCCACCAGATCGGTGAAGTCCAGCGCCGCTTCTTCCTGTTTGCGGGTGTCGTAGAAATGGCGGTGCAGCCGCGCCAGCGTCAGGACGGCCTCGGTTTCCTCGGCCACGCGGATTTTGCGAAGAACCTCGCCGGTGGCGACATATTTGTCTTGAAGCGTGGTCAGATAATCGCCCACGGCGGGCGGGATGGACTTGGTGACCATCTTGGCGCGTGGGCTGCCCGACTGGGTCAGGAAAACAGGGGCCAACCCCTCGAACGTCCAGTTGTCGAGCGCGGCCCGCATGGCCGCGCCGATGGTGGTATCGGTCTTTGATCCCGTCTCCATCACCGCAGCGGTGTCGGCCCATTCGGTCCGGCTGATGTAGCGGACGAAGTCGGCCGTGACCTCTTCGGTGCTTTCATCCCCTGCCCCGGTCAGGTCGCGCGGGCCGGGCGCGGCACCTGTCGAGACGGCATCCAGATAGGCCCCCAAGGCCTCGCGCTTGGCCTCGATCATGGCCAGCAGGTCGTTGAAACTGCCGAAATCCATGGTCACGGCGAAATGCTCATAGGCCTTGGAGATCGCGTCATTGGCCGTCAGCGCATGGCGGGCGAGGTCCTCGCGCGCGTCCTGCGACAGGCGGATGGCGGCCTGATCCTCCAGCACCTTGAAGCCGGGGGTGACGCCCGCTTCCAGCGGGAAGCGGCGCAGCAGTTTTTCGCAGAAGGCGTGGATGGTCTGGATTTTCAGACCGCCGGGGGTCTCCAGTGCGCGGGCGAACAGGCGGCGGGCGTCCGACAGGTCCTGCTGGTCCAGCGCCTCGGCATTGCGTCCGTCCAGTTCGGCCAGAGAGCGCGAAAGGGCCTCGTCATCGGCCACGGCCCATTGACCCAGTTTCTCGAACAGGCGGGCCTGCATCTCGGCGGCGGCGGCCTTGGTATAGGTGACGCACAGGATTTCCCCCGGCTGCACCCGTTTCAGCAGCAGACGCGCCACGCGGTTCACCAGCGTCGTCGTCTTGCCCGACCCCGCATTGGCGGTGACGAAGATCGACTTTTCGGGGCTGGCCGCGACCGACTGGAAATACTGGGCCTTCTTGACCGGATCGAGGGTGGAGACGTCGATCATGCCTGATCTCCTTCGCCTTCATTGTCGCCGCCGCCGACGACCATCCACTCCCACACGCGGGCTAGATGGTCATAGTTGCCGCCAAAGTTGCCCATGAACTGGGGAGCCTCCCACGACACATAGGCGCGGGCGGGGTCGTCATAGGCGGCGACCGCTTCTTTCAGACGGTCGAACTCGGCGGCGCTGATCTGGGCGGCGCTCAGGGTGTTGGTCTTGGACGGGGCAGAGACGTCGGTTTCCTTGCCGCCCTCGCCGCGCCCGATGACGCGGACATAAACCAGCTGCGTCGGGTCGGACGGATTGCCGAAACCGCCACCGGCCAGAATGGCACCGGTCAGGGGCAGCTGGGGCGCAAAGCCTTCGACCACCTGTTTGGCCGACGGGGCAGAGCCGGTCTTGTAGTCGATGATGGCGGCGCCGTGGGCGTCCAGCTCGATCCGGTCGGCCTTGGCGGTGACGGTGAACGGCCCGGCTGGTCCGTCGAAGGTCAGACGGCCCGATTGCTCGACAAGGATTTCGATACCCCGCTCGCGGCGGCGGCGCTCGAACGCGGCCAGCCAGCGGGCGCTGATGCGGCTCAGCGGCACCTCGCGGGCCATGGCGGCATCCTCGAAACCCTCGTCGCGCAGGGCGTCCTGAATGAAGGTCGCCAGTTGATG
>NZ_DJFS01000080.1:3819-4079 GCF_002432125.1 Brevundimonas sp. UBA5866
TGGTGACGGCCCGCTCGATGGCGGCGTGGATGGCATTGCCGCGCTTCAACGCCTCGGCAGGTTCGCCCGGACGGTCCATCTTGCGCAGACCCAGGATGCGCTGGGCATAGACGGCGTAGGGATCGCGCACCCAGCGCTCGACGCCGGTGACGGGCAGTTCGCGCGGGCGGATCGAGACGGGCGGGGTCGGTGTCGGACGCTTGGCATAGGCCGGTGTGCTGGATCGTGGGGCGTCCAGATGGCGGGTCCAGTCGATGACC
>NZ_DJFS01000049.1 GCF_002432125.1 Brevundimonas sp. UBA5866
TTCCACCGAACGCTCTGCCACAGGTGCCGCGGGGGCCTTTGCGACAGGCGCAGGCGCAGCGACCGGTCGCTTGACAGCTGCGGGCGCCTGCGGTCCTGAACGGCTGGCCAGTTTCTGCGTCACGACAAAGCGGGCCACCGATCTGGCCAGTTCCTCGGCCTCGGTCGCCAGAGCGTGGCAGGCAGCGGTCGATTGCTCTACCATCGCGGCGTTCTGCTGGGTAACCTGATCCATCTGGTTCACAGCCGAGTTGACCTGACCCAGGCCCGTGGACTGTTCCTGGGCCGAGGCGGCGATTTCATTCACCAGAGCATCGATCTGGGCCACTCGCTCAACGATGCGGCGCAGGGCGTCACCGGTCTGTCCGACCAGTTGCACACCTTGAGTCACCTGTTGGCCCGAGGCCGAGATCAGCGACTTGATTTCCTTGGCGGCATCGGCCGAGCGCTGGGCCAGTGCACGCACTTCGGACGCGACGACGGCAAAACCGCGACCCGCGTCGCCCGCACGGGCGGCCTCCACACCGGCATTCAGGGCCAGAAGATTGGTCTGGAAGGCGATCTCGTCGATCACCCCGATGATCGCACCGATGCGGCGGGACGAATCCTCAATGGCATTCATCGCCTCGACGGCGTTGTTCATCACCACGCCACTGCGCTCGGCGTCAGAGCGGGTACGCAGCACGACCTCGGCGGCTTCCTTTGCGCCCTCGGCGGTACGGCCCACCGTGACGGTGATCTGGTCAAGCGCGGCGGCGGTTTCTTCCAGTGTCGCGGCCTGCTGCTCGGTGCGGTAGGACAGATCGTTGGAGGCCGCGCTGATTTCCTCGGCCCCCATGTGGATCACCGAGACATTGGCGTTCACCAGCGACACAGCCTGCTCAAGGCTTTCGATCGCGGCGTTGAAGTCGGTCTTTAGGGTTACGGCCGACTGCGGGAAGTCGGCGGTGATGCGCCACGTCAGGTCGCCACGGGCCATAGCCTCAAGACCTTCGGCAAGCGCCGTCACCACCAGTTCATCGTTGCGGCGGCTTTGCTCCAACTCGGCCTCGCGGCGGGCGCGGGCCTCCTCGGCCTCGCGTTGCATGGCCTCGTTGCGGACCTTCAGGGCATTCTGCTCGGTCGTGACCTGTTTGAAGTGCGCAACCGCAGAGGCCATCTGGCCGACCTCGTCGGTGCGACCGATCGCGGGAATATCGACGTGGGTGTCACCGGCGACCAGACGGCGCGTCGCAAACGCCACGGCGCGCAACGGACGGGCCAGCCCTCTCGTCAGCCAGAAGCCGCAGCCGATGGCCATGCCCAGCGCCGCGATGGAGCCCACGGCCATCATAATGCGCATCAGATTGGCGATGGTTGCCTGACGCGCCGCCAGGGCCGCCGCTTCCTCGGCGCGGTCATCGACCAGCTTCTGAAGGGCCTCGTCCACCGGAGCCAGCAGACCCGAGCTGTCATAGTCCGCCAGATTATCCAGACCGACACCGCGCACGGCTACGGCCTCGAACCAGGTTTCCACACCGGCGCGGGCCTGTTCCACGGTCGCCTGCGACGCGGGATCCAGAGAGATGTATTCGTCGAGCGCCTTGTTGAAGCTGGAGCGGTGGTCGCTGACGGCATCGATGGCCGAAGGGATTCGCGACATCACATAGGCGCGCAAGGCGGCATCCTGACGGGACATGTGCAGCTGGGCATGCACGGCCGCTTGTTGGGCCGCATTGACGCGCTCGACCTCGCGACGGTTCTTCTCGACGCCGCTTACGCCGAAATAGACACCAAGACACATCAACAGGATGGCCGCGATAATGCCACCGAAAGCGAAGGTCAGCTTCTGCTGGATCTTCATATTGTTAAGCACGCTCAACATCACACTCGTCCCCCAAGACCCGCTACACCGGCGTTCCCGCACCGTCCGTAACGTGCCAAGGCATGAGCGATCCCCCGCGTCCGGCCACGGTTGGCGCAGTGCAATGCATTCAGCGTTTCATTCTGAAGCGCGAAGGGCATCCGGGGGGTCATTCATAAACCTCGGCAAAGATTAACGACCATCTGCCCGTACAAACGTAGGTTTCGGTAAACCGGTGAGTACGGGCAATCCCCTATATGGCTAAGCCGGATGTCTTACCGAACTGTAGTTGCGTGAGATTTTATTGTTAAGTTGGGCATTTTTATGATAACGATGTTATCCGATTTGCAGTGATGTGTTCGCTCTGCGGGGGTTGTCCCGGCACCCCGTTCGCCTCAGAAGGGAATGCAACATTGTTCCTCCCATTCCCTTTCTAAGGCCACTGCCATTATTGCCCCGATTGCCGACTCTGTTGCCGAACCGGTTGCGCCGCCGATCCGCTCGCGTCCGGAACCCATTGGTGTTGCTGTGCGTACGGTCGCCTCGCTCGGTCTGGCGGCAGGTTCGCTTTCGCCGGGTCTGATGGACAACAGCTATGGACTGGAGCTGCTGGCACCCGTCACCGCAATGGCCGCCACCGCGGCACTGACGGGATGGCGGACCACGCTCGCCGCACAGCTTCTCGTCTGGGGTGGCTTGGCGGCCTTGAGCCATGCAGGAACGGTGGACGCGGGCCCCGCTCTGGCCACAGGAGCGGCCTCGGCCATCGTCGCGGCCATAACCCTGGTGGCCTATCGCCCGCGACGCGGCATCTACGGCCTGAACCAGACCACCGAAAGTGCAGTTCTTCGCAGCGTTCTGGAAGCCGTGCCCGTTGTTCTGCTGAACGGCGAAGGACAGGTCAAACGCGCCAGTAAAGCCTGCGCCTGCATTTTCGGCCTTCCCTCCACACAGATTGTCGGACAGCCCTTCTCCGAACTGGTGCAGGGTTTCTGCTTCGAGGAACACGCCCATCAGGGATTGGGCTCGCGGTTGATCGAGCCGGATCGCACCAACTGGCTGGCCAACCGTCCGGACCAGTCCCCCGTGCCGGTCGAGTTGTGGCTGGATCACACGCCGGATGGACCGCTGATCCGTCTGGTGGACCTCACCCCCCGCCATGCCGCCGATGCGCAGGCCCGCGAGCTGCACTCCCAGCTCAACAAGGTCTGGCGTCTGAACTCTCTGGGCGAGATGGCAGCGACCCTGGCCCACGAACTGAACCAGCCCCTCGGTGCCGCCGCCGCCTATCTGCACGCCGCGCAGGAGGACATGAAGGCTGCGGGCCCGTTGGGCGAAAGCGCGCTACGGACCACAGACCTCGCCAAGGCGCAGATGCTTCGCGGCGGACAGATCATCCGCCGCATGCGCGAGCTGCTGACGATGGAAATGCGGGCCCTGGAAAAGGAGCGTGTCAGCCGCGTGGTCGACGATGTTCTGCCCATCCTGACCCTGACAGGTCAGGACCGGAACATCCGCATCACCACCGACATCGCCTTGCCCGACACGGTGCGTATGGACCGGATCCAGGTACAGCAGGCCTTGGTGAACCTCGTGCGCAATGCCGTCGAAGCCAGCCCGAACAGTTCGAATGTGCTGATCACAGGCCAGAAAATATCGGACCGTGCCTATGAAATAGCGGTTGAAGATAGCGGCCCCGGTATTGCCCCCGATCAGGTAGACAGCGTATTCCAACCCATGACCTCCACAAAGTCGGGTGGTATGGGGCTGGGGCTTTCTGTGACCCGAACCATTGTCGAAAGTCATGGAGGCCATCTACGCGTCGGGGTGTCGCGTTGGGGCGGTGCCCGCTTTTCGTTTAACCTTACCACTGCCAACCAGGATGCCGAAGAATGACGCCATCAGTCTTCATCATTGATGATGATGCGGGGATGCGTGATTCCCTGGTCACTCTGTTGCGGAGTCAGGGGATCCGTTGCCGCGCCTTTGCCGGGGGCGCAGACTTTCTGCGCGCCATGCCGCAGGACGAGACCGCCTGCGTCGTGACCGACCTGCGCATGCCCGAAGTGGATGGATCCGAAGTCGTCCGCCACATCAGTGAAACACGCGGCGCGGCGTGGCCTATCCTTGTCATCACCGCCCACGCCGATGTCCCGCTGGCTGTCAGCCTGATGAAACAGGGCGTGGTCGATTTCATCGAAAAGCCCTTTGATCCCCAGCGCCTGATCGAAAGCGTTCGCGGCTGCCTGTCCCGCCTGACACAGGTTGGCGAGCATCAGCGCATCACCGCGGCGGCGCGCGAGAAGTTCGATCGCCTCACCCCGCGCGAGAGTCAGGTCTTTGACGCCCTGATCGAGGGTCTGTCCAACAAGGCCATCGCCCAGACACTGGATATCAGCCCCCGCACCGTCGAGGTTTTCCGCGCCAAGGTGATGCAGAAGATGCAGGCCGAAAGCCTGTCGGACCTGATCAAGACGGGTCTGTTATTGCGCAGTGAAGCGGGCTGAGCCGTAATCACGGCCACTTCCGCCCTTGAATACAGAGTGGCGATATCCCTAATTCACTCCACAACGATAGGGAGTGAGTCATGAGTGAAAATCGCTTTTTGCGGCAGCAGGCCTTCATTGACGGCCAATGGATCGATGCCGACGGGGGCGAGACGATCACCGTCACCAATCCCGCGACCGGCGAAGTGCTGGGCACTGTACCGAACATGGGGGCCAGCGAGACGCGCCGCGCCATCGAAGCCGCCGACAGGGCGATGAAGGAATGGGCCTCGCGCACCGCCGCCGACCGCGCCAAGGTCCTGCGCAAATGGTTTGAGCTGATGCTCGCCAATCAGGACGAACTGGCCCGTCTGCTGACCGCCGAACAGGGCAAGAGCCTGACCGAGGCGCGTGGCGAGATCGCCTATGCCGCCTCCTTCCTTGAATGGTTCGCCGAAGAGGGCAAGCGCGCCTATGGCGAGGTTATCCCGACACATGACAAGGGCAAGCGCATCATCACCCTGCGCCAGCCCGTCGGCGTCGTCGGGGCCATTACGCCGTGGAATTTCCCCTCGGCCATGATCACCCGCAAGGTTGGGCCTGCGCTGGCCGCCGGTTGCGCGGTGGTGCTCAAACCTGCCGCCCAGACCCCCTACAGCGCCTTCGCACTGGCTGTGCTGGGCGAAGAGGCCGGTCTGCCCAAGGGTCTGTTCAATGTGATCACCGGCTCGGCCAGCGCTATCGGCGGCGAGCTGACCAGCAACGAAACCGTGCGCAAGATCAGCTTTACCGGCTCGACCGAGGTAGGCCGCACGCTGATGGAACAGTCCGCCCGCTCGATTAAGAAGATGTCGCTGGAACTGGGCGGCAATGCCCCGTTCATCGTGTTTGACGATGCTGATATCGACGCCGCCGTCCAGGGCGCGGTCGCTTCCAAATACCGCAATGCCGGCCAGACCTGCGTCTGTACCAACCGCTTCTATGTGCAGGCCGGCGTTTATGACCAGTTCGTCGAGAAGATGAAGGTCGAGGTCGAAAAACTCAAAGTCGGCAACGGCATGGAAGAGGGCGTGCAGGTTGGCCCCCTGATCGACGACAAGGCCATCGAGAAGGTGCAGAAACACCTGGATGACGCCCTCGGCAAGGGTGCGAAACTCCTGACCGGCGGCAAGCCCCACGAACTGGGCGGCACCTTCTTCCAGCCCACCGTCGTCGCCGACGTCACCCAGGACATGCTGATCTGCCAAGAAGAGACGTTTGGCCCCCTGGCAGGGGTGGTCCGCTTCGAGACCGAGGACGAGGGTGTGGCCCTGGCCAATGATACCATTTTCGGCCTGGCCGGCTATTTCTACAGCCGCGACATCGGCCGCATCTGGCGCGTCGCCGAAGCGATGGAAACGGGCATGATCGGTATCAACACCGGCATCCTCTCGACCGAAGTGGCCCCGTTCGGCGGTGTCAAACAGTCGGGTCTGGGCCGAGAAGGCAGCCGCCACGGCCTGGAAGATTACTTGGAAATCAAATACCTGTGCCTGGGCATCTAATCGCAGCCTAGCGGTTTAGACGAACGTCGATCTCTGCAAATCGACATTCCTCCTGTCAGTCTCCCTGATGACGCCCCGCGAAAAGACGGGGTGCATCAGGGAAACATGGCCGCCTGAGGGGGCGGCCTTACAGGAAGGGAAATCTCCCATGACCGACCGAACCCTTAACGGGTCGGACGACGGGGATCACTCGGTCGCGAAAAACGACCGGCTGGTGATTGCCGCCTCGTCCGTCGGTACCGTTATCGAATGGTACGACTTCTATCTCTACGGCTCTCTGGCCGCGATTATCTCTGCCCAGTTCTTCTCGGGCGTGAATGAAACCACCGGCTTTATCTTCGCCTTGATGGCCTTTGCGGCCGGCTTTGCCGTGCGTCCGTTCGGGGCCATCGTCTTTGGCCGCCTCGGCGATTTGTGGGGGCGCAAGAACACCTTTCTCGTCACCATGCTGCTTATGGGACTGTCCACCTTTGTGGTCGGTCTGTTGCCGCCCTATGCGGTTCTGGGCGTCGCAGCCCCGATCATTCTGGTGCTGATGCGTCTGATCCAGGGTCTGGCTCTGGGTGGCGAGTATGGCGGTGCCGCAACCTATGTGGCCGAGCATGCGCCCCACGGTAAGCGCGGCTTCTACACCTCCTTCATCCAGATCACGGCCACGGTCGGCCTGCTGCTGAGCCTGATGGTCATTCTGGGCGTGCGGACCGTGGTGGGCGAGGAAGCCTTCCTCGACTGGGGCTGGCGTATTCCCTTCCTCGTTTCCATCCTGCTGCTGGGTGTGTCGCTGTGGATCCGTCTGAAGCTGGCCGAAAGCCCGGCGTTCAAGCGCATGAAGGCCGAGGGCAAGGGATCGACGACCCCGCTGAAGGACAGCTTCCTGCGCTGGCCGAACCTGAAATTGGTGCTGATCGCCCTGTTCGGCCTGGCCGCGGGTCAAGCCGTGGTCTGGTACACGGGCCAGTTCTACGCCCTGTTCTTCCTCGAGAAGACGCTGAGGGTCGATCCGGCCCTGTCGAACATCCTGATCGCCACAGCGCTGGCGCTGGCGACACCCTTCTTCGTCTTCTTCGGCTGGCTGTCGGACAAGATCGGGCGCAAGCCGATCATCCTGGCCGGATGCCTGATTGCCGCCCTGACCTACTTCCCCCTGTTCCAGGGTCTGACCAAGGCAGCCAACCCGCGCCTGGCAGCCGCTGTCGCCTCGTCGCCGCTGGCGGTCGTGGCCGATCCCGCCAACTGCAACCTGCAGTTCGATCCGATCGGCAAGACGGTGTTCAACACCTCCTGCGATGTCGCCAAATCCTATCTGGCCAAGGCGGGCATCAACTATGAGAACATAGCGGCACCTGCCGGTACGGTGGCTTCGATCCGCATCGGTGACACCGAGGTCCAGAGCTTTGCCGGTGAACAACTGGCCAAGGCCGACTTCGACAGCGCCAAGAAGGACTTTGACGCCCGTCTGGCCAGTGCGCTGGCGGCAGCCGGATACCCCGACAAGGCCGACAGCAGTCTGGTGAACAAACCCGTCGTGATCGGCATCCTGTTCCTGCTGGTCCTATATGTGACGATGGTCTACGGCCCGATTGCAGCGGCCCTGGTCGAGATGTTCCCGACCAATATCCGCTACACCTCCATGTCCCTGCCCTATCATATCGGTAACGGCTGGTTCGGGGGCTTCCTGCCGACCACAGCCTTCGCGATGGTCGCCGCCACGGGCAATATCTACTACGGCCTGTGGTACCCGATCGTGATTGCGGTCCTGACCGTCATCATCGGCGCGATCTTCGTGAAGGAAGGCAAGGACGTGAACATCCACGACTGACGCCGGTACAGACTTCTCTCGAACAGACTGGGGCGGATCGCAGCGTGCGGTCCGCCCGCTTTGTCGGAGCCGTCTGCAACTTTAAGGTACCCGGCCTCTTGTGGTGCCGCCGTTAAGGGGGACAGATGCGATGATGTTCAGCTTCGCGACACTGGTCATGACCGCGGCCTATATGGCCACCCTGTTTGCCATCGCATGGTGGTATGAGCGGCCCAATATCAAGGCCCGTGGCAGCGGCCTGCTCGGTCCCAGCCTGTATTCGCTGTCGCTGGCCATCTACTGCACCTCCTGGACCTATTACGGGGCGGTCGGCACCGCGGCCCGCAGCGGGTGGGAGTATCTGCCCATCTATATCGGTCCGGCCATCGGTTTGACGCTGCTGTTCCCGATGTGGCGCCGGATCGCCTCGGCGGCCAAGCGCGCCAACGCCGGCTCCATCGCCGACTTCCTGTCATCGCGATATGGCAAGAGCCCCCTTCTGGGAGCGTCTGTGACCATCGTCGCCATCCTTGGCTCCCTGCCCTACATCGCCCTGCAGCTTCGCTCGCTGACGATGGCGGGCGAGTTGATCAATGTGGACAGCGGCATTGCCGGGTCCGAAAGTTGGGCGGTCCTGATCCTGGCCAGTGTGCTGGCAGGATTCGCCATTCTGTTTGGCGCCCGCCGCCCCGACCTGACCGAACACAACCGCGGCCTGATCCAGGCCATCGGGGTGGAGTCCATCGTCAAACTGTGCGCGCTGCTGGCCGCTGCCGGATTTGCCATCCTGCTGTTGGGCAAGGCCGAGAACAGCCCCGCCGCCATCCGCGAGGGTCTGGGCGATCTGGCCTATTGGCCCGAAGGCAATGCCCGTTTCATGGCCATTACCCTTGTCTCGACACTGGCCGTCTTCTGCCTGCCCCGTCAGTTCCACGTCGGCTTTGTCGAAGGCGGATCGCCCGGCGAGATCCGCCGTGCACAGTGGCTCTTCCCGATCTATCTGCTGCTGACCTCGCTGGCGGTTCTTCCTCTGGTCGCGGCGGGGCGACTGGGGCTGGCCGATGCCAACCCCGACCTGCTTGTGCTGGCCCTGCCGTTCGAAAGCCGTCAGCCCCTGCTGACCGCCATCGTGTTTGTGGGCGGCTTTTCGGCGGCGACCGCAATGGTCATCATCGAGGCGGTGGCCCTGTCGGCTATGGTGTCCAACAACCTCGTCCTGCCGGTGACGGGGGCGCTGCGCAGCGGGCCGACCACGCCCCTGAACCAGTTGGCCGGTCGCATTCTGAACATCCGCCGCGCCGCCATCATCGGCATCCTGTTTCTGGCGTGGCTGTATTATCAGGCGATGGACCAATCCAGCGGTCTGGCGGCGATGGGGCTGGTGTCGTTTGCGGCTCTGGCCCAGCTGGCACCCAGCCTGTTCGGGGCCGTGCTGTGGCGCACAGGGCATGCCAAGGGGGCGATGGCAGGTCTGTGGGTGGGCATGGCGGTGTGGTTCCTGCTGCTGGCCCTGCCGCAGCTGGCACCGGGCTTCCCCTTCCACCTGCCACAGCTGATGGGACTGGATGATCCGTTCGCCGCGGGCGTATTCCTGTCGCTGGGGCTGAACCTGATCACCTATGTGATCGTGTCCCGCGTCACAGCGCCCGGTCTGATCGACCGCGTACAGGCCCGCGCCTTTGTCGATCATATGGGTTCGGAATGGCTGGAGGCCCGTGGCCACCTGTCAGGGGCCTCGGTCGAGGACCTGCGTGTTCTGGTTTCGCGTTTCATCGGCGAGGATCGCGCAGACAGCGCTTTTGAGGCCTGGGCACAGGAAGCGGGCGTGCGGCTGCGCCCCAACGATCCGGCCGATGCCGGTCTGGCGCGTGCGGCAGAGCGCATGCTAGCGGGCGCACTGGGGGCTGTGGCCGCGCGCCGCGTGATCGGTGCCGCCCTGTCCGGTGGTGGCCGTGCGCCAGAAGACGTGGTGCGTATGCTGGACGAGGCCTCTCAGGCCGTCCAGTTCAACCGCCAGCTCTTGCTGACCACGCTGGACAATATCGATCAGGGCGTCGCCGTGGTGGACGAGGAACTGCGGCTGGTTGCGTGGAACCGCCCCTATGTCGAGATGTTCGACCTGCCGCATGATTTCCTGCATGTCGGCATGCCGATTGCCAACGTCTATCGCCACAATGCCCAAAATGGCGAGATCGAGCCCCAGTCAGAACGGACGGAATCCTGGGTGGCCCGGCGCCTCGAAGCCCTGTCCCGCCGCCAGCACCACTTCCACGAACGTCAGGGGCCGGACGGTCGTGTCCTGCGCGTGGTCGGCGAACCGCTGCCCGGCGGAGCCTATGTGACGTCCTATACCGACATCACCGACCTGCGCCGCGCGGCCCGCCAATTGGAAGAGGCCAATGAACAGCTGGAAGCCCGCGTTACCGAACGCACCACCCAGCTGAAGGCCGCCGTGGAAATGGCCGAACGCGCCACCGCCTCCAAGACGCGCTTTCTGGCGGCGGCCAGCCATGACCTGTTGCAACCGCTTCACGCGGCGCGCCTGTTCATCGGTGCCCTGAGAGAGGACCCGTGCGTCGAACAGAGCGAGTCCCTGACACTGGCCATCAATGCCGACCGCTCCATCGAAAGCGCACACCGCCTTCTGACGGCCCTGCTGAACCTGTCCAAGCTGGAGGCGGGCGGGGTTGATCCCGCCATTGCCCCTCTGGCTCTGGACCAGCTGTTTGGCGATATCGCCCGCGAATTTACCCCTATCGCCAAGGCCAAGGGGCTGGAACTTCGGGTCCATCCGACCCGGGTGTGGATTTCCACAGACCGCGATCTGTTGCGGTCCATGCTCCAGAATCTGGTCGCCAATGCCATCCGCTATACCGACAAGGGTGCCGTCGTGGTCGGGGCCCGCCGTCGTGGTGGACGGATCGATGTGGTGGTGGTCGATACAGGTCGGGGCATTCCCGAAGAGTCACGCGCCAAGATATTCGGAGAGTTCGTGCGCCTGCCCGGCACCCCGGTTGACGAGCCCGCGGCCGGGCTAGGGCTGGCGATCGTACAGCGGCTGTCGGACCTGTTGGGTCACCCGCTTTCGGTCCAGTCCCGCATCGGTAGCGGATCGCAGTTCCGCATCTCGACGCCGCGCACCGGCGCGGTCATGTCGCCGGTGGACAAGGTCGCCACATCGCGCACGCCCCTGTTCGGCAAGCGGGTGCTGTGCGTGGACAACGAACAGCCGATTACCGCCGCGCTGGAGGTCCTGCTGAAACGTTGGGGTGCTGTGCCGACCCTCGCCAACTCGGCCGAAGAGGCCCTGGAACTGGAGGGTCCGTTCGATGCCGCGCTGGTGGACCTGCATCTGGGCGATGGCCAGATGGACGGTCTGGCCCTGATCGAGGAGCTGAAACGGCGCGACGTGCGCCGGATCGCCCTGGTAACCGCCGCCACGCAGGACCGGCTGGGCGCACAGGTGGCCCAACACGGCGCCGTCCTGCTGCCCAAGCCGATCAAGCCTGCGGCGTTGAAGGCCTTTCTGAACGGCTAAAGGCCTATCAGCCCAGATCGATCTGCTGGGACAGGATAACGGCCTGCGTGCGGTTCTGGACGCCCAGCTTGCGGAAGACGCTGGTCAGGTGGGCCTTGATCGTGGCCTCGGTGACGCCGAGGTCATAGGCGATCTGTTTGTTCAGTCGGCCCGCCTTGAGGCCCTCGAGGATGCGCAGCTGCGACGGGGTCAGGCTGGCGATCCTGCTTTGCAGGTCCGCCTCCTCGCCCTCGGCCTCACCGACGTCCGGAGCCCATGTCTCGCCGTCCAGGACCTGACTGATGGCTTCCACCATCGTGTCCAGCGATGCCGACTTGGGAATGAAGCCCGAAGCGCCCACTGCCAGCGCACGGCGCACCGTATGCGGCTCTTCGCTGGCGGAGACGACCACCACCGGTACAGCCGGATGGTTGGCCCGCACCAGGTTGAGACCCGTCATGCCTTCGACATCCGAAAGCTTGAGGTCCAACAGCAACAGATCTACCGGCTCCTTGCCCAGGGCGGCGTCCGCCTCGGCAAAGCTGGAGCATTCCACCACCCCTGCATCTGGCCGTGCCTTACGCACTGCCGAAACAAGCGCCTCACGGAACAGCGGGTGATCGTCAGCGACGACGATGCGATCCATGAATGTCCTTCCATCCTTAATGATTGGCCTATCTGCCCGACCGTCATGGCGACAGAATGACATGTCTCGACTTTGGTCGAGATTAGACCATTAGCTAATGTCAGAAACCAACGTCACGCGGAAAGGTGCCTTCGGGACCTGCAAAAAATGACAGGACCGGGAGGAAAACATGGCTCAACACCGCCTTTGGGGCGGCGTAGCTTTTGCTGCGCTCCTCGTCGCGACGTCCGCATCCGCGCAAGATAAAAGCGCTGCGCTGGAAGCCCGCATTGCCCAACTGGAAGCCGAGCTGAACGCGCTCAAGGCTGCGGTGCGAGAGAACCAGAGCAACCAGCAAGTCCGCACCCAAGCGCTTGCCGATGACATCAGCCGTATCCAGCAGGCCCCGCCNNTTAAAGCGCTTGCCAATGACACCAGCCGAATCCAGCAGGCCCCGCCTGCACCCGTCATGGCCGCGGCACCCGCCCCCGCCCCGGCCACTGCTCCCGCCGCGCCCTCTGCTGCGGGCAAGGGTTTCAGGGTCGGCGATCTGACCCTGAACTTCGGCGGCTTCATCAAGACCGATGCCAAGATAAGCAACTATGGCGATGGTGCCCCCGGCGCAGGCGACACCCTTCAGGACTTCTACCTGCCCGGCTCCATCCCCGTCGGCGGTCGTTCGGAAGGCACCGACACCGACTTCAGCGCCCGCCAGACCCGCTTCTGGCTGACCGCGGATGGCAATGTCAGCGGGCACAAGGTCGGCGCCCGACTGGAAATGGATTTCCAGGCCCTGCCCGGAACCGGCGACCAGCGCACGACAAACCCATCCACCCCCGCCCTGCGCCGCGCCTTTGTCACGATCGACAATTGGCTGGTGGGTCAGGAATGGACCACCTTCGTGAACCTGAACACCATGCCGGAAACCGCCGACTATGTCGGTCCGGTCGAAGGCTCGCTGATCGTCCGCCAGCCGCAGGTGCGCTATACGCGCGGCCCGTTCGCCATCGCCGTCGAAAATCCCGAAACCACCGTGACGCCTTTCCGCGGCGGCGCGCGCATCGTGGCCGACGACAATCTGATGCCCGATATCGTGGCCCGCTATCTGGTGACGCGCCCGTGGGGCGAGTTCCAGGTTTCGGGTCTGGTGCGACAGCTGACCTATGAGGACGTGCCGCTGAACATCGACAGCTCGGTCATGGGCTGGGGTCTGTCCGCGACCGGCAAGTTCAAGGTGGGCGAACAGGACGATGTGCGTTTCGTCCTGACGGGCGGTGAAGGGATCGGCCGCTATGTCGGTCTGAACCTGTCCAATGATGCGGTTTTGGATGCCTCGGGCAAGCTGGAGGCCATCGGCGTAATCGGGGGCTATGCCGCCTATCGCCACGTCTGGGCACCGGGCTGGCGCTCGTCGCTGATTGCAGCGCACCAGTCGATCGACAACCCGACTTCACTCACCGGTCTGGGCGTAACCAAATCCGCCACCAGCGTTCGCGGGAACTTGATCTACACCCCGCTTGCAGGACTGGATGTGGGGGCCGAACTCATGTTCGGTGAGCGCAAGCTCGAGAACAATCTGTCCGGCGACATGACCCGCCTGATCCTGTTCGCAAAATACGGCTTTTAAGACCCGAACGGCCTCGACCCAACCAGAGGCCGACGGGAAAACATCGGAGGAAAAATCGCGTGCCTGATCCGCTAATCTACCCAGTACCCAGTGACGTCGCCGCCCGTTCGCACATGAACGCCGCGGCCTATGAAGCGGCTCGAAAGGAGGCACGCGACAATCCCGTCGCCTATTGGACCGACGTGGCCAAGCGCCTCGACTGGATGACCTTCCCGACCCGGATCAAGGACGTGTCCTTCAACAAGGATGACTTCCGCATCAAATGGTTCGAGGACGGGGTGCTGAACGTCTCGGCCAACTGCATCGACCGCCACCTGCCCGCCCGCAGGGACGAGGTCGCCATTATCTGGGAAGGCGACGAGCCGACCGACAGCCGCCGCATCACCTATGGCGAACTGCATGATCAGGTCAGCCGCCTCGCCAATGTGCTGAAGTCCGAAGGCGTGAAGAAGGGCGACCGCGTCACCCTCTATATGCCGATGGTGCCCGAAGCGGCCTATGCCATGCTGGCCTGCGCCCGCATCGGGGCCATCCATGCGGTGATTTTTGGCGGCTTCTCGCCTGACAGCATCGCGGGCCGGATCGAGGATTGCGCCTCTACCTTTGTCATCACCGCCAATGAAGGCTGTCGCGGTGGCAAGAAGGTCCCGCTGAAGGCCAATGTGGATGCCGCCCTGCAGAAGGTATCGGGCGTGGAAAAGGTGCTGGTCCTGCGCCACACCGACGCCGAGGTGCCGATGGTTGAAGGCCGCGACATCGACTGGAAAACCGCCGTCGATGCCGCCAGCCCCGATTGTCCGCCCGAGCCGATGAAGGCGGAAGACCCGCTGTTCATCCTCTATACCTCCGGCTCGACGGGTAAGCCCAAGGGCGTGCTTCACACCACCGGCGGATACCTTGTCTGGGCGTCGTGGACGCACCAGCATGTGTTCGATTACCGACCGGGCGAGGTCTATTGGTGCACGGCGGATGTGGGCTGGGTCACGGGCCACTCTTACGGCGTCTATGGTCCGCTCTCGAATGCGGCCACGACCCTGATGTTCGAAGGCGTGCCGAACTATCCGACCGTGTCGCGCTGCTGGGAAGTGATCGACAAGCACAAGGTCAATGTCTTCTACACCGCGCCCACCGCCCTTCGCGCCCTGATGAAGGAAGGCGATGCGCCGGTGAAGGCCTCCAGCCGCGCCAGCCTTCGCCTGCTGGGCACGGTGGGCGAGCCGATCAACCCCGAGGCGTGGCGCTGGTACTATGAAGTGGTGGGCGACTCGAAGCTGCCCATCGTCGATACGTGGTGGCAGACGGAAACGGGCGGCATCCTGATCTCGCCGCTTCCCGGTGCGACGGACCTCAAGCCCGGCTCGGCGACCAAGCCGCTTCCCGGGGTCGAGCTGGAAATCGTCGATGCCGAGGGCAAGGTCCTAAGCGGCGCGACCGAGGGCAATCTGTGCATCACCGACTCTTGGCCCGGCCAGATGCGCACCGTCTATGGCGACCACCAGCGCTTCTTCGACACCTATTTCTCGACCTATGCGGGCAAGTATTTCACCGGCGACGGCTGCCGCCGCGACGAGGACGGCTATTACTGGATTACGGGCCGCGTCGATGATGTGATCAACGTCTCCGGCCACCGTATGGGTACCGCCGAGGTGGAAAGCGCCCTCGTCTCGCACGACGACGTGGCCGAGGCCGCCGTGGTCGGCTTCCCGCACGATATCAAGGGTCAGGGCATCTATGCCTATGTGACGCTCAACGCAGGCACCGAACCGACGGAGGAGCTTCGCAAGGCCCTCGTGGCCCACGTCCGCAACGAGATTGGCCCCATCGCCGCGCCCGACGTCATCCAATGGGCTCCCGGCCTGCCCAAGACCCGCTCGGGCAAGATCATGCGCCGCATCCTGCGCAAGATCGCCGAGAACGAGGTGGGCGCGCTGGGCGACACCTCCACCCTCGCCGATCCGTCCGTCGTGGACGATCTGGTCAAGAACCGCGCCGGAGCCTGACGTCCCCCGCCAGCTCCGAGACGGCAAAGCCCCGAACCGATCGCCAGCGGTTCGGGGCTTTTCATATTCAGCGTTCGACTTCCTTCCACTCGCCGGGGGCGAGGCCATCGAGCGACCAGTTGCCGACGCGCCAGCGCACCAGACGCAGGCACGGCAGATCGACCGCCGCGCACATACGGCGCACCTGACGGTTGCGGCCCTCGGAAATCGTCACCTTGATCCAGCAGTCCGGCACGGTCTTGCGGACACGGATCGGCGGCACGCGCTCCCACAGCTGCGGGTCGTCGATCAGCTCGACCTCGGCAGGGCGGGTCATGCCGTCTTTCAGCATCACTCCGCGACGCAGTTTTTCCAGCGCCTCTTCGGTGGCAATGCCCTCGACCTGCGCCAGATAGGTTTTCTTGGTCTTGTAGCGCGGCTCGGTAATGCGCGACTGCAACCGCCCGTCGTCGGTCAGCAGCATCAGGCCTTCGCTATCCCGATCCAGCCGCCCCGCCGGATAGACGTTCGGCACAGAGATGAATTCGGACAGGGTCCGCCGCGCGCTGCCTTCCGTTCCCTTGTCGGTAAACTGGCTCAGCACATCAAACGGCTTGTTAAACAGGATCAGGGTCATGCCGCCTTGTAGCGCCAAGGCGGGGCGGCGTCACATCTGATACTCCCCTCTGAGCCAAATCGTATCTTTTTTAACCGCTACCGATGAATATCAAGGCTCGCTGAAATTGCAGGCCAACAAATGCTCGACGCTCTAATCCTGATTTGTGACGGTGTAGGCACTTCCAACAGTACCACCACAACTACAAATTCCATTCATGGGAGCTACGGCTCATTATATGGCAACTCGACTACAACGGGTGTCGTCCGAACTGCTGAAAGAATGACCGTAGAAATCCATGGTACAAGCGGAAGAGTCAGCCTTCCACCTACTATCGTGCCTCCAGTGAACCGGATGCGGGGCTCTCACTGGTGGAACATTACAGAACTAAATGTAAGCGACACCACAATATCTGGGCGCATTCAACTCAACCCACTCAACAAGCCTAGACTTGAAATCAGCCGAGTCACGGGCGAAGTTTCCATGCGAGGCAACTTCGCCCTGAGCTTTCAAGGAAGCTGCGTTCCAGCTCCGCAGGGGCAGCGTCTATTTTAACAACTAGCCCTGCTTCCCTCTCAGCATCTCCAGCATCGCGGAGAAGTCGCGCTGGCCGTTGCCGAGGTTGTTGAAGAGGGCGTAGAGGGCCTCGGCTTGGGCGGCGAGCGGTGTGGAGGCTCCGGCTTTGGCGGCGGCATCTTGGGCCAGCTTCAGGTCCTTGAGCATCATGGCGGTGGCAAAGCCGCCTTCATAGTTGCGGTTGGACGGGGCGGTCGGCACGGGGCCGGGCCACGGATAGTAGCTGGTCACGCTCCAGCACTGGCCGGACGACTTGGACGCGATCTCGAAGAAACGCTCGGGGTCGAGGCCCAGCTTTTCTGCAAGGGCGATGGCCTCGCAGGTGCCGATCATCGAAATGCCCAGCAGCATGTTGTTGCAGATCTTGGCCGCCTGACCCGCACCATGGTCGCCCGCGCGGATAGTGATGCGGCTCATCGGCTCCAGCGCCGCCTCGACCTTTGCAAAGACCCCCTCGTCACAGCCGACCATGAAGGCCAGAGTTCCGGCCTCAGCCGCCGCCGTGCCGCCCGAAACGGGGGCGTCGGCGAAGGTGTAGCCAGCCTCGGTCGCGAGCGCAGCCACCTTGCGAGCGGTTTCCACGTCGATAGTCGAGCAGTCCAGCAGAAGCGCCGATTTCGGGGCCACGCCCAGAACCTGTTCGGAATAGACCTTCAACACATGCGGGCCCGCGGGCAGCATGGTGATGACCACCTCGGCGTCCTTTACGGCATCGGCAACCGAGTTCACAGGCTCGCAGCCTGCCGCCTCGGCGCGCTTCAACGCATCGGCCGACAGGTCAAAGGCGAAGACCTCGTGGCCCGCCTTGGCCTGATTGGCAGCCATGCCGCCGCCCATATTGCCGAGGCCGATAAATGCGATCTTGGTCATGGTCGTTACTCCCTAGAGTTGGCGTCGCTTGATTAAGCCAGCGGCGTCCAAGATTGGTCTTGCGGCAGAGGGGCAAACAGCGCCTCGATCATGTCGTCACTGACGCCTGCAATATCGGCAGGCTGCCAGTTGGGGGCGTTGTCCTTGTCGATGATGACGGCGCGGACGCCCTCTTGGAAATCGTGCGTGGAGACGACGCGGCCCCCCAGCGCATATTCCATCGCCATATTGTCGGCGAAGGTCGCCATCTTGGCTCCCTCGCGAATCTGGCGAAGCGATACCTTCAGCGATTGCGGCGACTTGGTTTTCAGGGTCGCCAGCTGTTTCAGCGCCCATTCCGAACCGTCGGCTTCCAGCGCGGCGAAGATTTCCTCGACCGTATCGAAGGCGAACAGTCGGTCGATAGCCTCGCGATAGGGAGCCAGCGGTGCCTCGCCCGCATCGCCCGATACGCGCTCAAGCACCGCCTTGGGATCGGACGGATTGGCCACTAGATCGGCCTTCAGCGCCTCGACCACGTCGGACGCCACATAGTGGGTATGGATACCCAGCGCGACCGTATCCGCCGCCTTCAAGCGCGCCCCCGTCAGTGCCAGCCACACGCCCGTCTGGCCCGGAAGTCGCGGCAGGAACCAGCCACCGCCCACATCGGGGAACAGGCCGATGCCCGTTTCCGGCATGGCATAGGTGGTGCGCTCGGTCGCCACGCGCACAGCTGCAGGCTCGGAAATGCCCACGCCGCCGCCCATGACGATACCGTCGACAATGGCGGTGATCGGCTTAGGGTATTCGAACATCAGATGGTTCAGCTGATATTCGGTATGGAAGAAGGCCTTGGCCTCGGAGGCATCGCCCGCACCGCTTTCGGCGATCATGCGGATATCACCACCGGCGCAAAAGCCGCGCTCGCCTGCATGGTCGATCAGGACCGATGACACGGCATCATCCGACTTCCACGCCTGCAACGCCTTGATCATCGCCTCGCACATGGCGCGGTTCAGCGCATGGATCGCCTTGGGGCGATTCAGGGTGATGCGGCCAACGCCAGATTCAACGCGGGTAATGACTTCGGCTTCGGACAAGGTGTTCTCCCGCATACTCAGGACGGATTGCTAGTGACAAATGACAGATTACCACGCTCGATCAGGGTCAGTTCGATCAGCGATTCAATCTGACGGGCGCGCCAATTGTTGGAATAATAGACAGCCAACGAGGCCAGCATTGTGAAGAAGAAAAGCACGAACCCGATACTGCCGAGCTTGAGCACTTCCTTCACATAGGCCGGCGAAAGCTGCAGGCCCGCGAGAAACAGCGACAACGGACCCGAGACATAGATCAGAGCCGCCATCTTCCAGATGGAGTCGTTGCGACGCGCATTGAGATCAGCCAGTGCCTTTAGGCGAAGCAGTTCGCTATCGCTGTGACCCGCCAAAATCTGTTGCCCCTCGACCGCCATCGGCATGGCCTTGAGCGTTGAGACCACATCGACCGAGTAAATCCCCCAGCCGGACTTGGACCGCGTCAGGTGGCCAACCATCCGTTTGAAGGTAAAAATCCTGGCCAAGGCACTCCATGTCTCCCAGAGCTGTGCATTGGGATCGGCGGTGGCGGCGTCGATTGAGGCCGAAATAGGCTGTGCGGTCATGGTTACTGTGCCTCCCCCGTGGCAGCGTCCGGTCCGGACGACACAACCCTATCTGGAGCCAGAAAACCAGAAGTGCCCCACCGGACCGTCATGACTTAAGCTTTGGCCAGTTCCCGCGAGACGATGACGCGCATGATCTCGTTGGTGCCTTCGAGGATGCGGTGGACGCGCAGGTCGCGCACGATGCGCTCCAGCGGATAGTCCTTCAGATAGCCATACCCGCCGTGCAGTTGCAGGGCGTCATCGGCGATCTGGAAACCGGCGTCCGTGGCAAACCGCTTGGCCATGGCGCACCATTTGGTCTTTTCGGGATGCTGCGTGTCGATAGCCCATGCGCCACGACGCACCATCAGGCGGGCGGCCTCAAGGTCCGTCGCCATGTCGGCCAGCTTGAACTGGGTGTTCTGGAAACTGCCGATCGGCTTGCCGAACTGTTTGCGGCCTTCGACGTATTCTTGCGCCGTCTGCAAAGCGAGGCGTGCCCCGCCCAGCGAGCAGGCGGCGATGTTCAGGCGACCACCGTCGAGGCCTGCCATGGCGTATTTGAAACCGTCGCCCTCGGTACCGATCAGGTTGGCGGCCGGCACGCGGCAGTTGTCGAAAACGACCTCTGCGGTCGGCTGGGCATTCCAGCCCATCTTCTTTTCATTGGCCCCGAAGGACAGGCCTTCCGTGCCGTTTTCAACAACGATGGCCGAGATGCCCTTTGCACCCTCTTCGCCGGTGCGAACCATGACGACGTAAATGTCGGAGGCACCTGCGCCAGAGATGAAGGCCTTGGAGCCGTTCAGGACATAGTGGTCGCCGTCACGCACAGCCGTGGTGCGAAGAGCAGCCGCGTCCGAACCGGAACCCGGCTCGGTCAGGCAGTAGCTGGCGATTTTGTCCATCGACACCAGCGACGGAACGAGGCGCATCCGAAGTTCAGCAGAGCCGAACTTGTCGATCATCCACGAGGCCATGTTGTGGATCGAGATGAAGGCCGCCGTCGCCACGTCGCCGCGCGACAGCTCTTCAAAGATCACCGCAGCCTCAACGCGGCCAAGACCCATGCCACCGTGTTCCTCGCCGACATAGATCCCGGCAAAGCCCATTTCGGCGGCTTGTTTCAGCACGTCGCGGGGGAAGTGTTTGTCTTCGTCCCACTTTGCCGAGTTCGGTAGCAGTTCCGCCTCGGCAAAGGTGCGGGCCGCATCCTCGATGGCCCGCTGGTCTTCGGTCAGTTGAAAGTCCATGGACTTAGCCCGCCTTACTTCATGGTCGGGATGACGAAGGACGAGTCCGTGTGCTCCAGCTCGCTGTCAGGGAAGCGGGCGGTCACGGTCTTGGTCTTGGTCCAGAAGCGGACGCCTTCCATGCCGTGCTGGTTGATGTCACCGAAGGCAGAGCGCTTCCAGCCGCCGAAGGTGTGATAGGCGACCGGCACAGGGATCGGCACATTGATGCCGACCATGCCCACGTTCACGCGGGCGGCAAAGTCACGCGCCGCGCGACCGTTCTGTGTGAAGATGGCGACGCCGTTGCCGTACTGGTGGTTCGACGGCAGGGCCAGTGCTTCTTCGAAGCTGGCTGCACGAACGATCTGCAGGACCGGACCGAAAATCTCTTCCTGATAGGAAGTCATTTCAGGCTTGACATGGTCGAACAGCGACGGGCCGATGAAGAAGCCCTTCTCGTGACCCTGAAGGCTGAACTCGCGGCCATCGACGACCAGTTCGGCACCTTCTTCGACGCCCTTGTTGATCCAGCCGACCACGCGCTCCTTATGGGTCTGGGTCACCACCGGACCATAGTGGGCGTCCGCATCGGTCGAGACACCAACGCGAAGGTTCGGGATTTCAGCGACCAGCCGCTCGCGCAGTTCGTCGGCGGTCTTCTGGCCGACCGGAACGACCACCGGCAGCGCCATACAGCGCTCGCCCGCCGAGCCATAAGCCGCACCCGTCAGGTCCTTGATCACCTGATCCATGTCGGCGTCCGGCAGGACGATGCCGTGGTTCTTGGCACCGCCCATGGCCTGAACGCGCTTATGGTTCTGGGCACCCTTCTGATAGACATAGTGGGCGATATCGGAGGAACCGACGAAGCTGACGGCGTGGACCAGCGGGTGCTCCAGAATGGCGTCCACCGCCACCTTGTCGCCGTGGATCACGTTCAGCACGCCTTCCGGCGCACCCGCTTCCATCATCAGTTCGGCCAGACGCACCGGCACGGACGGATCGCGTTCCGACGGCTTCAGCACGAAGGTGTTGCCGCAGGCGATGGCCACGCCAAACATCCACATCGGGATCATGGCCGGGAAGTTGAACGGGGTGATGCCCGCCACCACACCCAGCGGCTGGCGCATGGAATAGACGTCGATGCCCGGACCCGCGCCAAAGGTGTACTCACCCTTCTGAGCGTGCGGGATGCCACAGGCGAACTCGATCACTTCCAGACCGCGCTGGATGTCGCCCTTGGAGTCGGCAATGACCTTGCCGTGTTCCTTGGAAAGCAGGGCGGCCAGTTCGTCGATATTGGCCTCGACCAGACGCTTGAACTCGAACATCACGCGGGCGCGGCGCTGGGGGTTGGTCGTGGACCACGTCTCGAAAGCGTTCTGGGCGGCCTGAACGGCGCGGTCCACTTCTGACACGGTGGCCAGTTGCACGCGGACCTGAACCTCGCCGGTGTTCGGATCGAACACATCGCCGTAACGACCCGATGCGCCCGTAAAGGATTGGCCGCTGATGAAGTGGTGGATGTCGCGCATGGCGTCTCGCCCTTCCTTGATGTTTCCCGAGGTGACCGGATTGTCCGGTTCGTTGACGACAGTCCTATCAAGCCCGTCCCGCTTGGTGTAATGCAATTACGCAAGACCAATACTGCGTTTTTGCATGGATTCTGGATGTTCGACTGGGACGACGCACGGGTGTTTGCAGAGGCTGCAAGGTCGGGCGCCTTGGGGCGCGCCAGTTCCCGCCTGGGCATGGATGCCGCCACCGTGGGCCGCCGCATCGCACGGTTGGAAACGGCACTGAAAGCGACGCTGGTCGTGCGCGACCGGTCTGGCCTTCGTCTGACCGCCGCGGGATCACAGTTTCTGAAGTCCATCGAACAGGCCGAACGCGCCCTTTCCGAAGGTGAACATGCCGTGCGGCCTGATACGGTGGGCGGGACAGTGCGCATCTCGGCGTCGGAAGGGTTCGGCACGGCCATCCTCGCCCCTGCCCTGCCCGATCTGCTGCGTGAAGGGCGGGGACTGCGGATTGAACTGGCCGCCAACTCGGGCTTCCTGTCACCGACGCGCAGAGAGGTCGATCTGGCCATTACGCTCAGCCAGCCCGATGCCAGCCGCCTGGTATCAGAGCCACTGACCGATTACCAACTGGCCCTTTATGCCGCGCCTGAATATGTGCGGACTCACGGCGAGCCACAGACCATCGCGGCCCTGAACCAGCACACCATAACGGGTTATGTCGAAGACCTGATCTATGCGCCCGAGCTGAACTATCTGGACGAGATCACCAGCGGGCTTCATGCGCAGCTGTCCTCATCCTCCATCCGCGCCCAGCAGCAGATCATCGCTTCCGGCGGTGCCATCGGCGTCCTGCCCTGTTTCATGGCGGACGGTCTGACGCGCATTTTGCCCGAGGTGCTCCTGCATCGCCGTTTCTGGCTGAGCATCACCGCCGATCTGGCCGACACCGCCCGCATCCGTACCGTCACCCGTTGGATCAGGACGCTGTGCGAGGACCAGCGGGCGCGACTCAATCCGTTCTGACCGCCGCCACCCTCCGTTCAATCAGGAGAATGACGGCACCATAGCGATCAGATCGGCGCGCCGGGCGGCACGGCCTGTGCCGACTTCAGCACCGACCAGCCGGACACATCGCCCGTCAGGATAGCGGCCAGATGGGCGGCGTGGGCGGTTTCCAGACGGTCGCCGCGCACGCGCTTCAGGGCCTCGCCATACTGGCGACCGGCATCGATCAGGGCGGCCTTGGCGGTCGGGGTCAGGGTGTCGCTTTCGGCCAGTGTCGCCAGATAGGACGCATACCGGCTGCGGACCACGCGGCGCAGCTCGGCCTGACGCGGACTGACATTGCCGCCCAATAAAGCGGCCTGCACCCGTTCCAGCACCTCGGTCAGCGACAGTTGCGAGGCATCGCGGCGGCTCTGCTCCACAAGTTGGTTCAGGCGTTCAGGGGCCAGCAAAGTCTCGAACACCGTCTCGGCCACCGCACCGGCTGCCGATGTCGGATCGAACACACCGCCGACGCGCCCCTCGAACAGCTCGATCCCGAACTGGCGGTCATAGGAGCCGGACTGGGCCGAGGACAGCAGGTCCAGCAGATCATCGCGCAAATCCAGTTCGACCGGATCAAGCACCCCCAGCACGGAAGCCAGGGCCGACCGCTGCACATCGGCGGGCACCGGGACCGCGCGCTCGAACCCGTCACCCTTGACCGGATAGCCATAGTCCAGTCCTGCGATCTGACGCGCCACGGCGGTCGTCTGATAGCGGTGATAGAGATAGATCGGCACGATTATCCGGCGCAGATCGGCCACGGGTGCGCCTTCGGGCAGGTTTCTCAACCCGAAGCGCGACAGGGCGATACGGCGCACCTGCATCACATTGGCCAGCTCGGCGACAGGGTCCTCGCCATTGTCCCACATGGCTCCATAGGGTTGCAGCGACCCCAACGGGCGGGTGTCGCTGTCGGACACAAAGCGATAGCCCTTGGCTTGGGCCTCTGCGGCCAGCGCGGCACGGCGCGCCACGGGATCGACGCCCGGCTGGTCGCCATATAGCCAGTTCACCAGATAGAGGTCCCACGCGCCCACGCCGGTGGAATAGGCGTTCGACACGTCCAACTCACCATCGCGGGCGATCACCCACGGGGCCGGATAGTCCAGCACCGAGGCACGGCCCTCATAGCGTGAGGCGGCAAAGTTGTGGGCCAGACCCAGGGCATGGCCGATCTCGTGCGCAGACAGGTGGCGCAGGCGGTGATAGGCCAGCTGGTCCGGATCATCCTGCGCCCCCGTGCCGGACCTGTCAGCTCCCAACAGCCCCTCGAAGATCATCTTGTCCTGACGGTCGCGAAGGCTGCCCAGCTGCACCACGCCGCGCACGATCTCGCCGGTGCGCGGATCGTTGACGCTGGTGCCGGTGGACCAGCCGCGCGTCTCGCGGTGAACCCATGCAATGATGTTGTAGCGGGCATCCATCGGATGCGCCCCTTCAGGCAGGACCTCGACGCGGAACGCATCGATGTAGCCGGCCCGGTCGAAGGCTTCCTTCCACCAGTTGCCGCCCTCGATCAAAGCTTGCCGGATCGGCAGAGGCGCAGCGCGGTCCACATAAAAGACGATCGGCTTTTTCACCGTCGAACGCGCGGCGACGGGATCGGTCTTTTCCAGCCGGAAACGGCGGGCCAGTCGGTTGACCACCGGCGCATCCAGATCGGCGGCAAAATCCGTATAGGTGATCTGGGAAGAAGTGCCCGAGCGCGGATCATGCGGCACCGGCACAAACCCGTCTTCGGGCAGGCGGATGAAGCTGTGGCGTATGGCCAGCGACAGCGACCGCCCGTCTGGGGCGACACGGTTTATCGAGCCTGCCGGTTCGTCTGAAACGAAGGTCTGGACGCTCTGGAACTCGATATTGTCGGGAAAGACCAGCGTCTCGCCCGCCTCCAGATAGGAAAGGTTGGAGGCCAGCCGATAATTGCCCTGACGCGCGGATTTCAAACGCGCCGCGACATTGACCGCATCACGTTCCAGAAAACCCGACAGGTCCACACTGATGCTGCCATCGGCGTGACGCTCCAGCACTTCGCCGGACCAGACGATGGAGGTCGCAAAACTGGCGGCGACGGCGTTCTGTTCGTCTTCACTGGCCCCGACGGCACGGAAGCGCTGGTTCTCGAAACGGGCATAGACACGCTCGCCCACGACGCTGAAGGCCACCAACTGGGCCTGCCCCAGAGCCGAGCGGTCCAGCCCCGTGCCATCCATGCCGATACCGGCTGAAATACCCGGTTGATAGAGATAGCGACCGATCACACCCCGGGTGTCAGGTGCGCCAAAGCGGGCCAGCACCTTGCCGCGCGGGGCGTCCACGCGCACGGCAAACAGACCTTCCTGCCAGGCGGACCGCGCGGTGGATTCCGCAGGTGCCTGCGCCACGGCCATACCGACAGAACCCGAAGCCAGAACAAAGGCCGCAGCCCCCGCCATCAAAACCTTACGCATCGCTTCCCCCATTCACATCCGCCGCATCCCCGCCGATGCCGCCCCACGCTGTCGTCCAACAAGAAAAGGCCCGGCGCAAGGGCCGGGCCTGAACGTGACGGTTATTTAACGCACACCGATCGCCGAAGCGTCGGGTCGGCGCGTATCCGCCGCGCCATAGAAGCGATCCCCCTCGATCATGATCGACTGGGTTGACCCCATCGTCATGGACGGACGGGTCTGGTGGCCCCGCTGCTGCAACAGACGCTCGACATCCGGCGAGAAACCGCCCTCAAGTTCCAGCGGCGCACCGCCCCAGCCCTGGTTGATGCGCGGACGCATGGCGGCCTCGGCCACGTTCAGCCTGTGGTCGATGATGTTGGAGATCAGCTGAACCATGGTGGCGATGATATAGCCACCGCCCGGCGTTCCGGTGACCAGCCACGGCTTGTCATCCTTGAACACGATCATCGGGGTGATGGTCGAGCCCAGACGTTTGCCCGGTGCCGGAGAGTTGGGCTGGCCCTCGGTGCCCCACGAGAAGTTGTCGACGTGGTTGTTCAACAGAATACCCGTGCCCACCGGCGCGACGTGCGCGCCATAGGAGTTGGACAGGGTGTAGGTGACCGAGGCGGCATTGCCGAACCTGTCGGCCACCGAATAGTGGGTCGTGTCCTGGCTTTCATACGGATAGGGATTGCCGTCCGGCAGGGTGGCTCCGTCCAGGGCGCGTTCCAGCGACACCAGCTTCACGCGCTCTTCGGCAAAGCCCTTGCTGGCCAGACCCTGCGCAGGGGTATTCCAGTCGGGATCGCCCCCGATCAGGCGGCGGTCATGGTTGACGACCTTCATCACTTCGGAAATCAGGTGCAGGCTGTCGACGCTGCCCCAACCCATTTCCGCCAGATCGAAATGCTCCAGCATGTTCAGCGCCTGGGCGACGCTGACGCCAGAAGCTGTCGGTGGCATGAAGGCGATGCGGTGGCCGCGATACGAACCCCAGATCGGCTCTGAGACGATGGCACGGTAATTGGCCATGTCCTCCATCGTCATCAAACCGCCACGCGCCTGAACGCCCTCGACGATCTGACGCGCCAGATCGCCCTTGTAGAACTCGTCGGCACCGCCGGCGGCCAGCTTGCGCAGGCTCTCGGCCAGCAAGGGTTGTCTGAACAGTTCGCCCGCCTGATAGGGCGTGCCATCGGCCTTCAGATAGGCTTCGGCCGCGCCTGGATCATTGGCCAGAACGCGCGCCCGTCCGCCGGTGGCATCGGCCTCGCCATCGGTCAGGATATAGCCTTCCTCGGCCAGTCTGATCGCGGGCTGGACCAGTTCGGACCACGGCATGGAGCCGAAACGCCGGTGCGCTTCCCAAAAGCCCATGACCGTGCCGGGCACAGCCACATTGCGCATGCCTGACGGTTGGCTGCGGTCGAACTTGCCATCTGCGCCCAAAAGGGTTTGCGCGGTCAGGGCCGCAGGGGCGGTACCATAGTAGTTGATCGCAATATCCTGCGCCGGACGATCGGGTGTCGCCGCCATATGGATGACCATATAGCCCGAACCGCCGATATTGCCCGCACGCGGCAGGGTCACTGCCTCGGCAAAACCGACAGCCAGTGCCGCATCCACCGCATTGCCGCCCTTGGCCAGAATCTCGACACCCACGCGGGTGGCAAGGTCGGACTGGCTGACCACCATACCGTCGCGTCCGATGACCGGATTGTGGATCTGGCCATAGTTGACGATGTCGCCGCCGCTGCCCGCGCCGGGACGCAGTGCAACCTGCTGGGCCACCGCCGGCGAAAAGCCGATCAGGGCCGCGATTGAGGCCGCAGCCCATAGATTCATTCGACTACGCAACATGGTCCTTATCCCCCCTACGCCTGCCAGGACAGACACAATTTAAACACTATACCGCGTACAAAGCGTCACTATTGCGCAACGGAATAAGACAATTCCGAACACGGATCGCGCGATACCATTCCAAAAAGCCCCGTCGGACAAGCATTTTTTTGGATAACAACGTCACTGAATAGCGTTATGCAGGCAAAATCACGCCGTAATGCGGTTGCCTAGACGTCTAACTACTGCAACAACTCCACTGAAGCTCCGTGCGTGCTGCGCACCCTGGTCTGTCACAGGTGCGCGCGGGTGCGAGGGCCGCATCTGTCATTCCGGCGCGTCCGGATCGGCGGATGGACTGTCATCAGAGGGGAACCCATAAATGTCTTACCGCACCGGACGCCGGAATTTCCGCGCCGCCATGCTGGCTTCCAGCGCCATTCTTGGCGCTGCCGTTGCTGCCCCGGCCTTCGCACAGGAAGTGACCGAAGAGCCGACTGTCGTTGACGAGATCGTCGTTGTGGGCTCGCAGATCCGGGGCACAAAGGTTACTGCAGCCCTGCCGGTCACCGTGGTGAGCGAAGACGACATCATCGCCGCCGCTCCGGCTTCGGGTGACGACCTGTTCCGTTCGATCCCGCAGATGGGCGACGTGACCTTCAACCCGTCCTACCTGCCGAACACCTCGAACTCGGCCCGTGGTGACACCGGCTCGGTCAACCTGCGCAGCCTCGGCATCGGCAATACCCTGGTGCTGCTGAACGGCCGCCGCGTGGTGGGCCACCCGACCTCGCAGGCCAACGAACACCTCGTTCCGGTCCTGACCTACAACACCAACGCCATTCCGGTGTCGGGCCTCAAGCGCATGGAAGTGCTGCGTGACGGCGCCGCCGCCATCTACGGTGCCGACGCCGTGGCCGGTGTGGTCAACACCGTCCTGCGCGACGACATGAACGACTGGACCGTCTCGACCCAGTACGGCGGTGCCGAGGGCACCGGCATGCGCGAACTGAACGTCTCTCTGTACGGCGGCAAGGACATCCAGGACGGTCGCGGCAACATCTCGCTGTTCTTCAACTACGATCACCGCGACGAGCTGAAGACCACCGATCAGCCCTACACCGCCTCGAACGACATCAGCCCCCTGTTTGCCGGCACCAAATTCGCCGATGACAGCACCCTGGTCAGCACCTCGCCGCTGACCCCGTGGGGCCGCTTCACCGTGCGTGGCAGCGGCGGCAACATCAACGGCACCGCCCTTTCCTCCTTCACCATCGTTCCGGCGACCGACAAGGATTGCGTCGCGTCGCTCGGCAACGGTCTGTGCGCCATCGCCGGTGCCAACCTGCCGGGTGAATACAACACCGACATGGCCGCACTCGGCCTGACGGTCATGCCGGAAGTCGACCGCTTCAACCTGTTCGTCAGCGGCAAATACCAGCTCAACGACGCCGTAGAGGCCTTCGGTGAACTGGGCGGCTACCACGCCAAGTCCCAAGCCTGGCAGGAGCCGATCCCGACCGCTTCGGGCGTGACCTTCATCATCCCGGGCAGCAACTATTACAATCCGGTTGCCGGCAGGAACGATCTGACCCTGAGCGGCTACCGCTTCATGGACATGGGCCCGATCAGCGTGGCCGTGACCAACAAGCAATTCCGCGCTCTGGCCGGTCTGCGCGGAGAGTGGAAGGGCTGGAACTGGGAAACCGCCGTGCTGTGGTCGGAAGCCTCGGCCAAGGACGTGTCGGACAACATCTCCGCCACCGCCCTGCAGGAATGGGCCGGCAAGTCCACGCCTGACGCCTACAACTTCTTCAACGGCGGTTCGCTGTCCAACCCGACCGTCGGTGACGGCACCCCGTCGAACCAGGCCGCCCTGGACGCCATCCGCGTGGACATGGTCCGTCGTACCAAGACCGAGCTGGGCCTGTGGGACTTCAAGATCTCGCGTCCGGACATCTACCAGCTGCCGGCCGGTCCGGTGGGTATCGCCGCCGGTATCGAGCTGCGCACCGAAACCCAGCTGGACGACCGCGACGACCGTATCGACGGCACCATCCGCTTCACCAACCTGGCCGGTGCCAAGTCCTCGGACCTGATCAACCAGTCGGAAAACCCCGACACCTATGGCGAGCGTGACGTCTTCTCGGCCTATGCCGAAATCGCCGCCCCGCTGGTCTCGCCCGACATGGGCGTGCCGCTGGTGTACAACCTGGAAGTCCAGCTTGCCGGCCGCTTCGAGGAATATTCGGACTTCGGTTCGGTCGCCAAGCCCAAGTTCGCCGCCGCATGGGACATCGTTGACGGCTTCCGCATCCGCGGTTCGTGGGCCCAGGGCTTCCGCGCCCCGAACCTGGAGCAGATCAACGCCACGGTGATCACCCGTTCGAACAACTCTAACGACTGGATCTACTGTGAAGCCCTGCGCGTGAAGGGCGGCCTCACCAAAGTCGAGAACGGCGTGACCGTCGTGGACAACACCCTGAACGCGTGCGGTGCCACCATGACCTCGCGTGTCGCGCAGGCTTTCCGCCCGTACTTCACGCAGTCCCACGCCCGCAAATCGACGCAGGAACGCCGCTCGGGCAATCCGGACCTGAAGCCGGAAGAGTCCGAAACCCTGTCGCTGGGCGTGGTGATCCAGCCGCGCTTCATCCCGTCGGATCTGGGTGACTTCACCTTCACCGCCGACTGGTGGCAGGTGGAACAGGAAGGCATGGTCGGCCTGTTCCGTGGCCAGAACGCCCTGACGCTGGACTATCTGCTGCGCAAGCAGGGCTCGTTCAACGAGAACGTGGTCCGCGCCGATCCGACCGCCAACGACATCGCCCTGTTCGCAGGTTCGGGTCTGGAGGCCGCCGGCGAGGTTCTGTACATCAAGGACGCCTATACCAACCAACAGCCGCAGACGGTTGAAGGTCTGGATCTGGGCCTGATGTGGCGTCTGCGCGGCACCCGTTTCGGTGACTTCAGCGCCAACCTGAACGTCTCGCACCTGATCAAATACTATCTGGCCATGTCGCCGGATTCCCAGATGCTGGCCGATGCCCAGGCTTCGGGCCTGCTGGACGAAGCGGTGTTCCTGTCGGGTTCCTTCGGTGACATGATCGCCGACGGCGGCCGTCCGGAATGGAAGTGGTCGCTGTCCACCACCTGGCGCAAGGACGCCTGGACGGTCGGTGCGTTCACGCAATACATCTCGTCGCTCTACGACGACAGCGTGACCTACACCGAGAACAACGTCACCTATAACTGGATCGTTGACTCGACCATCACGGCCAACCTCTACGCCGAGTATGCCTTCGACGGCAGCCGCTTCGGCGATGCGCTGGCAAACGCCTCGGTCCGCGTCGGTGTCCGCAACATCACCGACGAGAACCCGCCGCTGGCCAGCGGTGGCTATGTCGGCACCGTGTATCAGCCCTATGGCCGTTACTGGTACGCCAACTTCCGCAAGACCTTCTAATCGGTCTTGAGACGATCGGGGCGGGGAGCGAAGATCGCTTCCCGCCCTTTCTCTTTAAGTAGTCCATCAAGAGTAACGGAGCCGACCATGCGCCAAGCCCTTCGCCGCCAGACTTCGCTCAAGACCCTGACCCTTGCCGCCTTTGGCATCGCCTCGATCGCCCTTGCCGCTCCGGCCGCTGCCGGTCCGCTGGCTCCCGAAGCCCACAGCAGCATCCTGGCCTCGGTGGAAAGCCACGGCGCCGCCATCGACGATGCCGCGCTGCAGATCTGGCAGTTTGCCGAGCTGGGCTATCAGGAGCATCAGTCGTCGGCCCTGCTGGCACAGCGCCTGCGCGATGCGGGCTTTACCGTCCAAACCGGCATCGCCAACGAGCCGACCGCCTTCCTCGCCAGCTTCAGGAACGGCGACGGACCCGTCATCGCCGTGCTGGCCGAGTATGACGCCCTGCCCGGCCTGTCCCAGACCCTGAACCCCGTGCAGGAAAGCGCCGGTGGCCATGCCGGTCACGGCTGCGGACACAATCTGTTCGGTGCGGCTTCGGTCTATTCGGCCATCGCCGTGAAGGAATGGATGGTCGCCAACAACATCAAGGGCGAACTGCGCGTCTATGGCACGCCTGCCGAGGAAGGCGGCTCGGGCAAGGTCTATATGGTCCGCGACGGCCTGTTCGACGATGTGGACATCAGCCTGCACTGGCACCCGGGCAATGTGAACTCGGCCCGTCAGGGCGACACGATGGCCAATGTCTCGGGCAAGTTCCGCTTCTATGGCACCTCGTCCCACGCCGCCGCCGCACCGGACAAGGGCCGCTCGGCGCTGGACGGTATCGAGGCCATGAACGCTATGGTCAACCTGATGCGCGAGCATGTGCCGGACCGCACCCGCATCCACTACGCCATCACCGATGGCGGCAAGGCGCCGAACGTCGTCCCGTCCTATGCCGAGGCCTATTACTATGTGCGCCACAACAACCCCGAGATCGTCCGCGACGTTCTGGAACGGGTAAAGCTGGCCGCTGAGGGGGCTGCCCTCGGTACCGGCACCCGTATGGAATTCGAAGCCATAGGCGGCGTCTATTCCATGCTGCCGAACGAGGCCCTGATGCAGGTGATGGACCGCAATCTGCGCAGCGTGGGCGGCATCACCTGGACCGAAGAGGAAAAGGCCCTCGCACGCGAAATCCAGAAGACCCTGAGCACCCAGGAAGACCTGTCCAGCGTCGAGCGCATCGAACCTGCCGTCATCGGCGGCGACTTCGGCGGCTCGACCGATGTATCGGACGTGTCGTGGGTGACGCCGACGGTCGGCCTGTCCACCGCCACCTTCGTGCCGGGCTCGGCGGGTCACAGCTGGCAGAATGTGGTGGCCGCCGGTTCGTCCATCGGTCTGAAGGGAGCCCGTCTGGCGACCCAGACACTGGCGCTGACAACGGCAGAACTGTTCCAGTCGCCGGAAGTCATCGCCGAGGCCAAGGCCGAGTTCGAACGCCGCCGCGGTCCGAACTTCCAGTACCGCGCCCTGCTGGGTGACCGCACACCGGCCCTCAATTACCGCGACTGAGCGTAGGCCTGACGTCAAAAGGAAAGGGGCGGCACCCGCGAAGGTGCCGCCCCTTTTTTCATGTCCGTCGCGGACCGTTTCAGGCCGTCGGGCGCGGCTCCGGCTCGCTGACCGGAACGCCGGTGGCCGCCGCGATGTCGGCCGCCGCCTCTTCTTCCGGTGTCAGGGGCACCGAGGACGACGGGCCGGTCATCGGCTCCCCCACATCCTCGCGGGTGGGCGGGGGGCCGTCCCTGAGCAGGGCGTTGATCTCTTCAC
>NZ_DJFS01000001.1 GCF_002432125.1 Brevundimonas sp. UBA5866
GGCGGGGCCTTGCCACACAGGGCTTCCGTTGTGGGCCAGCGCGGCCGTGGCCGTGCCGCACAGCAGCAGGGACAGGGCGGCGGCGGAAAGGTGCTTCTTCATGTCGTAAACTCGGATCAACGGAAGGTCTTAGCGGCGGGCGCGGGCGGTACGGCGCGGCGAGAGGATGTCGCCCAGACGGTCGGGCGTGCCTGCTATGCGTTCAAGGTGCGGATAGCGCAGGCCGTCGCGGTAATCGAAGGTGAGGGTGCGGAAGCGGTCGTCGCGCTTGACGATCAGGGTGATGGTCGGACCGCCATCCTTGGCGGCAGTGATGGCCTCCTTGATCGCGTCTTCCGAGGCGGCGCGGTCGTTGACGGCGACGACTTCCCAGCCCGCAGTCAGGCCTTGCTGGAAGGCGAGGCCACCCCACGTCACGCTCGTGATGCGGTTCGACTTGTTCATCTGGATGCCCAGCGAATAGACGAAGTCCACGCGGCCCAGTTCCTTGTTCAGCTGGGACATGTAGGCGTTGGGCGTGTCCTTGTAGACAAGGCGATAGCCGCCCTGTTGCACGCCGTTGATCGGGGCGGGGGCGTCGGGACCGACGGCATCCACCCGCTCGCGCAGGAAGGCGGTCCAGTCGTGCGGCACGACGGCGTTCAGGGCCGCGACGACATCCTCGAAGGTGTAGGGTTTGGCTTCCCAGTTGCCGTCCTCGATGCCGAAGAAGCCGCGTGCGAAGTCATCCAGCGATTTGCGGCCACCCGTCTTTTCGCGGATCAGGGTGTCGGCATCCAGCCAGACCATCGAGCCTTCGCGGTAATAGTCTTCGGAGCGTTGCAGGCTGGGCCAGCCCTGCGGGCGGCGCTGTTGGATGATCGGGTCGTTGGTGGTGTCCTGCATAGCGCGCCAAGCGCGGGCGGGGGTGGTGGAATATTGGGCGGTGTTGTTGGCGATGACGCCCAGCGCCTCTTCCTTGGTCATCAGACCTGCACGGGCGGTCAGAATCAGGCCCCAGTACTGGGTCTGGCCCTCATAGACCCAGAGCAGGGAGTTCTGCAGTGGCTCGTTGAAGTTGTTGACCATCTGGTCGGCGGGGCGGCGCCACTTGCCGTTCCAGCTGTGGGTGTATTCGTGGCCCAGCAGGTCGCGGTCCAAGATGGTGCCGGTCGGGTCGGTGAAGTATTTGGTGGCGACGCTGTTCTCGCTGGAGCGCTGGTGCTCCAGACCGATGCCGCCCAGCTTGTCGGAAACGGCGACAAGGAATTCATAGCGGTCGAAATGGCGGGCACCGAACAGCAGGTCGGCCTCGGTCACCAGATTGCGGTGCAGGGCCAGATGCTCGTCCTTCACCTTCACCACATCGGCGCTGTCACCCACGATGTTCAGGCGGACCGACGACGGGCCGTTGGGCGACAGCTCGTACTGGGCAAAGTGGCGGCCCGCGAAAACGGGGCTGTCCTGCAGGTGCTCGAAATTGATCGGCTCCAGCTCCAGATAACCGTCGATCGTGCCCTGGTTTTCCAGCGCGCCCGCATATTGGAAACCTTCGGGCAGTTTCAGGCGCGGCAGGATGCCGATGTGGCTGCTGCGGTATCCGGCGGGATAGAGGATCGCCTTTTCCCACTGGTGGTTCAGCATGTCGGGGGTCATCACCACGCGGCCCTGCGCGCCCTCGGTCGGGGTCAGCCAGGAGAAGCTGACGTCGATGGTGTCCACGCCCTGCGGCACCTCGATCTGATAGGCCCACGGATGCAGGGTGTTGCGCACCCACTCGACGCGCTGGCCGTTGGCGGTGAACTGCAGGTTGGCGATCTGGGAGATCGGGCCGACGGGGCCGTGGTTGCCCGGAATCCATTGCGGATAGAACAGCACCAGCGGGCCGGCGCTCTCGACCGGAATACGCTGGCGGATGTTCATGACGCGGCGGTCGAGGTCGGTCGCATCGACCCAGACCTCGATATTGCCGGGACGCACCGCATCGCTGACGGCGGGGATCGGGGCCAGCGTCACGGGCAGGGCAGGGGCGGCGGCCCCCGTCTGGGCCAGCGATGGTGTGGCGATCACAAGGGCGATGGCAGAGGCGCAGACGGCCAGAGCACGACGGGACATACGGTGTTCCCCCAAGAAAGGCCGCAGGGCGGCATAAACATGTCGGGGAAAGGCAAGCCGCGCCCGCCCTGTCACGTCAAGTAAAGACCGGCGGACACGGAACAATAATCCACGATTAAGGTGATTGGCGCTCTGTCAAAATCGCCGATCAGGGATTGATCTCGAGCAGTTCGACCGTGAACAGAAGCGTGGAATTCGAGGGTATTTCATTGCCCATGCGGCGTGGCCCATAGGCCAGGTCTGCGGGAATGACGAACTCGAACGTCTCGCCCTTGCGCATCAGGGCCACCCCCTCGGTCCAGCCCTTGATGACGCGGTTCAGCGGAAAGCTGGCCGGTGCGTTGCGCTTGTACGAGCTGTCGAACTCGCTGCCGTTTATGAGCGTGCCGCGGTAGTGGACGCTGACCGTATCGGTTTCAGCGGGCTGGGCGGCGTCGGGGTGTGCCTTGCTGACACGTCGGTATTGAAGGCCGCTTTCGGTGGTGGTCCAGCCGGAACGCTGGGCATTCCATTGCAGATAGGCCTGTTGACCGGCTTCCCATTGGCTTTGGGCGGCCTGATAGACGGCCGTAGCCTGCTGATGATCGGTGGTCTGGGCACCGGCAGTCATCGGCAGGGCGGCGAGGGTGAGGGCCGACGCAGCGGCGCAAATCGTGAGCTTCATAGAGCGACGCTATCATAGGTGCCGCATCCATAGGTAGAGGCTGTTTCAGGCCGCCTGCGGCAAAAGGATGACCTCATGCGGGGACAGGGTGCGGCCTTCACAATGATTGCCATAGGACCGGGTTATATGGTCGCCGCCGATCTCGCGAATGCCCTGTGCATAGGCTATGGCGGCCATATTGGCAGCCTCTACTCCATCCACAGCGGAAAAGGCGTGGGCGCGTCGTGCTTGATCTTTCAGTATGCACAGCTGTTGCCGGACATAGGTCTCGGTCAGTGTGCCTTCCAACGGCATGACCAGTCCGTCGGCCCCGGTCTTCGTCCAATCGGTACAGGTGCCGCACACGGCGGGGAGGCGCACCGTGGCGCGGCGCACAAAGCCTTTTACCTGTGCTACGGCCTCGGCCACACGCGATACCGAGACATTGCAGGGCAGATCGCTGATTTCGATAAACAGCCGGTTCCGCACCAGAGTATTATTGGCCAGCCGCCTCAGCTTTTGCATGACGGCAATACGGCTGGATGAGTGGGCGAAAGCATCCAGTGACAGCGGTACCGTGAGGGCCAGCTCCGGATGGGCATGGGTCAGCACTTCACGGGCATGTTTCAGACGGCGCACGGCGATGACGCCCAGTGTGCGCGCTGTCAGATCCTCATGGGCCACCAGCGATTGCGTGCCGTCGCGCGTGAAATAGGTCTGGCTGCGCAGCTGGAACAGGCTGACAGCCTGTCGGGACGTGTTCCACACGGGGTCGCAGTAATAGACGGCCTCCAGTTCGGCGCCGTCAGGTCGTTTGAAAATGACGACCTTGCGCGGAGCTTTCTTGGTGCCGAAAGGTTCCCAAGGGGGAGAGTCGATCTCCGGCATGGCCAAGGAGGTGGACATGCGGGCTCCGGCCTCCAAGGTGGCGAGGCTGGTGGCGGCCTGTATCTGCGATTGCGCCACGCGACGGGCTGTGATCTGGCCGGGCTCGGCCTGTTCTATGATGGAGACGCTGATCAGTTCGGTCTGGACCTGACCCAAAAAGCGATGAAGTACGGCACGTTTCAGCATGGTGGCGCGGCTGAGCGCGCTCATGGAAGACCGGCTGGGCTGGATCAGAAGATAGTCGACCGAGTTGACCTTCAGCATCAGGTCGTCTTCCAGCGCTCCGCGCTGAAAGGTGCGTGTAACAAACTCTTCGAGCAGACCGGCATTCTTGGCCCAGCGCTCGTTCAGAGCCTCGCGGATAAAGGCCAGGCTGATGACATGGCACTGGCCGTTCTGGATGCCTTCGCGGATGGCATCTTGATTTGACAGAAGATCCGATGCGCTTCCCAGAGGGCGTATCGTCATCGATTGGGCCTGTAACGTAGAAACGCTGAACGGGCTATGCCGGGGCATAACCAGAAGCAACCGTAAGTTTATAAGCTTGACCGTTTCAGCTATCCTTCGGGGCGGCGGCTAAAAATTGGTATTTTTACGTATATCGCCCAAAGTCGAGGGGGAGCGGGGCCTCTCCTGACGCGCGAAAATTACCGTCCGGTTTGCGCGCCTTTGGTCTTTATTTTGCCGTGTCAATCGTTATATATGGCCGCTTCGCAGATTCCCTGAATCCGCGCGACGAGCGCCGAGGCCCGGTTTGAAGCCCTCCGAACCGGTGCGAAGGCGTCGCTCCTTCCCAAGGGAGCGTGACATTTGAGGCATCCTGTTCTGCCCCGCAGATCGAGGGTGGATGCCGACAGACGTTTAACGGTCACGGAACGCCCGCGGGGTGCGCCGTGGCTGCTGCATTGAGAGCTGGGTTCCTCCCCGGGGCCCACTATTGGGAAAACAGAATGGCCAAGTCCACCGACGGTCTCGCCCTAGGCAAGATCGCAGCCGCGACCTCCTTCACCGGAAAGAAGCGCATTCGCTACAGCTTCGGACGTATCCCGGAAGCCGTGCAGATGCCGAACCTCATCGAGGTTCAGCGCGCCTCCTATGAACAATTCCTGCAGCGCGAGAGCCGTCCGGGCCTGCGCCGCGACGAAGGCATCGAAGCTGTCTTCAAGTCGGTCTTCCCGATCAAGGACTTCAACGAACGCGCCGTTCTCGAATACGTCTCGTACGAGTTCGAAGAGCCGAAGTACGACGTTGAGGAATGCATTCAACGCGACATGACCTTCGCGGCTCCGCTGAAGGTCAAGCTGCGCCTGATCGTCTTCGAAACCGAAGAAGAAACCGGCGCTCGCTCGGTCAAGGACATCAAGGAACAAGATGTCTACATGGGCGACATTCCGCTCATGACCGAGAAGGGTACCTTCATCGTCAACGGCACCGAGCGCGTCATCGTTTCCCAGATGCACCGTTCGCCGGGCGTGTTCTTCGACCACGACAAGGGCAAGACCCACTCGTCGGGCAAACTGCTGTTCGCCGCTCGCGTCATTCCGTACCGCGGCTCGTGGCTGGACTTCGAATTCGACGCCAAGGACATCGTCTATGTCCGTATCGACCGTCGTCGCAAGCTGCCGGCAACCACCTTCCTCTATGCCCTGGGCATGGACGGCGAGGAAATCCTCAAGACCTTCTACGAGACCGTCCCGTACGAGAAGCGCGGCGACAACTGGGTCACCCCGTACAAGCCGGAACGCTGGCGCGGCGTGAAGCCGGAATTCGACCTGATCGACGCCGACACCGGCGAAGTGGTCGCTCCGGCTGGCCAGAAGATCTCGGCCCGTGCTGCCAAGAAGCTGCAAGACGGTGGCCTGAAGTCGCTGTCGCTGGCGGCTGACGCCCTGCTCGGCAAGTATCTGGCCAACGACGCCGTCAACTTCGAAACCGGCGAAATCTACGCTGAAGCCGGTGACGAGCTGGACCAAGCCGCCATCGAGCTTCTGGAAGCCCAAGGCTTCTCGACCATCGAAGTGCTGGACATCGACCACGTCACGGTCGGTGCCTACATGCGCAACACCCTGCGTCTGGACAAGAACACGGGCCGCGAAGACGCCCTGTTCGACATCTATCGCGTGATGCGCCCGGGCGAGCCGCCGACGCCGGAAGCCGCCGAGGCCATGTTCCAGTCGCTGTTCTTCGACCCCGAACGCTACGACCTGTCGGCAGTGGGTCGCGTGAAGATGAACATGCGTCTCGAAACTCCGGAAGTTTCGGACGAAATCCGCGTCCTGCGTCAGGAAGACATCTTGAAGGTTCTGCAGATCCTCGTGGGTCTGAAGGACGGCCGTGGCGAAATCGACGACATCGACAACCTGGGCAACCGTCGCGTTCGCTCGGTTGGCGAGCTGCTGGAAAACCAGTACCGCGTCGGCCTTCTGCGTATGGAACGCGCCATCAAGGAGCGCATGTCGTCGGTCGATATCGACACGGTCATGCCGCACGACCTGATCAACGCGAAGCCGGCGGCTGCTGCCGTCCGTGAATTCTTCGGCTCGTCGCAGCTGTCGCAGTTCATGGACCAAACCAACCCGCTGTCGGAAATCACGCACAAGCGTCGTCTCTCGGCGCTTGGCCCAGGCGGTCTGACCCGCGAGCGCGCAGGCTTCGAAGTCCGCGACGTTCACCCGACGCACTATGGCCGTATCTGCCCGATCGAAACGCCGGAAGGCCCGAACATCGGTCTGATCAACTCGCTGGCTACCCACGCCCGCGTGAACAAGTACGGCTTCATCGAGTCGCCGTACCGTCGCGTGAAGGACGGTAAGGCTCAGGACGAGGTGGTCTACATCTCGGCCATGGAAGAAGCCCGCTACACGATCGCTCAGGCGAACATCGAGCTGAAGAACGGCGAGATCGTTGAAGAAATCGTCCCGGGTCGTGTGAACGGTGAATCCCAACTCCTGACCAAGGAGTCGGTGGACATGATGGACGTGTCGCCGAAACAGGTTGTTTCGGTCGCTGCGGCCCTGATCCCGTTCCTTGAAAACGATGACGCCAACCGCGCACTGATGGGCGCGAACATGCAACGTCAGGCCGTGCCGCTGGTCCAGACCGATGCCCCGCTGGTGGGTACCGGTATGGAATCGGTCGTGGCGCGTGACTCGGGCGCTGTCGTGATCGCCCGCCGCGACGGTGTGGTCGAGCAGATCGACGGTACCCGTATCGTCATCCGCGCGACCTCGGACGTCGATGCCGGTCGTTCGGGCGTCGATATCTACCGTCTGTCGAAGTTCCAGCGTTCGAACCAGTCGACCTGCATCAACCAGCGCCCGATCGTGCGCGTGGGTGACGTGGTGAAGGCCGGTGACGTTATCGCCGACGGTCCGTCGACCGATCTGGGCGATCTGGCTCTGGGCCGTAACGTCCTCGTCGCCTACATGCCGTGGAACGGCTACAACTTCGAAGACTCCATCCTGATCTCCGAGCGCATCGTGCGCGATGACATCTTCACCTCGATCCACCTCGAGGAGTTCGAAGTCATGGCCCGCGACACCAAGCTTGGGCCGGAAGAAATCACCCGCGACATCCCGAACGTCGGCGAGGAAGCCCTGCGCAACCTCGACGAGGCCGGTATCGTGGCCATCGGCGCCGAAGTCCAACCGGGTGACATCCTGGTCGGTAAGGTGACGCCGAAGGGCGAAAGCCCGATGACGCCGGAAGAGAAGCTGCTGCGCGCCATCTTCGGTGAAAAGGCTTCGGACGTCCGCGACACGAGCTTGCGTCTGCCGCCGGGCGTTGCCGGTACCATCGTTGACGTTCGCGTCTTCAACCGTCACGGCGTTGACAAGGACGAACGCGCTCAGGCTATCGAGCGCGCCGAAATCGAACGTCTGGGCAAGGACCGCGACGACGAGCTCAAGATCCTCGAGCGCAACGTCTATGGCCGCCTGAAGCCGCTGCTGATCGGCAAGACCGCTGTGTCGGGTCCGAAGGGCATCGGTCGCGGTGAGATCACCGAAGACACCCTGTCGGAAGTTTCGAAGGGCCTGTGGTGGCAGATCGCTCTCGACGACGAAAAGTCGATGGGCGAGCTGGAAGCCATGAAGAAGCAGTTCGAGGATGCTCGTAAGCTTCTGGACCGCCGCTTCGAAGACAAGGTCGAGAAGCTGCAGCGCGGTGACGAACTGCCGCCGGGCGTGATGAAGATGGTCAAGGTCTTCGTGGCTGTGAAGCGCAAGCTGCAGCCGGGCGACAAGATGGCCGGCCGTCACGGCAACAAGGGCGTTATCTCCAAGATCCTGCCGATCGAGGACATGCCGCACCTTGAAGACGGTACGCACGTCGACATCGTTCTGAACCCGCTGGGCGTGCCGTCGCGCATGAACATCGGCCAGATCTTCGAAACCCACCTGGGTTGGGCATCGGCTGGCCTCGGCAAGCAGATCAAGGCCCTGCTCGAAGAGTGGATGGACGGTGGCGAGCGCGAGCGCCTGATCAACCGCCTCAAGGAAATCTACGGCGAGGACACCCCGCTGCCGGAAACCGACGAGGAACTGATCGAGCTGGCCCAGAACCTGTCGAAGGGCGTTCCGTTTGCGACGCCGGTCTTCGACGGTGCCCGCATCTCGGACATCGAGGACCGTCTGGAAATGGCCGGTCTGGACCGTTCGGCCCAGTCGATCCTGTACGACGGTCAAACCGGCGAACAGTTCAAGCGTCCGGTCACCGTCGGCTACGTGTACATGCTGAAGCTGCACCACCTGGTCGACGACAAGATCCACGCCCGTTCGATTGGCCCGTACTCGCTCGTCACCCAGCAGCCGCTGGGCGGTAAGGCGCAGTTCGGCGGCCAGCGCTTCGGGGAAATGGAGGTCTGGGCTCTGGAAGCTTACGGCGCCGCCTACACCCTGCAGGAAATGCTGACGGTGAAGTCGGACGACGTGGCTGGTCGTACCAAGGTCTACGAGGCCATCGTCCGCGGTGACGACAGCTTCGAAGCCGGTATCCCGGAAAGCTTCAACGTCCTGATCAAGGAAATGCGCTCGCTGGGCCTGAACGTGGAGCTGGAGAACGGCTGATCCATCGGTTTCCCTCCCCGCAACGGCGGGGAGGGGCCCCTTGTCCAAGCCCCTCTGCTCTGAATGATTTTCGCGGCTCCTGCCGCAGAAGGAACAAAGATGAACCAGGAAGTCCTGAACATCTTCAATCCGGTCCCGGTCACCCCGACCTTTGACCAGATCAAAATCGCTCTGGCCTCGCCCGAGAAGATCCGTTCGTGGTCGTTCGGCGAAATCAAAAAGCCGGAAACCATCAACTACCGCACGTTCAAGCCGGAACGTGATGGCCTGTTCTGCGCCCGTATCTTTGGCCCGACCAAGGATTACGAATGCCTGTGCGGCAAGTACAAGCGCATGAAGTACAAGGGCATCATCTGCGAGAAGTGCGGTGTCGAAGTCACCTTGGCCCGCGTCCGTCGCGAGCGTATGGGTCACATCGATCTGGCTGCTCCGGTGGCCCACATCTGGTTCCTGAAGTCGCTTCCGTCGCGTATCTCGCTGATGCTCGACATGGCGCTAAAGGACGTTGAACGCGTCCTGTATTTCGAGAACTACATCGTCACCGAGCCGGGCCTGACCCCGCTGAAGCAGAACCAGCTGCTGACGGAAGACGAGTTCTATCGCTATCAGGAAGAATACGGCGACGACGGTTTCACCGCTGAAATCGGTGCCGAGGCCGTTCGCAACCTGCTGATGTCGATCGACCTGCATCAGGAAGCCGAGAAGCACCGCGCCGAACTGGCCGACAATCCGTCGGAAATGAAGGCGAAGAAGGCTTCGAAGCGTCTGAAGCTGCTGGAAGCCTTCATCGAGTCGGGCAACAAGCCGGAATGGATGATCCTGACGATCGTCCCGGTCATTCCGCCGGAACTGCGTCCGCTGGTTCCGCTGGATGGCGGCCGCTTCGCCACCTCGGACCTGAACGACCTCTACCGTCGCGTCATCAACCGTAACAACCGCCTGAAGCGCCTGATGGAGCTTCGCGCGCCTGACATCATCATCCGCAACGAAAAGCGGATGCTGCAGGAGTCGGTTGACGCCCTGTTCGACAACGGCCGTCGTGGCCGCGTCATCACCGGCGCCAACAAGCGTCCGCTGAAGTCGCTGGCCGACATGCTGAAAGGCAAGCAGGGCCGCTTCCGTCAGAACCTGCTCGGCAAGCGCGTCGACTACTCGGGCCGTTCGGTCATCACCGTGGGTCCGGAGCTGAAGCTGCACGAGTGCGGCCTGCCGAAGAAGATGGCTCTGGAGCTGTTCAAGCCGTTCATCTACGCACGTCTGGACGCCAAGGGCCTGTCGGGCACCGTCAAGCAGTCCAAGCGTATGGTCGAGCGCGAGCAACCGGCCGTTTGGGATATCCTCGACGAGGTTATCCGCGAACACCCGGTCATGCTGAACCGCGCGCCGACGCTTCACCGTCTGGGCATCCAGGCGTTCGAACCGAAGCTGATCGAAGGTAAGGCCATCCGCCTGCACCCGCTGGTCTGTACCGCGTTCAACGCCGACTTCGACGGCGACCAGATGGCCGTGCACGTTCCGCTGAGTCTTGAGGCCCAGCTGGAAGCGCGCGTCCTGATGATGTCGACGAACAACATCCTGTCGCCGGCCAACGGCGAGCCGATCATCGTGCCGTCGCAGGATATCGTGCTGGGTCTTTACTACCTGTCGCTGGTCAAGGATGGCGAGCCGGGTGAAGGCAAGCTGTTCGCCAACATGGGCGAAATCGACGCGGCGCTCGACGCTGGCGTTGTGACCCTGCACACCAAGGTCAAGGCCCGCTGGACCGAAATGAACTCGGCCGGTGAGCTGGTGACCAAGGTGATCGACACGACCCCGGGCCGTATGAAGCTGGGTGCCCTGCTGCCGCAGAACCCGAACATCGGCTACCGTCTGGTCGACAAGAACTTGACCAAGAAGGAAATCGGTAACCTGATCGATCAGGTCTACCGTCACTGCGGCCAGAAGGCGACGGTGATCTTTGCTGACCAGATGATGGGCCTCGGCTTCAAGGAAGCTGCCAAGGCCGGTATTTCGGTCGGTAAGGACGACATCGTCATTCCGGACGCCAAATACACCCTGGTCAACGAAACCCGCGCCCAGGTGGAAGAGTACGAGCAGCAATACGCTGACGGCCTCATCACCAAGGGCGAGAAGTACAACAAGGTCATCGACGCCTGGTCGAAGGCCTCGGACAAGATCTCCGACGCCATGATGGCCGAGATCGCCCAGCCGCGAGTTCTGATCAAGGGCCAAAACCCGGACATCAACTCGGTGTACATGATGGCCAACTCGGGTGCCCGTGGTTCGCAGGCCCAGATGAAGCAGCTCGGCGGTATGCGCGGCCTGATGGCCAAGCCGTCGGGTGAGATCATCGAGACCCCGATTACCTCGAACTTCAAGGAAGGCCTGACCGTTCTGGAGTACTTCAACTCCACCCACGGTGCCCGTAAGGGTCTGGCCGATACCGCACTGAAGACCGCCAACTCGGGTTACCTGACCCGTCGTCTGGTGGACGTTGCACAGGACTCGATCGTTACCGAGGACGACTGCGGTTCGACCCGCGGCATCACCCTGCGCGCCGTGACCGAGGGCGGTGACGTTCTGGTCTCGCTGGGCCAACGTGTTCTGGGCCGTTATGCGGCAGAGGACATCAAGGAACCGGGCACCGACAACATCCTGTTCCCGGCAGATACCTATCTGCAGGAAGAGGAAGTCGAGGCCATCGATGCCGCCGGCGTCCAGTCGGTCAAGGTCCGCTCGGCCCTGACCTGTGAAGCCAAGGCCGGTATCTGCGCCCACTGCTATGGCCGTGACCTGGCCCGTGGTACCAATGTGAACATCGGTGAAGCTGTCGGCGTTATCGCCGCCCAGTCGATCGGTGAGCCGGGTACCCAGCTGACCATGCGTACCTTCCACATCGGCGGTACTGCACAGGTTTCGGAAACCTCGTTCTACGAGGCGACCAATGCCGGTGTCGCCAAGGTTTCGGGCCCGACCGTTACCGCGCCGCACGGCGACCTGGTGGCCATGAGCCGCAACGTCGTCGTGTCGATCATGGTCGACGGCAAGGAACGCGAAACGCACAAGGTGCCGTACGGCGCACGTCTGCGCGTCAAGGACGGTGCGGAAGTGGCCAAGGGCGCACGCGTGGCCGAGTGGGACCCGTACACCAACCCGATCATCACCGAAGTGGGCGGCAACATCCGCTTCGAGGATCTGGTCGAAGGTCTGTCCGTCAAGGAAGAGACCGACGAGGCAACCGGTATCGCACAGCGCGTCGTCTCCGACTGGCGTGCGAGCCCGCGTGGTTCGGACCTGCGTCCGGCCCTGGGTATCGTCTCGGGTGACAGCTATGCCCGTCTGGCTTCGGGTTCGGATGCCCGTTACCTGCTGCCGGTCGGCGCCATCCTGTCGGTGTCGAACGGTGACGAGGTCAAGCCGGGTGAGGTTATCGCCCGTATCCCGACCGAAGGTGCCAAGACCCGCGACATCACCGGCGGTCTGCCGCGCGTTGCCGAACTGTTCGAAGCCCGCCGTCCGAAGGACTGCGCTGTCATCGCCGAAATGGATGGCCGCGTAGAGTTCGGTCGCGACTACAAGAACAAGCGTCGTATCAAGATCACGCCGGAGCCGGATGCCGATGGCAACCAAGGCGAAGCCGTGGAATTCCTGATCCCGAAGGGCAAGCACATCTCCGTCCACGACGGCGATCTGATCCAGAAGGGCGACTACATCATCGACGGCAACCCCGATCCGCACGATCTGCTGCGTATCCAGGGCGTCGAGGCTCTGGCCGAGTACCTCGTGAACGAGGTTCAGGAAGTCTACCGTCTGCAAGGCGTGCCGATTAACGACAAGCACATCGAAGTGATCGTGCGTCAGATGCTTCAGAAGGTTGAAGTTCTTGATCCGGGTGAAACCACCCTCATCAAGGGCGACACCGTCGAAGTGGCTGAGGCCGAATACGAGAACGCCAAGGTCGAGAAGCGCGGTGGCCGTCTGGCTGTCACGCAACCGGTTCTGCTGGGTATCACCAAGGCGTCGCTGCAAACCCGCAGCTTCATCTCGGCGGCTTCGTTCCAGGAGACCACCCGCGTGCTTACCGAGGCTTCGGTCCACGGCAAGAAGGACACGCTGGAAGGCCTCAAGGAAAACGTCATCGTCGGCCGTCTCATCCCGGCCGGTACGGGCGCTTACCTGCGCAGCCTGCAAAAGATCGCCAACGAGCGCGACGCCGAGCTTACCCAAGCTCGCGAAGACGCGGTCGAGCCGCTGCCGGCCGATCTGGCTCTGGAGCTCGACAAGGACTGATCCTTGTCGGCCTAGGCTGAAAAAAGAAGAAGGGCGGTGTCTGCGGACACCGCCCTTTTTTCTTGGTCACTGGTTCGGTCGGGGAGGCGGAGGTTTGGGGCCGTTGCTGGCACCGATCTGTTCCTGGATTTTACGGATCTCGCGGTTGGTACCGGACATCTCGTCGAGGATTTCTCCCTGACCCGAACCACCCAGCATGGAGCCCTGTGACACGCCCACACCGCCATTGGTCCGACGGCGGGACTCATACTCTTCCATACGGTGGGCCCCCACGGCACCGAGATTGGCATCGCGGGCCGCATTGCCTGTGCCCTGCACGCGTACGCCGCGTTCCATAGAGGCGCGGATACGGCGCTGCTCGGCGCTGTCACACGATAGCCTTTCGACATCGCTCAACATCTGCGGCTGGGTACAGTCAATGGGCGTGGTGCCCTGCCCATAGTAGATGCGGCCCGTCCGTGTGGCTGTATTGCCGGATACACCTCCGCGTCCTGAAAGCGGGTCGATCTGACCGCCTGTCTGCCCGCCTGTCTGGCCACTCTGTCCTCCGCCGCCCGCCTCGGGGCGATAGGTCCAGGCGTCATCCAGAGCGCCACCTCTGGCGGCAGCGTCCAGAGCGCCTAGAGCATCCTCGTCGATACGGGCCCTGCGTGGAATGGGCGCATCGGGTGAGCCAGCCTCGTCTTCGGTTGCCTGACCGGCCTGATCGGCAGACTGGATGGAGGGCAGGCTGGCAGAAGAAAGAGGGGCCACAGCTGCATTGGCGCGCGGACCGTCTATCGCTTCGATGGTCGGACGTGTGACGGGGGCCGAAACATTGGGCAGGGCGGTTATATTGAGATCGGCGACCGAAGACGTCGGTGCGCTGTCCAGCCGCTCGACCTCCTGGGGGCGCTGTTCAGCGAGTTGGGGTAGCAGGGCTTCGATCTGTTCGACGGTTACGTCGGGGCGGGCGGCGATGATCTCCTCGATCAACCTTTCACGCTCGGCCTCGGTAATGGGCTCTTCTCTAGGCGTATCTTCGGTGTTCTCAGGCGGGATCGGGCGGTCTTGAGGAAGAAGCCGCTCTCGCTCCGGACGGGGCCTGTCCCGCTCCATATCGATCCACACCTCGAAACTGGAGTCATCGTCCAGTGAGGGAATAAATACCGTGTTCAGTGCGATCGGTACCAACACCACAATATGCGCCACGGCCGAGGCCATCAGCAGCATCGCCCTCTGCTTGCGCGGCGAGGGCGATATGGGCGGCGGCGGTGCCGACAGACTGAAACTCATGGGCTACCTCGGACAGGAGGTTTGAGGGGGAAGCCACTGGAAGACTTACAGATGCACTTGAATCTTGCGATATCACCAGTCTGTCACATGAAGTTGAGAACGGTGATGTCCATCTATCGGGGCGTCGTGACATTGCGCTCTTCAGGACGGCCATCGCGCCTGTAGGTCTGTATCGGTCCATAGGCGTCAGGTTGTGTCGAAGGATCAAGGTGACGGCCCGAGGGACCGATGCCGAAGTTCGAGCCCGGCGTGTCGGTCGGTCGTCCATTGCCGGTTTCATCATTGGTTATGGGGCGGCGTCTGAAGTTGTAGGTGTTGGTGCGCGCCCGTCCCTGGGCTTCGAAGCGGGCGTCGCGTCGCGCATCGCCTGTGCCGGGGATGCGCTGGAGGTTTTCCAGGGTTTTGACGGCACGGTCGGTAGAGCGTTCATTGCAGACCGCCCGTTCACCTTCTGACAGACGTTCTGGATAGGCGCACCCGATAGGCGATGTTCTCAGGCTGCGTGCGACGCCGCTGGCCGTCGATTCAGGCGTATAGGTCCAGCGTCCATCGGTGGATTCGTTAGCCGATACAGACGCCGGTCCGGCAGCCTGTGCGGTGGCAGCGGCGTCTGACCGCTGCGGTACAATGCGCGGCACCGGACGGTCAGGTCCACTGAAAGCGCGGGGAGGGGAATCGGATGCGCTGTCTTCGGGCTGGGCAACCCGTGCCGGTACCTCACGCGGGAGGGTGACCCGCTCGATATCGACGAAGATGGTGCGGTCCTGGGGCGTGGTGGGGACCGGCAGCGGGGCAGGGACCATATAGATGACCGCACCCAACAGAACACCGTGGGCGATGACCGATACAGCGACCCATACAGCCTTGTATGGCTTAGGTTTCCTGTAAACTGAAAGGGCAGGCGTCGCGATTGTCGTCGTCACGGATGTCCTCCGGATTTCGACGCTCCATGAACAATAAGGCGTCAATGTGTTGGATAAATTGCTGATGTTTTAACGCGTATAACGCGTGAACTTGACGCGACGCCCTCACACACGTACAAGCCGCTCACTTTCGAGACGTGGGCAGTCCGCTGTCCGCTGATCGAGTGACAACTGAACGGTCGGGCTGTGTCCCGCCGGAACGCCCAAAGCGCGCGTTCCGGTTTTTCCGTTTGGAGGACGCTCTATCAGCTCGAATACCAACCCGGGCGACCTCAGGGTCGTTCAAAAGAAGGCAATGAGGCGCTCCGGCCGAAAGGCACACGCCTCCACATCGAAAAGAGACGAATTCGAATGCCCACGATCAACCAGCTGATCCGCAAGCCCCGTAAGCCGAAGCCGGTCCGCAACAAGGTTCCGGCTCTGGAGGGTTCGCCCCAGCGTCGCGGCGTTTGCACCCGCGTTTACACCACCACCCCGAAGAAGCCGAACTCGGCACTTCGTAAGGTTGCCAAGGTTCGCCTGGCCAAGAACGGTGTTGAAGCCGTGTGCTACATCCCGGGTGAAGGCCACAACCTGCAGGAGCACTCGGTTGTGCTCATCCGCGGCGGCCGCGTGAAGGACCTTCCGGGTGTCCGTTACCACATCCTGCGCGGTGTGCTGGATACCCAAGGCGTCAAGGACCGTAAGCAACGTCGTTCGCACTACGGTGCGAAGCGTCCGAAGTAAGCAACACGCGTTCTGCGCTCTACAGATTTAAGAGGATACTCTCATGTCCCGTCGTCACCGCGCCCAGAAGCGTGAAGTTCTGCCGGATCCGAAGTTCGGTGATCTGGTCGTTACCAAGTTCATGAACTACGTCATGTACGAAGGTAAGAAGGCTGTCGCCGAAAACATCGTCTACGGTGCTTTCGACATCCTGGCCGAGAAGAAGAAAGACCAGACCGCCGTGGAAACCTTCCACCAGGCTCTGGAAAACGTCGCTCCGCAAGTCGAAGTGCGTTCGCGCCGCGTTGGTGGTGCTACCTATCAGGTTCCGGTCGAAGTCCGTCCGGACCGTCGTCGTGCCCTGGCTATCCGTTGGGTCGTCAACGCCGCTCGCAAGCGCGGTGAGAACACCATGACCGAAAAGCTGGCTGCTGAACTGCTGGACGCCTCGAACAACCGCGGCACCTCGGTCAAGAAGCGCGAAGACACCCACAAGATGGCCGAAGCCAACCGCGCCTTCAGCCACTACCGCTGGTAAGCGTCTTAAAACCGTTCCTATGCTCCGGTATTGGAACGGGCGCTATCTAAGACGATCTGGCGCGGGCATTCAGTTTTTGAATCGCCCGCGCCGTCATATCTGACAGAACGGGGCGCTCGCGGCGTCCGCTAGCTACCCGGAAGGCAAGACAATGGCCCGTACACACAAAATCGAAGACTACCGTAACTTCGGTATCATGGCTCACATCGACGCGGGTAAAACCACGACGACTGAGCGCATCCTGTTCTACACTGGCAAGAACCACAAAATGGGTGAGACGCACGATGGCGCCTCGACCATGGACTGGATGGACCAGGAACAAGAACGCGGCATCACCATCACCTCGGCTGCCACGACCGCTTTCTGGCGCGAAAAGCGCCTGAACATCATCGACACCCCGGGCCACGTTGACTTCACCATCGAAGTCGAGCGTTCTCTGCGCGTGCTCGACGGTGCCGTGACCGTTCTCGACGGCAACGCCGGCGTTGAACCGCAGACCGAAACCGTCTGGCGCCAGGCCGACAAGTACAACGTTCCGCGTATCGTGTTCGTCAACAAGATGGACAAGCTGGGCGCTGACTTCGACAAGTCGGTCGAGTCGATCCGCGACCGTCTGGGCGCCAAGGCTGTGCCGATCCAACTGCCGATCGGTGCTGAATCGGACCTGAAGGGCGTCATCGACCTGGTCGAAATGAAGGCTCTGGTCTGGGAAACCGACCAAGTGGGTGCCGCTCCGGACATCCGTGAAATCCCGGCCGACATGGCTGACAAGGTTGCTGAAGCCCGTCAGTACCTCGTCGACAACGCCGTCGAAATCGACGACGAAGCTATGGAAGCTTACCTGGGTGGCGAAGAGCCGTCGGTTGAAGTGCTGAAGCGCTGCATCCGTAAGGCCGTCATCGAAGGTCACTTCTACCCGATCCTCGCTGGCTCGGCCTTCAAGAACAAGGGCGTTCAGCCGCTGCTCGACGCCGTCGTCGACTACCTGCCGTCGCCGGTCGACATTCCGCCGACCCCGGGCATCGACTTCAAGACCGAAGAGCCGATCGTCCGTAAGGCTTCGGACGACGAACCGCTGTCGGTTCTGGCGTTCAAGATCATGGACGACCCGTTCGTGGGCTCGATCACCTTCTGCCGCCTGTACTCGGGCAAGATGGAGACCGGCCAATCGCTGCTGAACTCGTCGCGTGACAAGCGTGAACGTGTCGGCCGCATGCTGCTGATGCACTCGAACAACCGTGAAGACATAAAGGAAGCCTACGCTGGCGACATCGTCGCTCTGGCTGGCCTCAAGGAAACCCGCACCGGTGACACCCTGTGTGATCCGCTGAAGTCGCCGGTTATCCTGGAGAAGATGGAATTCCCGGCTCCGGTTATTGAAATCGCTGTCGAACCGAAGACCAAGGCTGACCAAGAGAAGCTGGGCGTGGCTCTGGCCAAGCTGGCTTCGGAAGACCCGTCCTTCACCGTCTCGACCGACCACGAGTCGGGCCAGACCATCCTGAAGGGCATGGGCGAGCTTCACCTGGACATCAAGATCGATATCCTGAAGCGCACCTACAAGGTCGAAGCCACCATCGGCGCTCCGCAGGTTGCCTACCGTGAATCGATCACCCGCGCTTGCGAGATCGACTACACCCACAAGAAGCAAACCGGCGGTACCGGTCAGTTCGCACGCGTCAAGCTGCGCTTCGAGCCGGGCGAGCCGGGCACGGACTTCGTGTTCGAGTCGGCCATCGTCGGCGGTGCTGTTCCGAAGGAATACATCCCGGGTGTTGAAAAGGGCCTGAAGTCGGCCAAGGAAAACGGCCTGCTGGCTGGCTTCCCGGTTATCGACGTCAAGGCAACCCTGATCGACGGCGCGTTCCACGACGTCGACTCCTCGGTTCTGGCCTTCGAAATCGCTTCGCGTGCAGCCTTCAAGGAACTGCGCGAGAAGGGCGGACCGAAGCTGCTCGAGCCGGTGATGGCTGTGGAAGTCGTAACCCCGGAAGAGTACCTGGGTTCGGTTATCGGTGACCTGAACGGTCGCCGCGGTATGATCCAAGGCCAAGACATGCGTGGTAACGCCGTTGTCGTGAACGCCTTCGTGCCGCTGGCCAACATGTTCGGTTACGTGAACACCCTGCGCGGTATGTCGCAAGGTCGTGCACAGTTCACCATGCAATACGACCACTACGAGCCGGTGCCGCAACACGTCGCCGACGAAGTGATCAAGAAGTACACCTAATCAGCCGTCTTTTTGACGACTGTGTCTTGAAATCGGGGCGGTTTGATAACAAATCGCCCCATATCAATCCCCAAACCTAAGTGGACCCCGGTTCGGGGACTCCAGGAGCTAGAGAATGGCCAAGGAAAAGTTCGAA
>NZ_DJFS01000035.1 GCF_002432125.1 Brevundimonas sp. UBA5866
GCGCCCGAGGTCCGCACCCGCGCCCTGACGCTTCTGGCACAGAAGCTGCGCGGCGCGGTCGAGCCGATCCTTGCCGCCAACCAGCGCGACCTCGACGCTGGCCGCGCCAATGGCATGAGCGAGGCCCTGCTGGACCGTCTGGCCCTCAATCCCGCGCGCGTCGAAGGCATCGCCGCCGCTGTCGACATCATCGCCGGTGTTCAGGACCCGCTGGGCGTGGAGACCGAACGCTGGACCGCGCCGGTCAACAATCTGGATATCGCCCGCGTGCGTACCCCCATCGGTGTGCTGGGCATCATCTATGAGAGCCGTCCCAATGTGACGGCAGACGCCGCGGCCCTGTGCATCCGATCGGGCAATGCGGCCATCCTGCGTTGCGGCTCGGACTGTCTGCAGTCGTCTCTGGCCATCGCCGCCGTTATCGGCGAGGCGTTGGCAGAGGCAGGTCTGCCCGCCGATGCGATCCAGCTGGTCGATACGCCTGACCGCGCCGCCGTCGGCCTGATGCTGTCGGGGCTGGAGGGTAATATCGACCTGATCGTCCCTCGCGGCGGCAAGAGCCTCGTCGGACGCGTCCAGTCCGAGGCCCGGGTTGCGGTCCTGTCCCACCTCGAGGGAATGAACCACACCTACGTCCACGCCGCCGCCAATCCGGACATGGCCCGCGCACTGGTGCTGAATGCCAAGATGCGCCGCGTGTCGGTATGCGGGGCGACCGAGACCCTGCTGATCGACAGGGCGGTCGCGCCGTCGCTTCTGCCGTTGATCGCAGCCGACCTTCACGCCAAGGGCTGCGAAGTGCGCGGCGGACAGATCGCTCGCTCTATCGTCCCCGATATTGTGCCCGCCTCGGACGAGGACTGGTCGACTGAGTATCTGGCCCCCATCATCACCGTAGGCGTGGTGGACGATCTGGATCACGCCATCGCCCACATCGAACGCTATGGCTCGGGCCACACCGAGGCCATCGTGACCGATGACGCGGACGCCGCCGCCACCTTCCTGAACCGCGTGGACAGCGCCATCGTGGTCCACAATGCCTCGACCCAGTATGCCGACGGCGGCGAGTTCGGCTTCGGCGGAGAGATCGGCATCGCCACAGGCCGTATGCACGCCCGCGGCCCCGTCGGTGCCGAACAGCTGACCACCTTCAAATACGTGGTGCGCGGCCAAGGCCAGACCAGACCCTGAAAGCCAATCCCACAGAAAATGGCCGGAGCAAAACTCCGGCCTTTCCCATTTATGCCCTAATAATTTCGCCCCTCAAGTAGCCCAAAGGGCGATAGGGGCAAGCATAAAGCCTATGCTCAGCCCCTCTGGGGCAGAGCATAAGCGATCACATAGTCACCGCGCGGGGTCTCCATGAAGTGGTGACCACCGGCCATGATGACCAGATACTGGCGGCCATTCTGTTCATAGATCATCGGGTTGGCCTGACCACCGGCGGGCAGGACGTCCTGCCAAACGGTCTTGCCGGTTTCGATGTCGATGGCGCGGATCAGATCATCGGTCGCCGCGGCGATGAAGATCAGACCGCCCGCCGTCACCACCGAGCCGCCGTTGTTCGGCGTGCCGATTTCCAGCGGCAGCATGGACGGGATGCCGAACGGGCCGTTCTTGCGGGCCGTACCGAAAGCGCGGTCCCACAGGGTCTTGCCCGTGCGCAGGTCGATGGTGCGGATACCGCCATAAGGCGGCTGTTTGCACAGCAGGCCGGTAAACTTCATCCGCCAGCCCGCGTTCACGTCGATCGCATAGGGTACGCCCATCTGCGGATCGCCCGCGCCTTCGGCCTTGGACTTGGTCAGGCTACCGCCCCTGTTGGCGGCTTCCTTTTCACGCTCGATGTAGCGGGGGTCGTCACGCGGGAACCAGCCCAACTGGTCGGCCTTCGCACGCGGCACCAGACGGTTGTAGTTCGGCATATCGTTATAGTTGGCAACGATCACGCCGCGCACCGGATCAATGGCGATACCGCCCCAGTCCGAACCGCCATTGTAGCCGGGATACTGGATCCAGTGGCGATCCGCCGTCGGCGGAGTGAAGAAGCCCTCATAGGCGGCCTGACGGAACTGGATGCGGCACACCATCTGATCGATGGGCGACATGCCCCACATGTCCCGCTCGGTCAGATCGGGCTTGCGCAGGGTGTGGAACAGCGACGTCGGCTGGGTGGGGGTACGCTGGGCCGGTTCGACGCCGCCCTGCGGCACCTTGATATTCTCGATCTCGTGCAGGGGCTGTCCGGTACGGCGGTCCAGCACATAGATGTCGCCCTGTTTGGACGGCAGGATCACCGCAGGCACCGTCTGTCCGCCGACCGGCATATCCACCAGCGTAGCCTGCGAGCCGAGGTCATAGTCCCAGACGTCTTTGTGCACAGTCTGGAAATGCCAGCGCGGCTTGCCCGTGGTGACATCCAGCGCCACCAGCGAGGTCGAATACTCATTCTCCGCCGGGCGGCGCTCGCCCGAATAATAGTCGGCTGAGGAGTTGCCCATCGGCAGGAAGACCAGACCCAGCGCCTCGTCCGCCGTGGCCGTTGTCCACATATTGGGCGTGCCCGGCGTATAGGTCTCGCCATCGGGCGGCAGGGTGGTGATGTCGGGGCGCATCATGTCCCAGGCGAAGCGCAGCTCGCCCGTCACCGCATCGAAGCCCTGAATGACGCCGGACGCATTCCAGCGCTTCTGTCCGTCCAGCACCTGATGGCCCGTGACTACAATGCCGCGCACGATGACAGGGGCCGAGGTGATCGACACCATGCCCGGATAGGGATCGCCCATGCCGTGCTTGATGCTGACCGCGCCATTGGTGCCAAAGTCCTGACAGGGGGCACCCGTGCGGGCATCCACCGCGATCAGGCGGCCATCCAGCGTACCTTCGATGATGCGGGTGGCACATGGCTGGGCCGCATCGGCGGCGGGCTTGGCAAAATAAGTCACGCCGCGGCAGGCCGCCGTATAGGGAATGTCGTCGTCGGACACCTTGGGATCATAGGTCCACTTCTGGCGACCGGTAGCGGCATCAACCGCAAAGAGCTTGTTCCGCGCGGAGCACAGATAAAGGGTGTCGCCGATCTTCAGCGGCGTTGTCTCTGCCCCCCAACGTTCTTCGGGCAGGTCGCCGGTCCGGAAGGTCCACGCCCGCTTCAGATCCTTCACATTGTCACGCGTGATCTGGGCCAGCGGAGAGTAGCGCTGGGCGCTGTCGCTGCCGCCCCAGGCGGGCCAGTCCGCCCCGACCTTGGCCAGAGCAGGATCACCGATGAGGGATTGCCCGGCACCGGGCACAGCATTCATCACACCGGCACGGTTATTGGCCACCACAACACCGCCGCCGACAAGCAGCACCAGTACCCATGCGGCCAGACCCACCAGAACGGTTCGTGTGCCGCCTTCGCGTTTGAGTGCGCCAATCGACAGGATGACAAAGAACAGCAGCACCATCGGTGCCACGAGGCGCGGAACCAGAGCCCAGCCGTTCAGGCCGACTTCCCACACAGCCCACACCACCGTGCCGATGACAATAAGGGTATAGAGCAGGGCCCCCGACAAACGGCCCAATACAATCAGCAGCCCGCTGATCACCATCAATATGCCGGTGATGAGATAATAGGCAGAACCGCCGACCATCATCAGCTGGGCCCCGCCTATAACCAGGGTCAGGCCGATCAAACCGATCACCACACCCAGAATCCGTGTCAGGCTGGAGCCAACGCTCCGTCCCTTTTCAATCCGCGACATAGCCAACCCTCGATTGTGCCAGACCTGAACCTCAAGGCTCAACACAACCGCCAGCTTCGCGTTCCACACTCCAAAGTACACGCTTAGGTGTTGTTGTGACGAAACGCGGGTAGGCAAGCTTAATCGAAGAACATCGAAAGCCCTGCTTTATTTATGCCGCAATGCAATATTGAATAGAAAATAATTTCTGATATCCATTCTCAAAACGCACTCATTATGCACTTTGGTCTATAAAAAGCGGATATATGGGAAAAATATTTGCGATAACGACGATTAGCGGCCAAACTGTGCACATGCAAAAAGGTGGTCGTTCCAATCCCGGTGGTTTCCTGGTTCAAGCCCGCTCCCTGCCAAAGCAGGCCGCGGCTGATCGCGTGCGTGATTTCAACGAGATCACACTCAAACCGAACGTGGAAACCGGTCAGAAACAGGCGTCGCGCTGCACCGACTGCGGCGTGCCCTTCTGCCAGAACGCCTGCCCGCTCCAGAACAATATTCCGGACTGGCTGGCCCTTTCGGCAGATCGCGATCTGCGCGAGGCGTGGAAGACCGCTTCGCTCACTTCGACCATGCCCGAAATCTGCGGTCGCATCTGTCCGCAGGACCGCCTGTGCGAAGGCGCGTGTACGCTTCAGCAGTCGGGCTGGGATGGAGTGACCATCGGTTCGGTCGAGGCTTGGATCGCCGATCAGGCGTTCGAGAACGGCTGGGTCGAGCCTATCCGCCCCGTCGCCGAACGCGGCCAATCGGTCGCCATTGTGGGCGCAGGTCCCGCTGGCCTGGCCGCCGCCGACCGTCTGCGTAGCGCGGGCTATCAGGTCACCGTCTATGACCGCCACGACCGTGCAGGCGGGCTTCTGATGTACGGCATCCCCGGCTTCAAGCTGGAGAAATATGTCGTCCAGCGCCGTATCGACCGTTTGGTCGAGGGCGGGGTGAAGTTCGTTCTGAACACCTCGGTCGGCACCGATATCTCCATGGACGAGCTTCGCGGCCAGCATGATGCTGTGCTGCTGGCCATGGGTGTCTATCAGGCCCGTCGCCTGTCCATTCCGGGTTGCGGCCCCGATGATGCCCTGCCCGCACTTGATTTCCTGATCGCCCAGAACAAGCGCGATCTGGGTGACAACGTCGAGGCCGAGACCGCCAAGGGCAAGAAGGTGGTTGTCGTCGGTGGCGGCGATACGGCCATGGACTGCGTCCGCACGGCCATCCGTCAGGGCGCGTCCAGCGTCACCTGTCTCTACCGCCGTGACCGTGCCAACATGCCGGGCAGCGCGCGTGAGGTTCAAAACGCCGAGGAAGAAGGCGTGACCTTCGAATGGCTGGCTGCGCCCAAGGCCCTCATGTCCAAGGGCGAGACGGTCAGCGCCGTCCGCGCCCAGCGCATGGCCCTGTCGGAGGCAGGAAGCTCGGGCCGCCGCGAGATCGTGCCTGTCGCCGACAGCGATTTCGACGTCGCCGCCGATCTGGTGATCGAAGCTCTGGGCTTCGAGCCGGAAAACTTCACCGAACAGCTGGACGCCTCTCTCGAGACGTCTCGCTGGAACACCATTCAGATCGCCCGTGGCGGGTTCGCCACCAGCCTTGAAGGTGTGTTCGCCGCAGGGGACGCCGTGCGCGGCGCTTCCCTCGTCGTCTGGGCCGTGCGCGACGGTCAGGACGCCGCTGCCGAAATCGACCGTTACCTGCGCGCGCGTACCGAGGAAGCCGCAGCATGAGTGAGCAAAACAACGCCAACTGGCTGAGCCAGTATGAAGCCGCGCGCGTCGAGCTGGTCGCCGCTGGTTCCTATGACCCGAACTCCGAACGCGATGCCTGCGGTGTCGGCCTTGTCTGCGCCATCGACGGCAAGCCACGCCGCGAGGTTGTGGACATGGCCATCCAGTCGCTGAAGGCCGTGGCCCACCGTGGCGCGGTCGATGCCGACGGCCTGTCGGGCGACGGCGCGGGCATCATGATCGAAATCCCGCAGGAGTTCTTTGCCGAACAGGTCCGTGCCGTGGGCCAATCCCTGCGCCCCGGCCCGATTGCCGTGGGTCAGGTCTTCCTGCCGCGCACCGACCTTGGCGCCCAAGACCGCGCCCGCGCCATCGTCGAAGCCGAGGCCATCCGCTCGGGCTTCTACATCTATGGCTGGCGCCAGACGCCGCTGGACCTGTCGGTCGTCGGCACCCGCGCCGAACAGACCCGCCCCGAGATCGAACAGATCATGCTGGCGGTGCCCGAGGCCCTCTATAAGGCCGACACCAACGGCGAGGCCGTCGAGCGCGAGCTTTACCTGTGCCGCCGCCGCATCGAGGCTGCCGTCCAGCAAGCCGGCCTGTCGGGCTGCTACATCTGTTCGCTGTCGGCCCGCTCCATCGTCTATAAGGGCATGGTCCGCGCCGAACTGTTGGGCCAGCTCTATATCGACCTGAACGACCCGCTGGTCGCCTCGGGCTATGCCCTGTTCCACCAGCGCTATTCGACCAACACCTTCCCCGAATGGAAGCTGGCCCAGCCGTTCCGGATGCTCGCCCACAACGGCGAGATCAACACCATCGAGGGCAACCGGCGCTGGGCCCAGGCGCGCAGCAAGGTATGGAAGAGCGAGCGCTTTGACATCGCCCAGTTCGACCCGGTGATCTCCATGCACGGCTCGGACTCGCAGAGCATGGACAACATGCTCGAGCTGCTGGTGGCCGGTGGCATGGAGCTGATCCAGGCGCTGCGCATCCTGGTGCCGCCGGCAACCCAGTCGCTGGAATACAAGGATGCCGACCTGGCCGCGTTCTACGAGTTCCATGGGCTCAATTCCGAACCCTGGGACGGCCCGGCCGGCATCGTCGCCTGCGATGGCCGTTATGCCGCCTGCACGGTGGACCGCAACGGCCTGCGCCCGGCGCGCTGGCTGCTGACCTCCGACCGTCACTTCCTGGTCGCCTCCGAGGCCGGCGTGTGGGAAGTGCCGACCGAGCGGGTGATCCGCAAGGGCAAGCTGGGCCCGGGCGAGATGCTGGCCATCGACCTCAAGCGCG
>NZ_DJFS01000081.1 GCF_002432125.1 Brevundimonas sp. UBA5866
CGCCGCTCCGGCTCAACCGACCCAGGCCCCGTCGGCTCCGCGCCGTATCGAGGCTGTGGCTCCGCGTCCGGCCGCTGTACCGACGCAGGTGGCCCAACCGTCCGCTCCGGCTCCGATGCCGGAACTGCCGGGCACGGCAACCGTCCTGACGCTGGGCGCACACATGTGCAAATGGCCGATCGGCGACCCGTCATCGCGTGAGTTCTCCTTCTGCGGCCGTCGCGCCTCGGAAGGCGTCTACTGCGTCGAGCACGCCCGCGTGGCCTATCAGCCGCAGGTCAAGAAGACCAAGGACGGCGCGTCGGAACTGGCTCGTAGCCTGCGTCGCTACATCTAAGTTTCCGTTCGACGGAAATCTCGAGAAGATCAGGGCGTAGCGGGCAACCGTTACGCCCTTTTCTTATGCGCCCTAGTTCAGGGTGCGACGGGTATCGGGCACGTCGAGGCTGAAGTGGGGGATGGCGATCTCGAACATCCGCCCCTCTTCGTCCTGACAGTAGTAGGCCCCCACCATCGATCCCGACGGCGTGGTCAGCGGACAACCCGAGGCATAGGAGAAGCTGTCACCCGGCTCGATCACCGGCTGCTCGCCCACCACGCCCGAACCGCGCACTTCCTCGACACGGCCCAGCGCGTCAGTAATGGTCCAACGACGCGCGACAACCTGTACCGGCGATCCGGTCAGGTTGACGATTTCGATCTGATAGGCCCAGACCCAGTGGCCTGCCTCGGGGTCGGATTGGGCGGCCAGAAACGACGGATGGACGCGAACGACCATTCCTTCTGTCTCGGCGCTATAGGCAGAACCATGAACCATACGCTATATGCGTCCCGCCGTACGCGGGGTTCAAGACGCCTTCTTCCCGAACTGATGTTTTCCGGGCGAGACAGGCGGGAAAATCCGTGTGAGAACAGGACGGCATGACCAAGTTCACTCTTCCCGACCAAGCCGGCATCATCCCGTTTCAGGGTATCGAGACCCTGATTGCGACGGGAGCCATCTCCAGCCAGACCCCGTTTGATTCCGATCAGGTCCAACCGGCCAGTCTCGACCTGCGCCTGTCGGCCGTGGCGTGGCGCGTACGCGCCAGCTTCCTGCCGGGCAAGCGCAAGGTCGAGGACCGCATCAAGGATGTGGCCATGCACGCCATCGACCTGTCGGGCGGCTATGTTCTGGAAAAGGGCTGCGTCTATATCGCCCGCCTGCAGGAACACCTGTCCCTGCCCAAGGGCCTGAACGCCCGCGCCAATCCGAAATCCTCGACGGGCCGCGTTGACGTCTTCGTGCGTCTGCTGACCGACAAGGGCCAGAGCTTCGACGATGTCGATGAAGGCTATGAAGGCCCGCTGTATCTGGAAATCGCGCCCCAGACCTTCTCCATCCTCGTGCGTCCGGGCACCCGCCTGAACCAACTGCGCCTCAAGGCCGGCGAGCCGCCGCGCCTGGAAACCCGCAGCGTCGGCGTCGATCTGATGCCCGGTGCCAACGGCATCGTCGGCTTCCGCGGCCGCCGCCATGCGGGCGTGGTCGATCTGGAGAATATTGACGGCCACGATCCGCGCGATTTCTGGGAGCCGCTGACCCTGCGTGACGGCGACCTGCTGCTCGATCCGGGCGAGTTCTATATCCTCGCCTCCAGCGACGACGTGGAAATCCCCGTCGACCAAGCCGCTGAAATGACCCCGATCGACCCGTCGGTCGGCGAGTTCCGCGTCCACTATGCCGGCTTCTTCGATCCGGGCTTTGGCACGGACGAGGCCCACGGCGCAGGCTCCAAGGGCGTGCTGGAGGTTCGCACCCACGACACCCCCTTCCTGCTGGAGCACGAACAGACCGTCGCCCGACTGGTCTATGAACCCCTGACGGAACGCCCCACCCGCCTCTATGGCGAAGGCGGCAGCCACTATCAGAAGCAGGGCCTGAAGCTGTCCAAACACTTCCGCGAGTGGAAGTAGGCAGGCGACACCTGCCGCACATCTAAATGCCCTCAAGCAGCGAGCCTCCGCGAGGCGAGCGTTAGGGCAAAAAGCCCCGCTCTCGAGCGGGGCTTTTTCGTTCAGGAAAGCCGATCGGCTTTCCGAAGAGACGGGAAGACCTTGGCCCAGATGCCGGTAGCGGCCAGAGCGCCGAAGCCGCCGAAGACCGCCGCACCGATAGGGCCGAGCAGTCTGACCATGACGCCCGAATAGGCCTCGCCCAGTTCGTTCGAAGCGCCGATGAACAGCATCGACACCGACGACACCCGCCCGCGCATATGATCGGGCGTGGCCAGCTGGATCAGGGTCTGGCGCACATTGACGGAAATCATGTCCGCCGCCCCGCCGATGAACAGCACCAGAGCCGACAGCCAGACAATCTTGGACAGGCCGAACACGATGGTGCAGATGCCGAACACTGCCACCGCCGCGAACATCCAGAGCCCGCCATTCTTCTGGATCGGGAAGCGGCTGAGCCACAGGGCCATCACCAGCGCCCCGACACCGAAGGCCGCTCGCAGGAAGCCAAAGCCCATCGGCCCCACATGCAGTATGTCTCGCGCAAAGATCGGCGTCAGCAGGGCCACGCCCGCGAACAGCACCACGATGAGATCGAGCGAAATCGCGCCCAGAACTATCTTGGTCTTCCACACATAGGCCAGGCCTTCCTTGACCAGTTCGACCGGAGACACCTTGGGGCCGACTTCCGGCTTGCCGGAGGTCCTGATCAACAGGAAGCAGGCAATCGCCATAAGGAACAGCGCCATCGACGACGCATAGGCCAGAGGCACGGTAATGCCGACGATCACCCCACCCAAAGCGGGTCCCGCGATGGCCCCCGTCTGGAAGGCGATGGCCTGTGCCGCGATGGCGGCAGGCAGGGCCTTGCGTCCCACCACCATCGGCAGGAAGGCCTGCGAGGCCGGAGCCAGAAAGGCCCGCGCCGCCCCGAATACAGCCGCAACGGCCAATAGCCCCCACAGCGGCGGTGAGCCATGCAGCGCCATCGCCAGAAAAATACCGGCGCACACCATTTCCACGATGATCGACAGGGTCACCGTATGCTTGCGGTCGCGCCGGTCAGCCATAGCGCCCGCTGGCAGGGTAAAGGCCAGCAAAGGCAGGAACTGGCACAGCCCGACCAGACCCAGATAAAGGCTGGCCTGTTCAATCGGGTGGTCGCGGCGGGCAATCTCATAGACCTGCCACAACAGGGCCGAGGACTGGATCTGGATGGCCAGCACGGCCACCACACGCCCCAGCCAAAGCAGGCGGAAATCCCGAATACCCCACGGGCTGATAGGCCCTTCAGAGGAAGGAACTGGCTCTGGCGGCGTGGTTACAGTCGTCACGAAGCAAATTTCTCTAAATCAGAGGGTCTATTGAGCGATAACGCTCTTCTCGGCGCGTCGAACCCTGCCTAAAGCATTGACCCATGAACAGCACATCAAATTCCGTTCTCGATCCTGTCGAACTGACGCGCGCCCTGATCCGCCGCCCGTCGGTGACGCCTGCCAATGAAGGCGCGATGGAAGTGCTGGAAAAAGCTCTGGTGGAGCTGGGCTTCACCTGCCGCCGCATGGAGTTTTCAGGCCCCAGCGGCGAAGGCGTGGATGCGCCCATCGTCAACCTTTATGCCCGTCGCGGCACGGCCTCGCCCAACATCTGTTTCGCGGGACATACCGATGTGGTGCCGACCGGCGCGACCGAGCAATGGACCACCGGCCCGTTCGAGGGCGAGACCCGTGACGGCATCCTTTACGGACGCGGTGCCGTGGACATGAAGGGCGGCATCGGCGCGTGGGTCGCGGCCCTGTCGCGGATCCTGTCCGAAGGCGAGGTCGAAGGCTCGCTGTCCCTGCTGATCACGGGCGATGAAGAAGGTCCCGCCCTGCACGGCACCAAGCGGGTGGTCGAGACCCTGATGGCCGAGGGCGAGGTGATTGACGCCTGTATCGTCGGCGAGCCGTCATCGTCGGCGCAGTTGGGCGACATGATCAAGGTCGGGCGTCGCGGCTCGATCAACAGCTGGTTCACCGTCCACGGCAAACAGGGCCACGTCGCCTATCCCGAACGCGCCGCCAATCCGGCCCCCGTCATCGCCGAACTGATGACGCGCCTGAATGCCCGTGTGCTGGACGAGGGCTATCCGGAGTTTCCGCCGTCGAACCTCGAAATCACCACCATCGACATCGGCAATACGGCGACCAACATCATCCCCGCCTTGGCCCGCGCCCGTACCAACATCCGCTTCAACCCCACCCATCAGGGCGCGGAACTGGCCGAGTGGATGACCAAGGAAGCGGGCCAGCTGCAAGCCGAAACGGGCCTCAAGATCGATGTGGAGCACATGATCTCGGGCGAGGCCTTCCTGACCCAAAACGATGCCTTCATTGGCGGGGTGCAGGATGCGGTGGAGAAGGCCATTGGCCGTCGCCCCGTCGCCTCGACCAGCGGCGGCACGTCGGATGCCCGTTTCATCCGATACATGTGTCCGGTGCTGGAACTGGGCCTTGTCGGCCAGACCATGCACCAGATCGACGAGCGCGTGCCGGAACAGGAACTGCGCGACCTGACGGCCATCTATGTCGAGGTCATCCGGGCCCTGTTCGAGCGCATGAAGGCCTAGAACAGTCCGTTGAGGAAGGCGGTGCCCTGCGCCGCCTGATCCGCCCCACCTTCGTACAGCGCGCGGGTGCGACCCGTGCCATAGGCCGTGGCACGGGTGAAGGTCGGGTCTGCCTCGGGCGGCTGGCCCAGCACCACCGTACCCCAGTGCTGATGGGGGTCGATCCGCGCCGCCGTCAGATAGCGTCTGTCACGCGCCACCAGCAGCACGGCCGAGGCCCCGCCCTGTTGCCCCCACAAAGCAAATCGTCCGTCCAGTGAGAGCGCCTCGCCCTGCACCAGCAGGTGCGACAGGGCGCGGACGATATCGGATGCATGCGCCTGAAGCCCGTATCGTGACGGACGGCGATCAATGAGCGCCACCGCCATGCCACGCTGGGCCAACTGGCTGGCGTGACGTTCCATCGCGCTCGACGGCGGTCGGGCGGCATCTCCCACCATGATGACCAGCGGATGCGGGCCGGAACCGCGAGCGGGGAACAGCTTCAGGGTCTGGCGCGGATCGGGACCATAGGCCATGCGCGTCTCGGCCCACGCCGGAAGCGCCAGCCCCGCGACCACCACACCCATGGAAGCGCACAGTCCGCGCCGCGTCATTCCATCCCTCGCCATCCGCCCTTTAGGGACGAGCTTGCAGAACGATGCAAGCCGGACCCATGAAAAAGGGCGCGGCCCCCAAAAGGAACCGCGCCCCGTCATCACAGGCCCAAAAGCCTTACTTGTTCAGGTGCTTGTCCAGCCAGCCGAACACTTCATCGTGCCACTGCTTCGAGTTGGCCGGTTTGAGGACCCAGTGGTTCTCGTCCGGGAACATGACAAAGCGGCTCTCGATGCCGCGGCGCTGCAGGGCCGTGAAGGTCGACAGGGCCTGCGAGGTCGGGATGCGGAAGTCCAGATCGCCCTGAATGACCAGCATCGGGGTCTTCCAGTTCTGGACATGGTTGACCGGGTTGAAGCGCTGATAGCCTTCCGGGTTTTCCCACGGCGTGCCGCCGTACTCCCACTCGGTGAACCACAGCTCTTCGGTGCCATAGCCCATGCCCATGATGTCGAACACGCCGTCATGGTTCACGAGGCATTTGAACGCGTCGGACCAGTTGCCGGCGATCCAGTTGATCATATAGCCGCCGTAGGAGGCCCCCAGCGCACAGGCATTGTCGCCGTCGAGGAAATCATACTTCTGCTGCGCGAAGGCCCAACCCTTTTGCAGGTCTTCCAGCGGGCGGTCGCCCCAGTGCTGGCTGATGGCATCGGTGAAAGCCTGACCGTATCCGGTCGAGCCGTGGAAATCGATCATCACCACGGCATAGCCTGCACCGGCATAGGTCTGCGGGTTCCAGCGGTAGGACCAGCCGTTGCCGAACGAACCTTGCGGGCCACCATGGATCAGGAAGGCCACCGGATATTTCTGGCCTTCGACATAGTTGGCCGGCTTGATGACATAGCCGTGGACGGTTTCGTTGTTCCAGCCGGGGAAGCTGAACTGCTCGAACTCGCCGAACTGTTTGTTGTCCAGTTGCGGGTTCACATTGGTGATGCGGCGCGGCATTTCGCGGCCACGGAAGGACTTCACGAACAGCTCACTGGGGCGGTTCAGCGTATCGATCGACAGCACGAAACCGTCATTGGTCTGTTGGACCGCGCCGACGTGGCCTTCGCCGGTCAGGGCAACCACCGAACCGTTGCGGGTGTCGATCTGGAACAGCTTGGTGTTGCCGACATCACCCGCCGTCACGAACAGGCTGTTGCCGTCTTTCGACCACTGCAGGCTGTCCGCCGAACGGTCCCAGTTGGCCGCGATCTGGCGGGTCTGGCCGGTGGCCACATCACGCAGGAAGATCGAATATTTGTCGGCCTCGAAGCCCGGGCGCTCCATCGCGCGGTAGGCCAGCGTCTGGCCATCCGGCGAGAAGACCGGACCCGTGTCCCAGGCCGGATTGGCTTCGGTCAGGTTGGTCAACTGGCCCGGCGCATCCACCGAGACCTGATAGATGTCGAAATTGGTGCTCCACGGCTCGGACTTGCCTGCATGGCGCGCCGAAAAGACGATGGAGCGGCCATCGGGGGTAAAGGTGAACTCGCTCTCGTCACCGAACGGCTTGGACGGGGTGTCGCCATCAAAGCCCTTGGTCACCCAGACCGGATCATGGGCATTGTCGCCCAGACCGATAACGAACAGATGGTTCTGGGTGTGGTCATTCCACGTATCCCAGTGACGCACGAACATGCGGTCATAGACCTTGCCGGTCGATTTGCGCTCGGCTTCCTGAGCGGCGCGGGCGACCGAGGCCTCAAGGTTTTCCGCATCCGGATATACGGCCAGCGACACCACAACCGCATCGCCCTGGACGTTGACGCGATAGGCGTTCACATCGGTCGGCAGGTTGGTGACCTGCGTCGCGGTCTGGCCCCTGTCGGTCGAGATCCACACCTGCGACGAGCCCGAGCGCGAAGACAGGAAGTAGAGCTGTCCGTCCTTGCCCCAGCGCGCGGTGTTGGCACCGCCCTCGCTGATCGGCAGGACGGTCGCTTCGCCCGTACCCTTCAGCGACTGGATATAGAGTTTGGAGCTGCGGCGGTTGGCGGCCACGTCGGTCTGGGTGACCGAATAGACGACCCATTCACCATCCGGCGACACCTGCGGGTCACCCAGACGGTTGGCCGGGATCATGTCGTTGTAGGTAAAGGCGTTACCGGCTTCAGCCGTCGCGGCCACCGCCGGAGCGGTCGCGGTATCGGCCAGAGCCGGAGCGGCTGCGGTCAGCAGGGCCACGGCGCTGAGGCCGCAGAGAAGATGGGACAGGCGGCGCATGGGCGCTCCCTCTTTTTGGGACAGTCAGGCTGAAAGGCCTAACACCCGATACGCCGCCCGCAAACCCTCAGATTAACGTGAGGGCTGGGTGTATTTGGCCGTCCAGTCGAGGATTTCCTGCTGCCAGTTCACCCATGCCTTCGGCTCAAGCACCCAGTGGTTGGCGTTCGGCACATGGACAAAGCGGCTGGGAATGCCCTGACGTTGCAGGGCCGAGAAGGTGGCCAGCCCCTGCTCCATCGGCACACGGAAGTCGCGCGATCCGTGCAGGACCAGCATCGGCTTGTTCCAGTTGGCAACATAGGTCTCAGGGTTCTGGGCGTCATAGACCGCCTTGCGATCCCATGTGCTGCCTTCGAACTCGTGGATGAAGGTGGCGATGTCCATCGCATTCATCAGCTGCGGCACATCGAACACGCCCGCGTGGTTGACGAGGCACTGCCACGGCTCGTTCCACTGACCCGCGATCATATTGACCATATAGCCCCCGTAAGAGGCCCCCAGCGCACAGGCGCGGCTACCATCGATGAAGCTGTAGCGCTCGAGGGCCGCTTCCCAGCCCTTGCGCAGGTCTTCCAGCGGGCGGGTGCCCCAGTTGGAGTTGATCGCATCGGTAAAGGCCTGCCCATAGCCGGGCGAGCCGTGGAAGTTGATCATCACAACCGCATAGCCCGCGCCGGTATAGACCTGCGGGTTCCAGCGATAGGACCAGCTTTCCGTCCAGGGCGACTTCGGCCCGCCGTGGATCAGATAGACAGCCGGATATTTCTGGCCCTCGACATAGTTCACCGGCTTGAACACCCAGCCGTGGACCTCTTCGCCGTTCCAACCCGCGAAACGGATTTCTTCCGGTCGCGACGGACGGATAGAGGCCATCGTATCAGCATTATGGTTCGTCAGTTGGCGGGCCTCATTGCCCTTCAGCACAAAGAGCTGGGTCGGGGCGGTATAGGTTTCCAGCGCATAGACCACCGTGCCGCCCACTTCGTCATAGGCGCTGACGGTACCGATGTCGGTCAGTGCGCGCACGTCACCAGTGCGGGCGTCGATCTCGAACAAGCGCTGCTGGCCCTGATCAGCGGCCACCGCATAAAGCGCCCGTCCATCCGAGCGCCACGTCAGGTCACCGGGGCCGCGATCCCAGTGGGTCAGGGCGCGGGCACCCGATCCATCGGCATTACCCAGCATGACCACAGCCTGATCCCCACCGACGTTCTCACGCGGGCTGGCCAGCCACGCGAGGCGGCGGCCATCGGGCGACAGCACCGGATTGCTGTCCGGTCCGGTATGGCCGGAGGTCAGATTGACCGGAGTGCCACCTGCCAGCGGAATGCGATACAGGTCGTTGTTGTTGGTAAAGGCGTTGCGGTCACCCAGAAGCTTCGTCGAGACCAGAATGGCCCCGTCGCGGGTGAACTCGATCCCGCCCACGCCAAAGTCAGCATCCAGACCTTGGGTCAGGCTGCGGGCCGCACCCTCGGCCAGACCCGATGTATTCAGCGGCTGGAGCCACAGGTGGGACTTCTTGCCATCGTGCCAGCGGTCGAACACGCGCAGGGGCATCTGGTCATAGGTGGTCTGGGTCGCCTTGGCGGCTGCGTCGCTGCGCGTCTTGGTGCATTCCAGCGTCTCGCAGTCGGCAAAGACCGAACCCCCCAGCACCAGCGAGCGACCATCCGGCGCGATCCGGAACCCCGAGACACCGACCGGCAGGCTGGTCACCTGAGCGGCGGCATGACCTTCGGCATCGGTGCGCCAGACCTGATTGGAGCCACCGCGCGAGGAGGTGAAATAGATGGCGCGACCATCCGGTGCCCACTGGGCATTCGATGCCCCGCCTTCGGAAACCGTCAGGCGGCGCGGCTCGCCCGTACCATCGACATTGGCGATCCAGAGCGAGGACGAGGACTTGTTGGCGTCATAGTCCACACTGGACACCGCATAGACGACGCGCTTGCCATCGGGCGACAGGACCGGCGCGGATACCCGCTCCATCGAAGCCAGGGTTTGCAGGCCCAGCCCGCCCTCCAGCGTATGTTCGGTCTTGGCCGGTTGGCTTGCGGTTGCAGGTGCGGCCGTTTCCGAAGCCCCTGCTTCCTGAGCCCAAACCGGAGCCGCCGTCGCCATCAAGGCGACCGCCGCCGTTGCCATCATCCAGTGTGCACGCATCACGCCTGCTCCCCCTTCCCGGAAAAATACTGGCGACCTGCATAGCAGTTTGCGCGGTCACGCCAAGGCGCTTGCCCGCCGCACCGTGACAGGCGAGAACAGGACATGGCTTCCTCGCCCCCCCACATTGTCGATGTCCTGATCGCAGAGCGTGCGCCGCGTCTGACGCGCTCGGTCTTCTCGCCTGTGGTACGACCGGCCCTTTATGGGGTGCTTGGCTATCCCAAGGCAGTGGCCATGGCCGATGCCGTCAGGGACCTCAGCGGGGCCGACGCCTTTCAATATGTGTCCGACCTGTTGAAGCTGAAGGTCGAGACGACGGGTCTGGAAAACCTTCCCGCCAAGGGGCGCTGCGTCATTGTCTGCAACCACCCGACGGGCATCGCCGACGGCGTGGCCATGTACGATGCGGTCCGGCAGGTGCGCGATGACGCCATTTTCTTTGCCAATGCCGATGCGCTGCGGGTCGCGCCGCGACTGGATGAAACCATCATTCCGGTGGAGTGGGTCCATGCCAAACGCACCCGCGAAAAGACCCGCCACACCCTGAACGCCGCCAAACAGGCCTTTGCCGAGGAGCGCTGCATCGTCATGTTCCCCGCAGGGAGGCTGGCGCGGGTGGAGAGCGGCGTCCTGACCGATCCGCCGTGGGAAAGCTCGGCGGCGTCGCTGGCCCGCAAATACAATGCGCCCGTCGTGCCCGTGCGGATGACAGGCCCGACCAGCAAGCTGTTCCACACCTTCGACCGCTTTTCCGAAGAGCTGCGCGACGTCACGCTTTTTCACGAACTGCTGAACAAGGAAGGCCAGACCTTCCACCTGACTTTTGCGAAACCCGTCACGCCCGACCAACTGCCGGTTGACGCCGATGCCGCAACCGATCAGCTAAAGACCTATATCGAGCGGCAACTGGCCGCGCGTCCGGACGCCCCGTTCCCTGAATGAAACTGCATCTCGCCGACGCCGAGGCGACCACCCGCCTTGGCCAGACCCTTGCCCCCCTTCTGCAAGCCGGAGACAGCATCCTGCTCTACGGCCCGCTGGGCATGGGCAAGTCCACCCTTGCACGCGGACTGATCCGCGCCCTGACCCGTCCCGACGAGGATGTGCCGAGCCCGACCTTTACCCTCGTGCAGTTCTACGAGAGCGATCCGGCGGTGGCGCATTTCGACCTCTACCGCCTGAGCGATCCCGAGGAAGCGTGGGAGATCGGGCTGGACGAGGCGCTGGACGAAGGCTGTGCCATCATCGAATGGCCGGAACGTCTGGGCGATGACCCGTCGCGCTTCCTCGGCCCCGACATTTTGACGATTACCCTCGAAGAAGAGGGCCAGTCCCGCCTTGCGACCGTTTCTGGCGCAGGCCGCTGGGAAGGTAAGATCAATGACCTCCAATTCTGAGCGCGAACGCCTGAAGCTGGCCCTGCTGGAAAAGGCCGGGCTTGGTGATACCGAGCGCCACCCGCTACCGGGAGATGCCTCGCCCCGCCGCTATGAACGCATCATCGCGCCCGATGGCCGCCGCTTCATGCTGATGGACCAGCCGCCCGCCGCCGAGAGCCAGCCTTGCGATCCGGCCTGGAGCGCAGATGAGCGCCACGCGCAGGGCTGGAATGCCGTCGCCCGCCTGTCGGCTGGCCGCATCGAAGCCTTTGCCGCCGTGGCCGCGCATATAAACGCTCTGGGTCTGTCGGCACCCACCATTCCGGCGCTGGATGCCGCCAATGGCCTGGCCCTGCTGGAGGATTTCGGTGACGACCTGTTCGCCCGCGTGATCGAACAGGGCATGATTGAGCGCCCGCTCTACCTTGCCGCCATCGAGGCGCTGGCCAAGCTGCACGATGCCGGCACCCCGCCTTCGGTCCTGAACGGTCCGGCGGGTCCGTGGCCGATGCTGGTCTATGACGAGGTAGCGCTCCAAGGCGGGGCCGACCTGTTCGTGGAATGGCTGCCGAAGTACGACAGCCGCGTCAGCTTTGATGAGGCCGCCATCACCGCATGGCGCGAGGCATGGGCTCCGGTCGTCAAATCGGGGGCCGAAGGGGCCTCGGTTATGGCGCACCGCGACTACCACGCCGAGAACCTGATCTGGCTGGCGGACCGCGAAGGTGCCGCCCGCGTCGGCATGATCGACTTCCAGGATGCCGTGATCGCTCATCCCAGCTGGGACCTGCATTCCCTGCTTCAGGACGCCCGCCGCGATGTATCGCCAGAGTTGGAGGCCGAGGCGCTGGACCACTATTTCGCCCTGCGCCCCGACGTGGACCGTGCCGCCTTCATGGGCGACTATGCGGGCCTCGCTGCGCTGAACGAGGCGCGGATCATCGGCATCTTCGCCCGCCTGATCGCGCGTGACGGCAAGCCGCGCTATGCCCAGTTCCTGCCGCGCATGTGGGCGCATCTGAACTGCAACCTCGAACAGCCCGCGCTGGCCACGGTCGCCGCATGGTTCGACAAATATGTTCCGGCGGAGGTACGCCAATGACGGCTCCTAAAACCGCAATGGTGCTGGCCGCAGGGCTGGGCACCCGTATGCGTCCGCTGACCAATGACCGCCCCAAGGCGCTGGTCGAGGTCCATGGTCGTGCCCTGATCGACCATGTGCTGGACCGTCTGGTCGCGGCGGGGGTGGAGACAGCGGTCGTCAATGTCCACTGGTTCGCGGACCGTCTGGAACAGCATCTGGCCAAGCGTGATGACGTCCGCATTATCATCTCGGACGAACGTGCCGAACTGCTGGAAACGGGCGGCGGCCTGAAGAAGGCCAAGCCCCTGCTGGGTCATGATCCGGTGTTCGTCGCCAATATCGACAGCGTGTGGATCGACCGTGGCGATGCGCTGGGCGATCTGGTGCGTCTCTGGAACCCCGAGACCATGGATGCCGCCCTGCTGCTGGCCCGCCGCGAAGGCTCCATCGGCTTTGAAGGCAATGGCGACTTTTCGGTCGTGGACGATGGTCGCCTGACCTTCCGTGGCGATCGCCCATCCGTGCCGTTCGCCTATATGGGCGTGCACATCACCCGTCCGTCCTATGCCGATCAGGGGCCGGACGGTGCCTTTTCGCTCAGTCCGCTGTGGCGTGCCTCGGCGCAGGAAGGACGGCTGTTCGGAACGGTCATGGACGGCGACTGGATGCACGTCGGTGACCCGCAGGCCCGCGACGAGGCCGAGCTGAAACTTAAAGGATAGGGACTATGGGCGGGGGCCTTTTCGATCCGTTTTCCGGCGGCAGGCCGCGCTGGTACACCATCGCGGCCCATCGCCCGTTTCTGGAGGATCTGGCAGCAGGGGTCCTGAGCTGGCTGGGCGGTCGCCCGCCCGAAGAGCTGTCGGACGCCACCATCCTCTTGCCCAACCGCCGCGCCGCGCGGGCCTTTACCGCCGCCCTGTCCAAACTGTCCGGCGACCGCCCCGTCCTGTTGCCGCAGGTGCGCCCTCTGGGTGACCTTGAGGAGGATGAGCCGCCCTTTACCCCCGGTGCGCTGGGTCTTGATCTGCCACCCGCCATTCCCGCTCTGACCCGCCGGTTCGAACTGGCCAAGATGATTGTCGAGGATTTCGACAGCGCGCTTCGTCCGGTTCAGGCGCTGGACCTTGCCGATGCTCTGGGCCGCTTCCTCGATTCCTGCCAGCTGGAAGAGGTCAAAGACCCCGGCATGGTGGCGGGCCTTGTCGAAGGCGACATGGCCGAGCACTGGCAGCGCTCGGCGGAGTTCCTCGCGCTCGGCGTCGAGAAATGGCCCAAGCGGCTGGAGCAGATGGGTCTGGTCGATCCGTCGTGGCGCAAGGCGACCCTGCTGCGCCGTCTGGCCGAACTGTGGGACCGCGAGCCACCACAGGAGCCGCTGATCGTCGCGGGCTCCACGGGTACGGTACCCGCCGCCGCCGACGTCATGGGTGCCGTGGCCCGTGCGCCTCAGGGCTGTGTCGTCCTTCCGGGCCTTGATCTTGATCTGGAAGAAAACGTCTGGACCCAGATCACCGGAGAGAACGAACAACACCCCCAGCGCGCCCTGAAACGCCTGCTGGAACGCCACAGCATCGAACGGGCGCAGGTGCGTCCGTGGTTCCGGCCCGAGATCACGCCTGAGGCTCAACAGCGCGGCATGGCCCGCCAGCGCCTGCTGAACGAGGCCCTGCGCCCTGCCGATGCCACGGGCGACTGGCGTCACGCCATCAAGGACATCCGCGAGCGGGCCGCCGACACCGGCCTAGATCCCATCGCCGAGGGGCTGAAGGGGCTCAGCGTCATGACCCTGCGTCATGAGGAGGAGGCTGCCGCCGCCATCGCCCTGATGATGCGCGAGGCGCTGGAAACCCACGGCCAGACCTGCGCCCTCGTGACACCGGACCAAGGCCTGGGCCGTCGCGTGCAGGCCCGCCTGCAACGCTGGGGCATTACCGCCGACACCTCGGCGGGTGCACCGTTGAACCGGATGCCTGCTGGGACCCTGTTGGAGCTGTGCGCCCGCTGGATCGAGGAAGAAGCCGATCCCCAGACCCTGCTGGGCCTGCTGAAACACCCGCTGGTCGCTCTGGATGTCGAGTGGTCCGAACACCTTTCGGCGTCGCTGGAACGCTATGGCCTGCGGACATCGCCGCACGGCACTCTGGCGCGGCTGAAAACCTATCTGCGCCGCCAGAAGCCACGCGATTACGAAACCGAAGAGGCCAAGGCCAAGCGCGAGGCCCGCACCCAAAAGCTGTGCGACTTCGTCAATCATCTGGCCAGCCTGCAAGCCCTAGGCGCCGAGCCATTCGCGGGCAAAACCCATGCCCCTCTGGATGAGGCCGCACGCGCCCTGACCCGTCTGGTCGAGGCCCTGGCCGGACAGAACGCGTGGGCAGGCCCAGACGGCGAACAGGCCGCCGCCCTGCTCTCGAACCTGATCGCGGGCGGTGCCGCGCTGGGTGCCGTGACCCCATCCGACATGGTGGAGATGCTGCAGGGCCTGCTGGCCGATACCGTCGTGCGTACGGGCGGGGCGACCCATCCTTCCTTGCGTATCCTCGGGGCCATCGAGGCGCGTCTGGTCCGCGCCGACAGGATGATCCTTGCCGGACTGGAAGAAGGCATCTGGCCACAGGGCGCGCCCGTCGATCCCTTCCTGTCGTGCCTGATGACCAGCGCCCTTGGCCTGCGGCCGCCCGAGCGCAGCATCG
>NZ_DJFS01000098.1 GCF_002432125.1 Brevundimonas sp. UBA5866
CGTCAGTGACGACAGACAAGATGCCCCCCTGGTCCGCCAGGGGGGCGTTTTTGTTTCCGGCGTTTGGATTTTGGTTGGAATTAAACTTTACAGTGTTCGTCAAACGAGTGGGGGCTCGGGGAATGGTACGAAAAGCGGATATCATGCGCGTGGATGCGCTATCCGCAGAGGATGTCGCGCGTTGGCGCGCGTGGCAGCTGCAAAACAGAGACTTCCATAACCCCTTCTTCCACCCGGATTTCACACGCGCGGCAGCATCGGCCGTGCCGGGGGTGCGGATGGCCCGCATCAGTGAAGGACAGGAGATCATCGGATACTGGCCATTCCAGATCCGTAGTGGGACGGTCTATCCGGTCGCAGCGCCGATGAATGACTACCACGGGGTCATCACAAAGGACGGCGTATCCATTGACCTTGAGGAACTCACCCGACTGCTGGGGGCGCGGAGGATCAGTGTGAACAGCTGGGTCGGCCAAAGTCGGCTGCCACAGCGTCAAACCTGCCAGGTGTTTTTGGGTGAGGGGGGGTACGAGGCCTGGTTCGCAGCGCAGCGAACAAGCTTTCCTAAATATTTCAAAGACAAGATGCGTAGCCTGAGAGGGATGGAGGCAAACCTTGGTCCCGTTCAGGTCAAAACCCGACAGCGTGATCCGCACCTGCTGGATCAGTTGATCGCACTCAAGAGTGCGCAGTACGGCTCAAGCGGTCTGCACGATATTTTTGGCGTCCAATGGACGCGGAAACTGCTGGCAGAGCTATTGAAATCCGACACAGGATTGCAGGCATCGATTGCGACGCTTCATGCCGGAGAGCGCCTGCTGGCTCTGGAGCTCAGCCTTCATGCTGACGGGGTCTGGCATTTCTGGTTTCCCGCTTATCTGATGGAGGGGGCCAGATATTCGCCCGGCATATGGTTAAGTCTTGAAACCATCCGCATAGAGAGCGAAACTGGGATTTCAGAGTTCGATTACGGCTTCGTCGGTGAAGCCTATAAGAAGTATTTCTGTAACCAGGTCCGTGAGGTCACCGAGGGGGTGGCAGGCAGACCCGGTTGGATTGACCGATTGGTGCCTGTGATAGGCAGCCCCGCGACAGCCCGCAGTGCCAGACACCGCTGGGCCGCCATCGAGGCTGTTGAAACAGATTGGGTAGGCCGCGCGCGGGGAGTAGCGCGCGCGGCATCTAGTTTTGTCACACGCCAACGGACGGGGGAGTCCTGAGAGTGAGCACTTGGCAACAGGGAAGGGCCCTTGGCCCTATCCAGAAATGTGCTGTCTTCAGCCACGGACTGGAAAGCGCGGACTTTACCAGTGACGAGGCCTTGGCTGCGCTGTTGGATCGATATCCATCCGAACTGATTGATATCAATGAGTATAGCTATGACGCCAATGGTCAGGTGAGCCTGCGCGCCGGTGCACGCGGTGACCTGAGTGGCTGTGAACTGCTGGCGGCGGTGCGGCAGTCGCGGCTCTGGATCAATCTGCGCGGTATCGAGGACCAGTGGCAGCCTTTGTGGGCACGGGCCAGCGATGCTTTCAGCGATATCGCCGCGGCCTATCCCACCATGCGGGCGATAAAGCGGGCCGGGCAGCTGATCATTTCGTCTCCTGCGACGCGGGTGCCCTATCATTTCGATCCCGCAGGTGTGGTGCTGTTCCATATGCGGGGCATCAAGCGCATGTTCGTCTATCCCGCTGACGAAACCCATCTGCCCGAGAAGGCGATGGAAGGTGTCGTGGCCCGCCGTAGCACCGAGGAACTGCCCTATGACTTGGGCTTCGAGTCGGATGCGCAGGTTTTCGAGCTGCACCCCGGCGAGGCACTGGCATGGCCGCTCTATTCGCCGCACCGCGTCGAGAACGTGGACGGCCTGTGTGTCAGCCTTTCGATGGAGTACCAGACCTGGGAAAGCCGTGCCCGTACAGGCGCGCTTTATACCCATGCCTATCTGCGTGAGCGGGGGCTGACACCGCCATCGGTCGATAGGGTGAAGGGGGCCAGTCTGGCATTGAAATGGGCCGTTTCGGTACCGCTGCGACGCCTGCGTGTACTGGGCAACCGGATTGGCGAAATCCCGCGCGAGTTCGTGCCTGAAACAGGCCGGTAATCCGGACGTGCGAACTGACCCCAAGATTAAAAGGGCTTCATGACAGGCTTTTAAGCGGACTTTGGCCGGTGACTGGGCCAGCATGGTTTCAAGAGACAAGCCAAGCCGAAGGAACCAAGGCTATGACCAAACCCGTTAGCATCGTTTTTGCTGCCGCTGCTGGTGCCGTTCTGTTCGGCGGCGTTGCCAGCGCCCAGAGCGTCCGTGTCGAGAACGCCATCGCCCGCGTGGTCTATATCCCGGAGAACCGTTCGGATGTGGATGTCGAAGTCCAGAACGGCTCTGCCAACCTGCCGCCGCTGGATATCCGCCGCAGTCAGGGTGTGGTGACGATTAATGGCAATATCAGCCGCAACACCCGTCGTGTGCGTTCGCTCAACTGTCAGGACGGCCGCACCTCTCAGCCGCCGTCGCGTCCGGGTGAAGGGGCCTATGCATCGGTGCCTGGCATGTCGCGGGTTGCGCTGTCCGATGCGCCCTTGATCATCATCCGCGGTCCGCGTGATGCCAACATCGGCACCGATGGCGCTGTTCACGGTGCCATTGGCCGAGGGGCTAACGATGTGCGTTTGACGTCGTCAGGCTGCGGTAACTGGGTGATCGCCAATGTGACGGGCAACACCGATGTGAACATCGGCGGTTCGGGCGACATCTGGTCAGGCGCGACCGAGAGCTTGCGTATCAATATTGGCGGTTCCGGCGATGTGCGGGCAACGACGGTCAAAGATCTGCGCATTCGCATCGGCGGCTCTGGCGATGTGAATGTCCAGAGGGCTGAGGGTGACGTCTCCATCAGCGTTGCCGGGTCGGGCGATGTCGAAATCGGGGATGGCCGGATCAATACCCTGCAGGTGAACATTATGGGTTCAGGCGAGGTTGAGGTCGGCGGTGTCGTCAACGATGTGTCTGCGACCGTCGCCGGCTCGGGTGATGTGGTCGTGCATCGTGTGACGGGAAATGTCAGCCAGCGCGTACTGGGCTCAGGCAAGGTTAGAGTGCTGAACCGCAACAGATAACTGGTGACACGGCTGTAAATTCCATTGATAGCCAAGCTTGCCCCAGTCATATAGTCAAGTTCGAAGAATATCGATTCTTGATGGTTGGGGGGAGCTATGGGCCATATGGGTAAGTTCGAGGCCGCTTTGAGACAGATATCCGGTGGGGATCATCTCTGGGGGGAGCACCTCAAATATATTCTGAGCGGTAACGAGCGCGGCGCAGAGATCGTAGACAAGATGGTCAACCATTTTGTCGGCCCTCTTGAGGGGCGCCGTGTTCTGGATATCGGCTGCGGTTATGGTGGCGTGTGCATTTCGGCAGCCAAGCACGGAGCTTTTGCCCGTGGCATCGAGGTCGGTTCGTCAGAGCTTGAGCACTTTCAACTGAACCTCGAGGACAACGGTGTTAAGGATGTGGTCAACATCACCTTTGGCGACGCGGACGACATCGAGTTCATGGCGTCGTTGGGCAAATACGATCTGGTTATTTGCGACAATGTGCTCGAGCATGTCCCGGACAGCCATCGTCTGATCTACACGATTGCAGAGGCGATGAATGAACAGTCGCGCTGCTATGTGACTGTTCCGAACTATCTGTCGCTGGGGCAGGTGTTGATGGAGTGCCACAACCGCGAGTTTGGCCTGTCACTGCTGAACAGGTTCGACGCGCAGGAGCTGTACGAGGCGCGTGGCCACTATGGCCGCTACTCGGTCGGTGACTATTTCGACTACAACCAATATCTGGCGCTGTTTGCGATCAATGGCATCAATGCCGTGAATATCGTGCCTATTGCGCGCGATGACCAAGCGATGGCCGAGGCGCTGGATCTGCTGGCGCAGATCAAACAGAAGCGCGCCAATATGCGCGATGACATCGCGATAGAGCGCCGCGCGGCAGAGTATGTCGATCACTACATCGATCGCGTAGAGCGCCGTCTGGTGGAATTGGAGCGTTCGCCCACCGAATGGCGTCGTGTGGAGTTCTTCCGCGACTTCATGGTCCAGCGTTTTGACTTCGTAGGCCAGATCCGGACCTACTAGGTTTTAAGGCAGGCACAAAAAAGCCCCGGAGGATATCCTCCGGGGCTTTTCCGTGTGTCTTACGACCTAACCAAGCAGAGCTTAGTTGAAGAACGGAACGAACACGTTGTTGCTCAGGTCCATACGGGCACCGGCGCGGTCACGGGCTTGCAGGCCACCGCCGAAGCTGTAGCGCACGCCGATCTTGATGGCGTTGTCTTCCATGCCCAGGTCGTCCGAGTCCGTGTAGGTGTACGAACCGTAGACAGCGTACGGCGAGTTGGCGAACTGGTACTCGGCGCCGATGGTGCCGGCGATGGCGTCAACGTCTTCACGACCGAAGTCAGCGTTCTGGTACGAAACGCCAGCGTTCAGGCGCAGGTCCGAGGTTGCGTAGTAAGCAACGTCAGCCTTCACGGTGTAGATGTCGGCGTCGTAAACCGAGCCGTACGAAGCCACGCCCGAAACGGTAGCGCGGTCGAAGTACTTCTGGGCGACGGCACCGATGGTGTTCAGGGTCGAACCCGGCATTTCCGAAGCAGCGTAGAAGCCGCCGACGCGGTACGAACCGATGACCTTGGTCAGGGCAGCAGCGCCCGACAGGTTGGTTTCGCTGGCAGCCAGGTCCGATTCAACGTTGGTGACAGCTGCTTCGGCGGTCACGGTCCAGTCACCGAAGATCGGGGTAGCAACAGCGCCTTCCAGAGCGAAGGCGTCGGTGTCGATGCCCTTGACCGAAGCGATGTCGGTGTCGCTGTACTTGTACGAAACGCTAGCCGAACCAGCGGTTTGAGCCATTGCCGGAGCGGCGATCAGGGCAGCAGCAGCAGCCGAAACGAAGAAAACGGTTTTCATTATTTTTGTCCTTTTGAGACTTGGAAGCGACCTGTCCGGGGAGGAAAGGGCGTCTGGAGCGCACTTAGTCTCAAAACCGCATTTCTGCTGTAACGAACTTGTCATTATTGCGTCTGTGTTAGCAGCATGTTGCGCCAAGGTTACGCATTACGGCAATATTACGTCGTTATCCGACGTTTGGGCGAACAATCATTCTTTAGTGCCGATTTGTCGTCACAGTTCGCCTTAGCCGTTAAGTGATTTTAACTATATGCCCCTGGATCGCCCTGCGGGAGCTGCTGAATGGCAGGCTGTCGAGAAGATTGTTTTGGAAACAAGTTTTTCACCAATGGCCCTGAGGCGAGTCGCAAATGGCCAAAATGGGGTCTTGAAAAGTGGGGGGAGGGGCGGCTATGAGGCGTCAACTCATGAGGCTCAAACACTTATGGGACTTGGGATTTGGTGCTTGACCCGAATGGATTCGGAAGGCATAAGCACCACTCTTGTTGGACCGGCTGTGCATCTCCGGATGCAGACGCGGTTCGCAGGGACGACCTAAGTTACTGTTCTTTTTGCAGCTTCTTGGGATTTTTTGGCTCAGACGGGGAACCGTGTGGGCCGTTCGTTTTTGCGGATTTGCGTTCCCTGGGGTTTAGGCCCTGAGGCTTCGGTCTTTGAAATGGTTCACAGGGACGCGGCTCCGGCCGCATGGGAATAACAACCGATATGGATCAAAGCATCCGCATCAGGCTCAAGGCCTTCGATCATCGCGTCCTCGACTTCTCGACGCGCGAAATCGTCAACACCGCTAAGCGCACGGGCGCGACCGTTCGTGGTCCGATCCCGCTGCCGACCCTGATCGAGAAATTCACCGTGAACCGCTCGCCGCACGTCGACAAGAAGTCGCGCGAGCAGTTTGAAATCCGCACGCACAAACGCGTGCTCGATATCGTCGACCCCACCCCGCAGACTGTGGACGCGCTGATGAAGCTCGACCTGTCGGCTGGCGTGGACGTCGAGATCAAGATCTAAAGAAAGAAGAGGCGGGATCCGATGCGCACGGGCGTGATCGCCAAAAAGCTGGGTATGACCCGCGTGTTCGCCGATGATGGTGCACACGTGCCGGTTACTGTACTCCAGCTCGACGGCTGCCAAGTCGTCGGCCAACGTACCAAGGAACGTGACGGTTACGTCGCGCTCCAACTGGGCGCTGGCTCTAAGAAGGCCAAAAATACGGCCAAGCCGCAACGCGAAGCTTTCGCGAAGGCTCAAGTTGAACCCAAGGCATACGTGACCGAGTTCCGCGTGAACGAGGATGCCCTGCTGGAAGTCGGTGCCGAACTGTCGGCTGACCACTTCGTCGCAGGTCAGAAGATCGACGTCCAAGGCCTGACCATCGGTAAAGGTTTTGCCGGTGCGATGAAGCGTTGGAACTTCGGCGGTCTGCGTGCCACGCACGGTGTGTCGGTTTCGCACCGTTCGCACGGTTCGACGGGTAACCGTCAAGATCCGGGCCGTACGTTCCCGGGTAAGAAGATGGCTGGTCACTACGGCCAGGAAACTGTCACCCAACAGAACCTCACCGTCGTCCGCGTTGACGCTGAGCGTGGTCTGATCCTGGTCAAGGGCGCTGTCCCGGGCCACGACGGCACCTACCTCAAGGTAACCGACGCTGTGAAGAAGGCTCGTCCGGCTGAAGCCCCGTTCCCGGGTGCTGTGAAGTCGGCTGCTGCTGCCGAAGCTGCTGCTCCGGCCGTTGAAGCCAACGAAGGCGGTGAAGCGTAATGAAACTCTCTGTCATCAAACTCGACGGCAAGGCTGCTGGCGACGTTGAGCTGTCGGACGCCGTTTTTGGCCTGACCGACATCCGCGGCGACCTGCTGGCCCGTACCGTGAACTGGCAGCTGGCCAAGCGTCGCGCTGGCACGCACAAGGTTCAGACCCGCAACGAGAACTCTCGTACGGGTAAGAAGATGTACAAGCAAAAGGGCACCGGCGGCGCTCGTCACGGTTCGCGCCGTGCACCGCAGTTCGTCGGCGGTTCGCGCGCCTTCGGTCCGGTTGTCCGTGACCACGGCTTCTCGCTGCCGAAGAAGGTCCGCGCCCTGGCTCTGCGTCACGCCCTGTCCTCGAAGGTCAAAGCCGGCGATCTGGTTGTCGTTGACAACCTGACCGTCAAGGAAGCCAAGACCGCAACCCTGCGGGCCACCTTCGGCAAGCTGGGCTGGACCAAGGCTCTGATCATTGCTGGTCCGGAAGTTGAAACCAACTTCGGTCTGGCTGCTCGCAACATCCCGCACATCGACGTCCTGCCGAACGCCGGCCTGAACGTCTATGACATCCTGCGTGCTGACAAACTGGTGCTGACCAAGGCTGCTGTTGAAGCAATCGAGGCGCGCTTTGCTGAGAAGGAAGCCGCATAATGGCCGCCGCTCAACCTACCGCTAAGCACTACGACACCATCCTGAGCCCGATCATCACCGAGAAGGCCACGATCCTGTCGGAACAGAACAAGGTCGTCTTCCGCGTTGCCGGTACCTCGACCAAGGACGAAATCGCTGCTGCGGTTGAAGCCCTGTTCAAAGTCAACGTCCTCAAGGTCAACACCCTGGTTCAAAAGGGCAAGACCAAGCGCTTCCGTGGCATCAACGGCCGTCGCGTGGACATCAAAAAAGCAATCGTGACGCTGGCTGAAGGCCAGTCGATCGACGTGACGACGGGGCTCTAATCAGATGGCTCTGAAGCATTACAATCCGACGTCGCCGGGCCGCCGCGCCCTGGTGCTGGTTGACCGTTCCGAGCTGCACAAAGGCCGCCCGGAGAAGTCGCTGACCGAAGGCCTGACCAAGTCGGGCGGTCGCGGTCAAGGTGGTCGTGTTGCTGTCCGCTTCCGCGGCGGTGGCGCGAAGACCCTGTACCGTAAGATCGACTTCAAGCGTCGCAAGTTCGACGCTATCGGCACCGTCGAGCGCCTGGAGTACGACCCGAACCGTACGGCTTTCATCGCTCTGGTGACCTATGCCGACGGTGAGAAGACCTACATCATCGCTCCGCAACGCCTGAAGGCTGGCGACACCATCGTCGCTGGCGAAAAGGTTGACGTGAAACCGGGCAACGCGATGCCGCTGCGCTCGATGCCGGTCGGCACCATCATCCACAACGTGGAGATGAAGCCGGGCAAGGGCGCTCAGCTGGCCCGTTCGGCTGGTGCTTACGCCCAGCTGGTCGGTCGCGACCAAGGTTACGCTCAGATCCGTCTGGGTTCGGGCGAACTGCGCATGGTTCTGGACGGCTGCATGGCTACCGTTGGTGCCGTGTCGAACCCGGACCACATGAACCAAAACCTCGGTAAGGCTGGCCGCAAGCGTCACATGGGCTGGCGTCCGCACGTCCGCGGTGTTGCCATGAACCCGATCGACCACCCGCACGGTGGTGGTGAAGGTCGTACCTCGGGCGGTCGTACTCCGGTTACGCCGTGGGGTAAGGACACCAAGGGTACCCGTACTCGCAAGAACAAGGCCACGGACAAGTACATTATCCGTAGCCGTCACGTGAAGAAGGCTCGCTAAGAATGGCCCGCTCCTCCTGGAAAGGCCCGTTTGTCGACGGGTATCTGCTCAAGAAGGCCGACGCCGCTCAATCGTCGGGCCGTAAAGATGTGATCAAGACCTGGTCGCGTCGCTCCACCATCCTGCCGCAGTTCGTCGGTCTGACCTTTGGCGTTTACAACGGCCAGAAGCACGTTCCGGTCTCCGTCTCGGAAGAGATGGTTGGCATGAAGTTCGGCGAGTTCGCGCCGACCCGTAACTTCCCGGGTCACGCTGCGGACAAGAAGGCCAAGAGGAAATAATCCATGGCCCAGACCAAGAACACCCGTCGTGTTGCTGCGAACGAAGCCCGCGCTAAGCTGGTCAACGTTCGCATCAGCCCTCAAAAGCTGAACCTGGTGGCCGCATCGATCCGCGGCCTGCCGGTGCAAAAGGCTCTGAACGAGCTCGAGTTCAGCCGCAAGCGCATCGCCATCGACGTTCGCAAGGCCCTGTATTCGGCCATCTCGAACGCCGAGAACAACCACAACCTCGACATCGACAACCTGGTCGTTGCCGAAGCTTATGTTGGTAAGAACCTGGTGATGAAGCGTTTTGCGAGCCGCGCTCGTGGTCGCTCGTCGCGCATTCTGAAACCGTTCAGCGAACTCACCATCGTGGTTCGTGAAGCAGGTGAGGCCGCCTAATGGGTCAGAAAATCAATCCGATCGGTCTGCGCCTCGGCGTGAACCGCACGTGGGACAGCCGCTGGTTCGCCGGCGGTGCTGACTACGCCAAGCTGCTTCACCAAGACCTGAAGCTGCGTGCGTGGCTGAAGGAACGTCTTTCGGCTGCTGGCGTCGCCCGCGTCATCATCGAGCGTCCGCACAAGAAGTGCCGCGTGACGATCTACGCCGCCCGTCCGGGTGTCGTGATCGGCAAGAAGGGCGCTGACATCGACAAGCTGCGCAAGGACATTGCGGCCCGTACCGAAGGCGAAGTTCACCTGAACATCGTCGAAGTCCGTAAGCCGGAAACCGACGCCCAGCTGATCGCTGAAAACATCGCTCAGCAACTGGAACGCCGCGTGGCTTTCCGTCGCGCTATGAAGCGTTCGATGCAATCGGCCATGCGTCTCGGCGCAAAGGGCGTTCGTATCAACGTTTCGGGCCGTCTCGGCGGTGCTGAAATCGCTCGTATGGAATGGTACCGTGAAGGTCGCGTTCCGCTTCACACCCTGCGTGCCGACATCGACTACGGCTTCTATGAAGCTAAGACGACCTACGGCATCATCGGCGTGAAGGTCTGGGTCTTTAAGGGTGAAGTGCTCGAGCACGACCCGATGGCTCAGGACAAGCGTTGGGCCCAGGAAGCCTCGGGTCCGTCGTCCAACGAAGGCCGTGAACGTGGTCCCCGCGGTGATCGCGGTCAGCGTCGCGGTCGTGAGGGCTGATTAGACCATGCTGCAACCTAAAAAGACCAAATACCGTAAGGCCTTTAAGGGCCGCATCAGCGGTTCGTCGAAGGGCGGCTTCTCGCTGAACTTCGGTTCGTACGGCCTGAAGGCACTGGAGCCGGAACGCATCACTGCTCGTCAGATCGAAGCGTGCCGTCGTGCCGTCACCCGCCACATGAAGCGTCAAGGCCGCGTGTGGATCCGTATCTTCCCAGACCTGCCGGTCACCGGCAAGCCTGCCGAAGTTCGTATGGGTAAGGGTAAGGGCGCCGTGGATTACTGGGCCGCTCGCGTGGCTCCGGGCCGCATCATGTTCGAAATCGACGGCGTGCCGGACGATATCGCTCGTGAAGCTCTGCGTCTCGGCGCAGCCAAGCTGCCGATCCGTACCAAGGTGGTCACCCGCCTGGATGCCGGCATCGTAATGGAGCAAGCCGCATAATGACCAAGATCGCTGATCTCCGGTCGCAAACCGTCGACCAACTGTCCGAAGAGCTCCTGAAGCTCAAGAAGGAACAGTTCAACCTGCGCTTCCAAGCGGCTACCGGCCAAATGGAAAAAACCCACCGCGTGGGTGAAGTGCGCAAAGATATCGCTCGCATCTCCACGCTTCTGCGTGAGAAGCGCGCTTCGTAAGGAAACGAATATGCCCAAGCGAATTCTCGAAGGCGTGGTCGTGTCCGACAAGGGCGACAAAACCGTCGTGGTCAAGGTGGAGCGCACGCTGCTCCACCCGGTTCTGAAGAAGACGGTTCGTCTTTCGAAGAAATATCACGCGCACGACGAAGCCAATGCCCTCAAGGTCGGCGACGTCGCTCGCATCGTCGAGTGCGCCCCCAAGTCCAAACTGAAGCGCTGGGAAGTCCTTTCCCCGGCTTCGGCCTCGTAATCAGAAGGATCTGATCTTATGATCCAGATGCAAACTAACCTGGAAGTGGCCGATAACTCGGGCGCCCGCCGGGTCATGTGCATCAAGGTGCTCGGCGGTTCTAAGCGCCGCTACGCCTCGATCGGCGACACCATCGTCGCCTCTGTGAAGGAAGCAATCCCGCGCGGTCGCGTTAAGAAGGGTGATGTCGTTCGCGCCATCGTCGTTCGCACCGCCAAGGACATCCAACGCAAAGACGGTTCGGTCATCCGCTTTGACAAGTCGGCTGCTGTCATCGTCAACAAGTCCAACGAGCCGGTTGGCACCCGTATCTTCGGCCCGGTTCCGCGTGAGCTTCGCGCTAAGAACCACATGAAGATCATCTCGCTGGCTCCGGAGGTCCTGTAACCATGGCTGCCAAGATCAAAAAGGGCGACAACGTTGTCGTCCTGACCGGCAAGGATAAGGGCCGCACCGGCAAGGTGCTCAAGGTCCTCCCGGCTGAGAACCGCGTCGTCGTTGAAGGTATCAACATGGTTCAGCGCCACACGCGCCCGACCCAAGCTGATCCGCAAGGCGGCATCAAGAACAAGGAAGCCTCGCTGCACCTGTCGAACGTCGCCATTGTCGACGCTAACGGCAAGGCAACCCGCGTCGGCTTCAAGGTTGAAGGTGACCAAAAGGTCCGCTTCGCCAAGACGACCGGAGACGTCATCTGATGGCTACCGAGAAATACACCCCGCGCCTGAAGACCGAGTACGTTTCGCGTATCCGTTCGGTCATGAAGGAAAAGTTCGGTTACACGAACGAAATGCAGGTCCCCAAGCTGGACAAGATCGTCCTGAACATGGGTATCGGTGAAGCTGTTGCTGACTCCAAGAAGGCTACTGCAGCCCTCAAGGATCTGACGGCCATCGCCGGTCAGAAGGCCGTTGCCACCAAGGCCCGTAACTCGATCGCTGGCTTCAAGCTGCGTGAAGGTATGGTCATCGGCGGTAAGGTCACCCTGCGTGGCGACCAAATGTACGAGTTCCTGGACCGGTTCATCACGATCGCGCTGCCGCGCGTGAAGGATTTCCGTGGTCTGAAGGGCACCTCGTTCGACGGTCGTGGCAACTACGCCACCGGTCTGAAGGAGCACATCGTGTTCCCGGAGATCAACTACGACCAGATCGACCAGATGTGGGGCATGGACATCGTCGTTTGCACCACGGCCAAGACCGATGAGGAAGCCAAGGCTCTCCTCACCGAGTTCAAGTTCCCGTTCGTGAACTGATCGGGAAAGGGAAAGAACAATGGCTAAGAAAAGCGCCGTAAACCGTAACGAAGCCGTCAAGGCTCTGGTTGCGAAGTATGCCGCGAAGCGTGAAGCCCTCAAGGCGATCGCTAACGACGAAAGCCTGCCGCTGGAGGAGCGCTTCGAAGCTCGCCTCAAGCTGGCAGCCCTGCCGCGTAACTCCGCTCCGACCCGTATTCGCAACCGTTGCGAAGTCACGGGCCGTCCGCGGGCTTACTACCGCAAGCTCAAGATGAGCCGTGTCGCTCTGCGCGAACTGGGCAACCTGGGTCAAATCCCGGGCCTGACCAAGTCGAGCTGGTAAGGGGAACGAACAGTTATGATGATCAACGATCCCCTGAGCGATATGATCGCTCGCATCAAGAACGCTGCGACCCGCAAGCGTTCGAAGGTGCTCACCCCGGCTTCCCGCCTGCGCCAGCGCGTCCTGGACGTGCTGCAGTCGGAAGGCTACATCCGCGGCTACAACCTGGTTCAAAACCCGGGTGAGTTCCCGCAGTTCGAGATCGAGCTCAAGTACTTCGACGGCCAGCCGGTGATCGCAGAGATCGCCCGCGTGTCGAAGCCGGGCCGTCGCGTCTATTCGGCCATCGGCGATCTGAAGCCGGTCAAGAATGGTCTCGGCATCTCGATCCTTTCGACTTCGAAGGGCGTTATGTCTGACGCCGCTGCCCGCGACGCTAACGTCGGCGGCGAAGTCCTGTGCAGGGTCTACTGATATGTCTCGTATCGGCAAGAAAACCATCACCGTGCCGAAGGGCGTGACTCTCACGCTCAACGGCCAGGACATCACCGTGAAGGGTCCGAAGGGCGAACTGTCCTGGACCGTGGCCGAAGAAATCGAGGTCAAGCAGGAAGGCGACGAGCTGACCCTGACCCCGCGTTCGGACAGCCAACGCGCAAACGCTATGTGGGGCCTGTCGCGCACCCTGGTCGCCAACATGGTGACCGGTGTGACCGACGGCTTCGAGAAGACCCTGGAACTGGTCGGCGTGGGTTACCGCGCCGCCCTGAAGGGCAACGCTCTGTCGTTGCAACTGGGCTTCTCGCACGACGTGGACATCGCTCCGCCGGCTGGCATCACCTTCGCTGTGCCGAAGCAAACCGAGATCAAGATCTCGGGCATCGACAAGCAAGCCGTTGGTGAAATCGCCGCAGTCATCCGCAAGATGCGTCCGCCGGAACCCTATAAGGGCAAGGGTGTGCGCTACCAGGGCGAAACCGTCCGACGCAAGGAAGGCAAGAAGAAGTAAGTCATGGCTCTTTCTCTTCAACAACAAGCCAAGCGTCGCGCAGAGCGCAACCGTCGTCGTCTGCGTGCAGTCGCCAACGGCCGCCTGCGTCTGTCGGTTTACCGTTCGGACAAGAACATCTCGGCACAGATCATCGACGACTCGAAGGGCATCACTGTCGTTTCGGCTTCGTCGCTGGAAGGTGGCAAGGGTTCGAAGGGCTCGGACGTCGCAGCCGCTGCCAAGATTGGCAAGCTGATCGCCGAACGTGCCATCGAAAAGGGCGTCAAAGACGTCGTTTTCGACCGCGGTGCCTACATCTATCACGGCCGGGTCAAGGCGCTGGCGGAAGCCGCGCGCGAAGCCGGTCTGAACTTCTAAGGGAACGACAGACATGGCTCGTGAACCCCAACGCGGCGGCGGCGATCGCAATCGTCGCGACCGCAACGCTCCGGCAGTAGACGCTGCTGAAAGCGACATCATCGAGAAGCTGGTACACATCAACCGTGTTGCCGCGACCGTTAAGGGTGGACGTCGTTTCTCGTTCGCTGCCCTGATGGTTGTCGGTGACGGCAAGGGTCGTGTGGGCTTCGGTCATGGCAAGGCACGTGAAGTGCCGGAAGCCATCCGCAAGGCGACCGAAGAAGCCAAGAAGACGATGATCCGCGTTCCGCTGCGCGAAAACCGCACTCTGCACCACGACGGCAATGGCCGTTGGGGCGCTGGCAAGATCATGATGCGCGCTGCACCTCCGGGTACCGGCGTCATCGCAGGTGGTCCGATGCGTGCCGTCCTCGAAACCCTCGGCGTTCAAGACGTCGTGGGCAAGTCGACCGGCTCGTCGAACCCCTACAACATGATCCGCGCAACCTTCGAAGCTCTGAAGGTTCAGTCGTCGCCGCGTCAGATTGCTGCCAAGCGCGGCAAGAAGGTCGCTGACCTGATGGGCCGCCGCAACGATGGTGCTTCGGCACCGGAATCTGTGGAGGGCTAATCAATGGCCAAGAGCGAAAAGAAGACCGTGACCGTTCGTCAGGTTGGCAGCCCGATCCGCCGCAAGGCAGATCAGCGCGCAACCCTGATCGGTCTGGGCCTGAACCAAATCGGCCGTGAGGCTACCCTGGAAGATACCCCGGCTGTCCGTGGTATGATCGCCAAGGTCGCCCACATGGTTGAAGTGGTCGAAGCCTAAAAGCTCAGACGCCCTTCCTCGGAAACGGGGAGGGGCGTTTTGCTTATTAAGGGGGCTCTGCATCGGATGGTGCAGGGCCTTCTTTCGTTCGGTCGCATACCAAGATTTGCGTTTGCGTCTTGCAGTGCGCCAGCGGGTCGCCTAGAAGCGACCCTTCGTTTTTAAACGCCGAGTCAGCCGCATTGCGTCTGGCGCTTAGCACCCGAAAGGATCAGGCACATGAAACTGAATGAAATCCGCGACAATCAAGGCGCACACAAAGCCCGTCTGCGCGTCGGCCGTGGCCCGGGTTCGGGCAAGGGCAAGACCGCTGGCCGTGGCGTCAAGGGTCAGAAGTCGCGTTCGGGCGTCGCTATCGGCGGCTTCGAAGGCGGTCAAATGCCGCTGTACATGCGTATGCCGAAGCGTGGCTTCAACAATGCAAACGCTCTGAAGCTGGCTGAAGTGAACCTGTGGCGCATCCAGGAAGCCATCGACGCCGGCAAGCTGGACGCCAAGGCTGAGATCAACGGTGCCGCTCTGGTCGCCGCTGGCGTGATCCGTCGTGAAAAAGACGGCGTCCGCGTTCTGGGCGAAGGCGAACTGAAGGCCAAGCTGAACCTGGTCGTCTGGTCGGCAACCTCGGGTGCCATCAAGGCCATCGAAGCTGCTGGCGGCAAGGTCGAGCAACAGCGCATCGAAGCTGAAGCCAAGGCTGCTGCCCGCGTTGCCAAGCGCGAAGCTGCCAAGGGCAAGGCTCCGGAGCCCAAGGCTCCGAAGGGCGACGCCAACAAGGTGTCGGCTCGCGCCAAGCGCACGGCTGCCAAGGCCTAATAGCTAGTTCGTCATCCCGAATTCGCTCCGAAACGGGCGTAATTCGGGATCTTCTCGGATAGGGATGACGATTTTTCGAAAGCGGCTCTCGCATGGGGGCCGCTTTCACCTTATCTGATGACACGAATATTCGTGGGGACCATCTGATGGCTTCGGCCGCCGAACAACTCGCAGCAAATATGAACATGGGCTCGTTCGCCAAGGCGACCGAGCTGCACAAGCGCCTGCTGTTCACGCTGGGCGCCTTGCTTGTTTATCGCCTGGGCACTTACGTGCCGATCCCGGGCATCAATTCGCAAGCCTTCCTCCAGTTCTTCCAGAACCCGGACGGTCAGCGCGGCATCCTGGACATGTTCAACATGTTCTCCGGTGGCGCGGTCGAACGTATGGCTGTGTTCGCACTGAACGTGATGCCCTACATCTCGGCCTCGATCATCGTCCAGCTGATGGGCGCGGTCTATCCGCCGTGGGAAAAGCTGAAGAAAGAGGGCGGCGAGGCCGGCCGCAAGCAGCTGAACCAATACACCCGCTATCTGACGGTTGTTCTGGCGCTGGCACAGTCCTTCGGTATCGCCGTAGGCCTGAACGCCTCGCAGGGCCTCGTTGACAGCCCGGGCCTGTTCTTCATCGCGACTACGGTCGTCACCCTGACGGGCGGCACCATGTTCCTGATGTGGCTGGGCGAGCAGGTGACGGCCCGCGGTGTCGGTAACGGTATCTCGCTGATCATCTTCGCCGGTATCGTCGCGGTCCTGCCGGGCACGATCGCCCGTCTGCTGGGTCTGGCCCAGCAAGGCCAGATGTCGGCCTTCGCCCTGATGGGTCTGGCCATTCTGGCCGTGGCGACCGTCATGTTCATCGTCTTCATGGAACGCGCCCAGCGCCGTCTTCTGATCCAGTATCCGAAGCGTCAGGAAGGCAACCGCGTGACCGGTGGCGAACGTTCGTTCTTGCCGCTGAAGGTGAACACCGCCGGTGTTATCCCGGCCATCTTCGCCTCGTCGCTGCTGATGCTGCCGACCACGGTGGCCCAGTTCACCGCGACGGCCAACCTGCCGGAGTGGATGGCATGGCTGCCGGTCGTGACGGCCCAGCTGACGCACGGCAAGCCGGTGTTCATGGTGCTTTATGCCGCCCTGATCATCTTCTTCTGCTTCTTCTACACCTCGATCACCTTCAACCCTGAAGAGACGGCCGAGAACCTGCGCAAATACGGCGGCTTCCTGCCGGGTATCCGTCCGGGCAAGCGCACTGCAGAGTATCTGGATTATGTGCTGACCCGTCTGACGGTCATCGGCGCGGCCTACATCACCGCCGTCTGTCTGTTGCCGGAGTTCATGGTCGCAGGCATGGGTAATGCCATGTACTTTGGCGGTACCTCTCTGCTGATCGTGGTGTCGGTGACGATGGATACGGTTTCGCAGATCCAGTCCCACCTGCTGGCTCACCAGTACGAGGGTCTGATCAAGAAGGCGAAGCTGCGCGGCCGTGGCGGTCGTGGCGGCACGCCGGTTGTGCGTCGCTAAGGTTCAGGTGCTGGGGATAATCTGACTATGAATCTGATCCTTTTCGGACCGCCGGCTGCAGGCAAGGGCACACAGGCCAAGCGCCTGGTCGAAACCCGCGGCATGGTTCAGCTCTCGACCGGCGACATGCTGCGTGCAGCGATCGCTTCGGGCTCGGAGCTGGGCCTCAAGGTCAAGGACGTGCTGGCTCGCGGTGACCTCGTCACCGACGAGATCGTCATCGCCCTGATCGAAGCCCGCCTGCCGGAAGCCGAGGCTGCTGGCGGCGCCATCTTCGATGGCTTCCCGCGTACGGTGGCCCAGGCCGAGGCTCTGGACGCCATGCTCGAAAAGCGTGGCAGCCAGATCGACGCCGTGGTCCGCCTCAAGGTTGACGACGCCGCTCTGACCGAACGCATCACCAAGCGCTTTGAGGACCAGGGCCGTGCTGACGACAATCCTGACACCTTTAAGGATCGTCTGGCCGTCTACAACGCCAACACCGCTCCGCTGCTTCCGTACTACGAAGCGCAGGGCAAGCTGACTGAAGTGGACGGTATGGGTGATATCGCCACGGTGGCCGCGGCCATCGACGCGGCTCTCGCCTAAGACGTTCAGCCAGCCTTCAGGCTCGGTCATGCAGTTTAAGGGTCGATGCATTGGCATCGGCCCTTTTTCTTTGCCTTGTGCGTTTATGCAGGATGCCGTCACTGGAAACACGACCGAGCCGTTGGACTAGCACGCCACGCCGATGGACACGTATCGCTGCGGTCGCAGGGGTGATTGTCCTGCATGGCGGATTGGGGCTGTTGGTCGGGCGTTGGACGGTAGATGCGCCGCCGACGGTTTCCGTTCCGTCAATCCTGGTCGATCTGGTTCCGCCGACGGTTCCGCCTCCTCCACCGCCTCCGCCCCCTGAAAGGCCGACGCGGACGGAAGGGGGAGGGGCACCGGCCTCGACCTCGGCTGTGCGTATACCGCCGCCCCGTCCCAATCCTCCGCCGCCAGAGGTGCTGGCCCCGCCGACGCCTACGCCCGATCCCCCCTTGGTTGTCGGCGTGGCTCCCGAGGCTACGCCCTCGCCCGGCATGGGGCAGGGCGGCGAGGGGACTGGCACAGGACGCGGCCGTGGCAGCGGTTCAGGCGATGGTGACGGTGGAGGCCCGCGCATCATCCGCGGGCCGACCCAGAATGAACTTCGCGCCCTGCACCCCCGTGAGGCTTTTCGAAAGCGTCAGGGTGGATCGGTTCTGTTGGCCTGTCGTCTGGGTGCGGACGGGCGGTTGAGTGGATGCCGCGTCGCAAATGAATCGCCGCGCGAGATGGGATTCGGCACAGCAGCCCTTGCAGCCGCGCAGTATTTCCGCTTTCGTCCTGGGACCCGCGATGGCCGCCCCATCGATGGGGCAGAAATCCAAGTCGGGGTTGAATGGCCTTAGGAAACTTTCTGTTAATCCCTCTTTCCCGCCAGCAAGCGTTGACGGGAAAGGAATCCCATGTATAAGGGCGGTCTTCCGCGAAGGGCGCACACGTTCCAGGTTTGTTAACCGGAACGGTTTTTTGCGTCTGACTAACGCGTACCTGGAGAATTTCGTGGCCCGTATCGCTGGCGTCAACATTCCGACCAACAAGCGCGTTGAAATCGCGCTTCAGTACATTCACGGCATTGGCGCGCACACCGCCAAGGAAATCACTGCGAAGGTAGGCATCGAGCCGGCCCGTCGCGTGAACCAACTTTCCGATGCCGAAATCCTGCAAATCCGTGAAACCATCGACCGTGATTACACCGTCGAGGGCGACCTGCGTCGCGAAACCTCGATGAGCATCAAGCGTCTGATGGACCTGGCCTGCTATCGTGGCCTGCGTCACCGTAAGGGCCTGCCGGTCCGCGGTCAGCGCACGCACACGAACGCACGCACCCGCAAGGGTCCGGCCAAGCCGATCGCCGGCAAGAAGAAGTAAGAGAGAGGCCTGAGCTATGGCTAAGGAACCGGGTCGCGTAAAGCGCCGCGAACGTAAGAACATCACCTCGGGCGTCGCCCACGTGAATGCCTCTTTCAACAACACCATGATCACGATCACCGATGCCCAAGGCAACGCGATCTCGTGGTCGTCGGCTGGTCACATGGGCTTCAAGGGTTCGCGTAAGTCGACCCCGTATGCTGCCCAGATGGCTGCCGAGGATGCTGGCAAGAAGGCTGCTGAACACGGCGTCAAGACCCTCGAAGTCAACGTCTCGGGTCCGGGTTCGGGCCGTGAGTCGGCGCTGCGCGCTCTGCAAGCTGTTGGCATGACGATCACCACCATCCGTGACGTCACCCCGATGCCGCACAACGGCTGCCGTCCGCCCAAGCGTCGTCGCGTCTAATCGCCGCCTGACTCTTTTCTTGCTGGCCCCTACTAGCCTGAGTGCACACAGGTGGGGTCAGCGAAACCCGTTCGAGGGACACTAATGATCGAAAGAAACTGGCAAGAGCTGATCCGTCCCGAGAAGCCCCAGGTCGAGGCCGGCTCTGACCCGCAGCGCAAAGCGCGTCTGGTCGCCGAACCCCTCGAGCGTGGCTTCGGTGTGACGCTTGGCAACGCGCTTCGTCGCGTTCTGCTGTCTTCGCTTCAGGGCGCAGCAGTCACCGCCATCCAAATCGACGGCGTTGTCCACGAGTTCTCCTCGCTGGAAGGCGTTCGTGAGGACGTTGTCGACATCGTCCTGAATATCAAGCAACTGGCTCTCCGCATGCATGCGGAAGGTCCGAAGCGTATGACGCTGCGCGCCACCGGCCCCGGTGTCGTGACCGCAGCTCAGATCGATGTCCCGGCCGATATCGAGGTCCTTAACCCGGATCACGTTATCTGCACGCTGGACGACGGTGCTTCGATCCGCATGGAACTGACCGTCCAGAACGGTAAGGGCTATGTCGCAGCCGAGTTTAACCGTCCGGAAGACGCCCCGATCGGCCTGATCGCGGTTGACGCCCTTTACTCGCCGGTCAAGCGCGTTGCCTATCGCGTCGAGCCGACCCGTCAAGGTCAGTCGCTGGACTATGACAAGCTGATCCTCGAGATCGAGACGAACGGTGCGGTTTCGCCGGTTGACGCAGCAGCCTTCGCTGCTCGCATCCTGCAAGACCAACTGCAGATCTTCATCACCTTCGAAGAGCCGACCAAGGCTGTCGAGCAGTCGGACGGCAAGCCCGACCTGCCGTTCAACCCGGCCCTGCTGAAGAAGGTGGACGAACTGGAACTGTCGGTTCGTTCGGCCAACTGCCTGAAGAACGACAACATCGTCTACATCGGTGACCTGATCCAGAAGACCGAGGGCGAAATGCTTCGCACCCCGAACTTCGGCCGCAAGTCGCTGAATGAGATCAAGGAAGTGCTGGCGACCATGGGCCTGAGCCTCGGCATGGATGTGCCGAACTGGCCGCCGGAAAACATCGAAGATCTGGCCAAGAAGTTCGACGACCAGATCTGATCATCAACCCTCCGCCCAGGTCCTTAAGCAGGATTGGTTGGGGCGGTTAGAATGAGAGGCCCTAGGTCCTTCGCCCACATAGAGTTCGGGCAGGAAACCAGGGTTGAGTAGGAGAGACCCCGATGCGCCACGGCGCCGCCTATCGTAAGCTCGGCCGTACGGTCAGCCACCGCCAGGCCATGTTCGCCAACATGGCTGCCTCGCTGATCAAGCACGAGCAGATCACCACCACCCTGCCGAAAGCGAAGGAACTGCGTCCTTTCGTCGAGAAGCTGGTCACCCTCGCCAAGCGCGGCGACCTGCACGCTCGTCGTCAGGCCATCAGCGCCGTTCGTGATGTGCCGCAAGTCGGCAAGCTGTTCGACACCCTGGCTGCTCGCTATGCAGACCGCCAAGGTGGCTACATCCGCATCATGAAGGCTGGCTTCCGTCACGGCGACAACGCCCCGATGGCCGTCATCGAGTTCGTCGATCGCGACGTCTCGGCCAAGGGCAAGGACTCCGGTCCGGTTGTCGAGATCGAAGGCGACGAAGCTTAATCTTCGTTCCCTGATCTAACTGATCCCAAGGGGCGGTTGGCCGTATGGCCAGCCGCCCCTTTGCGTATTCGGCACCGGCTTGCCTGTTATGCGGTTTCTCGACATAGAACCGGGATGGCCAAGCTTCAGTATTGCGTTGTTCCGTATCGTCCTGCCCACGCGTTGGCGTGGCGACAGCTCAATGAGGCCTGGATCCGTGAGGGCGGCTTTGCGCTGGAAGCCAAGGACAGGGCTGTTTTGTCCGATCCGCAGGCGACTGTTCTCGACAAGGGCGGGTACATCTTCATGGTCGAAGACCCGGAAGGCGTGGTCGTAGGTTGCTGTGCGATCCAGAAAATGGACGACGGGGGCTATGAGCTGGCGAAGATGACCGTCGCGCCGTCCGCGCGGGGTCTGGGTCTGTCAAAAATCCTGATCCAATCATGCGAGGACAAGGCCCGAGAGCTTGGGGCATCGCGGCTGTATCTGGAAACGAACTCCGGACTCAAACCTGCGCTGAAACTCTATGAAAGCTCTGGCTTCACCTATCTGCCGACACGAGAGACGCCTTATGCCCGTGCGGACGTGTTTATGGAAAAGCCTCTGGGTTGAGGGCTATTCCTTCGACAGGTCCTGTCTTTCGAAGACCCAGACAGCGAGCGCGGGCGGCAGGGCGAGCCACAGCCCGAGGCCGATGATCGCCTTGACGGTCGTCGCGGCAGTCACGGGTCCTCCTGCAAGCGCGGTCTGCAAAGCGCCATAGGCCTTGGCCGGGAAGAGGAGAAGGGTGCGCCATTGGTCGTCAGTCCAGCCAAAGGCGAACAGCATTCCCGCGACCATGAATGTGCCGACCGAGAGGGCCAGCGGAAGCACATAGCCTCCGAAAACCGAGCGCGTCATCACACCGGCCAGCACCGCCAATCCGGCTATCTGTATGGTCCTGAGCCACGATACGACGAACATGGCCACTGTTGCCAAGGCCTGTTGGAAGTCAAAGCCGATAGCGAGGGGGCGGTTTTCCAGACTGGCGCTGATGATGCGTCCGATGGTTTCGCACAGCAGGAACAGCCCCAGCGGAATAAGGGCGATGATGGCAATGGCGATCGCCTTGCCCAGTATCAGATTGCGGCGGCTGTTACGCGGTCGGATCAGGCGCCAGCTTTCCCAGCGATAGTCCGATGCCGCAATGACGGCGGCGGCGAAAAGGAAGAAGGCCAGTAGATTGGCACCGGCCAATTGTGCCGTCTGGTCGGTGATGACGTCGCCGATATTCAGTGGGCTTTTGACCAGGCCCAGATTGGCGGGAAGATCCTGTGTCGCCTTGGATAGAGAGGTCTGCAGAAATTGGCGGGCGAATATGCCCGTTAGCGCAGACCCCAGCGGTATGACCAGCAGGCCCCATAACCATGCTGTCGTATTGCGTGAAAAACGGAAGAGTTCGGCGCGAACGGCATCAAGCAGCATTCGAGGCGTCCTGTGTCTGCGGCTCGCCCAAGGTCTCGGACATAAACACAGCCTCCAGATCTCCGCCGACCCAGCGTGCCTCCATGATATCGATGTCGTTGCTGACCAGATGGCGGATCAGGGCCGCGGTATCCTCGCGGCGGATATTCACCAGCACGGCATCGCCAACGATCTCGGCGGCTTCCCCCACGATGGCCTTGACCCTGAGGAGAGGGGAGGCCTCAAGGTGGAGATATTCCGTCGCGCCGGTCAGGTCGCTGACCTTGCCTTCGGCAGCCAGTTTCCCCCGATTGAGAATGGCGACCCGATCACAGATGCGCTGGACCTCGAGCAGCTGGTGGCTGGCCAGAATGACGGTCACGCCGTCGTTCTCAGCGAGGTCGCGGATGACAGAGCGCATCTCGTGGATGCCGGGCGGGTCCATACCGCTTGTGGGTTCATCCAGAATGACAAGGTCTGGACGGTTCATCAGCGCCGCCGCGACGCCGAGGCGCTGCATCATCCCCACGGAAAACCCGCGAACAGGCCGGTCCGCCGCATCGGCCAAACCGACGCGCCTGATCCAGTGATCCATATCGATGGACCCGACCTGACCATGCGCGGTCGCCAGCCACAACAGACTGTCGCGGGCCGTGAGATAGGCCGGATAGCGCGGCGTCTCGATCATCGAACCGATGCGACGCAGGGTCTCCGTATGGCTGATCGGAAAACCCAGCATGCTGCCACTGCCGCCGGTCGGATGGACGAGGCCAAGCAATATGCGGAAAAAGGTCGATTTTCCCGCGCCATTGGGGCCTAGAATTCCGTAAACGCCGCCTTGGGGGATTTCCAGCGACAGCGCATCCAGTGCGCGGACGTCACCAAAGGATTTGGTGAGTCGATCAACTGATATAACAGCGTTCATATTTGTAGACTGAAGCCACTTCAGCTTCGCCGCAAGCGCTATAATCGCGCAACGGTGTCTTCAACCTGTGACACAAACGGCTTAGCAGTATCGCCGGTTTAATGAGTCGCCGGAGTAAAAAGCATGGCCACCCCCTCGATGTTGCGTAATCTTTTGCTGGGTTCAGCAATGGGGTTGGGTCTTCTGGTCGGCGGGTGTGCGACCGGTACGGTGCAAAGCCAGGGGACGGCTGTTGTCGCCCGGGCCCAAGCCGAGCAACCGACCACAGTCATTCTGGTGTCGATTGATGGTTTCCGTGCGGAATACCTTAACCGCGGCATTACGCCGAACCTGTCGCGTCTGGCGGCAGAGGGGGCGTCGGGCGCGATGAAGCCGTCCTTCCCGACGGTGACCTTTCCCAACCACTACACACTGGTAACGGGCCTGCACCCCGATCACCACGGCATCGTCGGCAACAATATGCGTGATGCCGAACTGGGTTCGTTCTCTCTGGGGAACCGTGCGGCTGTTACCGACCGCCGCTGGTGGGATGACGGCGAGCCGATCTGGGTGACGGCAGAAAAACAGGGCATTGTGACAGGCACCATGTTCTGGCCGGGCTCCGAGGCCGATGTGCGCGGCGTTCGTCCGACCCACTGGGCGGTGTTCGACCAGTCCATGCCGGGGGATGTGCGTGTCGACCGCCTGCTGGAATGGCTGGACCTGCCGCAAGAGCAGCGTCCGCGTCTGAACACCCTGTATTTCGATCTGGTGGACACAATGGGCCACCGCCACGGGCCGGATTCCGCCGAGGTAACCGAAGCGATCGTATCTACCGATGCCAGCATCGGCCGTCTGATGGAGGGCCTGAAGGCGCGCGGTCTGGACAAGAATGCAGTTGTGCTTGTGGTGTCGGACCACGGTATGGCCGCGACGTCACCCGATCGTGTCAGCTATCTGGATGAGCGTGTCGCTGCCGATGCCCTGAACGTGGTCTATTCCGGTCCAGTGGCCTTTGTGAACGCCGCTCCGGGCCGCGACGCCGAGGTCGCTTCTGCCATTGTCGGCAAGCATGACCATTATGAGTGCTGGCGAAAGGCCGATATTCCGGCACGCTTTGCTCTGGGTACGCACCGCCGCGTGACAGATTTTGTCTGTCTGGCCGAGAATGGCTGGCTGGTCGGGACCAGTGACCGCCGTATGACCCGTCCGGGCGGTGCGCATGGCTATGACAATGAGTGGTCGGACATGCACGCCATCTTCATCGCCCACGGCAAGGGCGTGGCGGCTGGCCGACAGCTGCAGAACATCGACAGTGTGGATGTGCAGCCCTTGCTGGGCCGTCTGCTGGGCATTGAAGTGCCAAAGGGCGACGGCAATGCCGCGGATACCTTGCCGGTGACGCAGAACTAAGTCACGGCGCGGTCGTTACCCGATAGGGACGGGCGGTTGGGTTTCCGACCGCCCGTTTTTTCATGCGCGGCACCTAATGGGGCCGGGACGGCTTCGAGGCTGGCGACTTGAAGGGGCGGGCGGGTTCTCTAAATGACAATAGAAAACCGGCGGTTCGCAGCCTGCCTTGTTCTTGTCCCAGTTTCGCTGCGGAATGTCTGCCAATACCCTGACGGGCCTGAAGATTTAGGAACGATATGAAGACTTCACAGCTTGCTATCATGGCCGCACTGATGGTCGCGGCATGCGGACAGCCGCAGGCCTCCAAGGCGCAGGAAGGCGTGTTTGCCGAGCAGCCGCGTGTGGCACCGACAGATGCCGGTGCGATGAAGACGAGCTTTGCACCCGTGGTTCGCAAGGCGGCTCCGGCTGTGGTCAATATTTCGGCGCGTGGCGTTCAGCAGGGGCGTGATCCCTTCTGGGGTATTCCGACCGCCCGCCAGACGGGGTCTATCGGTTCGGGTGTGATCGTGCGTCCGAATGGCGTCGTCATCACCAATGCCCACGTCATCAAGAACATGAGCGAAATCCGCGTCACCCTGAATGACCGCCGCGAGTTTCCGGCGCGGGTGCTTCTGGCGGATGAACGCTCCGACATTGCCGTGCTTCAACTTGAAAACGTGGAGGGCGACCTGCCGACCATCCGTCTGGATGATCAGGAAGAACAACAGGTCGGTGATCTTGTGCTGGCCATCGGCAACCCCTTTGGGGTCGGCCAGACCGTGACCAACGGCATCATCTCGGCCCTGAACCGTACCGATACCGGCATCAGCGATTCCGGTTCCTTCATCCAGACCGATGCGCCGATCAACCCCGGTAACTCGGGCGGGGCGCTGGTGGATATGGATGGCGAGCTGATCGGCATCAACACCGCCATCTTCAGCCGCAGTGGCGGTGCCTCGGGCGTCGGCTTTGCCGTGCCGGCGGCTATGGTCCGCCGAGTTCTGGAATCGGCCGTCGGCGGTGAGAGCCGCGTCATCCGTCCCTGGCTGGGCGTGAAGGGTGACACCCTGTCGGGCGATATGGCCCGCAGTCTGGGGCTGTCACGTCCGCAAGGGCTTTTGGTCACCGATGTCTATTCGGGCGGTCCGGCCAACAGGGCCTCGATCGAGCAGGGCGATGTGATCACGGCCATCGACGGTGTGGAGATCAACGATCAGGGTGGCCTGAACTATCAGGTCGGCACCAAGTCGCCGAATGACACTGTCCGCGTGACCCTGTTGCGTGATGGCCGCGAGGTGAATGTGAACGCCCGCGTTACCGCCCTGCCGGGGGATGCCACCGTGGACAAGGGTCAGGCCGTCACCCAGGGGGCGCTTGCCGGTATCACCGCCTTTGACCTGAATCCGGCCCGTGCCGAGAGCCTGGGCGGTGATCCGTTCATGACCGGCGTTTTCATCACCGGCATCCAGCGCGGCAGCATCGCCCAGCGCATCGGTCTGCGTCCCAATGACGTGATCCGGTCGATCGACGGGCGCGCGGTGACATCGGTTTCGGCGCTGAACCGTGCCGCGCGCGGGTCGGAACTGACCATCATCCGCAGTGGCCGCCAGCTGAATGGCCGTATCCCCTAAGGAACTGGTCCTAATAAGGTGAAATCGGATGCCGGACGGCTTATGGATAGAGCATGAGTGATCTGTTCGAAGCCGCCGGCATCCATCCCCCTGACGCGCCTCTGGCCGACCGTCTGCGTCCCACGACGCTGGATGAAGTGGTGGGGCAGGACCATCTGCTGGGCGAGGGCGGCCCGATCTGGCGCATGACGGTGGCGGGGCGTCTGGGCTCCATGATCCTGTGGGGGCCGCCGGGTACCGGAAAGACCACCATCGCCCGCCTGCTGGCCAAGGCCGCGGGCTATGAATACATGCAGATCAGCGCCGTGTTTTCCGGCGTGGCCGATCTGAAAAAGGCGTTTGAACAGGCCAAGGCCATCCGCGCGTCGGGCCGTTCGGTCCTGCTGTTCGTCGACGAAATCCACCGCTTCAACCGCACCCAGCAGGACAGCTTCCTGCCGTTCGTCGAGGCGGGCGTCGTGACGCTGGTCGGGGCGACGACCGAGAACCCCAGTTTCGAGTTGAACGGCGCATTGCTGTCGCGCTCGCAGGTCTACGTGCTCAAGCGGCTTGACGATGCGGCGATGGAGTTGCTGCTGCAACGGGCGGAGGCCCATATGGGCAAGCCGCTGCCGCTACTTCCCGAAGCGCGTCAGGCCCTGTTTGTCATGGCCGATGGTGATGGCCGGTATCTGCTGACCATGACCGAGGTGCTGTTCAATCTGGCTGATGGCGAAAAGCTGGATGTGCAGGGCATGTCCGCCATCCTGCAGAAACGCGCCCCTGCCTACGACAAGAGCCGCGAAGAGCATTACAACCTGATCTCGGCCCTGCATAAGTCCGTGCGGGGATCGGATGTGGATGCGGCCCTCTATTGGTTCGCGCGCATGTTGCACGGCGGCGAAGACCCATTGTTCATCGCGCGGCGTCTGGTCCGCATGGCGGTGGAGGACATCGGCGAGGCGGACCCGCTGTCCATTCTGGTCGCCAATGCCGCCAAGGATACATACGACTTCCTCGGTTCGCCCGAGGGGGAGCTGGCGCTGGCGCAATGCGTGGTGCATCTGGCGACCGCGCCCAAGTCCATCGGCGTCTATCAGGCCTATAAGGCGGCGCGAAAGGCGGCCGCCGAGACGGGCTCGCTGATCCCGCCCGCCCATATCCGCAATGCCCCGACCAAGCTGATGAAAGAGCTGGGTTACGGTAAGGGCTATAACTACGACCCGGACACGCCCGAGGGCTTTTCCGGCGACAACTTCTTCCCCGAAGGCATGCCGCGCCAGAGCTTCTATCGTCCGAAAGGCGAGGGGCATGAGGAGAAGGTCAAACAGCGTATGGAGCGCTGGGCCCAGATGCGCGCCCGCATTCAGGCGCAGAAGTCAGGCGGCACCGGGGATGACGACTGGGGCATCCAATAGCCCCTGTAATGTGACGTGGTTTTAAAGGGCGCTTGCCCTTGTTTTCGCCTTCGCACGGCATAGTTGCGGCCTATCGATGATATGTCGCAAGGAGAGAGCCGGATGAAGCTGAACCAGGTCACCGTCGAGGTTTCGGACATCCCGCGCGCCAAGGCCTTCTATCAGGCGCTGGGTCTGAAGATGATCGTGTCCAGCAACCACTATGCCCGCTTCATCTGTCCGGGCGAGGACGAGGACCTGTGCTCGACCTTCTCGATCCATATCGCCGATCAGGTGCGGCCCAATATGGGCGGCGTCTATTTCGAGTGCGACGATCTGGACGCGCGGGTGGCGGCGTTGAAGGCCGCGGGCTTCGTCTTTGACAGTGGGCCGGTCGATCAGGACTGGAACTGGCGCGAGGCATGGCTGCGCGATCCGGACGGCAACCGCATCTGCCTGTATTTCGCGGGGGTGAACCGCACCAACCCGCCGTGGCGCGTGGCCGGCAGTTAAGTCCATTGCCAAGGGGGCGCTGCCTGCCATACTGAAGCGGCACTTCAAGGGCTGGGAGCCAAACCTATGAACGGCAACGTAAAAGCACCGTGGCATCTGTGGGCCGTGGGCGTCATCACCCTGCTGTGGAACGGCTTTGGCGCGTCCCAGTGGTATATGCAGGTGATGAAGGTCCGCAGCTATTATGCGGATATGACGCTGGAACAGGTCCAGTTCATTCAGGCCCAGCCGGTGTGGGTCGAGATCGTGTTCGGCGTCGGCGTCTGGACAGGTGTGCTGGGGGCGCTGATGCTGCTGCTGCGCCGCAAGCTGGCGTTCAACGCCTTTGTTGCCAGCCTGATCGCCGTGCTGGCCAACACTGTCTATATGCAGGTCATGTCCAATGGCCGCGAGGTGTTCGGCGTCGGTACCCTGTATGCCGGGATTGCCGTGATCGTGGTGGCGGCTGCCTCTGCGGCCTATGCCCATTTCGCCCGTTCGCGCGGCATTATCCGCTAATCCAATCGACCATTCGGGGGGACTGGGCTAAGAGCGCGCGATGACTAAGCGCCAGCCCCTAGACCTGCCCCCCGAAGACGTCGCCTTCATGCGTTCGCTGGTTCTGTTTCAGGACTCGCATGTGATGGTGGTGAACAAGCCCGCGGGGCTGTCCAGTCAGGGCGGGCGTATTCAGGCCCATACGCTGGATGACCTGTTGTGGGCGTTCAAACGCTCGAACGGCAAACGCCCCGAACTGGTGCACCGCCTCGACCGCGATACCTCGGGCGTCATCCTGATCGCCAAGACCAAGCCCGCCGCCAGCTTCCTCGGCAAGGCGATGCAGGCGCGCAAATTCCAGAAGACCTATCGCGCCATCCTCTCTTCGGCCCCCGAGCCAAAGCAGGGGATGATCGAGGCCGCCCTGCGCCGCGAGGAAATCGGGCGCGAGGCCTATATGCGCGTGGTGGCCGATGACGCCGAGGGCGCACAGGCGTCGCAGAGCCGATATCGCACCCTGACGGCCAATGAAGAGGGCGCGGTGGTCGAGCTGGAGCCGCTGACCGGACGCATGCATCAGCTTCGCGTCCACATGGCCCATATCGGTCGCCCACTGGTGGGGGATGTGCGTTACGGCGGGGCGCTGACATTTGCGGGACGCGGCGCGCCGCGCCTGATGCTGCACGCGGCCAAGCTGACATTTCCGCACCCCGAGGGCGGTCGCATGACCATCGAAGCCCCCGAGCCGCAGGACTTTGCCGACCTCAGGGCCGCAGCGGGCTTGTAATCCACTTCATCTCCCGTTCAGGTGTATGGCGGAACAATGGCGTGTGAAATCCGCTGAATCCCTGTGAACAGTTCGGGAGTATCGCCGTGACGGCTGTTTTTTCGAGAAAGACCCTGACCGCCTCTGTGCTGGCCGTTTCGGCTCTGGCTTTGACGGCCTGCGCCAGTCTTGCGCCCTATGGACCGCAGATGGCGGCGCGGGGACAGGGCTATGCCGAGCAACAGATCGAGAGCAACCGTTTCCGGGTTACCTATTCGGGGGTGGGCGCAGCAGGGCCGGTGGCGGACCGTGCGCTCTATCGCGCTGCCGAGCTGACGACCCAGCGCGGCTATGACTGGTTCGAGGTCACCCAACGTTGGATCGACGGTCGCCCCGACAGTGCGGGGGGTGTTCGTCCCAATGTCTCGATCGGCGCGGGCGGTGGTCGTTATGGCGGCTTTTCAACCTCGGGCGTGGGTGTCGGCGTAGGACTGAACCTCAATGGCCCGTCGCCCACCTCGACCACGCTTGAGATCATCATGGGTCGCGGTGCCAAACCCGAGCATCCCGAAGCCTATTCCGCACGTGGCGTGATGGAATCCATCGGCCACCGTCTCTAATCCGCACAAGTCAGGAAGCTGAAAAGACCCCACCGACGAACGGGTCGGTGGGGCCTTTGTCTATCGGGGCGCATGCTTCGCAAACGCCGTGGAAAAGGCTATTCGGTTGTCTATGAACCCTTTTCTGATGGTGGCGGCGGGCGGTGCTCTGGGAGCTATGGCACGCTATGCGACAGGCTTGGTCATGGTTCGCGCCTTCGGCAGCGGTGGCTGGCCGTGGGGGACCTTTGCGGTGAACCTTGTCGGCGGCCTGCTGATCGGGCTGGTGACGGGATGGATCGCGCTGAAATCGCAGGGAACGAGCGAAGCCGTTCGCCTTTTTGCCGTTGTCGGGGTATTGGGCGGGTTCACGACCTTTTCGGCGTTTTCGCTGGAACTGGTTCAAATGCTCGAGCGCCGCGAGATGGCCACGGCCGCCGGATATGCGCTCGCTTCAGTTTTTCTTTCGGTGGTCGCCGTGTTCGTCGGCTTGATCATCATGCGTAAGGTTTTCGGATGAGCCGCGAAGTTCAGATCCTGTATGTAGCTGAGGCCGAGGACGGCATCCGTCTGGACCGCTGGTTCAAGCGCCGCTGGCCGCACCTGTCGCACATTCAGGTCCAGAAGATGTGCCGCGCGGGCAATATCCGCGTGGACGGCAGCCGCATCAAACCCGAAGAGCGCCTGACCGCAGGGGCCGCCGTGCGCGTGCCGCCGATCCCCGAGCCTGTCGAGCGCGTACCGGGCGAAAAGCCCAAGATCAGCGAGCGCGACGTGGCCTATGCCAAGTCGCTGGTGCTGTACGAAGACGACATGGTCATCGCCATCAACAAGCCGGCGGGTCTGGCGGTTCAGGGCGGCACCAAGACGACCAAGCACGTCGACCGCCTGCTGTCGGCATGGGGCGAGGGGATGGAGCGTCCGCGCCTTGTCCACCGTCTGGACCGCGATACCTCGGGCGTCCTGCTGCTGGGCAAGGGACCGGAAGCGGCGAAGCGTCTGGCGGGTGCCTTCGCCCGCCGTCACGCCAAAAAGACCTATTGGGCCATCGTCATCGGCAACCCCAAACCGTCGGCGGGACAGATCGACATGCCGCTGAAGAAGTCGGGCATCAACGACTTCGAGATCATGCGTCCGGCCGACCCCAAGGAGCACGGCGCGGAAACCGCCGAGACCGCCTATGTGACCGTCAGCCGCGCCGCGCACCGCGCCGCATGGATGGCGCTGCGTCCGTTCACCGGGCGCACCCACCAGCTTCGTGCCCACATGGCGGGCATCGGCCACCCGATCCTCGGTGATCCGAAATACGGCAATGACCAGTCGAAAGAACTGTCGGGCACGCTGAAGCTTCAGCTTCACGCCCGCCGGATCGAGCTGGACCATCCGGGCGGTGGCAAGCTGATCGTCGAGGCCCCGCTGTCGCCGGAAATGAAGGCGGGCTTTGCCCACTTCGGCTTCTCGGAAGACGAGGCGGACGAGGACATCTTCCACAACGTCAAACGCATCCGGTAACGGAATAACGCAGGAGAGGCCTTCTTGGGGGAGATGTCGCTTCAACAGCGCGGACAGATGGCCCAAGGCCTTGCCGGGCAGGGGCGTTTTGTAGAGGCGCTGGCAATGGTGCGCGGGGCATCCGACCGTGAGAGGGCGGCTCTGGTCGATCTGGAAGTCGGTCTCCTGCGTGCGTGTCAGGATTTTGACGGTCTGGTCGCCCTGCGCCGTCGGCAGGTGGGGGAGCGGCCGAACTCGGCGGTCGCGCACCATAATCTGGGTGCCGCACTGGGCGATGCCGGAAAGCAGGCCGAGGCGGAAGCCTGCGCCCGAAAGGCCCTGTTGATGGGGAGCAATTCGCCCGAGACGTGGCTGGTACTGGCGCGGTCGCTTCAGGCCGTTTCCAAGCTGGACGAGGCCGTTGCCGCCTATCGTGAAGTGCTGGCCCGCAGGCCCGACTATGTTGAAGCCATCAGTGAACTGGCCCAGCAGATCTGGATGATGGGCGGGGCGGTTGAGGCCGCCCGCGAGCCGTTCGAAACCGCCCTGGTATCATATCCGTCCAACTCGCCCCTGCTACGGGCGCTGGCGGTCTTCAACGCCTATGTCGGCATGCCTGGCGGGGCGGTCCATGCCGATCTGGTCGAGCGGACGGATCGGGCTGGATTGCGCGATCCTGCGGTCGAGGTGGCCGCGTCGCATCTGGCACTGGATTTCGATGTCGATCTTGCCATGTCCCATGCGGCGATGGCCGTAGAGCTGGCGGCATCCGACCTGTCGGCATGGACCGCTGTGGCCAAATGCCATCTGGTGAAAGGCGAGGCCGAACAGGCGCTGGCCATTATGGACAAGCTGGTAGCCGCCACAGGACAGGACCAAGCCACGCTGGCGATCCATGCCACGGCCGCCCGTATGGCCGGACGGACCAATCCCACGGGGCTGGATGATACCAACGGTCTGATCCGCGCGTCGACGATCGACACGCCCGAGGGCTGGTCCTCATTGAGCGACTATCTGGCTGAACTGACGCAGGCGCTGGAGGCCCAGCACAGTTTTTCGCGCCACCCCATCGGTCAAAGCCTGAGGCACGGATCACAAACGCCCGTGGATCTGCGCCATGTCGATGATCCGGTCATACAGGCCTTCTTCAAGGCGATAGACGGGCCGATCCGCGATTATCTGGCTGCGCTGGGGCAGGGCAGCGATGCCGTGCGCCGCCGCAATACAGGCGATTATCGCATTGTCGGCTGCTGGTCTGTGCGGCTGCATCCGGGCGGTTTCCACGAGGCGCACATACATTCAAGAGGATGGTTGTCCTCGGCCTGCTATATCGACCTGCCGCAGGCCGTAGATCGAGGCGGGACAGAGGGCTGGATCGCGTTCGGTGTGCCGCCCTATACTCTGCCGACCCCGCTGGAACCGCTAAAGGTCGAAAAGCCAGAACCGGGCAAGCTGGTATTGTTTCCGTCCTGTATGTGGCATGGAACCCTGCCGTTCGAGGACGAGCGGCATCGCCTGACCATCGCGTTCGATCTGATCCCTGTCTGAGTTGCTGACCGTATGACCGCTTCCGATGCTCCGCTGGCCGTGTTCGATGTCGACGGAACACTGGTCGATAGCCGAAGCTCGATCCATATCGGCGCGTGCGAGGCGGCCAAGGTGCTGGGTCTGCCGGAGCCCAGCTATGACCGTGTGCGCCAGATTGTCGGCCTGACGCTGGACAAGGCGCTGCATACGCTGGAGCCGCAACTGACCATGGGCGAACTGGCCGAGTTCGTGGCGGCCTTCCAAAAGAGCTTCCGCGACCGCTATGAGGCGGGCCACGAAGAGCCGCTATATGACGGCGTCATGCCCACGCTGCGTCATTTGAAGAAGGACGGCTGGAAACTGGCAATTGCTACGGGCCAGAACAGCCGTGGCGTGGCGCGCAACATGGCGCGCCCTGAATGGAGCGAACTGTTCACCTCGGCGCACTGTGCCTCGGACGGTCCGGGCAAGCCCGATCCGTCCATGCTTCTGGCCGCTGTATACAGGAACGGTGCCACGCTGGAACGCACGGTGATGATCGGCGACACCAGCCACGATATGCTGATGGCGAAAAACGCCAAGGTGACGGGACAGGGCGTCGGCTGGGGCTTCCATACGGTGGAGGAACAGTTGGCTGCCGGTGCCGTCCACGTTGCCAATGATTTTAGCGACCTTGAGGCGGCACTGAACCGCTTTGCCGCCAAGGTCTGAGAGTTCGAGACTATCCCATGAGCCACATTCCCCCGCTGGACCCGAACGTCGCCGCCCGCAAAGGCTTCAAGGAATCCGAAGAGCGTATCAAACGTTTCTGGAAGGAAGCGGGCGTGGAGCGGACCGATGATGGCTGGGCGGTAGTTCTGGATGGCCGCACGCCCAAGACGCCCGCGCACCGCAAGATGATCCTGCCGACCGAGGCGGCAGCACGGATGGTCGCGGCGGAATGGGCCGCGCAGGGCGAGTACCTGGAACCGGGCACCATGCCCGCCACCCGTCTCGCATCCACCGCCATCGACCGTGTGGTCGAGGTGATGGAGGCCGTGGCCGATGAGATCACCGCATACGCGGGCAATGACCTGACCTGCTACCTCGCCGAGGCTCCCCAGTCCCTGATCGAGCGTCAGGAACGCGAATGGGGCGCATGGCGTCAGTGGGCCGAGGACAAGCACGGAATCCGTCTGGTTCCGGTTCAGGGCATCGTCCACCAGCCGCAGGATCAGGCTTCGCTGGATAAGGTAAAGGCGCTGGCCCTGTCGCTGGACCACTTCCAGCTGTCGGGTCTGGCCATGGCTGTGCCGCTTCTGGGTTCGGCCATTCTGGGGCTGGCGCTGCAACAGGGCGAACTGGACGGCGCGACCGCCTATGATCTGTCGCGTCTGGACGAAGCCTTTACCGAAGAACGCTGGGGTGTGGACGAAGAAGCCGCCGCCCGCGCCGCCGCCCAACGCGCCGAGACGGTAATGCTGGAGCAGTGGTTCAAGGCCCTCGTCTGAGGGCCTATTTCCACATCGCCGCAGTCTTGGCCACGCAGTTGGAAGGCAAGAGTTTGGACCTGTCCTTGCGGTAGCCGAGAGATGTCATGAGTTGCGCGACCAGTAGCCCTGCGGTGTGGGTGGTCTGGTTGTGTGCACCGTAATCCACGCCAAGGGCGGCCTGCAGCATGGGATCGATATAGGTGAGGGCAGGCATGCCCTCCTTTGCGCCTTTGACTGCCGCCGCCTTTCCGGCTTCTGAATAGATGATCTCCTGCATCTTGAGCGTCAGTGGATCATCCATCCTGACCGAGCCTTCCTCTGAATAAGGAAGTCCCACGATTTCGATCATGGCCTTGAGTTCTGCGGCTTCAGGATTGTCAGCCTTGGCACAGGCATTTTTGTAAAGCACGCCGCGGTCATGGACCGAAAGGGCTTTCAGCTTTTCCGGGCTCCACTTGATAGCCATTCTTTCATCTCCCCCGAGTGAATGAATGGAACAATGTTAGGTCACCTGTAGCTATTTTCCAAACTGGAAACTTACGACTTGCCAAGTTGGAAAGTAGGTGTCATTTTCCAATATGGAAAGTGAGGAAACGCCTATGACCAACGACCATGAAAAGTTTGATGGCGCTGGCGCGATGGAGGCTTTGAACAGCATCCGCGAGACGCGTGCGCAGGCACTGGGCAAGATGGACTATTGGCCCTGGTGGTACGATGCGGGCTATGCGGCGTCGTGTGCGCTGCTGGTCGCAGGGCAGGGGCTGGGCACTGCCATTGGTATGGTTTGTACGGCAGTCGCTATCGCCGTTCTCGTCATCATCATGCGCAAATGGCAGTCAGAGACCGGCGTATGGGTCAACGGTTATTCCCCCAAGCGGGCGCGTTGGGCCGCTTTCGGTCTGGCGGGTTTGCTGATCGGTCTGATGGGGATAAGCATCTGGTTCGGCCGTGTGCAGGACATGGTCTGGGTGCCGCTGCTGTGCGGCGCACTGGGGGGCCTTCTGGGTCTGGCAGGCATGCGCGTCTGGATGGCCCTGTACCGCAAAGACGTGAAGGACCTGAAATGACCGCGCCAGTATTCGATCCTTTGATCCACGCGCCGGGGCGGTTGCAGATCTGCGCCATCCTGTCTGCGGCAGAGGCCGAGTTTGCGGTGGTGCGCGATGCCATCAAGGTGTCGGACTCGGTACTGTCCAAACACGTGAAAGCTTTGGAAGAGGCGGGCTATGTCGCCGTCCGCAAGGCCCCCTTCGAGGGGCGCTCGCGGACATGGCTGTCCATGACCGCCAAAGGCAAATCCGCGTTCAAGGCCCATGTGGCCGAGCTGGAGCGGTTGGTGAAGATCACCGCCGAACTGACGGTTTAACCGGCGCTGGCCTTGATCAGGGCGTCACGTTCCTCCGGGGTGATGTGGCGCCACTGGCCTTCGGGCAGGGGGCCGAGCTGGATCGGGCCGATGCGGGTGCGGAACAGGTCCGTCACCTCAAGCCCAACCAGTTCGCACATGCGGCGTATCTGGCGCTTGCGGCCTTCTTTCAGGATGAATTTCAGGTTCTGGCCACGGATCAGGGTGACCTTGGCGGGGCGCAGCTTGCGGCCATCCAGTTCCAGACCGTGACGCAGCTTGGCGAGCTTGCTCTCGGTAATCGTGCCCGAAACGGTAACGAGGTATTCCTTGTCGAGTTCGGATGTCGGGCCGATCACGGCCTTGGCCACCACGCCGTCGGACGACAGCATCAGCAGCCCGCGCGAGTCCTCGTCGAGGCGACCGATGGGCGGCAGGGATTCATCGCGACGCGGGATATAGCCCTCGTCCGCGCGGTTCTTGAAGGACAGCAGGCGCACGGCGGGAATCTTGCCCGGTTCCGGCTGGCCCGAGACATAGCCGACCGGCTTGTGCAGCAGGATGGTGACGCCAGACGCCAGAGCTTCCTCGGCGTCGTTGTTCAGGGTCAGCGTCTGGCCCTTTTCGATCTTGCGACCCGCATCGGTGACCACCTCGCCATCGATGCTGACCAGCCCCTCGGCGATCAGGCCTTCGGCCTCGCGGCGCGAGCAGACGCCGGACTGGCCCAGCCACTTGTTGATGCGGACCGGTTCGTCGCCGTCATAGGTGCGGGTAAAGGCCATCGGGGTCTCCTGTCAGGGCGGGCTGTTTAGGCCGTACCGCCCTGTAAAGAAAGCGTCAGAAGCGCCGGAACATCAGGCTGATGTTGTTGGCGGGCATCTCCGCGCGCAGCGTGAAGCGCAGGCCGTGACGCTTGGCCAGTTCGATGACCTGATCGCGGTCGCGCAGGCCCCATTCGGGATTGCGCGATTTCAGGCTCTCATCGAAGGCGGCATTGGAGGGGGCAAGCGCGACGTCGGGCTCGCGGTAGGGGCCGTACAGATACAGCAGCCCGCCCTGTGCCAGACGGCTTTGGGCGAGGGCCATCAAGCCTTCGGTGGCGGCCCAGGGACTTATGTGCACCATGTTGATGCACACGATGGCGTCATAGGTTCCGTCTGGCCAGCTGGCCTCGTCCAGCATGTCCAGATGCAGCGCGGGCCGCAGATTGTTCAGACCCGACTGTGCCGCCCAAAGATCGGTGCTGTGCCGTGCTTCGGGGCTGGGGTCCGAGGGGTGCCATTCCACTTCGGGCAGTGCCCCGGCGAAGGCAACGGCATGTTGGCCCGAGCCGGAAGCGATCTCCAGTACGCGCCCGCTGGCAGGCAGATGGGGCTTGAGGCGTGCCAGAATGGCCGGCGCATTGCGCTCTGCCGCCGGGGAGTTCAGCGCGCCTGTGGGGGCAAGGCCCAGGGAATCCATCGTTTGCATGGCTTCAGGATAGAACGGGAAGGGCAGGCGCGACTACTGCCGCCTCGTTCATGATGTGAGGCGTTCAATGGAGCGGCGTACGTTCTCGCGGTCCAAAAGGTCCGGATCAATGGCCCTGTGCAGGGTGACGCCCTCGATAAAGCTGTCCAGCATCTTGGCGGTAACGCTGTCAAAATGGCGCTCCAGGAAGACACGGCCGTCACTGAGCCAGTCCTGAACCCGCTCGCGCATGGGCGGATGGCGGGCCACATAGCTGTACAGCTCCATCAACAGAACGAAGTTGCGTTTTTCCTGCCAGAAGGGACTGAACAGATAGTCGGCCACTGCGTCACGGGCCTGATCGACATTCCTGGCACTTTCCAGATGCTGGGCATAGTGGGCCGAAACCTGCCGGGAATAGAGCGCGAACGCGGATGCCAGCAGGTCATCCATGCCCTGGAAATGATAGGTCATCGAGCCCAGTGAAACATCGGCCAAAGACGCGATATGGCGGTGTGTCACGCCTTCGACGCCCGTCTCCGCGATGACATCGAGGGCCAAGGCGATAATGCGGTCGCGGCGGTTGGGGTCATGGCGTCGGGTGCGTGTCGAAGGCGCGTTCATTTCAGTGTCCTGTCGTGCAACCATTGTGTACATATGTACATTAAAGCGTACGTTTGTACATATGGTTCTGGAGCGCACGATGCCGCCCACACAGATGCGCCAGATAAAGTGGTCGCTGTTTGTCTTGTTTTTTATGCCGGGGGTGGCCTTGGCGTCGTGGATTTCACGCACGCCCACCATTCGCGACATGCTGTCGGTCAATGTGGCCGAGATGGGCATGGTGCTGTTCGGCCTGTCTGTTGGGGCCATGACCGGCGTATTGGGCGCTGGACCGGTCATCAGTCATTTTGGTGCACGAAGGGTCACGGCTGTCGGCATGTCATCGGCGGTCCTGTCGCTTCTGGTGCTGAGCCTCGGCACGTCTATCGGCGACAAATATGTGGCTATGGCGGGCCTGTTCCTGTTCGGGCTGGGCATCGGCCTGTGCGAGATCGCCATCAATCTGGAAGGCACAGCGGTGGAGCGTGCCACGGGCACGCACGTGCTGCACACTTTGCACGGTTGTTTCAGTCTGGGGACGCTGGGCGGGGCGCTTGTCGGACTGGCGCTGACACGCCTTGGCGTGCCGCTTGAACTGCATCTGTCGGTTATCGCGGCGCTGTTCGCGGCGGTGGTGCTGGTCTTTGTACGCAAACTGCCGCCCGCTACGGGGCAACGCAGAGGTGTGGTGACGTCGGATGGCATGGTGCGCGGCTCCATGCTGTCGGTGGTCAACGGACGCTTGCTGTTGATCGGCCTGATCGTTCTGGCGGTGGCGCTGGCCGAAGGCTCGGCCACGGACTGGCTGCCGATACTGATGGTGGACGAGTACGGCGTGTCGAAAACGGCGGCCTCTCTGGTCTATGTGATGTTTGCCGCTTCGGTAACGACGGGGCGACTGGCGGGCACGCCGGTGCTGAACCGTCTGGGGCCGGTCAGGGTCATCGGCTTTGGCGCGGTGCTGGCGGCAATCGGCATGGTTGCGGTCATCTTCGGTAGCCAGTCATGGATGGCGATTGCCGGCGTCGTGGCATGGGGGCTGGGTGTGTCCATGAGTTTCCCGCTGGCGATTTCTTCGGCGGGGCAGGGTGCGGGCGATCCGGAACAGCGAGTGAAGCTGGTTTCCGTTATGGGCTATTGCGCCTTTCTGGCGGGGCCGCCCCTGCTGGGCCTTGCAGGCGAACACTGGGGCCTGCGGATGGCGCTGCTGGTGGTACTGGGTTTTGTGATGGTCGCAACGGTGATCTCGCGCGCTGCAGGAGTGCCAAATCCCTCTGCGGTCCAGACCGGCCATTGTGCCAAGCGGTAACTGTCACGCTTGTCCACATGGGCCGATTATCCCCACCGTGCAGCTAAACGCCTCGTGAAAAACGGGAAAATGTAAGCCTGTACAGCCTTTGATAAATGGTGCGCTGCGGAAAGACATTACGGAGGTTGACCTAGCGTTTATGAAAATGCCATTCCGCCCGTAACCAAGCGTGATCCAGCACGCGATCCACGGCCGAGTACGGGCCGGGGAGAGGATCCAGGAGAGCAGACGTGAGCCAATCAATTCCCGGCCTTCATCCGGCCCCGACGCAACATCAGGGCCTTGTGGCCTGGGTGGAGCAGATCGCCAATCTGACGAAGCCGGACCGCGTTCACTGGTGCGATGGTTCGGAAGCCGAGAAGCAGCAGATCATTGCCGACCTGATCGACAAGGGTACGCTGAAGGCGCTGGACCAGACCAAGCGTCCGGGCTGCTACTATGCCGCCTCCGATCCCAAGGACGTCGCCCGCGTCGAGAGCCGCACCTTCATCTGCTCGGAAGATGAAGCCGATGCCGGCCCGACCAACAACTGGGCCGACCCCATCGAAATGCGCGACCGCATGGAAAAGCTGTTCGACGGCTGCATGAAGGGCCGCACCATGTATGTGGTGCCGTTCTGCATGGGCCCGCTGGGCTCCCACATCTCGGCGCTGGGCGTTGAGATCACCGACAGCGGCTATGTGGCCCTATCGATGGGCGTCATGACCCGTATGGGCAAGGGCGCTTTGGACCAACTGGGCACCGACGGCGTGTTCGTTCCGGCGGTCCATACGCTGGGCGTGCCGCTGGCCGAAGGTCAGGCCGACGTCGCTTGGCCGTGCAACGAAGACAAGTGGATCGTCCACTATCCGGAAACGCGCGAAATCTGGTCCTACGGCTCGGGTTACGGCGGCAACGCCCTGCTGGGCAAGAAATGCTACGCCCTGCGTATCGCCTCGGTCATGGCGCGCGACGAGGGATGGCTGGCCGAGCACATGCTCATCCTCAAGCTGACCTCGCCGGAAGGCGTGGTGAAATACGTCGCCGCCGCCTTCCCGTCGGCCTGCGGCAAGACCAACCTCGCCATGCTGCAACCGGCGCTGGACGGCTGGAAGGCCGAGACGGTCGGTGACGACATCGCTTGGATGCGTTTCGGTCAGGACGGTCGCCTGTATGCCGTGAACCCGGAAGCGGGCTTCTTTGGCGTGGCACCGGGTACCAGCCGCAACACCAACAAGAACGCGCTCGACACCCTGGTGAAGGACACCATCTTCACCAACGTGGCGCTGACCGCCGACAACGACGTGTGGTGGGAAGGTCTGACCAAGGAAGTGCCGCAAGGCATGACCAACTGGAAGGGCCAGCCGCACGACCCGGCCTCGGGCGAGCCTGCGGCCCACCCGAACGCCCGCTTTGCCGTCTGGGCCGGACAGTGCCCGTCCATCGCGCCGGAATGGGAAGACCCCGCCGGCGTGCCGATCGACGCCATCCTGTTCGGTGGCCGTCGGGCCTCGGCTGTGCCGCTGGTGACCGAAGCGTTCGATTGGGAACACGGCGTCTTCCTCGGCTCGACCGTGGCTTCGGAAGGCACCGCCGCCGCCGAGAACAAGGTCGGCGAGCTGCGCCGCGACCCGTTCGCCATGCTGCCATTCTGCGGCTACAACATGGGTGACTATTTCGGTCACTGGCTGAAGGTCGGGGCTTCGGCATCGGACGCTTCCAAGCTGCCGCGCTTCTTCTTCGTCAACTGGTTCCGCAAGGACGAGAACGGCAAGTTCGTGTGGCCGGGTTTTGGCGACAACGCCCGCGTGCTGAAGTGGATCGTCGAGCGTCTGGAAGGCAAGGGCGCGGCGGTCGCGACACCGGTCGGCAATGTGCCCGCCCGTGACGGTCTGGACCTGTCGGGTCTGGAGCTGTCGGAAGCCCAGCTTTCGACCCTGCTGGACGTCGATGCCGATGTCTGGACCGAGGAAGCCAGCCTGATCCCGTCCTTCTACGAGAAGTTCGGTGATCGCCTGCCGAAGGCTCTGTGGGATCAGCACGCCGCCCTGACCAAGCGTCTGGAAGAGGCCCGTGCCGCGCGTATGGCGGCAGAATAAGTCCGACCAAAAAACGGCTTGAAATCGGGGCGCGGGAGGTCGAAGGACAGCCCGTGCCCCTTATCAATTCTCCCATGACCCGTTTCGACTTCATCATCCTCGGTGCCGGTGCCTTCGGTCTGGCCACAGCGGCGGAACTGCGCCTGAGCGGACATCGCGTGGCGGTGGTCGCGCCCAGGGGCGGTGCGGCCTCGGCGGTGGCGGCGGGGATGATCGCGCCCGCGTTCGAGACGGCCATCGACGGACTGTCGGTCGAGCAGGCCAATATCCTGAAGGCGGGCCGCATCCTGTGGGCGGACTTTGCCACGCGCACGGGTGTTCATCTCCAGCACATGCCCGCCGAATGGCGCGGCGAGGGGGCGGACCGTCTGGCCATCGCGCTGGAACGCAACGAGTTCGAGTACAACTACATGCCCGACCACCAGTGGATCGTCACCGAAGAGGACGCCAAGCTGGATCCGGAGGCAGCGCTGGAGGTGCTGTCCGAGGGGGTGGAGCGTGTCGACGCGCTGGCCCGTTCGGTGGCGTTCGAGGATGGTGTCTGGACCGTCGATTACGGCACGGGCGCGGCCTCGGCTCCGCAGATGGTGATCGCCAGCGGCGCGGCAGCCGCCATCGAGGGCATGCCCGAAACGGTGAAGGACCTGATCGGCAAGATCGTGCCCATCCGTGGCCAGATTGGTATCACGCACGAGCGTTTCTCCGACCATGTCATCCGTGGACCGGGGGCCTATATCGCGCCCGTCAACGCTGGCCCTTATGAGGGCGGCTCGGTGGTCGGGGCCACGATGGAAGAGGGTGTGCGCGAACTCGCCACCGATGCGGCTCTCTGCGAGCGCATGATGAACGCGGCGTGGGCGCTGCTGGGACACGAGCCGGTCGAGATCGAGATGAAATGGCGCGCGGGTATCCGTGGCGCATCGCCCGATGGCATGCCGATGGCAGGTCCAGTGGGCGATGGGCTGCATGTGGCGCTGGCCCCGCGCCGCAACGGCTGGCTGTTGGCCCCGCTGGTGGCCGGACAGGTGGTGGCGGGTATCGAGGGACTGACCCTGCCAGAGCCAGCCCTCGATCCTCTGCGGTTTAATCCGTCACATTGAAGCGGATAGCGACGGACACGCGGGCACCGTCAACAGGGGCGCCGTCAACCGTGCGCGGGCTCATTTTGAACTGACGCGACAGGCTGATGGCCGCGCGGCCAAAGCCCATGCGCGCTGGCGTTTCATTTCTGATCTGGCAATCGGTCAGCGTTCCGTCCACCCGCACCGAACAGTTCAGATCAGCACTGCCTGACTGGCCCCTCTCCAAAGCGATGGCGGGGTAGGCGCGCATCAGTTGTTCGGATGTCGGGCGTTTGATCCAGTCGGGATTGGTGATGACCGAAGGCTTGCTTGGCGGGGCTGCAGGCGCGGCGACTTCCCCCGGTGTGGAGGTCGTGGCCGGTTCGGTAACCGTGAACACCGGACCCGTATCGACGGTCGTGACCGGCGACGGCACGGCAACCAGAGGCGGCACTACGGACTCGATGACATTGTCCGGCCAGTGCAGCGGAGGGGCCGCCGCGGGGCGCGGCGTTTCCGGTTTTGTTTCCGGTATGATGATCGGACGATCCAGAATGACCGTTGTAGGCGGCACCTCGGTCACATCGGATGCCGTCATCGCGAGTTCGAACTTCTGGTGATACAGGAACAGGCCGACGCCAACGTGAGCCGCCAGTGCTACAGACAGCACGGCAATCCACGTCTTGCGCGAAGACAGTTGAGTCGGTCTCGGCTCCAGCAGGGCCGACAGGTCGGCTCCGCCAGCGGCACGTGTCATCATCATCATGATCTGCGCCTCCAATCGCAGGCCCCCCCGGGCCCTATGGCAAAGGTGCTTCCTGAATTACGTCGTTTTGTGGACAAGTGGCCGACCTTGGTCGGGAAGATACCGATTCGTTAATGGTCACGGTCCTGTGTTAGGGTTCTGTTAACCTTGGTTAGCGACCGTTACTTCATGAGCGTCACCGCGATTCCTTCTTCATCTCGCGTAGAGGCGGCCATTCGCCGGGCCTCTGCCACGACAGGAGTCGATTTCGATTTCCTGATGAAGACGGCGCGTCGTGAAAGCGGATTCAACCCGGACGCCAAGGCTCCGACTTCATCGGCGTCGGGCCTGTTCCAGTTCATCGAGCAGACGTGGCTGGCAACCGTCAAACAGCATGGTGCCAAGCATGGCTATGGCCAGTATGCAGACCTGATTTATCAGGGGAACGACGGCCGCTGGAAGGTGAGGGGATCGGCCCGCAATGTGGTGCTGGACCTGCGGTTCGATCCTCAGGCGGCCTCGGTCATGGCGGCGGAGCTGACGGCATCCAACGCCGCCTATCTCAGGGGGCGCACAGGGATGACGCCCAATGGGGGCGATCTGTACGCCGCGCATTTTCTGGGCCCTGCCGGCGCGGCCAAATTGATGGAGGCGATGCGTTCGTCCCCCAACAGCAGTGCCGCGTCGCTGTTTCCCGAAGCCGCGGCGGCGAACCGATCCATCTTTTACAGGCAGGGCAGGGCCGCGACCGTGGCCGAGGTCTATGCCAATCTCCAGAGCACGGCGGGCGGCTCTGTATCCATTTCCCCGGACCCGTCCAAGGCTGCGGCCATGCCGTCAATGGATGCCAAGGACATGGCCCTGGCCGCACGTATGGACCGTTTGAAACAGGATCAGGGACTGCTGTCGCTGTTGCTGAGCCAGGACGGCGGCTCCCACTTTGGCGGGGCGTTCAGCGATAGCGCCAAGGCCCCGTAATGTCCCGATTTGATACAGATGAAACTAAGGTTTTTATCTGTATCAAATCGTAACGACCGCTTAACATGGTTATCGGTAAGGTAGGGTTTGATCCCATCCTTCCGTGTGAGAGCGGTATCATGACCCATGAAGCCTTGGCTTTAAGCGACAGTGATCTGACGCTCCTGATACGTTCGGACGTCGAAGAAGAGCGCGCCACCGCAACCCACAAACTCTGCCGCAGCATGCTGCGCCTTGATTTGAGCCCCGAGGAGCGCGCGGCGGCACAAAAGATTATCGCCTTCCTTTCGCGCGATGTCGCCGAACTGGTGCGGCGGGCCTTGGCGATTACGCTTCGATCATCGGACCTGATGCCACATGATGTGGCTCTGCGAATGGCCGAGGATGTCGAGACCATTGCCATTCCGCTCATCAGCAACTCGCCGGTTTTTTCGGATGATGACCTGATCGCCATTGTACGGGCCGGTCGTAGCCATGCCCAGGTTGCCGTGGCTTCACGTCCCGCGCTCAGCCGCGATGTGGCCGAAGTCGTTGCTGGCGAGGCTGTCGTCGAGGCTGTTCGTGCACTTGCGGCCAATGACAATGCCGATTTTTCGGAATGGGCGATGGGTCTGGCGGTTGACCGTTTCTCCCATGACGAGGGCTTCGTAACCTATCTGGCGCACCGTCATATCCTGCCGCCGTCCATCGTGGACCGTCTGGTGGTTGTGGCCAGCGAGAGGGTGAAGCATCACCTCATCGAACGCCATCAGGTGCCATTGTCCACGGCGGTGCGTCTTTCAGACTTTGCACGCGAGCGCGCGACGCTGGATCTGATCGACGAGGCGTTTCGCAGCAAGAACCTGCCCGAGTTCGTGCAGGGGCTTTATGCCCGCAAGGCTCTGACGCCTTCGCTGCTGCTCAGGGCGGTGGCCCGTGGGCAAATGGCCTTGTTCGAGCATGGACTGTCGGCGCTGGCCCATGTGCCGCACCATCGCGCGTGGCTGATGATCCATGATGCGGGGCCGTTGGGGCTGCGTGCCATCTATGATCGGGCAGGGATGCCGCCCAGACTGTTTGCCGCCTTCCGCTCGGCCGTGGACACATGGCGCGAGATACAGGCCGAAGGGGCCAATCTGGAGGCCGAGGCGTTCCGGCAGCGGATGCTGGAACGCTTCATGACCCAGCTACACACCCTCGGACGGGCCGATCTGGACTATCTGATGGAGCGCCTGGATATGGTGCCCTCAGCGGACACTGTGGCACTCAGGAGCCGCGTCGCCTGAAACATTACAGGCCGAGGGCACGAACCTCGGCCTCGAGGGCATTGGCCAGCTCGGTCCCGACCGGATGGTCCTCGGCCTGGATCCTGTCACGGACAACGGCGCGGATGGCGTTGATATGGGCTTCGACCAAGGGCCACGGGGCCACCATCCGGCGTGACGGATCGTCCATCAGGCGGCACAGGCTGCCCGCGATGCGGGTGACAAGCGGATATTGATAGGTTGTGCCCAGGCCTTTCAGGTCATGGGCGCGCAGGTACAGGTACTCTGCTGTCTTTTCGGTGTAGCCATCGGCGCGGATATCGGCCTCGGCCGTGTCCAGCTTGACGATCTCGTCCTGCAGCCACTGGTCGAACTGGCTGGAGAGGGCCTTCAGAGCCTCTTCGGCGCGCGCAACAGCCGCAGCATCAATGCCACCAAAACCCCCGCCAAGCTTGCTTCGCAGAGCGTTAGGGCGTCGGATCAATTCGGGCGGTTGGGCCACGGGCGCAATCCTTACAGTTTCCACCTGACAATCAATGGCCCAGCGGGCTTAAGAATTTCTGTAAGCTTAGCCAGCGAACTGTTCGGCCAGCACGCGCTCCTCATAGGTGCGGCCCGCATCGAACATCATGACGAGGCTGATATCGCGACGCTCGCGTACCTCGACGGTGCGGACATTGCGCACTTCGAAATTGTCGGCTGTTGCCGAAACCGGGCGCTTGTCGGCCTCCAGCACATCGAAGCGGACACGGGCGGTATGCGACAGCAGCGCCCCGCGCCAGCGGCGCGGACGGAAGGCACTGATCGGGGTCAGGGCCAGACTGGGCGCATCCAGCGGAATGATCGGGCCGTGCGCCGACAGATTGTAGGCCGTGGATCCGGCGGGGGTGGCGACCAGACACCCGTCACAGGTCAGTTCCTCCAGACGCACCCGGTCATTCACAGTGACGCGGATTTTGGCTGTCTGGCGGGTTTGTCGCAGTAGGGAGACTTCGTTGATGGCCAATCCGCTGTGGACCTCGCCGGTCTGTACCCAGGCATCCATCTGCAGGGGGTGGATGACGGTGCGATCCGCATCGGCGACCCGCGCGGGCAGGTCTTCCTCAGCGAAGTCGTTCATCAGAAAGCCGACCGAGCCCCAGTTCATGCCGTAAACCGGCTTGTGCGAATGCAGATTGGTGTGCAGGGTTTCCAGCATGAAGCCGTCACCGCCCAGCGCCACGATAACGTCAGCCTGCTCCAGAGGGACCGCGCCATAGCGTGCCTCGAGGCGTTTGCATGCCTCGCGGGCTTCGGGGCGATCGCTGGCGACGAAATGCAGGGTCGGGAGAGGAGCGTTCTGAGTCACCCCTACAGGCAAGCCGAGCTTGGGCTGGCTGTCAAATAGTACTGACATCTAGTGGATGATCGGAAAAGTGCCGAGACTGTCCACCAAGGCGCGCAGTTCCAGCTTGGCCTGATAGCGGTCGCGTTCGCCAAGCCGCAGCTCGGTTTCGATCAGGGGCGGCGGTACGTTCATTCCTGAACGGCGAAGACCGTCCAGAACGTCGGGGAAGGCTGCGCGATCGATACCGGCGGCAAGACAGACCAGATAGAATTGGCGTGCTGACGGGCGCGAAATCATGATGCGCACCTCGTCCACGCGGATCTCGGACAGCAAGGCCAGTCCGTTCAGGAACAGACCATGTCGGCCTTCGCGCAGGAAGCGCAGCAGGCTGGCAGGTGTCAGACGGCCACTGTCGTGAAGCTTCAGGGCGATACGGGCGTCATTCAGGGTCTGTACCGTATCGCTGATGGCCTGTTTCAGCTGTTCGGCATGATGGGGGAAGCGGGCGCACAGGGTCTGCTGCATCACGTCGCCAACCCAGACGTAAAGACGCTCGGCCAGTTCCTCGGTCAGGGCCGGGTGGTCGATCAAGGGCTGTCTGAGACTGACCACATGTTCGGAGGCCGACACCAGCCGTGACATGCCGTCCGGAGGCAGGACAGCGCAGGTGTTTGCCGCCAGGGCCGCCAGCAAGAGAGGCTCCTCGGTGTTGAGTATGGCTTCGCTGACAACAGGACCGACGCCGGGGCGCAGGGCGACCTGCAGTCTGTGCTCGGTCGAACATTCGGCCAGCAGTTTCAGCAGGTCCTCGTCGGTCAACAGCGGGCTGGCCGAGATGACGGGGCGGGCGATCTCTATCTCGTCGCTGGCCAGCAGCTGCACCAGTCGGTGGGGCAGCCAGTCGGAGGCCCCAAGGCGCTCGGAAAGGCCGCGCCGGACTTGCTGTTCGACCGTGCGCACAAGCTCGACGAAGATGGCCTCGAGCCTGTCGAGAGCAGGACCTTCGATGTCCGGTCGGGAATAGAGGTCGGCAACGGTCATCACCAACCGCGTCTGGTCTGGCGCGGGCTGTAACCTTATCGCCACAACCAATTGGTCCAGCGAGCGGGGATCAACCGGTTTTGATGATGGCGGTGTCGAGGACGGCAAACGCGCGAAACTCCGAGGTTCAGGGAATGACGCTACGATTCGGGCGGTGAAAGCATGGTTAACTGTAAAGCTTTCCGAGGCTTGACGCCATGAAGAACACAGAACACTGTTCACCTATATTTCAATAGGAGGTCCGGTTATGGCCGACGGTGCGATTTCGACCATCCGAAGCACGGTTTCAGAAGGGGAATGGCGCGCGCGGGTGGAACTGGCTGCGCTGTACCGGCTGGTCGCGTTGAACGGGTGGGACGACATGATCTTCACCCATATATCCGCCCGCGTGCCGGGCCCGGAAACCCACTTTCTCATCAATCCCTACGGGTATTATTTCGAGGAAATGACCGCGTCCTGCCTGGTGAAGGTCGATCTGGACGGCAACGTCGTCCAGGAAACGGACAGCTTCATCAATCCGGCAGGATTCACCATCCATTCCGCCGTCCACGCCGCGCGCCCGGATGCCCACTTCGTCATCCATCTGCATACCGTGGCCGGTGTGGGCGTGGCGGGCCAGAAACATGGTCTTCTGCCGCTCAGCCAGAACGCCTGCCTGCTCCAGAACGATGTAGCCTATCATGGCTATGAGGGGCTTGCGCTCAATCATGACGAGCGTGAGCGTCTGGTCGCCGATATGGGCGACAAGAACATGATGCTGCTGAGAAACCACGGAACGCTGACGGTCGGAGAGACGGCCGCGGCGGCATGGGTCCGCATCTTCTTCCTGGAACGGGCCTGCGCCCAGCAGATCGCGGCGCTTTCGGCAGGTGTCGAAAACGTCTTGCATGCGCCGGACGCGGCCCAGGAGGAGACGCGCTATCAGGGACAGGGCATCGGCATGGTGTCCAGCCTGGCCTGGCCGGGGGCACTGCGCATGCTGGACCGACGGTCGCCGGGTTACGATGCCTGATGAAACACCGCAGGGGGGTGTGGTGTTCTGCACTGCTGGGGGCGGTGCTGGCATTCGGTGCGGATCCAGTTCGGGCGGGCGCGTGGAACCAGTCCAAGGGGCAGGGGCAGCTGATCGTCAAATACGAGCCGGTCTGGTCGATCCATCGTTTTGATGCCGACGGCGACCGTTTCATGCAGGAGCATGAGCGCGTGGATCATGTCGTATCGCTGTGGGCTGAGTATGGCCTGAGCGAGCGGGTGACGTTGCTGCTCAAAACGGATTGGCAGGATGCGGACGACGGCGTGCGCTCGTACCGCGGTATCGGTCCGACAGAAATCGGTGCCCGCTGGCAGTTTCTGTCCGTCGGCCAGACTGTCGCCTCGGTCCAGTCAACCTATGTCTCGGACAGCCAAGGGCGAAATGCCGCATGGGGATCGCCGGGCGAGGGTGCGCAGGAATTGGATATCAGGCTACTGGCGGGCCACACGTTCACCAAGGGCAGGCGAGCCAAGTTTGTCGAGGTCCAATTGGCCCGCCGATGGCGCGAAAGCCTGTCTGACGACACGCGTGTCGAGGCCACTGCCGGGGTTCATTTATCTAACGATTATACGCTCTTATCCCAGATATATGCCGGTCAGGGTGATGAGGAGGCCGGTGATAAAGGTGCGCGCTGGCTGACGGCGGAAATCGGGGCCGTGCGCCACTGGGACGCATGGTCGGCCCAACTCGGCTGGAGGGCCACCGTAGCCGGCCGCAAGGTCAATGCCGGTGATGGTCCCATTGTGGCTTTGTGGAGACGTTTTTAATCGACGGAAAAGCGTATTCCCCGCGTTAATTGAGATTCAATTGCGTCTGTCGCCACAGGCGCTATGCGAAACCGCAGTTCGTCGGGGAGAGTCTTGAGCGTGTTTAAGCGCCATTTTTTCATTATTGTGGCCGGTGCTGTCGTGGCACTGATGCTTGTTGCAGCTCTTTTGAAGATCACGCTTGGCGGCAATGACGCCCAGGGCGGCCCCGGTGGTCCCGGCGGGCGTGGCGGTCGCGGTGGTGGTCAGGAAGTGGCCGTAACCTCGCCGATTTCGCGCGAGTTCGCCGACCAGCTCAAGGTGCTGGGCGTGGCCCGCAGCCTGCGCTCGGTCAACATCACTTCCTCCACGTCCGAACTGGTCACCCGCGTGCTGTTCACCGACGGCCAGCAGGTCGCCGCCGGTACGGCGCTGGTCGAACTGCAAGCCCGTGAGGAGGATGCGGCTATCATCAGCGCCCGTGCCGAGCTGACGCAGGCGCAGCGTGAATACGACCGCTATCAAATCCTCAGCGAGCGTGGCGTGGCCCCGCGCGTTCTGGCCGAACAGGCCGAAACCCGCCTGCAAACGGCCCGTGCTGCGGTTTCCGCCGCGGAGGCCCGTCGTGGCGACCGTGTGCTTCGTGCGCCGTTCTCGGGCGTGCTGGGGCTCAGCACCGTTACCGCCGGAACCCTGATCAGTCCCGGGACCGTAATCACCACCCTGGATGACCTCAGCAGCGTGCGTGTCGATTTTGCGGTGCCTGAGCGTTATCTCGGCAATCTGCGGTCCGGTACGCCGCTGACCGCCACCTCGGATGCCTATCCGGGCGAGACTTTTTCGGGGCGTATTGCCCTGATGGATGTGCGTGTGAACGAACAGACCCGCGCTGTGACGGCACGGGCCGAGTTCCCCAATCCCGGTGGTCGTATCCGTCCGGGTATGATGATGCGTGTGGCCGTTGAACGCGGCCAGCGTCAGGCGCTGGCCGTGCCGGAAGCGGCGGTCCAGTACGAAGGGGCGGGGGCCTTTGTCTATCGTCTGGCCGGTGCGGATAACGGCACCATCGCCCAGCGCGTCGAGGTTGAAACGGGAACGGTCGAAAACGGTTTTGTCGAGATCGTTTCGGGACTTGGCGGGAACGACCGTATCGTCTCATCGGGTCTGAACCGCATCCAACCGGGCGCTCCGGTTCGTGAGGCCGGTACCGGTGGAAACGGACGCGGTCGCGCTGCGCCCGCAGCGGGCGCGGCCCCGGCCAAGGCTGCTGCACGATGATGCTGTCGGATGTTTCGGTCCGCCGCCCCGTATTTGCGGCGGTTGCGGCCATTGTGCTGTGTGTGATCGGCGTGGCGGCCTTCTTCATGCTGCCGGTCCGCGAGCTTCCTGACGTCGATCCGCCGGTGGTGTCGGTCAGCACCAGCTATGCCGGTGCCTCTGCCGAGGTTATCGAAAGCCGGATCACCGAACCGATCGAACAGCAGATTGCCGGTATCCAGGGTGTGGAACGCATCACCTCGACCAGCCGTGACGGCCGTTCGAACGTGAACATCGAGTTCTCTCTCGACCGCAATATCGACGATGCCGCCAACGATGTGCGTGACCGCGTCTCGCGGGTGATGGGGCGTCTGCCGGATCAGGCCGACCCGCCCACGGTGTCGAAGGCCGACTCCGACTCGTCGCCGATCATGATCCTGTTCCTGCGTTCGACCACGCTGAACCGTCTTGAACTGACGGACTATGCCGACCGCTATCTGGTGGACCGTTTTGCGACGGTGCCGGGCGTGGCGCAGGTGAATATTTTCGGCGACCAGACCTATGCCATGCGTATCTGGCTGGACCCGCAGGCCCTCGCAGCGCGCGGGCTGACGGTGACCGATGTCGAGCAATCGCTGTCGAGCCAGAACGTAGAGCTGCCCGCCGGTTCGCTGGAAGCCAGCCAGAAGGACTATACCGTCCGCGTGGCGCGTAACTATTCGCGCCCCGAGGACTTTGCCAACCTGCCGATTGGCACCCGTGGGTCGGCCTCGACCGCGGCTGGCGAACTGGTGGGACAGGCCACCTATGTGACGCGCCTGGGCGATATCGCCCGCGTGGAAGAAGGTCCTGTCGAGCACCGCCGTCTGTTCCGCGGCAACAGCGTGGACCAGATCGGTCTTGCCATCACCCGTCAGGCCCAGTCGAACGACCTTGAGATCAGCGCCGGTGTCCGCGAACTTATGAACGAGGTTCAGGACAGCCTGCCGGCGGGTACGACGCTGGAAGTCGGCTCTGACAACTCGGTCTTTACGTCCCACGCGATTGACGAGGTGTGGATCACCATCGGCATCGCTATGGCGCTGGTGGCGCTGGTCAACTTCGTCTTTCTGGGCAGTCTGCGCGCGGCCATCGTGCCGTCGGTGGTGGCCCCGATCTGTCTGCTGGCGACGTTCATCGTTCTGGCTCCGCTGGGCTTCTCGCTGAACCTGCTGACCCTGCTGGCACTGGTGCTGGCGATCGGTCTGGTGGTGGATGACGCCATTGTGGTGGTCGAGAATATCCAGCGCCGTCTGGATCAGGGCGAGCCGCCGCTGGTCGCCGCCGAGCGCGGGGCCCGTCAGGTGTTCTTCGCCGTTGTGGCAACCACAATCGTGCTGCTGTCGGTGTTCGCACCGCTGATGTTCCTGCCGGGCTATGTGGGCCGTTTGTTCGTGGAGCTGGCGGCGGCGATTGCTGCGGCCGTCTTCTTCTCGGCCTTCCTCGCGCTCAGCCTGTCGCCGATGATGTCGTCGAAGATCCTGCGCCCGACCACCACGACCGGCTGGCTGGGCCGCAAGGTCGATTATGCGATGGACAGGCTGAAAAACTCCTACGTCAACTCGCTGAACATGCTGATGGGACGGCGTCTGGCGATTGGCGGGGTTGTGGCGGCGGTTGTCTTGATCGGTGCCGGTGGTGTGGGCATGGCCCTGCTGCTGCCCAGCGAACTGGTGCCCGATGAAGACCGTGGCCGCGTAATGGTGCGTGTCTCGGGTCCGGAAGGGGCGGGCTATGACTACATCCGCGAAATCCTGCTGGGCATGGAGCCGATCTTCGAGGATTACCGCGAGAGCGGAGAGGTCAATAACTACCTGATCACCTCGCCGGGCTTTGGCGGCGGCTCGTTCAACTCGGGCAATGTGATCCTCAATCTGGCCGACTGGTCCGAACGCGACCGTGCGGCCTCCGAAATCGCGCAGGAACTGAACGGTCGTCTGCGCGGCCAGACCGGCGCACAGGTCAATGCTTCCACGCCCGGTGCCTTCCAGCGCGGCGGTGGCGGCGGCGGCAGCAACTCTGTCGAGATGATCGTGACCGGTACGGATTATGCCCAGATCTACAACTGGCTGCAGCCGGTTCTGGCCGCGGCACAGGCCAATCCCAGGCTGTCGCGTCCGCGCTTGAACTATGAGCCGAACGCGCCGCGCCTGCTGGTGGATGTCGATCCGCAAAAGGCCGCCGCGCTTGGCGTATCCAGCCAGCAGATCGGCCGCACCCTGGAAACCATGTTCGGTTCGCGTCGTGCCACCACCTATATCAAGGGTGGTCAGGAATATGACGTCATCCTGCAAACCGACCGCGACAACCGCCGCAATATTTCGGATCTGGAGGGGCTCTATGTCTCGACGGGTTCGGGCCAGCTGGTGCCCCTGTCGTCGGTGGTGACGACGCAGACCTCGGGCGATACGCCTGACCGTCGCCGACTTGACCGTCAGCGCGCCATCACCCTTGCGGCAGACCTGACGCCCGGCATGACCATTGCAGACGCCGTTCAGTTCCTGACCGACGAGGCGGCCAAACAACCCCAGGGCGTGGTGAACATCCGCTGGGGCGGCACGGCACGCGATCAGGCCGAGGCGGGCGGCGCTGTGATGTGGGCCTTCATTCTGGCGCTGATGCTGGTGTTCCTGGTGCTGGCCGCCCAGTTCGAAAGCTGGATTACACCTGCGGTCATCATGCTTACGGTGCCGCTGGCGGCGGCGGGCGGGCTGTTCGGTTTGCTGATGACCGGTTCCAGCCTGAATATCTACAGCCAGATCGGTCTGATCATTCTGGTCGGTATCGCGGCCAAGAACGGCATTCTGATCGTGGAGTTCGCCAACCAGCTGCGTGACCAGGGCCGCAGTGTCCGCGAAGCGATCGTAGAGGCTTCGTCTCTGCGCCTGCGCCCGATCATCATGACTTCGCTGGCCTCGGCCTTCGGGGCCTTGCCGCTGATGCTGTGGCAGGGTGCCGGTGCGGGCAGCCGTCAGACGATCGGTTCGGTGATCTTCTGCGGGGCCTTGTTCGCCACGCTGCTGACCCTGTTCGTTGTGCCGGTCATCTATGGCGTTCTGGCCCGCTTCACGCGGTCGCCGGAATATACCAGTCGACTGATCGAGAAGTGGGAAGCCGAAGAAAAGGCCGCAGGCCGCGAACCGGACATGACGCCGGGCCACTGACAGAAAAGGGCGCTCCTGTTCGGAGCGCCCTTTTTTAGTTCCGGCACTGATCGATGGTTCAGTTCACTGCCGGTGTTTGCGTTGCCGGAGCCCCGTAACCGGTTTCCACCTTCAGAAAGGCGATGACATCGCGTCGGTCCTGCTCGGCGGCAATGCCGACAAAGCTCATCTTGTTGCCGGGCAGGAAGTCACGCGGGCGTTCCAGCCAGTGATCCAGTTTCTCGGCATCCCAGACAAAGTCTGCGGTCTTCAGGGCCTCCGAGTAGCGGTATTTTTCATGTGTGCCGACCGTGCTGCCAAACAGGCCGTACAGGTTCGGGCCGGTCATGTTCGGACCGCCATCGGTGATGGTGTGACACGACCGGCAGCGGGCAAATACACGACGGCCGTTGTCGAGATCACCCGCATTGTAGGGCGCGGGAAGGCTGGCCAGCAGCGCCAGCTTTTCCGCCTCGCCCAGTTCCGGCTTGGCGGGCTTGGCCGGTGCATCATTGGCCGAGGGCTCGGAGCCACAGGCCGACAGGCCAAGAACCAAGGCACCGGCCAGCGGTGCGATCAGGTAAACGGATTTCGATTTCGGCGACATGCAGACCTCTATGACTCTGCGTCCACTCTAGTGGAAAGCCGCAGTTCGCCAAACGGGACAGAATGCCCACGCTTTCGGGGATAAATCGGCGGGTTCCACGAATGTTACAGCGCGTGTTACTGGACGTCGGGCTAACGTAGGTGATAATCACTATCAAAACCGCCCGAGTAAGCGCCAGGCGCTGCCAGAACAGAGAAAAATGTCCAAAACCATCAGGTTGAGTGAGGCGCGGCGAGGGGACCGCGGCGTCATCGTGCAAGTGGGCGACCACAGCCAGCATCAGGAACACGAGGCTGAACTCGAGCGCCGTCTGCTGGAACTGGGACTGGTCGAGGGGGCGTCTGTCGAGCTGTTGCATGAAGGCCTGTTCGGCCGCGATCCCATTGCCATCAAGGTGGACGACATGCGCGTGGCGCTGCGTCGTCACGAGGCGGTGAATCTGACAATCGAGATCGAGGCCGCCTGAGTATGCCGGATCAATCCAAAGCGGTTCGGTTTGCCCTGATCGGCAATCCGAACAGCGGCAAGACTGCGCTGTTCAACGCCCTGACGGGATCGCACCAAAAGGTCGCCAACTATGCGGGCGTCACGGTCGAACGCAAGGAAGGCCGCGTCCAGGCGGCGGACGGTCGCGTTCTGACGGTCACGGACCTGCCGGGCACCTATTCGCTGCGTGCCCGCTCGCTGGACGAAGAGGTCACGCGCGACATCGTGCTGGGCGTGAGGGCCGATACCCCGCCGCAGGACGTTATGGTGCTGGTGGCCGATTCCACCAATCTGCGACTGGTGCTGCGTCTGGCGCAGGAACTGAAGCAGGTTGGCCGCCCGATGGTGGTGGCCCTCAACATGTATGACATCGCCCAGCGCCAGGGCATCCAGATCGATCTGGACGGACTGTCGCGGGAACTGGGTGCGCCCGTAGTGACCACGGTCGCCACCCGCAAGCGCGGCCTGCCCGAACTGATCGAGGCTATCGAAGCCCAGGCCAAGCTGGCGGCCGACGACAGCCAAAGCCAGTGGCATGCGCCCTCGGCCGCAGAAATCCGAAACGCCCACCGTGAGGCGGAGCGGATGATGAAGGCCTATGTGAAGCCTCCCAAGCGTCCGGATACACTGACCGGCAAGCTGGATGGCCTACTACTGCATCCTGTGGCGGGTCTGGCCATTCTGCTGGGCATTCTGTTCGTCATGTTTCAGGCCGTGTTTACGTGGGCGACGCCCGCGATGGACGGTATCGAGGCGGGCTTTGGCCTGTTGGGCGAATGGATCGGTGCCACAGTGGGTAACGATCTTCTGCGCAGCCTTCTGGTTGACGGTCTGATCGGCGGTGTTGGCAGTGTGCTGGTGTTCCTGCCGCAGATCCTGCTGATCTTCCTGTTCATCATCATCTTGGAAGATCTGGGCTATATGGCCCGCGCGGCCTTCCTGATGGACAAGATCATGGGCGGGGCAGGGCTGCACGGCCGTGCTTTCATCCCGTTGCTGTCCAGCTTCGCCTGCGCCATTCCGGGCATCATGTCCACGCGGGTGATCAATTCGAAACGCGATCGTCTGACCACAATCCTGATCGCGCCGCTGATGACGTGTTCGGCGCGGATTCCGGTTTACACCCTCATCATTGCGGCCTTTATCCCTGACACCAAGGTCTGGGGCTGGGCCTCGTTGCAGGGCTTGGTGATGTTCGGCCTGTACGCTGCCGGTATCGTCAGCGCACTGCTGGTTTCGGTGGTGATCCGCCGCATCTTCTGGCGCGGTATGGTCGAGCCGTTCATGATGGAACTGCCGGCTTACAAGATCCCCGACATGAAGTCGGTGCTGATGAACCTGTGGTTGCGCGCGAAAATCTTCATCAACCGTGCGGGCAAGATCATCCTGCCGCTGATGGTGATCGTCTGGGCGCTGTCGACCTTCCCCTATCCGCCGGAAGGCGCGACCGGACCGGACATCGACTATTCGTTCGCGGGCATGATCGGCAAATTCCTCGAACCCATCTTTGCTCCGATCGGTTTCGGATGGCAGATGGTGGTGGCCCTGGTGCCGGGTATGGCCGCGCGCGAAGTGGCCGTGGGCGTGCTGGGCACCGTCTATTCGGTCGCCAATGCCGAGGACAATGTCGGTACGCTGGCTTCCATTCTGGCCAATGACTGGTCGCTGGCTACGGGTCTGGCCTTCCTGGCGTGGTACATCTTTGCCCCGCAATGCCTGCCGACCATCGGCGTGGTCCAGCGCGAGACGGGATCGAAAAAGTGGACGGCTATCTTTGTCGTCTATCTGTTCGCACTGGCCTATCTGGCGGCCTTTATCACCTACAATGTCGCCGTCGCCCTCGGCGCGGGCTGATTGGGCCAGGTCCGGTACAGAAAAAGCCCCCGAAGATTTTCGGGGGCTTTTTTTATCGGCCTGTCGTCAGCTTGATGACGATGTGGGTGGTGGTATCGATGATGGCCTCGGGCGTATCGGCACGGCGCATCAGGCCAAAGCCCGCCGCTACGGATTCCACGAGGTTTGCAGTCTCGTAGGAGGTCAGGCGCGGATTGAGGCCGACCGGATGAAGACCGTTGGAGCGGGCCTGGGCAATGCGCCGCTCCAGCGCGAGGTGCAGGCGACGCAGGCGTTTGATGCGGGTTTCGGCAAAGCCCGGCTCGCCCTTGTCGGCCAGCATGTGCTCGACCCGCAGGACCGGCCCGTGGTCATCCCAAAGGGCCAGGACCTCGCGCACATAGGCCCGAACGCATTCGAAAGCCCGATCACCCGACCAGTCGGCATGGATGTGTTTGGCCAGGCCCTGGAAATCCTCGGCGGCCTCTTCGCACAGCACCAGAACCGCCTCTTCGACCGTCTTGAAATAGGTGTAGTAGGTCGGAGCCGAGACTTCCGCCGCGGCGGCGACATCGGCAGGGCGGATTTCGCCCAGATGATGCTGGTTCAACAGCCGGCGCAGGGCATCAAGAATGGCGCGGCGCGTACGTGCGCCACGGTTGCCGATCTTGTGGCCAAGCTTGTTTTTATCGTCAGGCATATCTGTCTGAATGGGGGCGCGTTGAGCCGCGCGGCGAAGGTTGGCCTAGACTGTTAAAGGTCTTTCGACAAGGGCCGCGATCACCCTGCGACAAAGCGACTTTGTCGATGGTTTGGGAGCACGGACTTGACCCCGCAGGGGCGTATCCCCACACACGGATTGAAGCCGTTTCAGTTGCAGGATTCTCCATGTCGAAAGTCGTCATCATCGGTGCGGGCCACGCAGGCGGGTCTGTGGCGGGTTTCCTGAAGCAGTATGGCTTTGAGGGACAGATCGTGTTGGCCGGTGCGGAACGCGTGGCCCCGTATCAGCGCCCGCCGCTGTCCAAGGCCTGGCTCAAGGGCGAGGCCGATGAGGGTTCGCTGCAACTGCGTGCCGATGACTATTACGCCGAGAACGGCATCGACCTGCGCCTCGGTGTGACAGCGACAGCCATCGATAAAGCGGCCCGTACGGTCAGTTTCGATGACGGCACGGTCGAGAGTTATGACCATCTGGTCATCGCCACGGGATCGCGCGCCCGCAAACTGCCCATCGCGGGCGGTGAGGACGAGGGCTTGCTGGAACTGCGCACCACGGTGGATGCCGAGCGGCTCAAGGCCTCGCTGGGAGAGGGCAAGACGCTGGTGGTCGTGGGCGGCGGCTATGTCGGTTTGGAGGCTGCCGCCTCTGCCCGTGCTCTGGGGGGCTCGGCCATTGTGCTGGAGCGGATGGAGCGCGTGCTCCAGCGTGTGGCCTCTCCGACGCTGTCGGCCTTCTATATGCGCCGTCACACCGAGGAAGGCGTCGAAATCCGCACGGACGTGGATGTGACGGCCATCTCGGCCAGGAGCGTCACCCTGGCCGATGGAACGGTTGTACAGGCCGATGCGGTTCTGGTCGGTATCGGTGCCATCGCCAATGACGATCTGGCGCGCGATGCCGGATTGGAATGCAATGACGGTATTCTTGTCGATCTGGATGCCCGCACCAGTGAGGCCAACATCTATGCGGTGGGGGATGTGACCCGTCGCCCGATGCCGCACTATGACAATCTGATGTTCCGCCTCGAGAGCGTGCCCAATGCGCTGGAGCAGGCCAAACAGGCCGCCAGCGCGATCACTGGCCGCCCGCAACCCGTGCATGAGGTGCCGTGGTTCTGGTCGGACCAATATGATGCCAAGCTTCAGATCGCGGGGCTGCCGTTCGGTTCTGACGGGCAGGTGGTGCGGGGCGATCCCGACACCGGCAGTTTCGCGGTGTTCCACATGAAGGGCGACCGCATCGTCTGCGTCGAGGCCGTCAACGCGCCCCAATCCTTCATGTTCGGCAAACAGGCCATCGGCAAGGCCCTCAGCGTCAACACCGAAGTCCTCGCCGACGAGGCCGCGCCCATCAAGAGCGCGGCCGCCGCTTGAAATCACTCTAGTCGCAAAGCTCCTTAATGCGAGCTTCGATCTCGGCGGTGAGCTTATAGATATCACTAAGATCAGCGATGAGGTGCTTGGTTTCGGCCTTATCTACGAACGTGCCCACGTATTTCGTAGTGATTTAGTTGAAATGCAGGCGGGCGAGGGTCTTGCGGTTGTTGTCGTCGATAAGGACAGCGCAGTAGCTTTTTGCGTCGCGCATGACGACGCGCTTGGGATCGATAAACTTCGAGGCGATGGCCTGTACGATGCGGTACCCCGAGATTTCCTCCTCGGTGGTCACGATATCGTCTTCCGCCGTCAGAACCGGGGTAGTCTCGTCTACAGACTTTGAGGCATTGAGCGCTGTTGAGAGGCGCTCGTTGACGAGATCGCGTATCACCGAGCTGATCGTCCCCGTCAGCAGGTTGCGATATTGCTCAATAATGGCAGCGGTGAAGCGCCCTTCGTGAACCTGTGACGCAATGAGTTTGACGAACTCCTCGGAGGGTTCAGCGAACTCGTGTTCGAGGGCCTTGCGTACCTGGGATTGAAGTTTGAGTTGGCTCGCCTCATGGACGATCTGGTCGATGTCAAAGCCGTGCTTGGTGAACTTCTCAAGAATGCGAGCATCAGCCGATCTCAGATGATCGAGTACGAGCGTAAAGAAAGGCTTGGAGTCCATTTTATTCGGAGAGTCGATGTCCGAATAAAATTGATAGACCACACCATTCGTAAGGATCGCCAGTCGAGCGTCGGTGACGCTGAAATACCGGAATAGCTGACTGGCGTGGTTGATATTTAGTTAAGCTTGCTCCGGCACCGCCACCTTCATGCCGTCCATCTCGTCGGTCAGGATGATCTGGCAGGAGAGGCGGGAGGCGGCAGGATCGTATTCGTCGCGCCAGTCCAGCATGCCGCGCTCCATGTCCGAGGCGGGGCCTGTGACGGCCTGCCAGTCAGGATGGATGTGCACGTGGCAGGTGGCGCAGGACATGGCGCCACCGCATTCAGCCTCGATCCCCGGCACGCCGTCGCGCGTGGCATAGGCCATCAGGCTGGCGCCGCTGTCGGCGTCTACAACCTGTTCGCTACCGTCGGGCTGGATGAAGGTGATGAAGGGCATGTCGGGAGGGACGTGTCCGCAAGGCGGACCTATGATCATATTCTGGGAGAATGGTGCCGGCGGAGGGGATCGAACCCCCGACCTTCGGTTTACAAAACCGCTGCACTACCGCTGTGCTACGCCGGCGCGGCCCGCCTTATGCGGAGAGAATCTCTGCAAGGCAATAGGGCCAGTGTGAGTATCAGTCCAAGGCGGCGCGAATACGCTGTGCCGTGGCCTTGAGCTGTTCGGGATCGGCCATGCCGGATTGGCCGTGACCGGCCATGTTTCTGTTTTCCCAGCGCGGAATGATGTGGAAGTGCAGGTGGAAGACCGTCTGTCCTGCGGGGGCACCGTTAAACTGGGTGACAATCAGGCCGTCGGGAGACAGCGCCTTTTCGATGGCGCGGGCCGTGCGCTGGACAGCAGCTGTAATGTCGTTCAGCGCCGGGGCTTCGATCTCCAGGATATTGCGGGCCTGGGATGTCTTGGAGATGACGAGCGTGTGTCCCTCGCTCTGGGGAAAGGCATCCATGAATACGTAGACCTTGTCGTCTTCCCAGACCGGCACGCTGGGGATCTGGCCGCGCAGGATCCTGGCGAAGACGTTCTCGCTGTCATAGCTGCCGTGCAGGCTCATGGATTTCTCCCTGTGTTCCGAAACGTGTCATAGCAGCCAGACCACAGCCGTCGCCAGTGCGCTGCCGGTCAAGCCCGAGCCTGAGGTTGGATGGAGCGGGGCTGGTGGGTGAGCCGGGCGGGACTTAGCTCGGCTGAACCACCATGCAGGTCACACGCCGCGCCGCCAGAGCCTCGCACGCAGCCTTCGCCTTGTCTTCCGTCAGGCCGGTGAATCGGGAGCGATACCAGCCGTTCGCCGTTTGAATGTCCTGACGGGCATTGCCGATCTCGGAGCGGAAGCGGCGGTTGACGTCGTTCAGCCAGTTACGGGCGACGGCCTCTTCGCGGAAGGCACCGACCTGAACCGACCAGCGGCCCTGCGGCTCGGCGTTGCGGGTTGGGGTGCGCGCCGCGGTACGGGCAGCGGAGGGGGCCGGTGTGA
>NZ_DJFS01000097.1 GCF_002432125.1 Brevundimonas sp. UBA5866
CCAAACCCAAACCCAAAGGTCCAAATCCGAAAAATCCAGGAACACATAAGCCCCCGGTAGACTGACTTCCCGACAACTTCGGCTCCGAAGAACCGCCCGCCGCCGAGCGAGGTGGCTCTATACGCACCCGCCCCTGAGTCCACAACCGATTCCTTCACCAAAATCAAACTTTCGAACGAACAGAAATCGGCCGACCTGAATCGGTGAAACACCCCTTCAAGTCGGCCGATCATGTGGAGCGGAGTTGCTCCGCAATCCGCCAGATATTTAGAAGCGCTTGGTCAGCGAGATCCCCCAGAGGCGCGGATCAAGAGTGAAGACGTTCGTCGTCAGCAGCGAGTCATCGCTGTTGGTGAAGGCGTCAACAATGGGCGCGTCATCAAACAGGTTCTTCACATAGGCCTGTATCATCAGGTCCTGGCCCGGGAAGGCCCAGGTCGCCGTCAGGTTGACGTTGTCCCAACCGCGGATGCGATCGTACTCGGTGTTGTAGACACGGAAATAGCTGTCGGCCTGTCGGTAATAGTCACCGCGAACGGTCAGCTGCGAGTTCGTCATGTGCCACGTATATTGAGCCCCCACATTGGCGGTCCAGCGCGGCGCGTTAGGAAGCTCGTTTCCGCTCAGATCGGCAGCAAAGCCACGACCACGGTTGGGAGCATCCTTCCACGGATCATAGGTAATGCCCGTCAGCAGGGTGAACGGGATGATGCCGGGATAGTCAGGCGTGAAAGATCCATAGCGTCCGGCGCTGCCACACAGCATGGCAAGACCGATCGAACCGAAGTTGGTTGCGGCAGGTGAACTCAGCAGTCGCTCGACCACCGCCTTGGGCGCGATACAGTTCGAAGGCACCTGTACCCACGGACGCAGCAGAACCCAGTCCTCGTTACCCTGGGTACGGTTCATGATGTCGATGGACTCTTCTCCATCAGCGACGCGGGTTTTCAGGAAGCCCACATTGGCATCGACACGGAAATTCTCGAACGGATGCCAGACAGACTCGAACTCGATACCCATCGATTCCGCATTGAAATTCTCGTTCAGAGAGATGCGGTCCACGATCTGCGAGACCTGATAGTCCTGATAGTCATAATAGAAGGCCGTGACATTCAGGCTGAAGGCACCGGTCGGGCTGAGATATTTGGCACCGATCTCGTAAGCGTCGAGATATTCGGGATCGAAGGTTTCAGCGAGCGGCTGATACTGGACCACAGCCGGGTCCATGTCCGCACGCGGCGGGTTGGTGCCGCCGCCCTTATAGCCGCGGCTATAGGAGGCGTAGGTCATCATGCCGTCGAACGGCTTCCAGTCCCATACGGCGCGGCCGGTCACCGCGTTCCAGGATTGCTCGACGTCCGGCAGCGCATAATAGCCACGCGCGACGCGGCCACCCGTCGTCACCCCTACGCCATCAGCATCCCTATAACCGAGCAGAAGCTGGCTGGGATAAGGCGTAGTCGTCTTGCGGTCTTCGGTATAGCGCAGGCCAACGGTCAGACGGTTCTTTTCGCCGATATCCCAATACCCTTCACCGAACGCAGCCCATGAACGGGTATGCACCTTGTTGAGGCTGCGGAAGTAGTTGTGACCGTCGCCGACGAAATCGTTCAGCGGGCTATAGTCCACATAGACGCATTCGTTCTGGTTCGGGTCCTTTCCATCCAGGCAACGGCGCGTCTGGGTATCCTGATAGTTTCCGTCCTGACCGTAGAACCATTCGGCCAGGGCGCTGAAAAGGTTGTTGAAGACGAAATAGTCGTCCTGCGTTTTGAAATCGAGGAAGTTGGCACCAAGGCTGAAGTTGAAGCCACCGTCGTTGGACGACTGCAGCCGGAACTCCTGATAGATTTGCTTGTTGTCCGAGACGCTGAGATCTGCGGACTCCATCCGGCTGGAGGCACCAAGCTGCGGATCATTGTAAAGGCCGCCCGGCGCAATGCGCGACGGAACAACTACACCGTTCTTCAGCAGGTTGTCCGAGCTGTTGATGATCTCGTTCGATACGAAACGATTATAGTCCTGCGTCGCGTAGAAATCGTCTTTTGAATATGCCGTCTGCGAATAGAAAGTCAGAGTCGGCGTGATATCGAATTCGAGATTCAACTGCACGACGTCATTTTCGGCAACGTATTTGGGCTTATAGGACGTTGCGATTTCACGCAGGTTCTTTGATTGGGTCTGGCCTGCGAACGGATCGGCATAATCGAGCAGGAAAACGGTTTTCAGCACGCCGTTCTCAAAGCGTTGGCCCATGCCAATGCCGGATGCGATGATCAACTGCCCAAGACCCAGACCGTTCGGCGTGTCGTAGGCCGCATCATTATATAGTGAGCCCGGCAGACAGCCCTGGTTCATACGCCCCGCCCATTCCAGATTGGTCAGGTTCACGCTGCCATATCTCGTCTTGGTCGGGTCTTTGGTACACAGGGTTTTGCCCGTGCGCAGACGGTCATCGTCTTCCTCGAAATGCTCCCAGACCAGATTGGCACGGAAGCGATCGGTCGGATTCCAGGCGGCCGAAACGCGCGTGGACCACAGGTCCCGACCATTGGTTTCTTCACCAAGGAAGGTGTTGTAGTCAAAGCCGTCGCGCTTGGTGAAACTGCCCGCCGCACGAACCGAAAAGGTATCGGTCACGGGCACGTTGATCATCGCCTGACCACGGAAGGATCCGAAATTACCGCCCTCTACCTTGATCAGCGCTTCGAAATAGTCGCGCGGCAGGTTCGGAATCATGTTCACGACACCACCGGTCGCGTTTCGGCCATAGAGGGTTCCCTGCGGTCCGCGCAGCACCTCGACGCGCTGGACATCAAGATACTCGGATTCGAACAGACGGTTCCTCAGGAGCGGCGTGTTGTTGAAGCTGACAGCCACCGCAGGGTCCGAAGAGGCCGAAATGGCCTTGGTGCCCACGCCGCGAATGGCGAAATTGTACATGGAGAAGTTGGACTTGGAGAAGGTGACGTTCGGTACGGCGCGAAGCAGTTCCGATCCGCCCTCGATCTTCATGGAATCCAGATTTTCAGCGCTAAGTGCCGTAACCGCAATGGGCACGTCGCGGATCGCCTGTTCACGTTTCTGGGCGGTGACGATGACCTCGCCGACCTCTGTGGGATCGGCTTCCTGGGCAAGAGCGACAGGAGCAATAGCTCCGACAAGAGCAACGACCGAAGCGGTGACAGCCCACTTCGCGCGAACGCGACCAGCGTAAGGCATACGAATTAAAACCTCCCCAGCGGGCGGTCGTAGCTACGCGGGAGACCACCCTATTATTGACCGCCTGATTGTGGGTTGCGACCGGGCGGATCGGTCGCATACCTGCGCTATATCAATCCACTTGCTGACCATACTGTCAATACTTGTTTACAGCGATGTGCGTTGGCGCGCGATCGACTGCAACTTTAAGATCACGGACAAAAAACGGCCGCCCCGCGGGTGACGAGGCGGCCATCAGTCGGGCACCGTTCAGAACGGGCCAACAGCAGGATCGCCGTCTGGTGAGGATGCCGATTCCAGAACGACGGTTCCGGTTCAGAGAAGCGGAAGCCTGTCCAGAATGACACTGTTTACGTTTATGTCAATATTGACCTTTCCCTGCATGCAGGACAAGGTAGACCCGCATTCGCCCACCCCTCCCCCTACGGTGGCGCGAACAGCCATTGTCCCGCACCTCGAGGAGCCGTCATGGACGCGGATGTGATTGTTGTAGGGGCCGGTCTGGCCGGACTGGTGACCGCGCACGAGTTGCGCCGCAAGGGCCATCGTGTGGCCCTGCTCGATCAGGAGAACGCCCACAATCTGGGCGGTCAGGCGTTTTGGTCTTTTGGCGGTCTGTTTCTGGTCGACAGCCCCCAGCAAAGACGCCTCGGCATTCGCGACAGTCTGGACCTGGCGTGGCGTGACTGGTGCGGTAGCGCAGGGTGGGACCGGCTGTCCGGCCCCTTGGACGAGGACTATTGGGCCCAACAATGGGGCCGCGCCTATGTGGAATTCGCCGCCGGCGAGAAACGCCACTGGATCAAGGCTAATGGAATCAGCCTGACCCCTATGGTCGGCTGGGCCGAGAGAGGCGGCGGACGGGCCGATGGCCACGGCAACTCCGTCCCTCGCTTTCATGTCGCCTGGGGCACAGGCACCGGTGTGTCCGAGCCCTTTGCCGACAGCGCCCGTGAAGCGAACAAGGAAGGCACACTGTCCTTCTACCACCGCCATCGGGTTGACGCTCTGATCGTCGAGGCCGGCCGCGTTGTCGGCGTCGAGGGTACAGTGCTGGCAGATGACGATGCGCCGCGCGCCGTCCCAACCAATCGCACACCTGCCGGCAGTTTCAGTCTGCGGGCCACGGCTGTCGTACTGGCCACCGGCGGGATTGGCGGCAACCACGAACTGGTGCGTCGATACTGGCCCGAACGGTTGGGTCAGCCTCCCCGCGAAATGATAACCGGCGTGCCCGCCTATGTTGACGGTCGTATGCTTGATATCGCCGGTGATGCCGGTGCCCGCCTCGTGAACCGCGACCGCATGTGGCACTATGTCGAGGGCGTACGGAACTGGGACCCCATATGGCCGCGCCATGCCATCCGGATCCTGCCCGGTCCGTCGCCCCTATGGCTGGATGCGCTGGGGCGTCGCCTGCCCTTCCCGGCCCTGCCCGGCTATGACACCGTCGCCACTCTGAAATATCTGCGCACCACGCCCGACATCGCGGCCTATGACCACAGCTGGTTCATCGTCACCCGCGATATCATGGCCAAGGAGTTCGCCTTGTCGGGATCGGAGCAGAACCGCGACATCACAGAGCGCAGACGCCTGTCCGTATTCATGTCGCGCCTGTCGTCAGAACCGCCCGCCGAGGTCGAGGCCTTCCGCCAGCATGGTGCGGACTTTGTGACCGCCGACGATCTGGAGACACTGGTCGCGCAGATGAACGCCCTGACCGATACGCCCCTGCTGGATGCCGCGCATGTGCGCCGCCAGATCGAGGATCGTGACGCCCAGGTGAACAACCCCTATGCCAAGGATGTGCAGATACAGGGCATTCACAACAGCCGCCGCTATCTGGGTGACCGGCTGGCGCGGACGACAAAGCCGCATCGCCTTCTGGATCCGGCGCATGGGCCCCTGATCGGGATCAAGCTGCACACACTGACGCGCAAATCCCTGGGCGGGCTGCAGACCGACCTGTCTTCGCGCGTACTGAAACCCGACGGCACCGTGTTCGAGGGCCTGTATGCCGCAGGCGAGGCCTGCGGTTTCGGCGGCGGCGGCGTGCACGGCTATAATGCGCTGGAGGGAACATTCCTGGGCGGCTGCATATTCTCGGGTTTGACAGCAGGCCACGCCCTGAACGACGTTCTGTCGGCATAAGACCAAGACCGCAAGGGCGGCTCCCTGACATCTCCATGTATCTGCGGGGAGGCAGATTTCTATGGACTCATCGATTGTATTGATTGGCCTGCCGATCGCGCTGGGCATCATCATGTTCGGCCTGGGGCTGGACCTTACGCCCGCAGACTTTGCCCGCGTGGCACAAAGACCCAAGGCCGCCATCGTGGCCCTGACCTGTCAGCTGATTGTGCTGCCTCTCGTATGTTTCGGCCTGTGTCTGGCGTTCAATCTGCCGCCGCTGCTGGCGGTCGGTATGATGCTGCTGGCCGCCTCACCGGGGGGCACGACCGCAAATCTTTACAGCCACCTGTTCCGTGGCGATGTGGCCCTCAATATCAGTCTTACCGCTATCAACTCGGTGATTGCCGTCTTTACCCTGCCGATCATCGTCAATCTGTCGGTGGCCTATTTCCAGCCAGGCGACATGCAGGTCGGGCTCCAATTCAGAAAGACACTGGAAGTCTTTCTGATTGTGCTGGTGCCGGTGATGGCGGGTATGGCGGTGCGCCGTATGAGGCCCGCCTTTGCCAAGGCGATGGACAAGCCGGTCCGGCTGGCCTCCATCCTGATCTTGACCTTGGTCATTCTGGGCGCGGCCTTGTCCGGCCGTGAGGCGCTTTTGGCCAATCTCGGCAGTCTGGTCGGCATCGTCGTGGCGTTCTGCCTGCTCAGCCTCAGCCTCGGGTTTGCCATTCCCCGCCTGCTCAGGATCGATCGCGCGCAGTCGATTGCCAGCAGTTTCGAGGTCGGATTGCACAATGCCACCCTGGCCATTGTGATCGCCCAGTCCGTTCTGCAAAGCCCGCAGATGACCCTGCCCGCCGCCATCTATGGCGTATTGATGTTCCCGCTGGCCGCGGCCTTCGGCTTTATACTGACACGGCAACGCACAGCCCTGGGCTCAAGGCGATAAAGGGGCGGCCATCCGGTCGCCCCTTTCCTTCAGGCCGCCTTTGCCCCGCGATAGGCATTGCGCAGATGCCGGGGCACTTTGTCGTAGATGACCGGTTCGGGGATTTTCAGAACCCGCCGCGCCTCTTCCAGAGGCATGGCCAACAGGGCGGCATAATCGACACCGGGCAGCCATTCGGCTTTGCGTCCATCACGCCACGCCTGCCAAACGGCCCGCGCGCACGGATAACCGGTACGCGCTCTGGCGAACTGGATTGCGATAGCCACAGCAATGACGCCGAAGCCCTTGCTGCGTGTCTGCGGCAAGGAGAAAGCCACAACACAGGCCTCGCCCAGCGCATCCGCGCCATAACCCGTCAGCACATGCCAGATATCGTGCACATCACGCAGACGCCGCGCGAACCAGGCATGCGGATGCTGGGCCTCGATTTCACTATCCCTGACCTTGCGGCTTTCATCGGCAAGGCCGTAGGCGGAAAAATTCTGCGATTTGATAAAATTGAGGTAAGCTTCGCCGACACTACCCGTTGGCAGTTGTCTTAACTGGTTATAGTCCTGAAGTAATTCCGCAATCTCCGCACGGCGGTAAGCCTCGACGCCGCCCACAGGGGTCTCGAGTAACCTACGGTACCCCCATTCGATTGAACGCCCAACCAATGCGTTCATAATTTCAAAGACTTGTTCGGTATCGTCCTTGTCCGCAACCAGCCTTCTCAACGCACGAATGGCACGTAAGGGTTGCACTTGTTTTCTAACAAGAGTTGACGAAGGCTGAGACACAACCGTTTTGTTGTGTAATGTTTCCGCAAGGTCACCTTGAGCGGTTAGCGTCGCCACTTGAAGTTCCTTTCGTTTTCGTGCGTAAGAAACTCTACCTACACGGATGTCATTTACATCAATGTCAATTGAAACGCAAGAACGCCCCCGCCGCCGCCGCCGCTCGCCGGAGGAAGCCCGCCGCGAGGCACTGACCGAGGCCCGGATCCTGCTGCTGACAGGAGGTCCGGATGCCGTGACCCTCTCGGCTGTGGCCGGGCGCATCGGCGTGACCCATGCCAACCTGATCCACCACTTCGGGTCGGCAGGGGGGCTCCAATCGGCACTGATGGAGTCGATGGTCCGCGATCTGGCCGACGCCATCCAGGACGCCGTGGTCCGTCTGCGCACCGACGAGGGGGCCCCCCTCGAAGTCGTCAACGCCGTGTTCGAAGCCTTCACTTCCGGCGGTGCCGGACGTCTGGCGGCGTGGATTGCGCTGTCGGGTGATCTGACCCACCTCGAACCCGTCCGTCTGGCCGTGCAGGATCTGGTCAAGGCTATCGAAAACAAGATCGGCAGCGAAGACCGTCTGCCTCGCAAGGCCATCGGTTCGGCCGTTCTGTTCATCGCCCTGACCGCTTTTGGCGAGGCGCTGATCGGCGAACCCTTGCGTGACATGCTGGACCAGGAACAGGACGCCAGCCGCAATGTGGTGGCTCAACTGCTGCCGGGCTTCCTTTCCAAGAACAGCGCCTGAGCCTTCAGAAATCGGGGTAAAGCGTCAATTCGCCTCACCTTTTTCTGAACCGCTGTCACTTTTATTTCGCCTTTTGGCGTTTTAGTGATCGGACACGGGCGGCAAGTTTTGTTACAGCATTGACTGGAACTGCAGCTGCGCAAGCTGTGAATGCTGCTGCCTGTTTCGGATGTGGTTTCTCCCTTCCACATTCTTTCCGGATGCACATCAAAACGCAGGGGCACGCCCTGCACCCCACATGACCAGGAGACCTGCCCGCGGATGAACCAGGCCACACTGCTGCTGATACCGTTTGCCACCCCCTTCATTGCAGCAATTGCGGCAAGTTTCCTGCCGACCAAGGCCCGTAACGCCGCCGCAAGTCTGTCATCCCTCACCGCCCTGATCGGCGTGTTTTCCCTGCTGTGGATGTATCCCACCGTCGCCTCGGGCGAGGTGGTGCGCTTCGCCGCCGAATGGCTGCCCAGTCTGGATGTTGCCTTCCGCCTTCGCCTTGACGGGTTTGCGTGGCTGTTTGCCCTGATTGTCCAGGTCATCGGTCTGCTGGTGGTGATCTATGCGCGATATTACATGTCGCCCGAAGATCCGGTCCCGCGTTTCTTCTCCTTCCTGATGGCCTTTATGGGGGCCATGACCGGTGTCGTGCTCGCCGGTGACCTGATCCAGCTGGTGCTGTTCTGGGAACTGACCAGCTTCTTCTCCTTCCTGCTGATCGGCTATTGGAACCACAGCGAGTCCGCGCAGAACGGGGCCAAGATGGCCCTGACGGTGACGGCTCTGGGCGGGCTGTGCCTGCTGGCGGGCGTTGTGGTACTGGGCCGTATCGTCGGCAGTTTCGACCTAGATGTCGTGCTGGCTTCCGGAAATATCATCAAGGAAAGCCCGCTGTATCTGACGGCGATGGTACTGATGATGATCGGCGCGCTGACCAAGAGCGCCCAGTTCCCCTTCCACTTCTGGCTGCCGCGCGCGATGGCGGCCCCCACCCCCGTCAGCGCCTATCTGCACTCTGCCACTATGGTGAAGGCCGGCGTCTTCCTGATGGTGCGTTTCTGGCCGGTGCTGGCCGGCACGCCCGAGTGGGGCTATCTGATCGGCGGCGCGGGCATGATCACCCTGCTGTTCGGTGCATGGGCCGCTGTTTTCCAGAACGACCTCAAGGGTCTTCTGGCCTATTCCACCATCAGCCACCTCGGCCTGATCACCCTGCTGCTGGGCATGGGTACGCCGCTGGCGGCGGTGGCGGCCATCTTCCACATCGTCAACCACGCCACGTTCAAGGCCTCGCTGTTCATGGCCGCCGGTGTGATCGACCACGAAAGCGGCACCCGCGACCTGCGCAAACTGTCGGGCCTGCGCAAGCTGATGCCCATCACCGCCACCCTGGCCATTGTCGCCGCCGGGGCTATGGCCGGTGTCCCGCTGCTGAACGGCTTCCTGTCCAAGGAAATGTTCCTGACCGAAGCGCTGGAGGCGATGGAAGGGCGCGACCTGTCGCTGCTGGTTCCGGTTCTGGCCACGGTCGCCAGCGCCCTGTCGGTCCTGTATTCGGTCCGCTTCATCCATCAGGTCTTTTTCGGCCCCGCCCCGACGAATCTGCCAAAAACCCCGCACGAGCCGCCGCGCTGGATGCGTTTCCCGATCGAGCTGCTGGTGCTGGCCTGCGTGCTGGTGGGTGTCATTCCGGCCCTGACTATCGCGCCGCTGCTGAAGCTGGCGGTGATGTCTGTGCTGGGTCCCGATACGCCGTACTACAGCGTCTCCATCTGGCACGGCTTCAACCTGCCCCTGTTGATGAGCGCCATCGCCATGATCGGCGGCGTGGTGGCCTATATCCTTCTGGGCAAACACATCAACCGCGCCAAAAAGGCCTGGATCATCGGACGTTTCAGCGGAAAGCGCGCCTTTGACCGCGCCATGCGCTCGCTGACGGTCGCTTCCGAATGGACGGTGATCCAGCTGGGTTCGCGCCGCCAGCAATCGCGCATCCGCATGATCGTGCTGTTCGCCATTCTGGCGGCTACCGTTGCGGTGGGCCTGGCCGGATTGGGCTTTGCCGAGGCAGGCATTCAAATACAGCGCCCCGGCATCGGCTTTACCCTTCTGTGGGTTGTGGCCAGCGGTTGCGCCATCGCCGCGGCATGGCAGGCCAAGTATCACCGCCTCGCCGCCGTCACCCTGATGGCGGGATGCGGTCTGGTCAGCGCGATCACCTTCGTCTGGTTCTCGGCACCCGATCTGGCCGCCACCCAGATGCTGGTGGAAATCGTGACCGGCGTGCTGCTGTTGCTGGGCCTGCGCTGGCTGCCCAAACGCTCGGTTGAGATGGCCCCCAGCAAGACCGATTTCCGCTCGCGCCGCCGTCGTTTTGTCGACTTCGCTATCGCCATCACGGCCGGTCTGGGCATGGCAACTCTCGCCTTTGCCGTAATGACCCGTCCGGGCGACAGCCATCTGGCGACCTTCTTCCTCGAGGAAACCTATCCGCGCGGCGGCGGGCGCAATGTCGTCAACGTTCTGCTGGTCGATTTCCGCGCCTTCGACACTCTGGGCGAGATTACGGTTCTGGGCATTGTGGGTCTGACCATCTGGGCTCTGCTGCGCCGTTTCCGCCCGGCCGAGGAAGCCCGCGGCATCACCGAACAGAAGCGCGTCCAGGAGCGGCACGACCGGCGCCATGACAAGCGCAAGTCAGGCGACACCCTGAGCGAAACCATGCTCATTCCGTCTGTGGTGATGAAGTGGACCTTCCCCTTCATCATCCTGTTGGCTCTGCACTTCTTCCTGCGCGGCCACGATTTGCCCGGCGGCGGTTTTGCCGCGGGCGTGGCCATGTCGGTCGCCTTCATCCTTCAGTATATGGCCGAAGGCGCGCGCTGGGTCGAAGACCGCCTGCGCATCCGTCCGCTGTACTGGATTGGCGGCGGTCTGCTGATTTCGGCCCTGACGGGCGTGGCCTCCTGGCTGTTCAACTATCCGTTCCTGACCACCTATTTCCAGTACGGCTCCCTGCCGTGGGTGGAGAAGGTGCCGATGGCAACGGCTGTTATCTTCGATCTGGGCGTGGCCCTGCTGGTGGTGGGTGCCACCGTGCTGATGCTGACCGCTATTGCGCACCAGTCCTTGCGCAAACCGCGTGAAATCGAGCCTGCTCCCGCGCCTGAGGAGGGTGTGTAATGGAAATCATCCTCGCCATCGGTATTGGCATCATGACCGCCTCGGGCGTGTGGCTGTTGCTGCGTCCGCGGACCTTCCAGGTCATCATCGGCCTCAGCCTGCTGGGCTATGCGGTGAACCTGTTCATCTTCGCGATGGGCCGCCTCAAGGCCGCAGCGCCTCCGCTGGTCCACCCGGGCGAGGTCGATCCCTCCGCCTTTGCCGATCCCGTACCCCAGGCTCTGGTGCTGACGGCCATCGTCATCTCCTTTGCCCTGACCGCCCTTTATCTTGTCGTTCTGTTGACCGCCCGCGGCATCACCGGCACCGACCACGTTGACGGACAAGAAACCGAATGACGCCGTCGCTACTCGAACATCTGATCATCCTGCCGATCCTTCTGCCGCTTGTGGCGGCGGCCTTCATGCTGTTGCTGAAGGAGCAGAGGTACAAGACCAAGGCCGCGCTCAGCCTGGCCGTATGCGCCGCCCTTCTGACCACCGCCCTGCTTCTGCTTCAGGAAGCCAGTATCGGCGGATCGGGCGGTACCGATACGGCCCGCGTGTACAGCCTGGGCAACTGGTCCGCACCGTTCGGCATCGTACTGGTGGCCGACCGCCTTTCCACCCTGATGCTGGCCCTCATCGCCATTGTCGGCGCCGCCGGTCTGGTCTTCGCGCTGGCGCGATGGGATCGGGCAGGTCCGCGTTTCCACGCCCTCTACCTGTTGCTGATGATGGGCGTCAGCGGCGCGGTGCTGACCGGCGACCTGTTCAACCTGTTCGTCTTCTTCGAGGTCATGCTGGCGGCCTCCTATGGCCTGCTGCTGCATGGCTCGGGCGAGGCACGGGTTCGGGCGGGTCTGGGCTATGTCGCCATCAACCTGACGGCCTCGCTCTTCTTCCTGATCGGTGTGGCGCTGATCTACGGCACGGTCGGTGCGCTCAACATGGCCGACCTGTCGGCGCGCATCGCCTATATCCCCGCCGCAGACCGCCCCCTGTTCGAAGCCGGTTGCGCCATTCTGGGCGTGGCCTTCCTGATCAAGGCCGCCGCATGGCCCTTGGGCCTGTGGCTGCCGGGGGCCTATTCGGCCGCCTCTGCCCCGGTCGCAGCGGTCTTTACCCTGCTGTCCAAGGTCGGTGTCTATGTGCTGCTGCGCCTGTCCATGCTCATGTTCCATCCCGAAAGCGGTGACAGCGCCGGCTTTGCCCAGACCCTGCTGACGGTCATGGGGCTGGCAACCGTGCTGTTCGGTGCCGCCGGTGTGATCGCCGCCCAAAGGCTGGAGCGTGTGGTCGGCTATGCCGTCATGGCCTCGTCGGGCACCGTACTGGCCCTGGTCGGCATCGGTCAGGCCGATGTGATCGGCGGTGCGCTGTTCTATATGTTCGCTTCGACACTGGCCACGGGCGCGCTGTTCCTGATCGCCGAGATCCTGACGCGTGGCGAGGACCGCGCCGCCGCCGGTGGCGATGCCTTCTTCGACGATGAGTACACCGATCCGTTCGAGGCGGATGAGGTCGAAGAAGTGGGTCGTGTCATGCCGCGTTCGCTGGCGCTTCTGGGGGCCTTCTTCGCCTTTGCCGCTCTGGTGGTGGCCTCCATGCCGCCGCTGGCCGGTTTCATCGGCAAGCTGGCCATCTTCATCGGCCTTCTTGACGGTAACGGTGCCGCCCATCCGCTCAGCTGGTGGGTGATCGGTATCCTGACCTTCTCCAGCTTCGCCACCCTGATCGCCCATGTTCGCATCGGCATTGACGGCTTCTGGAAACGCGATGAGAGCAATGGCCTGGTTGTGCGCAGCCCCGAATTCGTCGCCATCGGTGGCCTTATCGGCTGCTGTCTGTGGCTGACGGTGGCTGGCGGCCCGGCTCTGGATTTCGCCCAGCATACGGGGGAATGGCTGACACGTCCGACAGACTATGTCGCCGCAGTGCTGAAGGGGCGTCTGTAATGCGCAAGGTCTTCCAGTGGGTACTGCCCCATCCCCTGCTCAGCGTGGCCCTGTTCGTGGTGTGGCTGTTGATGTCCACGCCGTTCGGTAACGGCCACCTGACCATTGCTGTCATTGTCGCCCTGCTGGTGCCGCAGGTGATGCGGGTACTGGAGCCCGAGCGCGTCAGGGTCGCCAGACCGCTGTCGGTATTGCGCCTGTTGTACCGTCTGCTGGTCGATATGCTGAAGTCGAACTGGCAAGTGGCCCAGATCGTGATGGGACACCGCAAGGGTGTTCGCAAATCCGGCTTCGTGCGCATCCCGCTTCAGTGCAGCAACCGCTATGCCCTGGCCTGTCTGGCGATCATCCTCACCTCAACGCCCGGTACGGCCTGGGTTCAGTATGACCGCTATTCACGTGTTCTGCTGATGCATGTGCTGGACCTGCGAGAGGGTGATGACTGGCAGAAAATCGTGCACGACCGCTATGAGCGCCTGCTGATGGAGATCTTCCCATGACCCCCGCCGCCATCGTTTTTTGGGGCACCGGTCTGGCACAGGTCATTCTGGGCTTTTCCATGCTGCTGTGCGCATGGCGCGTGCTGATAGGACCGCGTGCACAGGACCGCGTTCTGGGGCTTGATACCCTGTACCTGAACGGCATGCTGCTGATCATGGTCCATTGCATCCGTACGGCTTTGACCGCCTATTTCGAGACGTCGCTGATCCTGGCCGTGATCGGCTTCACCTCGACCGTGGCTCTGGCCAAATTCCTCATGCGTGGCGAGGTGATCGAATGACTGCTCCAGCCAATCTGCCCGATATTCCGATGTGGGCGGCCATCGTCGTGACGGCACTGTGTCTGTTGGGGGCCTTCGTGGCCCTTCTCGGCAGCGTCGGCCTGCGCCAGCTGCCCAACATGTACGAGCGGATCCACGCCCCGACAATGACCTCCACCCTGGGTGTGGGGGCTGTGATCGCAGCGATGATTGTCTACTTCAGCCATATCGAGGGCTTCACCCTGAAGGCCCTGTTGGTCGGCATCTTTGTTCTGGTCACGACGCCGGTCACGATGGTGCTTCTGGCCCGCGCCTCGCTCTATCGCGACCGCGTCGAGGGCAATGACGGTGTGCCCAAAGACGATCTGTGATCCCGAAACGAATGGCGGGCCGGAAGATACCTTCCGGCCCGCTTTTTATTGCCCGCTACACAGACCGGCATACGAAGGAGGGATCAACTTCGCCGCCCCGCCTGTGCAGCACGCAATACTCTCAGGAAATTACCGCCCCAGATGGCGGTCACCTGATCGGGTGTATAGCCACGGGCCAGCAGCTCCGCGGTTACCGATCGCGCCTCGGCGGCGGAATCGAACCCGTTTATCCCTGCCCCGTGGTCAAAGTCTGTGCCGATGCCGACATGCTCCACCCCGATGCGGCGGGCGATATAGTCGATATGGTCAACCAGATCGGCCACGCTGGCCCTGGGCTGCACGCGGGCCAACGCGTCAAGGAAGGCTTGCTGCGCTTCGCCTGACAGCGTCCCATAGCCATCGTTGCCTGCGTTGAACTCGGCCGACAGGCCGTGGGCCAGCCACACCTGCGCAATGCGCGCGCGGGCTTCCGGGTCCAGATGCACCAGATAGCTGTTGAACGGCGTGACATGCACCACCCCGCCGTTGGCCTTGATCGCATCCAGTTCCTCGTCATCCAGACTGCGCGGGTGCTGGCGCACGGCGCTGGCATTGGAATGGGTGGCCGTTACCGGCACGCGGGTCAGATTCAACGTCTGGACCAGCGCCGCTTTCGAAAGCTGGGAGACATCGATCAGTATCCCCAGATCGTTCAGGCGCGGCACCGCCGAGCGCCCCACCGCCGACAGCCCGCCATGCTCGGCTAGCGGCTCGCCCACGGATGGACGCGAGGAATCGGACCAGTCGTTATGGCCCGCATGGTTGAAGGCGAATACGCGAACGCCATCGCGGTACAGGGCATCGATCGCCCCTATGTCTGTGCCCAGCGCCCGGGCATTCTGGAATGAGAGAAGCACGGCAGTTTTGCCTTCCTGTTCGGCGCGCTCTATGTCGGCCGCTGATCGGGCCAGCACCAGCTGACCGTCGGATGCCGCAATGCGGGCGCGCACCGCGCCCAGCTTTTCGGCGATTTCCTCACGCGCGGCGGCTACGCCCGCGGCGTCACGGGGACCCGGCCCTACCGCCAGCGACAGGACCACAGCGTCCACCTGTCCGGCTCTCAGCCTCTCCACGCTGTTGCGCGAACCGCCGTCGGCCAGAAAATAGCGTTGCGGCGTCCGGTCGGTCAGCACATCGGCATGAGCATCCAGAACCAGCGCCTCGCTGTGAACCGTATCGACCAATGCCGCAGAGGGAGCGACACGGTTTCCCTCGCCCGCACACACCACTGTCGGCACCCAAATGACGGCACTGGCAGCTGTGATCAGCCATTTTCTCATGTTTCGGCTCCGGACAATCGTGAAAGGGCAAGCGGCATACGGAGATGCGCTGGACATTTTTTAGAAGAACTTCACCTTAGCCACACATCAACCCGCCAGAGGGGATGAGATAAATGCGGACACAACTGAACTTCTCACATCACATCTACATTTTTGCAAAGCAGTAATCGCACGCGAATTATTAGTTTATCTAAATTATGGAATAGCCCCCTCACCCGATCGCCCTGCGGCCGGATAATATCGACCTTACAGATCATTCACTTGTGTTTCGGGGGCTGTGCTTTTGGAATGCGCGCCACTGGCTTGGAGGCTAACGAATGCTCTCGATTACGAACCTGACGCACGTCTATGCCAATGGCACGCGCGCGCTTGATGATATCTCGCTTGAAATTCCACGCGGTATGTTCGGTCTTCTCGGACCGAATGGCGCGGGTAAGTCCACCCTGATGCGCACCATCGCGACACTGCAGTCCCCGACATCGGGCAGCATCAAATTCGGCGAGATCGACGTGATCAAGGAGCCCGAGCTTCTGCGTCGTACCCTTGGCTATCTGCCGCAGGATTTCGGCGTTTATCCGCGCGTGTCGGCCTATGACATGCTGGACCACATGGCCATCCTGAAGGGCGTGACCGCACGCAAGGAGCGCAAGGACACGGTCGAGACCCTGCTCAACCAGGTCAATCTGTGGAACGTCCGCAAGAAAGCCATCGCCGGTTTCTCGGGCGGTATGCGCCAACGTTTCGGCATCGCCCAGGCCCTGATCGGCAAGCCGCAACTGATCATCGTGGACGAGCCGACCGCCGGCCTCGACCCCGAAGAGCGCAACCGCTTCCTGAACCTGCTGGCCGAGATCGGCGAGAACGTGGTCGTGATCCTGTCAACCCACATCGTGGAAGACGTGGCCGACCTTTGCCCGCGCATGGCGGTTCTGGCCGGTGGCCGCATCCAGCTTGAAGGCGCGCCGCTTGACCTGATCCACAGCCTGGACGGCCGTGTCTGGCGCAAGGTCATCGACAAGGATGCGCTGGAGGACCACCGCGCCGCGTTCGAGGTCATCTCGACCCGACTGTTCGCGGGCCGCACCATCATCCACGTTCTGGCTGACACCAAGCCTGGCGAAGGGTTCGAACCGGTCAGCGGCAACCTCGAAGACGTTTACTTCTCGACGCTCAGCGCCTCGCGCCGCGTCGATATCGCCGCCTGACCGGGAGCAGACAGATGCTCGCCAAAATCGCGGCCTTCGAGTTCCGCTATCAACTCAGACAGCCCACCTTCTGGGTAGTCTCCATCCTGTTCTTCCTGCTCAGCTTCGGTCTGGTCGCTGCCAGCGACAACATCCGGATCGGTGGCACAGGCGGCAATGTGTACGTCAATGCGGCGTCCACCATCATCGTCACCCACATCATCCTCAGCCTGTTCTTCCTCCTGGGCACCGTGGGGCTGGTCGCCAACGCGGTTTCGCGTGATGCGACCACCGGCTTTGGCCCGATGATCAATGCAACGCCTGTCGGCAGGTTCTCCTATGTGATCGGGCGTTTCATCGGTTCGTATCTGGCCGCGGCCCTGGCCTTTGCCAGCATCAGCCTTGGCCTGATCTTCGGTACCTTCATGCCGTGGATCGATCCGGAAACACTGCAGTCCCTGCGTCTGGGCGACTATGTTTTCGCCTATCTCTTCTATGGACTGACGGGTCTGTTCTTCTCGTCCGCACTGGTGTTCAGCCTCGCCACGGTCACACGTTCGATGATGGCCAGCTATGTGGGCGCCGTCGGCCTGATCATCCTCTATTTCGTCGTCAGTTCGACCCTGCTGTCCAAGCCGGAAATGCGCGAACTGGGCAGCTGGCTGGAGCCGCTGGGCATCGGGGCCTTTACGGAGGTTTCGCGTTACTGGACGGCCGCCGAGAAGAACACCCGCCTGCCCGAACTGGCCGGTGTGGTCCTTGGCAACCGCGTACTGTGGACGTCGCTGGGCTTGGTCTTCCTCGGCCTGTCCGTCGCCCTGTTCAGCCGCTCGCCGCGCGGGACATCCGAGAAGAAATCGGCCCGTCTGCAAAAGGCGACCGCCAAGGCCGAAAAGTCGGCACCGACTCCGCGCCCGCTGGCCTCGCCCAAATTCGGCATGGCCCAGTCGCTGGTCCAGCTGGCCGCCCGCACCCGCTTTGAAATGGGTCTGATCTTCAAGAGCCCGGCCTACATCGTTCTGATGCTGTTCGGCTTCCTGATGGCCTTCACCTCACTGCTGTTCGGCGGCGAGATGTATGGCGTAAAGACCTTCCCGACCACGCGTGATGTCATCAGCCAGCTCGAAGGCTCGTTCAGCCTCGTCGCCCTGATCATCGCCATCTACTATTCGGGTGAACTGGTCTGGCGCGATCAGGACCGCAAGATCCATGAAATCGTAGATTCCACCCCGGCACCGGACTGGACCTTCATGGTGCCAAAGGCCCTGGGTCTGGCCCTGGTGCTGACCTCGACCCTGCTGGCGTCCATCCTGGCCGGCGTCGTGTCTCAAGCCATCCGTGGCTGGTTTGACTTCGAGATCGGCAAATACCTAGTTTGGTACGTCCTTCCGGGCAGCATCACCATGATCATGGTTGCCATTCTGGCCATCTTTGTTCAGGCGATGTCTCCGAACCGTTTCGTCGGTTGGGCCGTCATGGTCGTCTATATGATCGGCTCGCTGGTTCTCGGCTCGCTGGGCTTTGACCACTATCTCTACAATTTCGGCGTCGGCCCCAATGTTCCGACATCCGACCTGAACGGCATGGCCGGCCTTGGCCTGATTGCCCTGCCGACGACCCTGTACTGGAGCGCTTTCTGCGTCATCCTGCTGGTCCTGACCTTCGCGCTCTGGCGTCGTGGGGCAGAGACCCGCTACAAGCCGCGTTTTGCCAAGGCACCGCGCCGCCTCAAGGGTACGGCAGGCGTCATCGGCGGTCTGGCCTTTGCGGCCTTCGTGGGCTTGGGCGTGCTGGTGTACGTCAACACCAACGTCTGGAACATCTACGAGCGCAAGCAGACCGCCGAGGCCCGCATGGCCGACCGCGAGAAGCAGTTGCTCGCCTTCGAGAACCTGCCCCAACCGCAGGTGACCGATGTGAAGATGAACATCGACCTGCGCACGCACGACCGCAGAATGACCGTCGCCGGTACCTATGTGATCGAGAACCTGACCGACAAGCCGCTGGAAACCATCCACTTCAACTGGCCGCGCGTAACCGAGATGAAAATCGAGGTCGAAGGCGCCAAGCTGGATAAGGAATGGAAGCAGCACCAATACCGGATCTACCGCTTCAACGCCCCGCTTCAACCGGGCGAAAAGCGTACGGTCAGCTTTGAGAGCGAACTCGGTCAGAAGGGTTTCGGCGTCAACAATCTGATGACCGAAATCGTCGACAACGGCACCTTCGTGAACGACAAGGCCTTCAGCCCGTCGATCGGCATGGACCGCGGCGGCCTGCTGACGGACCGCGCCAAGCGCCGCAAGCACGGCCTGCCCGCAGAGCTGCGCATGCGCGATTTGAACGACGAGTTCGGCCAACAGTCCAACTACATCGGCGCCTCATGGGTGAACTCCGACATCACGGTGTCCACCGATGCCGACCAGACGCCGCTGGCACCGGGCTACAAGGTGTCGGACGAGACCAAGAACGGCCGCCGTACCGCCCGCTTCGTGTCCGAAGCCCCGATCCTGCACTTCTTCTCGGTGCAGTCGGCCCGTTACGAACTGGCCAAGAAAGACCATAACGGCATCTCGCTTGAGGTCTATCACCACCCGACGCACGGCGTTCATGCCCAGCGCATGCTGACCGCACTGGAAAAGGGCCTGGACTACTTCCAGTCGGCCTTCGGTCCGTACCAGTTCCGTCAGGCGCGCATCATCGAGTTCCCGGGCTACTCCTCGTTCGCGCAAGCCTTTGCGAACACCATGCCCTACTCGGAGAGCATCGGCTTCAACGCCGATCTGCGCAAACCCGATGCCATCGACTATGTGACCTTCGTCACAGCCCACGAACTGGCGCACCAATGGTGGGCGCACCAGATCGTCGGCGCGAATGTCCAGGGTGCCACCACCCTGTCCGAAACGCTGGCCGAATACTCGGCCCTGATGGTGATGGAAAAGATGTACGGCCAGGAGCAGATCCGTCGCTTCCTGAAATACGATCTGGACAACTATCTGGGCGCACGGGGCAGCGAACGTCTGGGCGAGTTCCCGCTGGAACGCGTCGAGGCCGGTCAGGGCTACATCCACTACCGCAAGGGTGGCCACGTCCTTTACCTGCTGCGCGACCAGTTGGGCGAGGATGTCGTCAACCGCGCGCTGTCCAAGCTGCTGGCGGCGCACAAGTTCGGTCGTGCGCCCTATCCGCGCTCGGTCGATCTGATCGCCGCCATCCGCGCCGAGGCCCCTGCCGACAAGCAGAACCTGATCACCGACCTGCTCCAGAAGATCACCCTGTATGATCTGAAGGTGGCATCGGCCACAGCGACCAAGCGCCCCGACGGACGCTGGGACGTGGTGATGAAGGTGGAGGCGCGCAAACTGTACGCCGACGCCAAGGGCACCGAGACCGTTGCGCCTCTGGAAGAAGAGATGGAAATCGGCCTGTTCAAGTCCGAGCCGGGTATGGGTCAGTTCGACAGCAAGGATGTCATCCTGCTGGAACGCCAGATCATCCGCAGCGGACCGCAGACCATCCGTCTGGTGTCTCCGGTCAAACCGGCCTTTGCAGGGGTTGACCCCTACACCCGCTGGATCGACCGCGATACGCGCGACAATCTGAAGAAGATCGACTAGGTAAAATCCGGTCGAGAAACGGGGGCGCATCCTTGATCGGGATGCGCCCCTTCTTCGTTTCCGGACAAAAATCAGGGCCGGACCTGACGATCCGACCCTTAGTCTGTCCTGCGGTGCAGGGGGAGAAGTAGCCCTCTTCTAACAGCCCGGCAGAACACCGCTTTGACCTGGATCATAGCGTCGGCATACTGCACGGCAGGGTCTGTCGGGATTGCAGGCATCACAGGGGGCAAATCATGGATCATGCGATGATCGTTGGCGCGGCCCTGGCGCTGTGCGGTCTGGCCGCGGGCTATGTGATGGTGCCGCTGGCACTGGCCTTTACGGAGCCCAGGCCTGCGCTGCCGCATCACCGCAGACTGGGCCTGCCGCTGGCGGCAGCCATCATCGGGGGTGGCGTTGCCCTTTGGGGCATGTGGCAGGACCACAGCCTGTTGACGGTCCTGTTTACCGCGCTTCTGGGTTGGCAATTGCTGCTGATCGGCTTTGTGGATGCCGAGAACCACTGGCTACCCGATATGCTGACCTTTCCACTGGGGGTCACGGGGATCGCGGCGAGTGTGCTGCTGCCCTATCCCTTCGGTCATGGCTGGATGGCGGCCATCGTTTCGGGCGTGGTGGCCTTTTGCCTGCTCTGGCTGCTTTCATTCGTCTATCGCAAGCTGCGCGGGCAAAGCGGTCTTGGCGGCGGTGATCCCATACTGTTCGGTATGGGGGCGGCATGGGTCGGCCTTGCCGATCTGATGCCGGTGCTTCTGCTGTCGAGCGTGTTTGCGGCATTGGCCGCCCTTGCACTGAAGCTGCGCGGCCAGCAGCTGGGCCGCCACAGCCAACTGCCGTTCGGCACCTATATGGCCGCGGCTTTTGCCGTCATGTGGCTGATAGGCTAGACCCCGCCCAGGCTTAGGAAGGTCCGCGCCGCCGCCGCGTCTCCGGCTTCGAAGGTCACGCGGGCGATGGAATCGTCGCGGAACAGAAACTCGATCCAGAAGGGTTCACGCGGGTCCAGACGGGTCAGCTGCACCATGATCTCCGACCCGAAAACCCAGGCATCCCCACGGCGCTGCCCTTCTGCCAGCAAAGAGGCCGGCGCCTGTTCCCGACCCGCCGCCAGAACCATCTGCCGTGCGGCAAACGGAGGCATGGCTGCCAGACCGTTTTCCACCGCATGGGCTCTGGGCAGGGCGCGGGTATCACGCATCACCAGACGCGCGGCATAGGGTCTGGCCTGACCCTGGAAAGACACGACAACCATTGGCCGCACCTGCGACGGCGATGGTCCGGCCAGACCGAACCGCACCGGCGAGCGGCCGACGCGGCTGTCCTGAACCATGCGCCATCCGGTCTCGCTGCGCTGGAAGCGGTCTACCCGCCAGCTGTGCTCATTGGCCGGAAACTCCACACGCGCCGCCCTGCCCCAACGATCGAATGCATGGACGATACGGTTGGCGCGTGACTGGAGGCCGGGATCGGAACAGGACAGGCCATTGGCTTCGCTGCGCGCCCGCGATGCGATGGCCCCGACCACCGACGTTTCCATACCCGAGCGCAACAGAACGCCGCGCGTTTGCAGGGCCGCCGCCTGCAGGGCCTGTTCGACATCGGGCTTGAACAGTTGGCAACGGGCATTGGCCGCCAGTATCAGGGACCGCTCGTGATAGGCTTGGCGCGTCGCGTCCGAAGCCTGCGCCGGCACCGAAACGGCCAGCAGCACGGCCCCCGCTGCAAAAAGCTTTGCACGAAGGCGGCGGCCAAGGGTTTGAGAACTGTCGCCGCGGCGGCAAAACGCTATGATCATGGAACTGTCCCTAACCCAAACGGTTTGCCGGGACGTTTGCAATCAAGGTTAGCAATTGCTTCTTTCAACAGATGTCTGGGTCTCGGCCCTGATCCGCAGAGCAGAGCTGGAAGGCGCATTTGCAACCGTGGTGCGCAAGGGTGACGCCCGCGCGGGCGATGTGGTGGTCAAGTCGTACAACACATCCACCCGCACCGCCCGCCTGTTCAGCCAGTCGGTCGATATGCAGGGCCAACCCCTGTGGATCCAGCCTGTCGCCAGCGAGTTCGAAAGCGAACTGGACGCCTATCTGGAGCGTCGTCGCGGATATGACCCCGATCTTTGGGTGGTCGAGATCGAGGATCGGCAGGGCAGACACTTCCTGCTGGAAAAGGTCGAGGGCGAGACGTCCAGCGACTGAAATCCGCCTGTCTTGGTGAACGCCGCGTTCACCGCGTTCGTGAACGGGCCGGAAAACAAGCCCGGTCTAAGACGGCATGGCTCCGAACGAGCGACTGGAGGCAAAAAGCCCATGTTGTTCCTGTTGAACGATGTCGTATTCACGCTTGAACCGCCCTCGCCCGCACCGCTGAAGGACGAGCGACGCTTTGCGCCTCTGGAGCTGGATTCGCTGATCGAGCTGGGTTGCGAGCTGTTTTCCGAACATCCCCAGCTGCAGCGCACCCATCCCGAGCGGGCACGACGCCTTGCATGGCTGCTGTCGCGCAAGACCGAAGGACTGAACGCCGCCCTGTTCACAGCGCCCGAAGCGGGATGTCTGCCCGAAGTCGTGGAGCCACGCTTCTGCGCCCTGCCTCTGCCGACGCTCGACCAGCTCTATCAAAGAGCCATCGCAGGGCAGTCCCTTTCTGAAACCACCGAACGCGATATCTGGGGGCTTGTCGCCGCCTAGCTTAAAGCCACGCTTGATAACAGCGATTTGCCATGCAACCCCTCTCCCCAAGGGAAGAGGGAATGAGCATGCACGCTGTCAAATCCAGTAAAGGCGTTCTGCGCCGGTTGATGGGGGCTGGCGCGGCCTGTCTGGCCTTGATGGCCGCTGCGACACCGGCCCTTGCGGACTGGACCCGTTTCGAAAGTCCCCGCTTTGTCCTCTACAGCTCCGGCAACGCCACCGAAGCCCGTGAAATGCTGGAAGAACTGGAAAAGTTCGACCGCATCATGCGCATGTTCATGGGTCAGGACCTGGACGGCGTCCCCTACCGTAAACTGCCCATCTATCTGGTTTCCGGTCCCGGACTGCGCACCATCAGACCCGATGGCAACGAAAATATCGCGGGCTTCTATATCCCGACCGATGAAGACATTTTCGCCGTAGCCACCCGTGGTTCCGACAACCACACCCTGAAGCATGAATACGCGCACCACTTCATGTATCAGGAATTCAGCTATCCCTATCCCGGCTGGTTCATCGAGGGTTTTGCCGAATATTACGCCCCGACCCTGTTCAAGCGTAACGAGACACACGTCGGCGTTCCTTCGCCCGGTCGCGCTTCGGCCCTCAGCTATCTGTCATGGATGTCCATGAACGAGCTTCTGGCCAACCGTCCTTTGACCAAGGCCCGCAATAGCGACAGCTACTATCCCCTGGCATGGCTGCTGACCCACTGGTTCATGGGCGACGCCACGCGCCGCACCCAATTGCACACCTATTTGAGCGAGGTCGGGGCGGGCGGAGATCCCGTCGAGGTCATGCAGAAGGTTACCGGCCTGGATGCGGTCGAACTGCGCCGCACGCTGCGCCGCTATATGAACAGCCGCGTTCCCTATATGGGCGTGCGCACCACCTTTCCCGATATCCAGATCACCAGCGAGCGCCTGCCTGCCTCTGCCGATGACCTGCTGCTGCTCGGGCAGCAGCTGAAGATGGGTGTCAGCGAGGAGCGCCGCGCCCAGACCCTGCAGACGATCCGTCAACGCGCGGCACGTTATCCGGATGATCCGCTGGCACTGTTGGTTCACGCCCATGCGGAACTGCACAACGGCAATGATCCCGAAAAGGCCGCCAGCCTTCTGGAGCATCTGCTCAGCATCGACCCCAACAATGTCGAGGGGATGCAATATCTGGTGCGGGCCAAGCTTGATCTGGCGGACAAGGCCTTTGAAGCCGATGACCAGGAGGGCGGGCAACGGCTGAAACGCGAGGCACAGAGCCTGCTGGCCCGCGCCTATCAGATCGATGATGCCAACTACATCACCATGCTTCTGATGTCGGAGAACCGTCGCACCGACGCGACCTATCCCACCGACAATGACATGCAGGTGCTGGAGATCGCCTATACGCTGGCCCCACAACTTGGCCAGATCCGTTACAACTATGCTGCGGCCCTTCTGCACAAGGGGCGCAATGATGAGGCCATCACCATCATCACCCCTCTGGTCAACAATCCCCACGGGGAAAATCCCGCGGCCAAGGACCTGTTGCTGCGCGCCAAGGGCCAGACCGAAGCCGAGGCCGCGGCCGAGGAAGAGGCCATCAAACAACGCGCCGCCCAAGAGGGTGAAGACGAAGGGGAAGGCACTTCTCCCCCGCAGGCCTAACCGGAACCGTACCCCCATGCGTAAACTGTTACTGCCGCTCGCCGTATCTCTTGCTGCCATCGCCTCACCCTCATGGGCGCAATGGCAAAGTATCGAGGGCGCGCGGTTTGTGGTCATCAGCGAGGACTCCGAACGCAACTTGCGCGCGGCCAGCCGCGAGCTTGAGCGTTTCGATCTGGTCCTGCGCCAATATTTCGGTCGGCCGACGGGCGAAACCGCTGTCCGCAGGCTTCCCGTCTATCTGGTGACGCCTAGAGAACTGGCAGACCTTTATCCGGGCCAGACCCATGTAGCGGGCTTCTATGCGGCCTCCGCCGAAAACATATTCGGAGCAGCCGAACGGCGCGAAAGTCTGGCCACGATAAAGCATGAATACGCCCACCATTTTCTGGCCGGAGAATGGAAAGGGGCCCTGCCTGCGTGGTTCAGCGAAGGCTTTGCCCAGTATTTCTCTACCGCCGAGTTCGACGGGGACAGGGTTCACATCGGCAAGCCACCCGCATGGAGCGGCAATGCCTTGCTCGGTAGTGGCTGGATGCCATTGGACCGCCTGCTGACCGAGCGACCGATCCAGCAGGACGGCAACATCGCGCGCACCTACTATCCCCTGTCATGGCTGTTGACGCACTGGTTCCTCAAGGACGAAGAGAGCAAGGCAAAGCTGGAACGCTATCTGGCGGCGGTCACGGCGGGCACGCCATCTGTCACGGCTATGGAACAGGCCACGGGCATGTCTCTGGAAGAGCTGCGCCGGACACTGTCGGTCTATGCGGGCTCCAACCTTGGCTTCCGTACCGCAACCCTTGCACAGGATAATGCCAACCCGCCGCTGGAGACCCTGCCCGGCGAGGCCGATGAGCTGCTGCTGCCCGTCCTGAGGCTGGCGATGTCCATGCCGGAGTCTGAAAGACCGGCCCATCTGGCGCGCATCCATGCCCTGGCCAGCCGTTATGGCGATACGCCCTATGCCCTCTATGCCAGAGCCTATGCCGAGTACCGGCTGGCCCGGGATTTCGGACAGGCCGAGCCCCTGCTTCAGCAACTGCTGGCGCAAGATCCCGAACATGCCGACGCCCAGCTCCTGCTAGGCCGCATCTATCTGGCGCGGGCGGACAGGGCGGCCCAGACCGGGCAGGAAGCCGATTTGCGCACCCGCGCCCAGACCCATCTGGCCGCCGCCTATCGCATCGATCCGGAAAATCCGTTCACGCTGACAAGCCTTGGCCGGAACAGACGGTTGGCCCCGTCCTATCCGAACGAGAACGATATGGACGTGCTGAGACTGGCCTATGAAATCGCGCCCCAGCATCCCTATACGGGCATCAATCTGGCCGAAGCCTTGATCAAGCTGAACCAGCTGGATGTCGCCAAAGGCATATTGGTGCCACTGGTGAACAATCCGCACCGCGCCAATCCCCAGGCACAGGCGCTTCTGGACCGGATCAACAGCCAGCAGACCCGTCAGGACTAGTCCTTGCGGGCGTGGTCCAGCAGGGCCTTCAATCCGGCCAGCAGGGTGGCGCTTTGCGGCGTCGTCTCGCACCCGGCATTCAGGATCATGCGCAGCGCCCGCACATGCACGCGCACGGAATCGCCGTTCCACTCGCCCGAGGTCTGCATGACGTCCAGCAGTTCGCACAGGCTGTATCCGGCATCATAAAGCGGGCCGGTGTCGAAAAAACCTGCGACATCCAGCATCTGGCTGGCCGTCAGGTAAAAGGCCTCGTCGGGATGGTCCGCGCCCACCTCGACGCGTTTTTCCAGTTCGGACACGGCCAGTTCGACCGAGCGCATGGCGTCCGTCTTGTGCTTTTGCAGACGTTCCTTGGCGCGGCGCTCTATATCGGCCACCGTCAGACCGCCCGGCTCGGCCATTTTTTTGGACAGGCTGGAGACTACCTTTACGGCGGTTGCCCCCTCGCCCTCACCGACCGCCGAACCGGCTGCGATTGTCGTCTCTACGGGTTTGGTCATAGCTGGACCTTCTGCGGTTTGAGCAGGGCGTCGATGTCGGCCTGATCCATGTTCGCCTCCTTGGCGATGCCGATGTGGGCCGAAAGGTCACCGGCACGTCGGCCCTTCTGGCCCAGCGGCGGCCCATAGTTCCGGACACGGCGGTCCGGTCCGACATAGGTCGGGCATTCAATGAATTCACGCGTGTCGCTGGCCAGCCAGATCACGCGCTTCAGCAGCACCTTGGGGGTGATCGGCTTCACCACCACAAAGCTGACCCCGCAGTCGCGGCCTTCGCGCACCTTGGCCTGCGAGGCGTGGCCGGTGACCATGATCACCGGCGTATATTTCAACGGAGCAGGCGTTTCGCGGCGCAGCCAGCGTGTAAACGCATAGGAGTCCATTTCAGGGTCGGCGCAGTCGATAATGATCAGATCGACAGGGCGCTCCTGCAGCAGTTTGACCGCATCGACCGCAGAGGTCAGCTTGATCTGTTCCCGGACACCGAAACCCTGAACCACGGAACCGAGCATATCCAGCGCCTGCTGGTTGTCGTCGATCAGCAAGACCGTCGAATGCTCGAGATTGACCCGATCGTCCTTATTCATCACTCAAACAAATGCAACTCACCGGCATCGGGAGACGCCGAGAGGGCGGCACTGCCCGATGGATTACCACGATGGGCGGCTTCTTGCAGGCGTTCGGCCATTTCCGCCAGAGGCAGGGCGGCCAGTGCCGTATCAAGGGCCTGATCATTGCCCAGTGCCGATGAAAGTCCCGACAGGGCCTCCAGACGCTGGACCAGAACGTCAAAAGCCTGAACCCGCGCCATGTAGGACAGGCGCTGTTGCGGCGGCAGATGCGACAGCACCTCGCCCATAAGATCGCCAGCGGTCTGCACACCCGAAGCAATGTCCGAAAGCTCGTTCGACACGGCCATGTAAAGCGCGCGGGTATCGTGTGACATGATCAAAACAACTCCAAATCGCCGGCCACGACAGACGGTTGGGTGGTCTTTGGCGGCGGAACCGCTGCCACATCCATCACCGCCCGCTGGCGTGCACGTCCACTGACGGGCCAATAGTGCAGTCTACGACCACCAAAGCCACCCAGGCTACCGCCGACGACCGGAATTCCCTCATCGGCCAGAAAACGTTCGGCAAAGGCGGCATTGGCCGCGCCCACATCGCTGAGACTGTCGAACATACGGCCGCCGCCGAACAGCTTGGCCTCCAGACGCTCGCGGCGGCCACCGGCCTTCAGCACATCGTTGATCAGCACTTCCATCGCATAGGCGCCATAGCGGCGGCTGGCGGCGGTGCCGTCCTGGTTCCCTTCGGGCAGAAGGAAATGGTTCATTCCTCCGACACCTGCAACCGGATCGTGCAGGCACAGCGCAACGCAGCTGCCCAGCACAGTCGTCAGCACAACATTGGGGTCGGAGGTCACATAGTGATCCCCCTGCCCGACGTGGATGCGCTTTTCAGTTGCAGACATATCGGAGGATGGCCTCACTGCAAGGGACCGAAGACGGCTTCCAGCTTCTCTTTGAGCTGCTGGGTGGTGAAGGGCTTCACCAGATAGTTGTTCACGCCATACTGCACCGCACGCTGGACCAGCTCGCGGTCGGCACGGCCGGTCAGCATGATGAAGGCCGTCTTGGCGATGGGCGGGTGGGCGCGGATACCGCGCAACAGGCCCAGCCCGTCAAGGTTGGGCATGTTGAAGTCCGAAATCACCAGATGCACCGGCTTGGTGATGACGGCACGCAGAGCGGCCTCACCGTCGGGTGCCTCCTCGATATCGCGCACACCGATTTGTTGCAGGCTGGTGCGGATCAGGGCGCGCATCGTCAGTTGGTCGTCAACGATGAGTGTGCGGATGGCAGAAGCTGCGGGCATGGGGGAATAGTCCTTACGCGACAGTCGATTTTGCGCCTTGGGCGGCGCAGGATTCCAGGATAGCGGGGGCGAGACGGCCGAGCGGCAATTGGCGCTCTACGGCACCGGTTTCGAAGGCGGCCTTGGGCATCCCATAGACGACGCAACTGGCCTCGTCCTGCCCATAGGTGCGCGCACCGGCGTTACGCATATTCAACAGACCACGCGCACCGTCACGGCCCATTCCGGTCAGGATGACACCCGTCATCGGACGACCGGAACGCGCCACTGAATCAAACAGAACATCTACAGAAGGCCGGTGGCCATTGACCGGATCGGCCTCGATCAGCCGGCATCGGCCCGCCGTGACCGTCAGGTGATAGGCGCCGCCGGGAGCGACATAGACATGGCCCGGCTTCAGCACGGCACCGTCCGTGGCCTCGCTCACCGTTGCCGGTGTGCTCTTGTCCAGTCGGGCCGCAAAACTGCGGGTGAAGCTGGCGGGCATGTGCTGGGTGATAACCGTCGCCGGACAGTCTGCCGGAAAGGCCGAAATGATCGTCAGCAGGGCCTCGACGCCGCCCGTCGATGAGCCGATCGCCAGAATATGGTTGGGGTCGGCGTGATAGCCCGCTTGATGGGTCTGGACGGCGCGTGGCTCCAGAGGACGCACACGGGCGCGCGCCGCCGACTTCACCTTGTCGGCCAGATCCGCAAAGGCCTCGCTGGCCGGAACACCGACGGCGGGCTTGGCCACGGCATCGACCGCGCCGATCTCCAGCGCCGCCAGCGTCACATCCGTGCCCGCCTGCGTCAGGGTCGAGACCATGACCACCGGCATGGGCCGCAGGCGCATGATTTTTTCGAGGAACTCCAGCCCGTTCATATTGGGCATCTCGACGTCGAGCGTGATGACGTCGGGGTTCAGTTCCTTGATCTTGGTGCGCGCATCCAGCGGATCCTCCGCCGTGCCGACAACATCGATGTCGGGATCACGGCGAAGAACGGCCGCGATCAGGCTGCGCATGGTGGCGCTGTCGTCTACGACCAGAACACGCACGCGACTCATGCTGTGCCCCGTGCCGTCGATGCGACGCGCAGATATGTCGTCAGACCACAGGTCTGGAACAGCGGTGATGCCGGTCCCGAGACACGCTCGGAATGGCCGATATAAAGCGCCCCGCCGGGATTGAGGATCGGAGCGAAACGGCTCCACACCTTTTCCTGGGTCGCATCGTCGAAATAGATCACTACGTTACGGCAAAAGATAACATCGAACCGTCCCTTCATCGGCCAGTCACCGATGAGGTTCAGCTCCTTGAAGACCACCAGACGGCGCAGGGTCTCATCAGCCTGCGAATAGCCCGGACGGTCAGCGACAGGGTGGAAATGGCGACGGCCCGAAGCCGGTACCGGCTGCAGAAGGTCGTCGGAATAGATGCCCGTCCTGCCATCGGCGACCATGTTGGGGTCGATATCCGTCGCCAGGATGCGGACATCGAGGTCCAGCGCCTCGGGCAGTTTTTCCAGCACGGTCAGGGCCATCGAATATGGCTCCTGTCCGTTCGAACAGGCTGCCGACCACAGACGTACACGCCCCCCCGCCCGCGCACGGGCGGCCAGCTCGGGCATGACCACATCACGCAGATGGTCGAAATGGTGTGGCTCGCGATAAAAGCGCGTCACATTGGTCGTCAAAGCCGCCGTCATCGCCTGACGTTCTTCAGCCCCCTCATGCGACTCGATCAGAGCCACATATTCGGCGAAGCTGCGCAGCCCCAGCGCACGAAGGCGCTTGGCCAGACGCGAATAGACCAGCGCGGCCTTGCCCTCATGCAGGGCAATGCCGGCGTGGGCATGCAGGGTGCTGGCGATATGGCGAAAGTCCTTGTGGGTGAAGGGGAACTCCCCTTCCACCAAGGTGTCCCGCCCGGCGGTCATGGTCATGCGGCTTCGGCCTCGGCCTCTGCCGGCAGGACGTGTTCTAGATCGATCAGGCTGATCATACGGCCGCCCTCGACCGCGAAGATGCCCTTCACAAAGGCTTTGACGCTTTCCGAAGCGACGTCCGGCGTCGGCTGGATCGAGGCGTCGGTCAGCTGCACAATGTCAGACACGGCATCTACCAGCAGGCCGACCAGGCGCGAACCGACGTGGGCCACCATGATGACGTGACGCTCGGTCGGCTCTCCGGTCTGGAGGCCGAAACGGGCACCCAGATCGATGATCGGCAGCACCGTGCCGCGAAGGTTGATCACACCCTTCATATAGGTGGGCGAGCGCGGAAGCGGCGTAGCCGGGGTCCAGCCACGGATTTCGCGCACGCTCATGATATCAACGCAGAACTCTTGTTCACCAATGCGGAAGGCGATCAGCTCGCGATCGGTACCGGCGACGTTAGGGGTGACTTGGGTCATGTTCAGCTCGCCATTTTCAGTTCAGCACGGGGGGTAGGACGACGCCGTCCGGTCGTGACCAGAGCGTCGATATCCAGGATCAGGGCGACACGCCCGTCACCGAGGATGGTGGCCGCCGCCACGCCTTCGACATGGCGGTAGTTGGTTTCCAGCGACTTGATGACGACCTGTCTCTGACCGTGGATGGCGTCTACCAACAGACCGGCACGCTGGCCGTTCTCGGTCTCGACAATCATCACCACGCCGCCCTTGAGATCGGTGGCTCCGGCACGGAAGCCCATGCTCTGCCCGACATCCACCAGCGGCACGAACTCGTCACGGAACATCAGCACCGGATCGACGCCGCCGACCAGATGGATGTCTTCGGGCTTGGGTGTCAGGCTCTCGACGATGGCGGCCAGCGGCGCGACCAGAGTCTGTTCGGCGGCACCCACGACCATGCCATCCAGCACCGCCAGCGTCAGCGGCAGCGACATGGAGAAGGTCGAGCCCTTGCCGGGGTTCGAGCTGATGGAAATACGGCCGCCCAGTGACTGGATGGAGCGGCGCACCACATCCATACCCACGCCGCGCCCCGACACATCGGTGACTTCCTTGGCGGTCGAGAAGCCCGGAAGGAAGATCAGGTTGTCCACCTCGTCATCGCTCAGCACCTGATCGGGGGTGATCAGGCCGCGCTCTTCGGCGATGGCGCGGACGCGTTGGCGGTTGATGCCCTTACCGTCGTCGGTGATCTCGATGACAATGCGGCCCGAGCGGTGCAGGGCGGCCAGTTTGACGGTGCCCTCGGCAGGCTTGCCCGCCGCTTCGCGTTCTTCCGGCGTTTCCAGACCGTGGTCGATGGCGTTGCGCAGCATATGGGTGATCGGCTCGGCCAGACGTTCCACCACGGTTTTGTCGACCTCGGTGTCCTCGCCGGTCGTCAGCAGTTTGACGCGCTTGCCCGTCATGTCGGCGACTTCGCGCACCAGACGCGGCATGCGCTGGAACACCGACTTCACCGGCTGGGCGCGGATGGCCATCACACTGTCCTGAATCTCGCGCGTCAGCAGCTCGAGGTCCTCGAGGCCTAGCGAGATATCGGACGAGCGGGCCAGTCCGCTCTCATAGACGCGCTGGGCCAGCATGGCCTGCTGGATCACCAGTTCGCCGACAGCATTGATCAGACGGTCCACACGCTCCAGATCGACGCGGATCGTCACAGGGGCCTGCGCAGCAGGCGCAGAAGCATTGGCCGCGACCGGAGCCGCAGGAGCGCGGGGCGCAACCGGTGCGGCCTTAGGCTGGGGGTCTGATGCCGTATCGGCCGGGGCTGCTCCGCCAACAAGGCGGGCCGCCGTATCGGCCTGGGCCAGCGCCACCAGGGCCGCGATATCGGCCTCTGCCGCCGCCGGTGCGTCCAGGGACGGCAAACCGCCCGTATCGTCCAGATCGGGAAGTTCAGGCAGGGCGGGCAGTTCAGGCAGGGTATCGTTGGCCACGCCCTCGCCCATCACAGGCGTGATGCTGAGGTCGCAATCTGTTTCCACGAAATCAAACACATCACGGACTTCGGCCTCATCGACCGGAGCATCCAGCATGATGGTCCAGACCAGATGCGAGTCCTGCGGGTCCAGCGCATCCAGCGACGGCAGGCCGCTGTCATCGACCTCGACCGACACCGGACCAAGACGGCCCAGTTCACGGATCAGCAATCCGGTTTCATTGGCATTGGCATAAAGGCGCGGGTGCGGTCGGAAGATGATCTTCCAACCGGTCTGACGGGCCGTCGCCGCATCCACCAACGGCGGAAGATCCAGCGCAGGCAGGTCATCAAGCGCGGGCAGACCGCCACCCAGATCGTCCAGCGACAGGGTCAGAGGCGTAAAGCCGAAATCGTCCTCGTCTGATGCGGCCGCCGTGGCTTCTCCCGGTGCAGCCGATACCGGCGCACCGTGCGTCAGGGTTTCCAGTTCGTAGATCAGCGCCTGCGAGCGTTCCGGATCAACCGCGGCACCGGCACCGCGCGCCGCCGTCACATGGTCGTTCAGTACGTCGGAGGCCCGCAGCAGGGTGCGCACAACCGTTTCGTCCACGGCCTTACGCCCCGAGCGCAGTTCGTCCATCAGGGTCTCGAAGACGTGGGCAAAGCGGACAAGATCGTCCAGACCAAAGGCCCCCGCCCCGCCCTTTACCGAGTGAACGGCGCGGAAACAGGCGTTGATGGTCTCGATATCGGTATCACCCGATTCAAGGGCCAGAAGGTTGCTCTCGAGGTCACCCAGCAGTTCTTCGCATTCCTGGAAGAAGGTGGCCTTGATCGCTTCGAACGGATCTTCACTCATGACTGGGGGGTCGTCCTCGTATCTGCTCAGATCAGGCGGCAACACGGCGGACAGCGTCCACCAGACGTACGGGGTCGAAAGGTTTGACGATCCAGCCCGTGGCACCGGCGTCGCGGGCGCGCTGCTTCTTGGCGGCGTCGCTCTCTGTCGTCAGCACCAGCACGGGCACGCCACTGTAATCAGGGTTGGCGCGCATGCCCTCGATGAAGCCGAAGCCATCCATACGCGGCATGTTGATGTCGGTAATCACGATGTCCGGGCGCTCCTGTTCGAGCACCTCCAGGCCGTGGACTCCGTCCACGGCTTGAACCACGCGGTAGCCTGCATCCTGCAAGGCCAGCATCAGCATGTCGCGCATGGTGCGCGAGTCATCCACGGTCAGAACGGTTTTAGTCATTAGGCGGCGTCCTGCGCTACGAGCTGTGTGGGGGAAGCTCCAAAGCTAAGCCATTGCTCGTTCATGGCTTTGGAAACATTGAGAAAGATCAAAGCGTGCCCGTCGGCCTGCCAAGTCTTGATGGCCGACAGCAGCAGTTGCAGCCCCAGACCGCCCAGGCGTTCGACCGCCGAGCCATCAAGGGTCACCGCCTTGCCGCGCTGTTCCATCAACTCCGCCTTCAACGGCCCAACCGCCCGCAGATCGACGACTGCGGGCAGGTTGATGACAGGATTGGCGCTTGGATCTTGGCTCATCAAAACTCCTCCCAGCCGTCTTCTGCCGGCTGTGATTTCAAGGCTGCGTTGCCGATGCCGCTGGCGCGAAGGGCGGCGACAGTCTCGGCGACAGAGCGATTGGCTGCGGGCATCGGCTCATTGGCCGCGCGCAGGGGTTTGGCAGGCTTGGTCACCGTCTCGGCGGCGACGGGGGCGGCCACCGGCGCGGGTGCCGGCTTGGCCACAG
>NZ_DJFS01000020.1:0-190 GCF_002432125.1 Brevundimonas sp. UBA5866
CGCCGACCTTCGCCCCCTCGGTCGACAGCGCCCGCGCCGTCCGTGCCGCCGGCCTGCAAGAGCGTCTGACCTTCGACACCTTCGTCGAGGGCCACGGCAACGCCTTCGCTCTGGCCATCGCCAAGCAAGTCGCTTCGTGGGCTGACGGCCACTTCAATCCGGTGTTCTTCTGCGGCCCGTACGGCTACGG
>NZ_DJFS01000020.1:371-58969 GCF_002432125.1 Brevundimonas sp. UBA5866
AAGGACAGCCTGCGGACCGCCGACATGCTGCTGATCGACGACGTCCAGTTCGTGGGCGGCAAGGCTTCCACCCAGGAAGAACTGCTGAACACCCTGACCTCGCTGATCGAGGACGGCAAACGCATCGTTCTGTCGGCTGACCGCGCGCCGGTGGCCCTGACCGATATCGAACCGCGCCTTCGCAGCCACCTGGCTGCCGGCCTGACCTGCCCGGTCGAAGCCGCTGACCGCACCCTCAAGGTGGCCGTGGCCCAAAGCCGCCTGCGCGCCCTGGCCAAGCTGGGTGTCGTCGCCGGCGAGGCCCGCCCCGAGGTTCTCGAGCATATGGTGGACCGTACGCCGGGCTCCATGCGCGAACTGGAAGGTGCCGTGAACACCCTGGCCGCCGTTGCCGGTGCCCGCCTGTCGACCCTGACCGTCGAAGAAGTCCAGTCCCTGCTGGGCACCTCGATGCGTGGTGGTCCGGAGCGTCGCATCACCGTCGACGAAATCCAGAAGACCGTCGCCGAGCATTTCAACCTGAAACAGGCCGATCTGCTGAGCGAGCGCCGCACCCGTGCCATCGCCCGCCCGCGCCAGATCGCCATGTATCTGTGCAAGCAGCACACGACCCGTTCCTATCCGGACATCGGCCGTCGCTTCGGTGGCCGTGACCACACCACCGTCCTGCACGGTGTCCGCAAGATCGAGGAAATGCTGTCGCAGGACGAACAGATCGCCCGCGACGTCGAGGCCCTGACGCGCAAACTGCGCGGATAGAAGTGTAATGCCGCGCAAACTGCGCGGATAAAACGAAGAATGTCGCGCAAACTGCGCGGCTAAGCTTCATCCCGCACTGAAAACTGGCCGCGCTTCCCCCGGAGCGCGGCCTTTTTCATAGCCCCCATAAGGTGCTCTGTGGATTTTCCGCTTCGATTTGGGGGGAAGCACCGCGTTAGAGCCCCTCAGGCGTTGCGGCTGACGCGCAATCCGCTAGTGTCGTCGTCCATATATTTCGATCGGGGGCGTCAATCCCGATCGCGACCGGGCGAGACCACATGCAGCTGACTATCGAACGTTCCGCGCTTCTCCGGGCTCTGGGCCACGTCCAGAGCGTAGTTGAGCGCCGCAACACCATTCCGATCCTGTCGAACGTGCTGCTGACGGCGGGCCGTGACCGGCTGTCGTTCGCGGCGACCGACCTCGACATGGAAATGGTCGATGAGGCCGAAGCCCAGGTGAATGTCGAGGGCCAGATCACCGCCCCCGCCCACACCCTGTACGAAATCGTCCGCAAACTGCCCGATGGCGCCGAGGTCAGCCTGACCTATTCGGGCGACGATCCCCGTCTGGTCGTCTCGGCGGGACGTTCCAAATTCAATCTGCCGGTTCTTCCGGCGGGTGACTTCCCCGTCATGTCGAACGAGGCCTCGGGCGCGCGCTATACGCTGCCCAAGGAAGATCTGGCCCGCCTGATCGACAAGACCCGTTTTGCCGTCTCGACCGAAGAGACGCGCTACTATCTGAACGGCCTGTACCTGCACACCGTCGCGGACGGCGGCATTCCGCTGCTGCGCGCCGTGGCGACCGACGGTCACCGTCTGGCCCTGGCCGAAACCCCGGCTCCGGAAGGCGCTGCGGGCGGTCCGGGCGTCATCGTCCCGCGCAAGACCGTGGATCAGGTCCGTCGTCTGCTGGATGACGGTGCCGGTCCGGTCGAGGTTCAGGTCTCGGCCCAGAAGATCCGTTTCGAGTTCGGCGAAGCCAGCCTGACCTCCAAGGTCATCGACGGCGCCTTCCCCGACTATATGCGCGTCATTCCCAAGGGGAACGACAAGACTGCCGACATCGACAACAGCCTGTTCGCCAAGGCCGTTGACCGTGTGGCCACCATCTCGGCTGAAAAGAGCCGCTCGGTGAAGCTGGCCTTCGACAATGACCGCGTAAAACTGACCGTCCGCAACATGGAAGCAGGGCAAGCCGAGGAAGAGGTCGAAATCGGCTATTCGGACGAGCCGTTCGAAATCGGCTTCAACGCCCGCTACCTGCTGGACGTCGCCGGCCAGATCACCGGCGAGATCGCCAGCTTCAAATTCGCCGACGCCGCCAGCCCCACGCTGGTGCTCGATCCGGCGGATGTCGGCGTGCAGTACGTGCTGATGCCGCTGCGCGTCTAAGCATCCCCGATGCGAAATCAGGCCCGCCTCTGTCATGGAGGCGGGCTTTTTCGTGCGCCTCCCGCGGGATGGCCGGCAAGCCCCCAAGGTCTCTGGTGAGGGACCGAGAGCATGGGCTATAGACGGTTAGACTTCCTGCGGTCCGCCGCCTTTCACTGCCCGAACGTTTGATCACTTCCCTCGCCATCACGGATTTCCGTTCCTACAGCGCGGCGCGTCTGGATCTGTCCGGCGGGCCTGTGGTGCTGTACGGGCCGAACGGTTCGGGCAAGACCAATCTGCTTGAGGCCATCAGCCTGCTGACCCCCGGCAAGGGGTTGCGCGGGGCCACGGCGGCGGAGATGGGACGCCGCGAGCCGGGCGAGGCTATGGGCCGACCGTGGGGTATTTCCACGACGCTGGATACCCCTGACGGAGAGGTCAGGATCGGCACGGGCGTTCAGACAATGGGGCCGTCCGCCCGCCGCATCGTGCGCATCGACGCAGAGACGGCGGCACCGGGTCGGATGCTGGAGCATTTGCGCCCTGTCTGGGCCACGCCCGAACAGGACCGCCTGTTCTCGGACGCCCGCGCAGACCGCCTCAAATTCTTCGACCGTCTGGTCTTTGCCGCCAATCCCGACCACGCCGCCGCCATCTCCAACTATGAGAAGGCGCTTCGCGAGCGTATCCGCCTTCTCTCGAATGAAGACATGCGGCCCGATCCCCGGTGGCTGGATGCTTTGGCGGCCCGCCTGTCCGAGGCGGGAGCGCGGGCTGCCGTCAACCGTGTGGCCGCGTTGAAAGCCCTTCAGGACGGCATCGATGCCCGCGCCGACCGCCCCTTCCCCCTCGCCGACCTTGGCCTTGAAGGTCCCGCCGAACAGATGGCCAAGGACGGTGCGGACGAAAACGATATCCTTTCCATGCTGGGCGAAGGCTTTGCCCGCGCCCGCGCCCGTGACGGGGCGGCGGGCCGCAGCCTGTTCGGCCCGCACCGCACGGACCTGACCGCCATCCACCGCGAAAAGAACCGCCCCGCCGCCGAAGGCTCATCGGGCGAGCAGAAGGCGCTGGTACTGAACCTGATCCTCGCCCAGACGGCGCGCCTGTCCGAGGGCACGGCCAGACCTGTCCTTCTGCTGGACGAAGCCCCGGCCCATCTGGACGAGGGGCGCCGTGCCGCCCTGTTCGACGAGATAGAGGCACTGGGTCTCCAGGCCTTTATGACAGGCACAGAACGCCCTCTTTTCGAAGCTCTTGAAGGGCGCGCCCAGTTCGTCTCTGTGGGACCGGACGGCCTGCGGTCATAAGTCCGCACAGGCATGAGGGTTTTCACATGCTTAAAGCCGTCAAAAGCTGGCTTTTTGCCTCAAAATTCCTATATGTTGGAGGACTTCGGAGCGTGCTGAATTGCACCTTCGAAATGGCGACCCAACCGCCGCCACTTCCCTGTCCGACCCACGGACTTTGAGCCGACGTTTTCATGACCGAACAGACTGCTCCCGCGCCAGAGTACGGCGCCGATTCCATCAAGGTTCTCAAAGGCCTGGATGCCGTGCGCAAGCGCCCCGGCATGTACATCGGTGACACGGATGACGGTTCGGGCCTGCACCACATGGTGTACGAGGTGGTGGACAACGCCATCGACGAGGCCCTTGCCGGCCACGCCGATCTGGTGACCGTCACCCTCAATGCCGACGGATCGTGCACCGTGACCGACAACGGCCGCGGCATTCCGGTGGGCATCCACGAGGAAGAGGGCGTTTCGGCCGCAGAGGTCATCATGACCCAGCTTCACGCGGGCGGTAAGTTCGACCAGAACTCGTACAAGGTTTCGGGCGGTCTGCACGGCGTGGGCGTCTCGGTCGTGAACGCCCTGTCGGACTATCTGGAACTGGTCATCTATCGCGACGGCAAGAAGCACCACATGCGCTTCGAGCGCGGTGACACCGTCAAATCCCTGGAAGTGGTCGGCGATGCGCCGGTTCGCACCGAGGGCCCCAAGGCGGGTCAGCTGCTGACGGGCACCGAGGTCACCTTCTTCCCGTCGATCAGCACCTTCCGCTTCATCGAATTCGATTTCAAAACGCTGGAACACCGCCTGCGCGAGCTGGCCTTCCTGAACTCCGGCGTTCTGATCAAACTGCGCGACAACCGTCCGGCAGAGCCGATCGAGAGCATCCTGCACTATGAGGGCGGTGTCGAAGCCTTCGTGCGCCACCTCGACAAGTCCAAGAACCCGATCCTCAAGGACGTCATCACCATTCAAGGTGTGAAGGACGGCATCGAGATCGACTGCGCCCTGTGGTGGAACGACAGCTATCACGAGACGATGCTGTGCTTCACCAACAACATCCCGCAGCGTGACGGCGGTACCCACCTGTCGGCCTTCCGCGCGTCCCTGACCCGCGTGATGTCCAGCTACATCGACCAAGCCGGCGCGGCGAAGAAGGAAAAGGTCTCCGTCTCGGGCGAAGACTCCCGCGAGGGCCTGACCTGCGTCCTGTCGGTCAAGGTTCCCGATCCGAAGTTCAGCTCGCAGACCAAGGACAAGCTTGTCTCGTCCGAAGTGCGCCCCGCCGTGGAAGCGCTCTGCTCGGAAGGCCTTTCGACCTGGTTCGAGGAACATCCGGCCGAAGCCAAGATGATCGTCTCCAAGATCGTCGAGGCCGCCGCCGCCCGCGAGGCCGCCCGCAAGGCCCGCGAACTGACCCGCCGCAAGTCGGCGCTGGAAATCAGCTCGCTTCCGGGCAAGCTGGCCGACTGTCAGGAACGCGATCCGGCCAAGTCCGAACTGTTCATCGTGGAGGGTGACTCCGCAGGTGGCTCGGCCAAACAGGCCCGTAACCGCGAAAACCAGGCCGTCCTGCCCCTGCGCGGCAAGATCCTGAACGTGGAACGCGCCCGCTTTGACCGTATGCTGTCGTCCGACACCATCGGCACGCTTATTCTGGCGCTGGGTACCGGCATCGGCCGCGACGACTTCAACGCCGACAAGCTGCGCTACCACAAGATCATTCTCATGGCCGACGCCGACGTCGACGGCGCGCACATCCGTACGCTGCTGTTGACCTTCTTCTATCGCCAGATGCCGGAACTGATCGAGCGCGGCCACGTCTATATTGCCCAGCCGCCGCTCTATAAGGTCTCCAAGGGCAAGCAGCACCGCTATGTGAAAGATCAGGCGGAAATGGACGCCTATCTGATCGAGGAAGGCTGCTCGGACGCCACGCTGGAAACCGGCAATGGTGATGTCCGCGCGGGCCTCGACCTTCAGGAACTGGTCCGCGAGGCCAAGACTTTCAAGGCGGGCGTGGACCGTCTGGCCGCCCGTGCCCCGGCCTTTGCCATCGAACAGGGTGCCCTTGCAGGCCTGTTCGATGAAGCCAATGGCGAGCTGCTGACCCGTGCCGAACAGGCCGCCCTGCGCCTCAACCTCTATAACGAAGAGGGTGACGGTCCGTGGTCCGGCGCACTCGCCGAACAGGGCGGCGTGGCCTTCACCCGCATCCGTCGTGCGGTGGGTGAGACCATCATTCTGGATGAAATCCTTGGCCGCTCGATGGACGCCCGCCGTCTGGGCGAGCGTGCAGCCGCCTTTGACGGCCTGTTCGCCAAACCCGCCATCTTCCGCCGCAAGGACAAGACCGTCACCGTGCGTGGTCCTCTGGACCTGCTGGCTGCGGTTCTGGACGCGGGCAAGAAGGGTCTGGCCATCCAGCGCTATAAGGGTCTGGGCGAGATGAACCCCGAGCAACTGTGGGAGACGACACTGGACGTCAACGCCCGCACCCTGCTGAAGGTCAAGGTCGAGCACGCCGACGAGACGGACGACCTGTTCGCCAAGCTGATGGGTGACGTCGTCGAACCCCGCCGCGAGTTCATCCAGGAAAACGCTCTGGACGCTGCCGTCGACGCCTAAGCCTCGAGGCCCCTGTCCGCCAATCCAAAAGAAACTGGCTGCTTCGTTCGGAGCAGCCAGTTTTTTTATTGCCACGGCTTCAGGTCACGAGCGGGCCATGAAGCTCAAGGCGTCGGTCCTACTGCGGGCACCACATGCCCCGATCGTCAAAACCAGGCCTTGAGGCCCACCACGATGGCGGTGCTATCGGCATCCTGCCCTTGGGCTGTGGCGTAGTCGGCAGTGCCGCCCAGCGCGCGTGTCCATTTTACGCCCAAATAGGGAGCCAGTTCTTTGCGGATTTCGTAGCGTAGACTGAGACCGGCACTGACCGAGGTCACACCCGATCCCAGCGACAACTCGGGGATATTGCTGGCCGACAGGGCCGCCTCAACGGCGGGCTGCAAAATCCATTTTTGGGTGATGCGCTGGTCGTATTCGGCCTCGACACGGGCGGTCAGATTTCCCTCGGTCGAGAGATAGGCAAACGCACCGACCTCGAACCAGTAAGGGGCCAGCCCTTCCACACCCACGGTCGCGTGTGTCGTATCCTCACCCTCACGCCTGAAATCCTGACGCACACCGGCCTGAAGATTCCAGAACGGGGAGACGGCACGACTGTAAAGCGCCTGGATTTCGCCCTCCCTCGGTGCGCCGCCGAACTCACCCTCGCCTTCGGTTTTCCACCAGAAGCGGTTGATATCGCCGCCGGTCCAACCTTGGGCCTTCCAGCCATAGGATTCCACACCGTCACCAAAGCGGGCCTCAAGTCCGTCGATAAAGACCCCGGTCACGCGCATGCCCCCATTCTCCAGAAGCAGTTGCTTGCGCGACGCGGCCATGACGGCGGGATCGAATATCAGATCCGCTGCATGCGCCGGTTGCGCAAAGGCACCCGCAGGCGGCGGGGTTTCAGCCATGCGGCCACCTACAGCATCGGAACCGGTCGGAATGTCTGCGCCACCGCGCATGGCCCCCATGTGATGGCCCGCATGCGGGTCGGCTGAAGCCGTGGACACAGGGGGCATACCGTGACCCGCGTGTGGATCTTCCCCGGGTTTGCTGTGCGGAGTGGATCCGCCCATGTCGTGGCCCGCGTGTGGATCCTCTTTGGCTTCCGAGGCCGGTTTTTGTGACTGCGCGACAGGCGGTGTTGCGCGCGCATGGCCCTCATGCCCCGCATGGTTCTGGGCCAGCGCCGGCGCACCAGCCAGCATCAAGGGCGGCAGCACAAGATAGATGGACCAGGATTTCACGACGCACCTCCGGCCAACGGACGAACGGTGACGACGTTGAACATGCCCGCGTGCATGTGCATCAGAAGGTGACAGTGGAAAGCCCAGTCTCCGGGCGCATCGGCGGTCAGGTCAAAAGTGACCTTGCCCCCGGGCGCCACATTGACGGTGTGTTTCAACGGCTGGTGGCCGTCATGGCCGTTGACCAGTTCGAAGAAGTGGCCGTGCAGATGGATCGGGTGGGCCATCATGGTGTTGTTGACCAACGTCACCCGCACGCGCTCGTTCAGCTCGAAACGGATAGGCTCGACCAGCTCCGAAAACCGGCGACCGTCAAAGCCCCACATGAACCGCTCCATATTGCCGGTCAGGTGGATCTCCATTGTACGTGAAGGCGGACGGCGGTCCTTGTTCGGCGTCAGCGAGCGCAGATCGGCATAGACCAGTACCCTGTGATCGACATCCTCCAGACCTTGGGGTCTGTCGGCCAGCCGGTTTGAAGGCGACTGCGCAATGGCATCCACCCCGACACCGACGTCCATGTCTGCCGGTGCATTGGCCGGATCGCGCATGCTGTGTTTCATGCTGCCGTGATCCATACCGCCACTGCCGTGGGCGCTGTGATCCATACCGCCCATACCCATGTCCTTCATGGTCAGGTTCGGCACTTTCCTCAGAGGCGGAACTTCCGCCGCCATTCCCATGCGCGGGGCAAGCGTGGCGCGGCCCATTCCCGAGCGGTCGATGGCCTCCGACACAATCGTATAGGCACGGTCCTCTGTGGGGCGGACAATGACATCATAGGTTTCGGCGACCGAGATCTGGAATTCATCCACCTCTACCGGGCTCAGGTTCTCGCCATCGGCCTGCACCACGGTCATAGCCAGACCCGGTATGCGGACATTGAAGATGGACATGGCCGAGGCATTGATGATGCGCAGGCGCACCCGCTCGCCCGGCCTGAACAATCCGGTCCAATTCTCCTGCGGCCCGTAGCCGTTGATCAGATAGGTGTAGGTGGCGCCGCTGACGTCCAGAATGTCGCGCGGGTCCATGCGCATCCTGGCCCACATCCGGCGCTCGGCCGCACTCATACCGTCCGAACCGTCCAGAAGACCCGACAGGGTGGTCTTCTGCCGGTTGAAATAGCCGGGGCTCTTCTTCAGCTTGGCGAGGATTTCGTGCGGATGCATGAAGCTCCAGTCCGACAGGACCAGAACGTGCTCGCGATCATAGGCAACCGGATCGGCCCCCGCGGGATCGATAACGATCGGGCCATAGTGACCGATCGCCTCCTGAAGCCCCGAATGGCTATGATACCAGTAGGTACCCGACTGGATCAGCGGGAACTCGTACACGAATGTCTCGCGGGGTCTGATCCCCGGAAAGCTGATACCCGGCACCCCATCCATCTGGAACGGCAGCAAAAGACCGTGCCAGTGGATCGAGGTATCCTCATCCAGTGTATTGGTTACGGACAGACGCACATTCTGCCCTTCGCGCATCCTGAGCAGAGGCGCGGGCAGCAGTCCGTTCACCGTCACGGCATGGCCCGTACGACCACCGACTGTGAACTCTGAATGGCCAACAGTCAGATTGATGTTCGGGCCATCCAATCCCGGCAGGTCAGCACGCAGGCCCGCCGATCCGGTTTGTGCCCACGCGGGCAACAGACCCTGCAGACCCAGAATACCGCCGCCCATTGCGGCACCCCGCAGCAGGGACCGACGGTCCAGTGTTGTTGTCGCCATTCCGTTTTGGATCTCGAACACGCCATGAGGCCGCAGCCGTCCGGCAGGATAACTATATTCGAGATACGCAAGGGACGCGGATGCCCCTCATGCCGTTTTGCGAAAGGGTGAGCCGACTGTGGCAGAGACACCTGCCGCGCCGTTTCCAGCCTGTAGATCAGACGTTCAAGGCCAGGCTCAACTTGTGGCGCGCGCGCGCGATGCGCGTCTCGACCGCCTTGGTGGTGACACCCAGGATCCCGGCAATCTCGGCATGGGATCGCCCCTCGATCGCGGCCAGCAGCAGCGGCTCCTTCAGGGTAGCGGGCAGATCGGCCAAGGCACGGTCCAGTTCGATAAGCCGACGCCGGTCATCCAATCGATCCTCGGCACCGGCAGTATCCTCGCCCACAGCCAGGGCTTCGGGCGCATCCAGCCCCATGACACCGCGCACGATACGGCGCACGATACGGCGCACCGTACGCTTTCGGCCCCAGTCCCTGCATTTGTTGACCGCGATGGATCGCAGCCAGATTTCGAATGGACGCTGAGGGTCATAGCGTCGGATCGCCAGCCAAGCCGAAGCATAGGTTTCCTGCAGCAGGTCGTGGGCTTCGTGCGCATCCCCGACATAGCGACGAATGAAGCGGTACAGATCGCTGCTGGTCGCTGCCATCAAGGCCGAAAAGGCACGACGGTCGCCCTGCGCAGCCTTCCATCGGTCGTTGTCATGGCGGTGGATCACTTCGGGCCTTATTGACGCTCTTGCGTCAGGGCACCGGCGATTTCCCTATCGAAAATACGCGCCTGCTCGTCGGTCAGCACGGACCGCATTTCGAAAACATGGGCAATGGTCGCCTTTTGCAGCCCGCCCATAGCGTCGTGGAAATGGTCAACCGCAGCGTAGACCTCGGGTGTATCGCCCTTGCTGGCCGAAATGGCAGCCGCCAGTTCGCGGTTGGCTTGGCGGACTTGGGCCTCAAGCGCCTGTCTGCGGACAGAAAAGCGCGCCTCGATGTCGTCCAGGCGGGCGTTCTGTTCGGCACTGAGGTTGAGTTTTTGATGCACGATATCGTGCACGCCCAGCGGTTGATCCCGCTTCATCATCCATGAGGCACCCAGCCAGGCACCGCCACCGCTGGCCACAGCAGCCAGTACGACCGTCAGCAGGATCGATTTCCAGCCTGATGTCATCCACCGGCCTCCAGTCTTGCCATCGGCATCAACCCCGCCGAAACGCTGAACACCTGAATGTCGGAGGGGCGCGGCTTGAAGACCTGCCACAACCCGCCGCCATTGGTCACACCGATCAACAGGGACACCGCCACCACGGCGAACCGCAGCCGGTGGGTGTGCCTGCGTGCTCTCAGCTCTTGGATGCGGTCCCAGACCCGATCCTCGAGGCCAGACAACCGCGCGACTTCCCCTTCGGGAAGAGGCACCGCCAGCATACGCTCAATGTTGTCCGTCATAGCGAACCCTTCATGTACCCGCCCTATGGATACGCGGGCGGTCGCTTCCTCCCTTGGAATATACGACATCTCGATTGGCAAGGAGGGACCCGACCACATCCTGCGGCGCTGGGGTGTGACACGCAATCCTGGTGAAGCCGCCGGGTCCCTGGATGCGCTGTCAGTAGCGGTAATCGAGTGTGAACATCACGCTGCGGGGCGGTGCGTAGAAGGCCTGATCCCATTGCAGGCTGCTCAGATAGCTTTCGTCAAACAGGTTCCGGGCGTTCAGCGAGGCGCGGATCCTGTCGGTCAGATCGATGCTGGCCACCGCATCGACAACGGCATAGGCCTTTTGTTCGAAATCGGTGCCTAAAGGCCTGTTGCGCCCAGCGCTTTGCCAGCGCACAGCCCCGCCCAGCGTCAGATTGTGCCACTGTGGCCAGGTATAGCTGGTGTTCAGCTTCAGGGATTTGCGCGGCACATAAAGCCGGGTGTCCTGCCCCTTCTCGTTCTCGATATCGAGACGGGTAAAGCCTGCAGCGACATTCCATTGTGGGGTCGGGCGTCCGGACAGCTCGAACTCATAGCCCTTGGCGGTCGTATCGACACCGCGATAGTAGCTGTCGATGGAGTCGGGGAAACGGCCCACGAACTCGGCCAGCCCCTTCTGCTTGGACTGGAAGACGGCGGCGGTCGCGTACAGACGGCGGTTGAGCCATTCCGACTTGATACCGGCTTCGATACTGGTGCCCTCCACAGGGTCCAGCTGGCGACGATTGATGTCGCCTTCGGACTGGGGCGAGAACAGGTCCGAATAGCTGGCGTAAAGGGCGATGTTGTCGTTCAGGTCCCAGACAAGGCCAAGATACGGGTTTACAGTGCTGGCCTTGGCATCCTGTGGTGTGCCGTAGGATGAGCCGCGTCTTTTCACCTCGACCGCGTTCAGCCCGACGACCGCCTTCAACGCGTCTGTCAGATTCAAGTGCAGGGTGGCAAAGGCACGGGCCTGTTTATTGACCACGGCTTCCCTCAGCACCAACGGATTGTAGGTCGGCTCGGCAGGCGGGATAATGCGGCCGTTGACCAGCGGCGGGTAGGCCGAAGACGCAGACGAGGCCTCGTGTTTGCGGGCATCATTGCGCGAGGCGTTCATACCCAGCGCCAACTGGTGTGTGCGCCCGAACAGACTGAACTCGCCATTGGCAATGACATCGAACATGTCCTGCGTCAGGTCGGAGGGATAGATGCCGCTGGTGGCGAACAATCCCTCCCCCGTCACACGGTCGGGCGCACCCGATGCATAGAGAAGTTTTGCCAGTTCATCGGACTGACGATGGGTGTAGATCGCCTTGACTGTCCATCCATTGTCAAAGCCATACGACAACTCGCCAAAGGCGATGTCATGGCGCGTATCCCAGAACGTCCAGGGGGCTGCCGTCGTGGCCGATCGCTTGTGCGTAACGGGGGTTTTATCACCGTACAGCAGGGGCAGAGCGCCCCAGTTCACGCCATCGGCCAGATTGTCCTGACGCGAGAAACCCGCCGTGGCGTTGAGCTTGGGCGTGATGTCCCAGCTACCGATGGCGTAATAGACGTTGCGGTTCACATTGTAATAGTCGAGGTGCGAGCCGCCGTCGGTGTTGGCATAGACCAACCGCCCGCGCACGGTGCCGCTGTCGTTCACTGCGCCCGACACATCGGCTGTCAGACGTCGGGTGTCCCATGTGCCATAGCCCGCCGAAAGATTGGCCATGAATTCCTGCGTCGGACGCTTGCGGATATAGTTGATCGTTGCCGAGGGGTTGCCCACTGCGGTGAGCAAACCGTTGGCTCCGCGCACGGCCTCGATACGGTCATAGATGGCCACATCCAGCGCCCCCGCCTGCATGCCCCAGTCCAAGGGCTGTCCTATGCCGTCGATCTGGAAGTTGACGATGTCGAAGCCGCGCGAGTTGTAATAGGTGCGGTCGGTTTCCACCGACTCCACATTGATGCCCGGCAAGGTCGTCAGCAGTTGGTTGGCATCGGTGATGTTGAACTTCCGCATCTCCTCGGCGGTCACCACCGTGACCGATTGGGGCGTTTCACGCAGTGACAAATCCAGCCCGGTCGCCCCCGCCGTTTTACGGATGACGCGCTTTCCCATGACCACAACCTCACCCACCTGGGTGGCCTGGTCTTCAGCCATTACCGCGCCGGGCAGGGCCCCCAGCATCGCCATTGAAGCAGTCGACAGAAGGAAGGGACGTAGCATCGCAGGAGGTCTTTCGATGGAGGAGTAAGTTAATGATACTCAGTTGCATATTAGAGGTTGAATCCTTCCGGCTGTTCCGGGACGGGCCATAAGGATTTTTCGTAGATCAGGTCTGTCTGGAAGTGTCCGCGCGGACGGCTTTCCAGGTCGTGCCGATGATGAAAAGGCCCACCAGCACCAGCGGCAGATTGACCTGTACCGCAGCGGTCGAGAACGAGCCGTGGACCGCCATGTGCGACAGCGGCACCGCCAGAACCGCCAGGCCCAACAGGCCGCGCATCAAACGTGATACCGCCTTATGTCCAGCTGCCGAGAACCGCATGCTGATGATCGACAGCACAATCAGCGCCACCATCTGCGCCCAGAACAGGGGCACGGGCGGCCAGCCGGTGGGCATGCCTATGGCAAATGTCAGGGCGATGGCTGCCGGTGCGCCATAGACGATGGCAATCCATAGTCTGTGCAATGCGGGACGCGGGCGTCCCTTTGCCGCCGATTTGATCAGCCAGATGTCCATGCCCGCTGCAATCATGACCGTCAGGGCAAAGCCGAGAACAACATAGGCCAGTTTGACGAGCGGCCCGCCAAAGCTTCCAAAGTGCAGGGTATAGACACTGGCCGCGATTTGCCGACCCACAGGGCCATCGGAAATATTGTGGCTGCCGACCAGATTTCCGAGCGCATCAAATCGCCAGACCTCGCCGTAAACCAGACGGTTCTTCGGCAGGGTGGTGATTTCCAGCGCCTCCTTGGGTGTCCCGACATTATGAAGGGCGACATAGGCCACGGGTTGATCCGGATGGGCCGCGCGAACCTGTCTGATGCCGTTGGCAATGGCCGTGGTGCCTTGCAGCGCCCGCCCGCCCGTAGCGGCCTGCATCTCGGCCTCGGAGCCGAAAATCGGCTCGTATGCCTTGAGCATATTGCCGTCGTACGCCAGCATCCCGAGAGCAAGCGCCACAAGTTGCGCCAGACCGATCAGCGTGCCCGTCAGGGTCACCATCAGCCCATAGGGCAACGTCCAGGTGCCGATCCGGTTATGGATATCCGAGCGGGTCAGTGGCCCCTGCTGTCTCAGACGGATGGTGAAGGCATCCTTGAACATGCGCGGATGAGCCAGCGCCCCGCCGATCAGCAGCGCCATCATGCCGACCCCGAACAGGCAGACGACGATCATGCCGAACGTCTCGGGCAGATGCAGGTAATAGTGCAGCTCTGTCAGGAAGTGTGTCAGGTCATGCGAGGCCGGCCCGTACAACTGACCCGACGCGTCATAGGCCTGTGACACATGTCCATAGCCACCGGCCATACGGGGCATGTTCGGGTTGGGCAGACCAAAGAACAGGCTGGTTTCCAGCGCCGTACGGGTTTTGTCCGCCACCATGACCGAGCGCATGTCGGTGATCGCGCGGGCGGCGGCTTCGGGCGATACCTGCGTGAACTCGGGTACAGCGGGACGTTCCCAGCGCTCGACTTCGACATAGTAGACGCCGATCCATCCTGTCAGACAGATCAGGTACAGAATGGCCGAGAGGGCAAGCCCCAGCGTCTTGTGCCCTTCCAGAAGACGGCGCACCAGGCGATTGGACGATTTCGGCCATACCGTTTTCGCCATGATCACAGCCTCCAGTACGCAAGGGCGATGAACACACCGCACAGGGCGCTCATCATCCCCAAGGCCCGCCACGCACGCTCCGCCCCCAGGCTCCAGATCTGGAACAGGGCGTAACCCACCAGGAAGACAAAGACCGCGGTCACGAAACGTGTCGCGTCATGGCCGCCCGACAATGACCAGACCAGCAGCCCCGCCGACAATCCGGCCACAGGGGCCACCAGAATGGCGGCCAGGGCACGGGCGGCCGTTCCCGACCGGCCCGTGCGCTTTTTCGTGTCAGGCACGGCCTTTCGCGTTTCGGGAAAGGGCAACAAACCCGCTGTTGGCTTGCCTTTCAGGACAACGGCCATCCCCCCGAACATCACCACCAAGGTGGCGAATGCCGTCCCGACATCGGGGTTGGAGAAGGTGCTCCAGCAGACAATGGAAAGGGCCACCAGCCCCCATGCGGCCGCAACCAGCAGCCGGTGCCGCCGCGTATCCTGCCAGCGGATAAACAAGAGCCAGACAGCCGACAGTGCCGCGCCGGTCCCGACTACAATCAGTAACGTTGATACCATTCCTTTCCGTAACAAGTTATACGCGAAAAACAAGGCAATTGATAATCAATCGCAATAATTATGGCCGATCCCGCGTATAGAAAAAGGCCGCCCCGCTAGGCGGGACGGCCTTTCACATTTCGCTTGCGCTGTTCTGATTACAGAACTTGCAGCTGACCGGCCGAAACCTTGCCGCTGCGGCGATCGGTTTCCAGCTCGTACGAGACAGCTTGGCCGTCGTTCAGGCCGCGCAGGCCAGCGGCTTCAACAGCCGAGATGTGGACGAATACGTCGTTGCCACCAGCTTCAGGAGCGATGAAACCATAGCCCTTGGTGGAGTTGAACCATTTTACGGTGCCGTTAGCCATTGGATGACCTCCGTTATAGTGAAGCGCGAGGACCTATTCCTCGGGCCGGTCGGGTCTAGGGAAACGGCAGATCTCAATGCGTCGCAAAGAAGAAAGGGCGTTACGCAGAGATATCGACGGCGAAAGTGTGAACTTTTTAAGTGTCGTAATCAAGGCTGTTTTGAATACGGGCCAATTATTGAGCCCTCCAGCCGGTGCGCCCGAAATAAAGAAACCCCCGCAGGCCGGGCCTGCGGGGGATATCAGGTTGAGAAGATAAGCCTTGCGTGACGGGCTTAGAACTTGACCGTCAGCTTACCGTACAGGCGGTTATCGGTGTAATCCGAGCCGTGGTTGCCCGAGTAGCCGAAGTCGATAGCCGCACGCGGGTTCATCTCCACGTTCAGTCCGATGCCGGTGGTCAGGCTGTCGCCGGCAAGCGAGGCCGCGCGGACATCGAAGACCGGACCATCAGCAAAACGGGCGTTGAAGACAGGACCGTCATCGTTGACGTTCTCGGTCCAGGCCAGATGGCCCACGAGGGTCAGCTTCGGACGGCCACCCTCACCGCCAGCCAGTGCCGTACGGGTGCGGACACCCGCCGTGATCAGGTCGGCTTTTTCACTGATGGTGCCAGACAGAGCCGCGTCGCCGCCAATCTCCTTCATATCGGCATCGTAAACGACGTGGGCGTAGTTGGCATAAGGCTCGAACACAGTGCCGCGCGCTTCGGCCTTCCACGAGACTTCGGCATAGGCTTGCCAGCCGTCACCTTCATAGTCGCCGATCAGCTGGTCGGAGAAGGCGTTCAGCGTGACATTGCGCTTGGTACCGACATCGGACTGGGTCCATGCCCCGCCCAGACGGAAGTTGAACGCACCCGAGTTCAGGCCGGCATACAGACCGATATTGCGGGTACGGACATCAGCCGTCGTTGCCAGGTCATAGCCGCGCAGCTCGCTCTTGTTCTCGGCAAAGGCGATACCCAGGTGGCCACGCTCGAAAGCCTTGTCCAGACCGACCACATAGCCGCCGGACTGGATATCGAAGCCACGGTAATCCTTGCTGCCGTCATACTCGCCCTGACCGAAGACACCGGTAGCCCAGGCATAGACGCCACGGCCATCAACCGGCTCAACAATGCTGGCCGAGCCGGTGCGGGCACGGTCAAGCATGGCGTTGCGGATGATACGGCTGTCAGCGGTGGCAACACCACCCAGAGCCGCGTGGGCTTCACCCGTCAGATATGGCAGGGCAGCGCTGACCGCTTCCAGACTGCCGTCCAGAACCGCATCCTCGAGAGCCAGATTGCCGCTGGTGGATGTTCCCGATGTCATGACATCCAGGGCACCACCGACAGCCTGCTCGTTCGGAGTTTTGCCAGCGGAGGCAATCTTGACGTCATTGCGCAGCAGGCTGAGCAGGACGACATTGTCCTCATAGGTGAGGGTCGGCTTCAGGAAGGCCAGGTCACTGGTCACACCGTCAAACGTGCCCGTGACGCCGCCGTCTGCCGTCAGGATACGCATGCCTCGCGTACGCAGGTTCCAGTTCCCCTGGTCTGCCTTGACGATGACATTGCCGCCTTCAAGCGTGGCCGTACCGCCGACATTGAGCTTGGAGTAGTTCACGCCGTTGACCGCCGAACGCACCCACAGATAGGAGCCCGGCTGGAACACCGCATTACCGGTTACCGTCAGCGTACCGAACGGATTGGCCGCGTTACCCGGAGCCACCACGCCGCCTTCCTGGGCGGTCAGGTTGGCCAAGGCCCCGATGCCGCCGATGATACCCGTCTCGGCGACGGAAATCTCAGAGCGATTGATCGAACCGTCTACGGTCAGCAAGCCGCCCAGAGCGCGGGTCGCGCCGGTGTAGTCAACAGAGCCGGTCAGAACCAACTCGCCGCCACCGATCTTCGTCAGACCGCCGATGTCGTCAGGATTCAATTCCAGAACCTGTGCCGAGTAGCGGTCACGAGCGTCAACAATATCATTGGACCAGATATCGACAGTGCCAGCGGCAACATTAACATCGCGCACCGCACGTAGTGCGCTAGGTCCATTAAGAGCATCCCCCATCTGCGGGACACCCCAACCGGTACGGATGTCTACCCCAGCAATATCAATATCACGCGATGTCGACGTAATAATATCTGTCAGAAGTGCGGTAGAATATTCCGGGAATGCCTGAGCAAGTACTGCAGCAAATCCTGAAATATTCGGCGCCGACATCGACGTACCTGTATTCAGTCCATAGCCAAGGCCATTGTAATTAAAGAACTGATCAATCAGCGCAAATCGCTGTTCATCCAACTCAGTCAACAGAGCTGTTGTAAATTCTTGACCTAGAAGATTAACGTTATTTGGTATGGCAAGAAGAACGCCAATTTCAAATGCTGCGCCACCTGGAGTTAAAGGATTAACTGCCGCTGCTGCCAACATCGACAGAACAGCACCACGTCGCGCTAGAGCTGCGCGTTCTGCCGCTATATCGAATGGCGTTCCATTCGCCTGAGCTGTTCTGAATCTAGTATAGTACCTGTTGATATCAGCAAGAAAAAGATTACTGGCATTTTGATAAATGTCATCAACAGACTCGATGCCACGTATCATCGCATTATAAGACGCACGGTCCAGTGCGATAATTCCAGCGCGATCTACACCGGTTTGCTCATAAACGCCTGACAAGATGTCATGGCCCGGGCCGCTGACACACCATGTCGCCGACTGACCGCAAAAAGTCGTCGATGGGCTAGGCCTATCATCGCCTTGATAGTTGGTCACAGACAACCAGTTACCACGCAGATCTGGACGAACGGCCGGAGCAGAAGCGATTCCATTATTGAAGTTTCCTCTACCGTTACCAGCAGAGAACACCATCAAGACATCATTCTGTAAAATTACATCCCTTAGCTCATCGCTAACGCCTGTTCTTGAACCGGGCCCCCATGAGTTATTTATGATACGAACTTCGCCCGTGGAAGCCAGACCCAGCAGATTGTTACCGGCAATTCCTACACCTTCATTATTCAATGCACCCCGATAACCCCAGAAGTCGCCGGATGCAAAATTAGCCGAGGCGGAATACAGGTTTGCACCATAGGCGGTACCGAACATCCTGCCATTTTCTAGACGGTTGCCGGCAGTACTACCAGCAACGTGCGTGCCGTGGCTCTCCCAATACATGCGTGGGTTCACCCCACCATTATTGGCAAAATTGGCAGATGCACCGGTATCGAGGCCACGGATTTTGCCATCACCGGCAAAAAGCGGGTGATCGAAGTAAACGCCGCTGTCGTTGATACCAATCGTCACGCCAGAGCCCGTAAAGCCTCGGGCGTAGGCATGCTCCATGCCCAGATAGCCCTTTGAATAGTCTGCCGAGAACTGAGGATCGTCACGCCAGGACTGGATAGCTGCCTGATAGTCTGAGGTACGCGTCCCATTGGCCATGACATAGGGGCCAGACCCAGCATTCTGAGCATTCACTGCCCCGGCAGTCAGCAAAACCGTTCCGGCCACCGCTGACATCAATAGTTTTTTATACTGCAGCAAAGTTTACCCTCCAAGGATCTCTAGCAAACACTGGTCCAAATGTGTCGAGATAGTGAAGGTATGCCGATCTTTAGCGAGCAAGCGGCACTATTGTGATTTTACATATGTTTACTAATACATTACATGATTTTAATTCGTCTATAGAGATGATTTATTTAAAGCTATTCATTTTAATAATTAATTTCTTTTGAATATGCTTAAGCTGCAATTTTATTGCTCAACCATCAATCAAAAAGCCCTGCCAGCGCTAACACTGACAGGGCCTGATCACTCGAATTCAAAAGCCGACTACGTCCGTGCGGGCGCGAGATAGGCCGCCAGCTCGTCAAATTCCGTTAGAAATATGGCGCGGTGCCCGTCGGTTTCCATGATGACCTCATGCTTTGCACCGGCGACCTCGACGTATCGACCACGGCCGAGACGTCGCGCAGCCCATCGCGCTGTCTGTTTCCACACAACGGTATCCTCACCGGCCTGCACCACGCAGACCGGGATCTTCACCTGTTTGAGCGCCCGCGATTTCAGCACACGGTCACCCGCATCCAGGGCAAAGCCGAGCCAGCCCCATGTCGGTCCCCCGATCGCCAGATGAGGACACGCAAAAATCTGCTGCTGCCACAGACTGTAGCGGTCCCTGTCGGATGTCAGGGCGTTATTCTCGAACGTGTGCACAAAGGGATCATCGGCATTGTCGAGCACATAGTCCCCGCCCTTGCCGTTTCTCAGGGCCCAGCGCACCGCCAGCTTGACCGACCACATGGACCGTTTGCCCGTTTTGATGCGCAGCATCGGGCTGCACAGCAGGGCACCGGAAAAACGGTCGTCTCCATTTTCGAGGGTCAAGAGATTCAGGGCCGCGCCCATCGAATGCCCGACCATGATCCACGGCTTGGGCATCTGGTCCTTATAGGCGTCAATCAGGCGGTCGTAGTCATCGAGGAACTCTTCGACGGCACGCGCATGACCTTTCAGACGGTCCGGCAACAGACGCGCCGAAAGCCCCTGTCCACGCCAGTCGTGCGCCAGAACACAAAAGCCGCGCGCCAGCAGATTGCCGATCAACTCATAGTATTTCTCGATGGGCTCGGTACGCCCAGGGCTGAGGACCACCGTACCGCGCGGTGTCTTCGATTGCAGGACCGACGGCTGCCACAGGGCCGCACGTAGCCGCAGACCGCCCGCTCCTCTGAACCAGTCAGCCTCGCCCCCGGGAGGCGCGCTGGCTCCGGGAACACCCATCAACGGGGCCTGGGTGGAAAGAGGAGATTCGCGGCTCACTCGGGCTTCCTGAATTTAAGGGTCATACGGTCGGACTCGCCGATCGCATCGTATTTGCTGTGATCGAACTCAAAATTCGGCGGCTCGCCCGGTGCCGAGGAACGGCGCGTGGGCGGCAGGGTTTCGACGCCGAACGGATGGTTTTTCGTGTCTTCCGGGTTGGCGTTGATTTCCGAGGACTCGACAAAGACAAAGCCCGCCTCTTCGGCCAGCTGACGCACGAAGGCCTCTTGAACATAGCCATTGGCCGCCGCGGGATCCTGATCCTCATCGGGCCCCAGACGATGCTGCTCGACGCCCAGAATACCGCCGGGGCGCAGCGCCGCAAAAGCGTCCGCAAAGGCTTTCTCGGCAATGCCTGCCGCCATCCAGACGTGGATATAGCGCATGAACAGCGCCAAATCGGCGGTGCCCGGTGCATCGACCACAGAGCCCGAACCGACACCGAAGTTGGTGAACTCGACCTTGCCATAAAGCTTGCGGTCGGATTCCAGACGCGCCTTAAGGGCATTGTTCACGGCGACCTGAGCCGGATCAGCCCCTTCGCCCTCCACAAAGCCTGCGACGAACAGCTGTCCCTTGCCGCGGTTCAGATAGGGCGCGAGAATATCGGTATACCAGCCACCGCCGGGCCAGAATTCGACGACCTTCATCGTCGGCTGCAGACCGAAGAAACGCAGCGTCTCCATCGGGTGACGCCACTGGTCACGCGCCTTGTCCTCGTCCGATCGCCACGGGCCTTCGACAGCCCATTCCAGGGAACCTTCCGGCGGACCTTCGGCAACCGCTTGCCTGGCCGGCGCTTCCTCGACCTTCTTGTTGCGGTTACAGCCTGCAACCAGCAGCATGCCGCCGGCCGAAGCGCCGCAAAGGAAAAGGCGTCGTGATGTCGATACGGTCATAAAACTCCTCCGTCTCGACCGGACGGACCGATCACAGACTTGGTCGTGACTAAATCGCCGCGCTTGTGGCACGGCGATTTGGCCATCATTGGGCCGAATACGGCTTGCGGAAACGCAAGGTCATACGGTCACTTTCCCCGATGGCATCCAGCGCGGCGCGCTCGTCTGCGGTCAGGGTACGCCCCTCTCCCTCCGAACGGCGCACGGGCGGCAAGCTCCATACACCGAACGGATGGTTATGGTTGTCTTTGGGATTGGCGTTGATGTCGCTTCGGGCGTCCAGCTCGAAACCGGCATCGCGCGCCATGCGGATAACCCAGCTCTCAGGTACATATCCCGTTTGGGCCACGGCCTCGACGGCCACACCCTCATCGCTGCGGTGCTGTTCGACAGCCAGAACGCCGCCGGGCTTCAGCGCTTTGAAGAAGGCCTGAAGATAGGGCTCTACACGACCGGCGCGATGCCAGTTGTGAAAGGCGCGCGCCACCACAACCATATCCGCCGTGCCATCGGCCACGCCCATAGACTCAACCGGGTTGGATACCGCCACATAGGTCCCGCCTGTCGAGGCGGCATAGGGTTCGAGGATATTGCGCCACCAGCCCGCGCGGCCCGGCTCGATCTCGACCACCGTCTGGCCGGGTTGAAGCCCCCAGAAGGTCAGGGTTTCCATCGGATGCCGATAGACGTCACGCGCCTTGTCGGCAGCGGGTCGGCTGTCGGAAGCGATGGCGGCCTGAAGCGCTGTATCTTCGCCGGGCACCGGCATCGCCATTGCAAGGCCCTGGCGTTGCGGCAGATTGGCGGGGAACTCTGTCGGGGCAGTCTGCGCCATAGCCGATCCACTGATCAGCAGGGTGGCCGCCAAGGTACCAAGGACGAGCGGTCGCATGGGATCTCCGTGTCGTCGATTTGAAGGCTGGCAGCGATTGTTAAGGTGCTTCGCGCCTACGGCAAGGCCACAGACAATCGAATTACCCTCTTGAACGCCAAAATCGACATCCTAACTAATCTGGCGAAGGCGCCGCTTACGGGTCTTCCGGTCAGATCGAGGCCTCGAAAGGCTCGGTTCGACTGATCCCCGATGTGGTCTGGGGCAAATCGCCAGATCACCCAACCTTGCTGACCTTTCAGGAGGATGCAGATGCGTACCTATGATTTCACCCCGCTGTTCCGTACCGCCGTCGGCTTTGATCGCCTGGCCCGTCAGATCGAGACGGCTGCCCGCTCGAGCCAGGAAACCGGCTGGCCGCCCTACAACATCGAGAGCACGGGCGAAGACGCCTATCGCATCGAATTGGCTGTGGCAGGCTTTGCTCCGGACGAGCTGAACATCGAAGCCAAGGAAAACCTGCTGACCGTGACCGGCAAGAAGCCGCCGCAGGACGAAAGCGTCCAGCGCACCTTCCTGCACCGCGGTCTGGCCGAGCGCGACTTCGAGCGCCGCTTCCAGCTGGCCGACTATGTGGTCGTTAAAGGTGCCAGCCTGAACCACGGCCTGCTGACCATCGACCTGCAGCGCGAGCTGCCGGAATCCCTCAAGCCGCGCCGCATCGAGATCGCTGACGGCTCTACGCTGATCGAAAGCAAGGCCAGCGACAAGAAGGCCGCCTAAAGGCTTTCGCTTCCTTCCCCTCTCGCGAGTTCGGGCGGCTCCCTACTGGGGGCCGCCTTTTTCGTACGGATAGAGAATAGAGAACTCAGGCCTCGGCGGCGGCACGAACCGCGCCGGCATCCATGCCGCGCATATTGTCGAGGCGCGTACGCTCCAGCGTGGCCCCGCGCAGTTGTGCGGCCAGAACTCTGGCCCGCGACATGTCCGCATCCGTCAGGTTCACCCGACGCATGTCCGCGCCCGTCAGATCAACCCCTCTCAGACTTGCCCCTGTCAGATCGGCAGGCAAAAGCCGATCTGCTGTCAGAAGCAGCGGCCCGAGCTGGGCATCGCGCAGATCCGATCCATTCAGGCGCGCACCGGCCAGTCGCGCCCCGCGAAGATCTGCACCGCGAAGGTTTACCGATCTCAGGTCCGCGCCTTCCAGCTGTGCGCCCTGCAACTGCACCCCCTGCATATCCAGCCCGTAAAAGACCGCCCCCTTGGCCGACAGGGCCGTCAGGTTCAGACCGGCGATACTGTCCAGCGGGCGCAAGTCCACGCCGTCAAAAACCGATGGCTGGCCTTCACGGCCGCCTGTCTCGCACCATTGGGCGTGCACCCTCAGCATTTCTGCCGCCGGAAGCGCAGCCACGGGCTCAGCCGAAGACCCAGTATCGGTCAGCGCCCCTTCCATATTGGCCCCGTCGGCGCGCCACATGGTGGATTTCACACCCACCAGAATAGCGCCCGACAGATCCGCACCGGACAGGTCTGCGCCTGACAGATCGGCACCGGCCAGATCCGCGCCCCTGAAGCTGGCCTGTTTGAGATTGGCGCGGACCAGCTTGCAGTCCTTCATCACGGCATCGGTAAAATCGGCTGCGATGGCGATCACGCCTGTCAGGCGCGAACGCTCCAGATTGGCACCAGACAGGTTCGCGCCCTGAGCCTCGGTATCGGACCGTTTGCGGGCTTCCAGCACACGATAGCCCAGCTTGGCATCGGAGGCGGCAATCGCCCCTTCACGCAGGTCGGCCTCGAACATGTCGGCACCCGACAGGTCTGCGCCCCGCAGGCAGGCACCGCGCAGATCGGCGCGTCTCAGACTGGCGTCCGTCAGATCCACGTCCTGCATATCGGCACCGAAGAAGTTGGCATTGTCCAGCTTGGCACCACCAAGCTGGGTACCGATCAGGCTAGCCGCGGTGAAATCCGCATCGGCCAGATTGCGTCCACGCAGGTCCAGTCCGCCAAGATCCATCCACGCAAAGACTGCCCGCGCACCACCGGGACGTGCCTGCCAAAGCCGGTCATGCTTCTGGCAGATGATATCCACTTCAGCCTGCGTCAGGCGTCTGCGTGAGGGAGTGTCGGCATCGCTCATGGCTCCAGTATACCTACCGGGCCATTAAGGAAGCTTTGCTGCAAGTCTATTGGGTGAGCAGGCCCGCTTCGCGAAGCGCGTCGGCCAGAGGCCCTTCTGTCGTCCAGACGCGGGTATAACCGGCCTCGCCCAGACGGTTCAGCTCGGCTTTCAGATCCGCCTTGGGAGAGGCGGCAAAGCGGGCATCGAAACCCTTGCCGTCTTCGGACACACGCACCATCGGGCGCCCTGTTTCAAGGCGGTGCAGGAAGCCTTCGCAAAGAGAGAGGGCTTCTTTTTCAAGCACACCGGCATCCACCTGCAGCCCTTCGGAGCGCAGGCGCTCCACGCCGCGGCCCGAGGCGAACGGTGACGGATCGAAGGCCCCGATCACAACGCGTTCGATACCGGCTTCGGTCAGGAACTGGGCGCAGGACTTGCGCCCCGAGGAGCGCGCACCGCACGGCTCCAACGTCACATAGGCCGTCGCGCCCTTGGCGGCATCGCCTGCTGCGGGAACGGCCTGTTCCTCGGCATGGGGGCGGCCCCCAGCAGCGGTGGCAGCCTCTCCGACAATCTGGCCATCCTTGACGATGACGCAGCCAACAGCCGGATTGGGCCAGGTCTGCCCCATGTTTTCCATCGCCAGCGCAATGGCGCGGCGCATGAAGATTTCGTCCTGTTCCAATCCGGTGTTGCTCATGTTCAGATGATTTCCGGCAGCGGCGTAGCGCGGCTCTGGTCCAGGAAGCGGGCCGAAACCGGCTTCAGTTCTGCGTCGAGTTCGATATCCAGCGGATTGCTGGTCGGGATTTCCACGTCCACGATCCTGTCGTCGGCCACTTTGAACAGCAGTTTGACGATGGCGCGCAGCGAGTTGCCGTGGGCGGCGATCAGGACGTCCTCTCCGGCCTTGAGGCGCGGCGCGATCTCGGCATCCCAATAGGGCTGCACGCGGTCAAGCGTGGTCTTCAGGCTTTCGGTGTCCGGAATGTCCTTGCCCGCATAGCGTTCGTCATTGGCGAAGCTGTATTCGCTGTCGGCGGCCAGCGGCGGCGGCGGCACATCGTAGGAACGGCGCCAGATCTTGACCTGATCGTCACCGTGCTTGGCGGCGGTCTCGGCCTTGTCCAGACCCGTCAGGCCACCATAGTGACGCTCGTTCAGACGCCAGTCCTCGATGACCTCGACGTCCGTCAGACCTGCGGTTTCCAGCGCGATCGCGCCGGTGCGCTTGGCGCGCGTCAGGACCGAGGTGAACATCACTGACGGTTTGAAACCGGCCTCGGCGATCAGTTCGCCACCCTTGCGGGCCTGGGCTTCGCCCTCTTCGGTCAGGTTGACGTCAACCCAGCCGGTGAAGCGGTTTTCAAGGTTCCACTGGCTTTGACCGTGGCGCAGCAGGATCAGACGCGACATTGAGCACTCCGTTATCTTAGGGGCATGGCTATGGGTCGGGGCTCAATCGGTCAAGGCTGTATTGGCAACACAGATTGAACCACCCCTTCCCGATGACATTTTCTAACGGTTGCCAGAATGACAGTGCCGATGGTCTAAGAGGCCCTTCCTATCGGCCCGCTCTACTGGCTGGCCCACTCGCCTACACAGGTTACGGATACCGAAATGCTCAAACCCCGTCAGGACCTCAAGCCCAATACGGCCGCCTATGAGACCGTGGCACTGGTCAAACCCACGGGGTTCCGCGAATACGATGCCCGCTGGATTCTTGAAAAAGAGATCAATCTGCTGGGCATCCAGGCGCTGGGTCTGGGTCTGGCGACCTATATCCACGAACAGAACATCGAGCCCAAGATCGTCATCGGCCACGATTTCCGCGGCTATTCCCTGTCGGTCAAACAGGCCCTGACGATCGGCCTGCTGCAAGGCGGCATGCAGGTTCTGGATATCGGCCTCGCCCTTTCGCCGACCGCCTATTACGCCCAGTTCGCTCTGGATTGTCCGTGCGTGGCTATGGTCACCGCCAGCCATAACGAGAACGGCTGGACCGGCGTGAAGATGGGCGCGAACAGGCCCCTGACCTTTGGTCCCGACGAGATGACCCGCCTGAAGGAGATCGTCCTTGGCGGTCTGGGCGTGGAGCGTGCGGGCGGCACCCTGACCCGCATCGAGAACTTTGCCGAACAATACATCGCCGACGTCGCCACAAAGGCGCAGATCAAGCGCCCGCTGAAGGTGGTCGCGGCCTGCGGCAACGGCACCGCCGGTGCCTTCGCCCCCGAGGCCCTGCGCCGTATGGGCGTTGAGGTCATCGAGATGGATACCGAGCTCGACTACACCTTCCCCAAATACAATCCGAACCCCGAAGACCACGCCATGCTGGTGCAGATGGCGGCCAAGGTTAAGGAAACCGGCGCCGACCTCGCGCTGGGCTTTGACGGTGACGGCGACCGCTGTGGCGTGGTCGATGACACGGGCGAGGAAATCTTCGCCGACAAGATCGGCCTGATGCTCGCCCGCGACCTGTCGGCGGTCTATCCGAACTCGACCTTCGTGGTCGATGTGAAGTCGACGGGGCTCTACAAAACCGACGAGGTCCTGAAGGCCAATGGGGCGACCACCGTCTATTGGAAGACCGGCCACTCCTACATCAAGCGCAAGACCGCCGAGATCGGCGCGCTGGCGGGCTTTGAGAAGTCGGGCCACTTCTTCATGGCCGGAGATCTGGGCCACGGCTATGACGATGGTCTGGTGGCTGCCGCCGCCATCCTCGCCATGCTGGATCGCAACCCCGACAAGAAACTGTCGGAACTGAAGGCCGCCCTGCCGCCCGCCTATACCAGCCTGACCATGTCGCCCCACTGCGATGACGAGCTGAAGTACGACGTGCTGGCCCGCATCGTGAAGGAATACGAGGACCTGTTCGCTGCGGGTGGATCGATCCTTGGCCACAAGATCGTCGAGGTGATCACCGTCAACGGCGTGCGCGTCCACCTCGAGGACGGTTCGTGGGTTCTGGTCCGTGCATCGAGCAACAAGCCGGAGTTGGTAGTGGTGGTCGAAAGCATGCAATCCGAAGACGACATGCGCGCACTCTTCCGTGAAGAGGTGAAGCCGCGTCTGGCCAACCATCCGGAAATCGGGGCATTCAATCAGGAAATCTAAGCGGATTTCCTGATGACGACGACGCGTGCCCTTCCTGTCCTTATAATCGGCGGTGGCTTTTCCGGTGCCATGCTGGCGGCCCGCCTTGCCGAAAAGGGTCAGGCCAGCACGGTGATCAACAGATCGGGCAGGCGGGGCCTCGGCGTCGCCTATTCCACCGTTGAGGATGTCCACCGCCTTAATGTGCGAACCGCCAACATGGGTGCGCTGGCACACGATGTTGGCGATTTCGCCCGCTGGCTGGAACAACATCATCAGGCCCACGCTGACCCCGAAGGCTTTGCCCCGCGCCGCCTCTACGGGGCCTATGTGCAGCACCGACTGTCAGGGGTGGAGCAACAGCATCCCGATCTGATCCGCTGGATCGAGGGCGAAGCGGTCGGGATCGACGGCACCACGGTCCACCTGTCCGACGGGCGTTCGCTGGATGGCCGCGCTATCGTTCTGGCCAGCGGCAACCCGCCACCACGCACGGGCCGCGACAACGACAGCCCGCGCCGCCTTGCCGATCCCTGGGCGGCCGGTGCGCTGAATAGAATAGCGCCCGACGACAACATCATGGTGCTGGGCACGGGCCTGACCATGGTGGACGTTTTTCTCAGTCTCGATGCCGCCGGATGGCAGGGCCGTGCCTTGGCCGTGTCACGCCGCGGCCTTGCCCCGCGTGCTCACATCTATGGCCACCACCGCGCTGCGTCTCTGCCCGACGCCGCGCTGAAAGGTCCGCTGTCACGCCGCCTCCGCGCCGCCCGCGACCTTGCCCGCTATCATGACTGGCGCGACGTGATGGACGGTTACCGCCCGATCACCGCCCGCCTGTGGGAAGAGGCCACGGAAGACGAGCGAGGGCGCTTCCTGCGTCACCTGCGTCCTTGGTGGGACGTTCACCGCCACCGCATTGCACCGGACGTGGCCGAGGTCCTCTCCGGTCTGGAAAAGGCCGGACGTCTGGAAATCACGGCGGGCCGCCTCGGCAGGATAAGCGACCGCGACGGCGGACTGGACGTCGAATGGACACCGCGCGGCGGACAAGCTCCGCGCCGGGCCAGCGTCCAATGGCTGATCGACTGCACGGGGCCCGGCCATGATCCGGCCCGCGATCCGCTGACCGCGCCTCTAATCGCTTCGGGCCGTCTGTCGGTCGATGCCTTGGGTCTTGGGCTTCGCGTGGCTCAGTCGGGACAGGCCATAGACAGGGATGGCACTGCCGATCCCGTCATCCATGTCCTTGGGCCACCCGCGCGCGGGGCCTTCTGGGAGACGATCGCCGTCCCCGATCTGAGGCAGAGGATCGAGGATATGTCGGATCGCCTTGGACGCTGAAAACAAAAAAGGGCGGCCCGCCAAGGCCGCCCTTTTCTGTCGTTCATCAGGCCTTTTCGACGGCCTCGGCCACGTCGTTGACCACCCGTTTGACAAGGGCCTCGTCGTCACCCTCAGCCATGACGCGGATCAGCTTCTCCGTGCCCGACTTGCGGACCAGAAGGCGGCCCGAGCCATTCAGTCGGGCCTCGGCATCAGCCATGACCTTCTTGACGTTCTCGGTTTCCAGCGGAGCCTCCGAGGTATAGCGCACGTTCTTGAGCAGTTGCGGCACCGGCTCGAACTGGCGGGCCAGCTCGCTCATCGGCACACCGGCTTCCACCAGCACGGCCAGAACCTGAAGCGCCGCCATCAGGCCATCGCCCGTGGTGGCGTGGTCCTTCAGGATAATGTGGCCCGACTGTTCACCGCCGATGTTGAAGCCGCCCTGGCGCATGCGCTCCATCACATAGCGGTCGCCCACCTTGGTACGCTCCAACGTCAAGCCCTCGGCCTTAAGGCGGCGCTCCAGCCCGAGATTGGACATGACCGTCGCCACCACGCCATTGCCGTTCAGTCGGCCACGCTTGGCCCAGTCCAGACCGATCAGGGCCATGATCTGGTCGCCGTCGACCACATGGCCCTTTTCGTCGCAGATAATGACGCGGTCGGCATCGCCGTCCAGCGCGATGCCAATGTCGCAGCGATAGCGTTTAACCGCCTCGGACACGGTTTCGGGATGGGTGGAGCCGCATTCGGCGTTGATGTTCAGGCCGTTCGGCTCGACCCCGACGGGGAATACCTCGGCACCCAATTCATAAAGGGTCGTCGGAGCCACGCGGTAGCCCGCGCCATTGGCGCAGTCGATGGCGACGCGCAGGCCCTTGAGGCTGAGGCGTTTGGGGAAGGCCTGTTTGGCGATTTCGATATAGCGCGGCGGGGCGTCATCGATGCGCTTGACGCGGCCGAGCTTGTTCGACGGCGCGAGGTTCTCGTTCAGAGCCTCGTCCATCATGGCCTCGATCTTCAGCTCGATCTCGTCCGACAGCTTGTAGCCGTCAGGGCCGAACAGCTTGATGCCGTTGTCGGCATAGTCGTTGTGCGAGGCCGAGATCATGATGCCGAGATCGGCACGCATGGAGCGGGTCATCATCGCCACGCCCGGCGTCGGCAGCGGCCCAAAGGTGCGCACGTCCATACCCACAGACGCCAGACCGGCCACCAACGCGGGCTCCAGCATATAGCCGGACAGGCGGGTGTCCTTGCCGATCACCACCAGATGGCGGCGGTCATCGCCGGTGCTGAACAGGCGGCCAGCCGCCAGACCAACGCGCAGGGCGACCTCGGCGGTCATCGGATAGGTATTGGCGCGGCCACGGATGCCGTCGGTACCGAAATATTTTCTCTCGCCCAAAGGCGCATTCCTTCACTGGCGGGATTACGGAAACCTTCCGAAACCCATTTTTTGATGCCGGATGAGCGCACAATGCTTATGTGCCAAGCTCAAAGGCGAAAGCTGAACCTTCTCGCTTACCTCAAACTGGGCCCCCGACGCAAAACCGGACCCACTTTTGTCGGAGTACAACTATGTGCGGCATTATTGGCGTGACCGGAACGGGTCCTGTTGTTCCCCGTCTGATCGACAGCCTGAAGCGTCTGGAGTACCGCGGCTATGATTCCGCCGGTATCGCCGTTCAGGATGAAACCGGTATCCGTCGCCGCCGCGCCAAGGGCAAGATCCGCAACCTCGAAGCCGTTCTGGCCGAAGACCCCATTCAGGGCACTGTCGGCATCGGCCACACCCGCTGGGCCACCCACGGTGCGCCGACCCAGGCCAACGCCCATCCGCACAAGGCGGGCCGCGTCTGTCTGGTCCACAACGGCATCATCGAGAATTTCGCCGAGCTGAAGGCCGAGCTGGAAGCTGAAGGCCGCGTGTTCGAAAGCCAGACCGACACCGAGGTCGTCGCCCATCTGCTCGACCACAACATCGCTGCGGGTATGGCCCCGCTGGATGCCTTCAAGGCCACGCTAGACCGCCTGACGGGGGCCTATGCCCTCGCCGTCCTGATCGAGGGCGAGAAGGAACTGATCCTCGGTGCGCGCCGTGGCAGCCCGCTGGTCGTCGGCTGGGGCGAGGGCGAGATGTATCTCGGCTCGGACGCGCTGGCCGTGGGCCCGTTCACCCAGCAGATTTCCTATCTTGAAGAAGGCGACTTTGTCGCCATGACCCGCAACGACGCGCAAATCTTCAGCGCCGATGGCCAGCCCGCCAACCGTCCGGTCGTCAAGGTCGCCGCCTCCAGCGCCCTCGTGGAAAAGGGCAGCTTCCGCCACTTCATGGAAAAGGAAATCCATGAACAGCCGGACAGCGTCCAGCACACCCTGTCGGAATATCTCGATCTGGTGACGGCCAAGGCCAAGCCCGCCGCAGTGGACTTTGCCAATATCGACCGCATCCAGATCATCGCCTGCGGCACCGCCTTCTATGCGGGCCAGATCGGCCGCTATGCGTTCGAGAAATACGCCGGCCTGCCGTGCGATGTCGAAATCGCGTCCGAGTTCCGTTACCGCGATCCGGCCCTGACCAAAGGTACGCTGGCCGTTGCCGTGAGCCAATCGGGTGAAACGGCGGATACCCTGGCCGGCCTGACGTGGTGCAAGACTCAGGGGCTCAAGACCGCCGCTGTCGTCAACGTCCACACCTCGTCAATGGCCCGCGAGGCCGAGATCCTGTGGCCGACCCACGCCGGTCCCGAAATCGGCGTCGCCTCGACCAAGGCCTTTACCGCACAGGTCGCCGCGCTCCTGTCGCTGGCCATTGCCGCCGGTGTCGCCCGCGGCAAGATCACCGAGGCGCAAGAGGCCGAACTGGTCCGCGCCCTGTTCGAGGCCCCGCGCCTGATCTCCGAAGCCCTCTATATGGACAAGCCGATCCGCCAGCTGGTGCAGGAGCTGGCCAAGGCCCGCGACGTGCTGTTCCTTGGCCGTGGCCCCATGTATCCGCTGGCGATGGAAGGCGCGCTGAAGCTGAAGGAAATCAGCTATATCCATGCCGAAGGCTATGCCGCTGGCGAGCTGAAGCACGGCCCGATCGCCCTGATCGACGAATACACTCCGACCATCGCCCTGGCCCCGCTGGACGAGCTTTACGAAAAGACCGCCTCCAACCTTCAGGAAGTGGCCGCCCGTGGCGGTCCGGTGATCATGATCGCGCCCGCCGATGCGCCGGAACTGCATGGCGATGGCATCGAGCGTATCGCTGCGCCATCGGTCCATCCGATCGCCGCGCCGCTGGTCTATGCGGTGCCGATGCAGCTGCTGTCCTATTTCACCGCCGTGCAGAAGGGCACGGACGTGGACCAGCCGCGCAATCTGGCAAAATCGGTCACTGTCGAATAGTCGATGAACCTCCCCTGCAAACGGCAGTTTAGCTAACTGCCGTTTGACGGAGGCCAGAATGCCCCTATGACTGGCACCATCATAGGCTGATCTGGATTGTCCATGTCGAGTTCACACGCCCGCCTTCGCAAGGCGGTTTTGCCCGTTGCCGGTCTGGGGACGCGCGTCCTTCCCGGCACCAAGACCACCCCGAAGGAGCTGCTGAACGTCGTGGACAGGCCCATCCTGTCCTACATCGTCGAAGAGGCGCGCGAGGCAGGGATCGAGCATATCGTCTTCGTCACCGGCCGCGCCAAACAGGCCATCGAGGACTATTTCGACCATCAGGTCGAACTGGAAGCCCAGCTTGAGGCCAAGGGCAAGACCGACATCCTCGACGTGATGAACGGCGAGCTGGCCCGTGCGGGCGAGATGAGCTTCACCCGCCAGATGAAGCCCAAGGGCCTGGGCCACGCCATCTGGTGCGCGCGCGACATCATCGGTCACGAGCCGTTCGCCGTCATCCTTCCCGACGTCATCGTCGACAGCCAGCCCGGTGCCCTGAAGCAATTGGCCGAGGTGTACGAAGAGGTGGGCGGCAATGTCATCGGCGTCGAGCAGGTGCCCGAGGAACAGACCCACAAATACGGCATCGTCGATCCCGCCAGCCGCGATGGCCGACGCATTGCCATGAAGGGAATGGTCGAGAAACCGGCCAAGGGTACCGCGCCCTCCAACCTTTCGATCTCGGGCCGCTATATCCTGCAGCCCGAAATCTTCGACCTTCTGGCAACGCAGGAAGCCGGTGCGGGCGGCGAGATCCAGCTGACCGACGCAATGGCCCGCCTGATGTCGGATCAAGACTTTACTGCCTATGAGTACGAAGGCGTGACCCACGACTGCGGCGACAAGATCGGTCTGCTGCGGGCCAATGTGGCACTGGCCCTGAAACGCCCCGATCTGGGCCAGGCCGCGCGCGAAGCCATCGAGGCCCTGCTGTAAAACCCCTCTTCCCCCCGAGACGGAGTGTTGTCGATGCGTGTGATGATCCTTGGCGGAGACGGCTTCTGCGGCTGGCCCACGGCGCTACACCTGTCGGACAGGGGCTGGGATGTGCTGATCGTCGACAACCTCAGCCGCCGGAACATCGACAATGAGTTGGGCGTCCGGTCGCTGACGCCCATCACCTCCATCCACGACCGCATCAGGGCGTGGAAAGAGGTGTCGGGACGGACCATCGCGTATGAAAACCTGACGGTCGGCAAGGACTATGAGCGCCTGCTGGGTCTGCTGAAGTCGTGGAAGCCGGACAGCATCGTCCATTTTGCCGAACAGCGCGCCGCCCCCTATTCGATGAAGTCGGCGCGGCACAAGCTGTACACCGTCGACAACAACCTGAACGCCACCAACCACCTGCTGGCGGCCATTGTGGACAGCGGGCTGGACATCCATCTGGCCCACCTCGGGACGATGGGCGTCTATGGCTATACGACGGCTGGGCTGAAGATCCCCGAGGGCTATCTGAAGGTGACGGTGGATACCGACTTCGGCCCCACCGAGCAGGAAATCCTGTTCCCGCCGAACCCCGGCAGCATCTATCACATGACCAAGACGCAGGACGCCCTGCTGTTCCAGTTCTACGCCAAGAACGACCGGCTTCGGATCACCGACCTGCATCAGGGCATCGTCTGGGGCGCCCAGACCGAACAGACCCGCCGTGACGAGCGGCTGATCAACCGTTTCGACTATGACGGCGACTATGGCACCGTACTGAACCGCTTTTTGATGCAGGCGGCGGTCGGCTATCCGCTGACGGTCCACGGATCGGGCGGGCAGACGCGGGCCTTCATCCATATCCAGGACACGGTGCGCTGTGTGGAACTGGCGCTGAACAATCCGCCCGCGCGCGGGGACCGCGTCAAAATCCTGAACCAGATGACCGAAAGCCGCCGCGTGCGCGATCTGGCACAGATGGTGGCCGACATGACCGGCGCCACCATCGCCAACCTGCCCAATCCACGTCAGGAAGCCGACGAGAACGATCTGGTCGTGGCCAATGACGGGTTCAAGGCACTGGGCCTTGATCCGGTGACGCTGGAACAGGGGCTCATGAACGATGTGACCGAAGTGGCCCGCCGCTATGCCGACCGCTGCGATCTATCCAAAATCCCTTGCGTGTCGGCATGGAACGAACAGCGGGCCAAAGCACTGGAACAGGGCAGCTCGACCGTATTAGGCTGAGCGAACGATTTCGAGAGGCCCAATCCCCCATGTCGACCACACTGCCAATCCTGCTGATCTTTGGCGCGGGCTATGTCGGTGAGGCTGTAGGGGATGAAGCCCTGAAACGCGGCTGGCAGGTTATCGCCACATCGCGCAGGCCCGAACGGCGCGAGGCGCTGTCGGCCAAGGGTTTTACCGCCATCGATCCTCGGGATGCCGAGGCCCTGTCGCGCGCGGGCGCTGCGGCTACGCATATTCTTGTCACGACGCCACCGGATGCGCAGGGATGCCCAGCCCTGAATGCCCTGTCGCATCTAAAGGCCGCCGAGGTATGGCCCGACTGGATCGGCTATATTTCCTCCACCTCGGTCTATGGAGATCGCCAGGGGGGCTGGGCCTTCGAAGGCGACGCCCTGAATGCCGCCAGTCTGGAAGGAGCCCGCCGTGTCCGCGCCGAGCGCGACTGGCTGGATGGGGCCCGCGGCATGGGTCTGACGGTACAGATTTTCCGTCTGCCGGGCTTTTACGGACCCGGAAACAACATTCTGGAGCGCCTGAAGGCCGGACGCGCCAAACGGGTGCGCAAACCCGGGCAGATCTTCAACCGCGTCCATATTTCAGATGTCGTCTCAGGCCTGTTTGCCTCTATGGCCGCCCCCCGTCCGGGCGCTATCTACAACCTGACCGATGACGAGCCCGCCCCCGCCCACGAAATCACCGAATGGGCCGCGCACCGTCTGGGTCTCCCCCTGCCGCCGGAAGTCGATCTGGACGACCCGAGCGTCAGCGACGGCATGCGCCGGTTTTACCTCGACTCCAAACGCATCTCGAATGCGCGGGCAAAGGCGGAGCTGGGATGGCGTCCGCGTTATCCCTCCTACCGCGAGGGGCTGGAAAGCCTGATCGCCGGTGCGGAATGAAAAAGGCCGGAGCATCCGCTCCGGCCTTTGATCTTTCAGGCGTGTGTCCGGCTCAGAACGGCAGGATGTTACGCTGGCGGCTGTAGCTCATGGTGCCGACATTGGCACCCAGACGCAGGCCCACGCCGGTGCGCACCGGCGCCAGGACGATACCGTCCGCACGCTGGTAGTTCACGCCCAGACCGGCCACGGCATACGCCGAGCCTTCGACGCCCGGATAGCGGCGGTAAAGCATGTCGGGGTGATAGAGGCCATACACGAGGGTAAAGACGCGGCTGGCATTGCCACCCCAGTCCCAACCGATGGACGCGCCCTGCCAGAAAACTTCCTGCGAGGCCGACATATCCTTCATGTGCAGGGCACCACGGCCATAGCGAAGACCGGCCACCACGGCACCGGCGGCTTCCTCACCGGCGATATAGGCCGTCGGCGCACCGCCCTGATCGGCAAAGATACGCTCGATGGCACCGCCGATGGCCTCCGAGGCGATACCCAGTTCGCGCGAACCCGCCGCGACCAGTTCGTCAAACGTATAGGCCTGGGCCGTCTGGTCCGAGGCAATCGGATAGTTCGGATTATTCGCCTGACCACGAGAGGCACAGGCACCCAGCCCCATCGGCAGGGCACTGGCAGCAGCAAGACCGAGGCTGGTGCGGATCAATTGGCGGCGTTGCATGTCGTCAAACTCCCGAAGGCTGGACGGTTGCCCGATGCGTCGGGCGGATGGAGGAACCGTCACGACCTTTTGCGGCAGACTTGGGGCTTTAGGGTTAACCAATCATTGCAATCACAGATTTCGACCCACTAAACACATGAAAAAGGACGCAAAGCCTTCGCCTTGCGTCCCTTGAACTGTTCTTCAGCCGCTGGAATCAGTGCTTGTCGGTTTTGGAAGCGATCCAGTCCATCACCGCCAACAACACACCCGAGCTGACGAATGTAAGGTGGATGATGACGCCCCACATCAGCGAGGCTTCGTCCACCACATGACCCGGCTTGCCGAGGTTCATGAAGGCCTTGAGCAGGGAGATGGCCGAGATCGCCACGATGGAGGCGATCAGCTTCATCTTCAGGCCCGAGAAGTCCACCGTGCCCATCCACGGCGGACGGTCCACGTGGTTCTCGTCCAGATCCAGCTTGGAGACGAAATTCTCATAGCCGGAATAGATGACGATCAGCAGCAAATTGCCCGCCAGAGACAGGTCAACAAGGCTGAGGATGGCAAGGATCGCCGTGTCCGCCGTCATATGGCCTTCGCCAAAAACAAAGGCCTGCGGCAGGAAGTGGACCACTTCCTGCACAAACACCGACAGCAGCATAATCAACGCCAGCACCAGCCCCAGATAGAAGGGGGCCATCAGCCAGCGGGCACGGAACAGGTTCCGCTCGAAGGCGGTTTCCGCCCACGGTTTGTTCTCCGACATACCTAGCTCCGCAGCGCCACGCCAAGCTTGGTAGCGGCAGCCACTACCTTGGTCATAAGGGCCTCGATTTCGGCATCGGTCAGGGTCGCGTCGCGGGGCTGGATTTCAACCTCCAGCGCGATCGACTTCTGGCCTTCCGGCACGCCCTTGCCGCGATAGACGTCGAACACGCGCACATCGGTGATCAGCGCCTTGTCGGCACCAGCCACGGCGCGGACCAGATCACCGACCGCCTTGTCCTCGTCCACCACAAAGGCGAAGTCGCGGGTCAGCGGCATCAGGTTCGACAGACTGGCCGCACCACGGGCCTTGCCGCCCTTGCCCTTGGGCTCGGGAACGTTGTCGAGGATGATTTCGAAGGCCAGCATCGGGCCATCGGCATCCAGCGTCTTCAGCACCGACGGGTGCAGGGCACCGAACTCGACGATGATGTTCTTCGGACCCAGTTGCAGACGGGCCGAACGGCCCGGATGCCACCACTCGCGGTTCTGGCCCTGAACCAGCTGCAGCGAGCCGACCGGCGCACCGATCAGTTCCAGCAGCTCGATCAGGTCACCCTTGAGGGTAAACAGGGCATCCTCGCCCGCCCCCTGCCAGTGACGGTCAGCGTGCGGCGCGACCAGACCGGCGATGACCGTGCGCTGGTCCTTGGGACCGTCGCCCAGATAGATCGGGCCGATTTCGAACAGGGCGGCGTCCGCGTGACCGCGGGCGGCGTTGCGGGCGGCGGCCTGGATGAGGTTCGGCAGGGCCGACGGACGCATGCAGTCGAGGTCCGACGCAATCGGGTTTTCCAGCACCAGCTTGTCGTCACCGCCGCCGAACAGGGTGGCGATCGACTGTTTGGTGAAGGACCAGGTCACAGCCTCCGCATAGCCCATCGACGCCAGGGCGCGACGAGCCGTACGGACACGGGCCTGACGGGCGCTGAGGATGCCACCGGCAGGCGGGGCCACGAACGGCAGCGGGGTCGACGGCAGCGAGGCAAAGCCTTCGATGCGGGCGATCTCTTCCACCAGATCAGCCGGACCGTGGGCGTCGCGGCGCGCGGTCGGCGGCGTGACGGTCCACGAAGCACCGCGCTCGACCTTGAAATCGAGAGCGGTCAGGATTTCGGCGATGCGGTCCTCGGTCAGGTCCATGCCCGACAGGCGCTTCACAAAGGCCGGATCGAAGGCAAAGCCCTGCGGTGCGGCAGGTGCCTCACCGGCCACCACTATGTCCGACGGCTCGCCGCCGCACAGGTCGAGGATCAGCTTGGTCGCCAGCTCCAGACCCGGAACGACCGAGTGCGTGTCGACGCCGCGCGCGAAACGGTATTGGGCGTCCGAGCTGATGCCCAGCGAACGACCCGTCTGGGCGATCACGATCGGCTCGAACCAGGCGCTTTCGACAAAGACATCGACCGTCTCGTCCGAACAGCCGGTGCTCTCGCCGCCCATCACACCGCCAAGGCCGATGGCGCGGGCACCGCCGTTGTCGGCGATCACGCAGTCGGCGGCTTGCGGAGCGTATTCCTTGCCGTCCAGCGCCAGCAGGCTGTCGCCTTCGACACCGCCGCGCACGACGATTTCCGCGCCTTGCAGCTTGGAGATGTCATAGACGTGCAGCGGGCGCGCGCGGTCATAGGAGATCAGGTTGGTGATATCGACCAGCGCATTGATCGGGCGCAGGCCGATGGCGGTCAGGCGATCCTGAAGCCACTTGGGCGACGGGCCGTTCTTCACGCCACGGATCACGCGACCGGCAAAGGTCGGGCACAGTTCCGGCGCGTCGATACGCACGCTGATGCTAGGCGCACCCTTGCCTGCCACAGGCTTGATGGCCGGCGTCTTGAGCGTGCCGACACCGGCGGCGGCCAGATCTCGGGCAATGCCGGCGACACCCAGCCAGTCAGGGCGGTTCGGGGTGACTTCAAAGTCGATGACCGGCTCGAGGCCGAACACCTCGGCCGCGGAGGTACCGACAGCCAGATCGTCCGACAGTTCCAGAATACCGTCATTCTGATCCGGCAGTTCCAGTTCGCCGCCCGAGCAAAGCATGCCGTTGGAGACGATGCCGCGCACCGGTTTTTCAACCAGAGTCACGTCCAGACCCGGCACATAGGCCCCGATAGGCGCATAGATGGTGGTCAGGCCCGGACGGGCGTTCGGCGCACCGCACACGATTTCCTTGCGGCCATCGATGGTGTCGACCTGACAGACCTGAAGGCGGTCGGCATTGGGGTGACGCTCGGCCGAGACGATCTTGGCCACGCTGAACGGGGCCAGTTTCGAGACGGGATCCAGAACCTCTTCGACTTCCAGACCCGCCATCGTCATCGCCTCGGATACTGCGGCGACATCAGCCGTGGTATCGAGGTGGTCCTTGAGCCACGAAAGGGTGAACTTCATTACGCAGCGCCTCCGGTCAGGACCTGCTGCACCTGCTCCAGGAAGTCCGGCGTACCGGTGAAACCGACACGGATGAACTGACAGTTGATGAACTGGCAATCCTTGAAGGCGATGGTGCCGGTCACCTTTTGCGGGCTCATCGGCTGAAGCAGCAGGTTGCGGATATCGCCCTGCGCATCACCCATGTTGCAGCCGTCGAAATTGCAGGCGCCCAGCGGCAACAGCACAGCCGGACCTTCGATCATGCAGTTGCGGTAGGTCTTGCCCTCGATAACGGCCTCGCCACGGCGGCCCGCTTCGATAGCCAGCGCCGGAAGCCAGATGTTGAGGTTCTCGTATTCCGGACCTGCACCGATGGCCGGAATAGTAATGTCTTGGGTATCAGTCATGGATCATTTGGCCTCTGAGGCCGAGATAAGGCCTTGGGCCATGCCTTCTACGAAATCGGGGTGGCCGGTGAATGCGACCTGCGAGAAGCGGCAGTTGATGAAGCGGCAGCCGTCAAACGGAACCGCGCCCACCAGCATTGGCCCCTTGGGCGTATAGAACAATGAGTTCACGTCCTTGACGGCACCCATGTTGCAGCCATCGAAGTGGCAGTTGTCGACCGGCACCATCAGAGCCGGACCTTCGAACAGGCAGTTGGTGAAGGTCTTGTCCTTGATGATGGGCTGACCGGCATTCTGGTGCTGTACGGCCAGCAACGGCAGCCAGATGGCTTCGTTGGCGAATTCGGTCTTTTCAACAGCGGCGCGGCCGGCTTCTTCGGAGAAGATATCAGTCATGGGAGCAATCCTCAGCTCAGGCCGGAGGCCGGGTTGGGGGCCTGGAAGGCCGAGAAACCATAGTGGGCAAGCCAACGGGTATCGGCGTCGAACATCGGACGCAGGTCCGGCACGCCGTATTTCAGCATGGCCAGACGGTCCACGCCCATGCCGAAGGCAAAGCCCTGATACTCGTTCGGATCGAGGCCGCAGGCGGTCAGCACGTTCGGGTGAACCATGCCGCAGCCCAGGATTTCCAGCCAGTCCTCGCCGGTGTTCAGCACCAGCTTGCCACCCGAACGGTCGCAGCGGATGTCCATTTCAGCCGACGGCTCGGTGAACGGGAAGTGGTGCGGGCGGAAGCGGGCCTGCACGTCGTCCAGCTCGAAGAAGCGGGCCATGAAGGTCTCAAGCGTGGTCTTCAGGTGACCCATGTTGATGTCGCGGTCGATGACCAGACCTTCGATCTGGTGGAACATCGGGGTGTGGGTCGCGTCAGAATCCTTACGGAAGGTGCGGCCCGGCGCGATGATACGGATCGGCGGCTTTTGCGACATCATCGCGCGCACCTGAACCGGCGAGGTGTGGGTGCGCAGAACCTTGCGCTCGCCCGTGTCGGCGTCCGGCTTCAGGAAGAAGGTGTCGTGCATCTCACGCGCCGGATGCTTCGGCGGGAAGTTCAGCGCGGTGAAGTTGTGGAAGTCGTCCTCGATGTCGGGACCTTCGGCGACGGCAAAGCCCATCTCGGCGAAGATGGCGATCATCTCGTCCATGACCTGCATGGTCGGGTGGACGCCGCCCTTGCGACGGGGACGCGACGGCAGGGTCAGGTCGACGCGCTCGGCCAGCAGGCGGGCGTTGAGTTCCGCCGCTTCCAGTTCGGCCTTCTTGGCATTCAGCGCCGTGGTCACACGGTCGCGCAGGCCGTTCAGCACCGGACCGCGCTCGCGGCGCTCGTCGGGGCTCAGCTGGCCCATGCCCTTCAGCAGGAGGGAGATCGAGCCGGACTTGCCGAGGGCGCCAACGCGCACCTCTTCAAGGGCCGCGACAGTCTCTGCCGCGCCGATGGCTTGGGTGATTTCGGTTTCGAGTTGGACGAGATCAGTCATTTGCGCTGTGCTTTATCGGGCCGTGGCCCGTTCGTCACCCTCTTAGCAGACGGTGCAGGGGCCAGAATGCAAAAACGCCCGCCCCGTTGACCGGAGCGGGCGCTTTTTAAGCAGATCGTGCTTTCTCTTAGGCCAAAGACTTAGGCCAGAGCAGCGCGGACCTTCTCGGCGATTGCCTTGAAGCCAGCTTCGTCAGCGGCGATGGCAGCCAGAACCTTACGGTCCAGAACGATGCCAGCCTTGTCGAGGCCGTGGATGAACTGCGAGTAGGTGAAGCCTTCAGCGCGGGCAGCAGCGTTGATGCGCTGGATCCACAGGGCGCGGAAGTTGCGCTTCTTGTTGCGGCGGTCGCGGTAGGCGTACTGACCGGCACGGTCAACAGCAGCCTTGGCGGCGCGGATGGTATTCTTGCGGCGGCCGTAGAAGCCCTTGGCTTGCTTCAGGACCTTCTTGTGCTTGGCGTGGGACGTAACGCCCCGGGTAACGCGAGCCATGTTGTTTTCCCTTTTGGGGGGTCTCTAGCGCTCGCCCCGCGGGGGCTCGCTGCTTGAGAGACGCAAATTCAAATTCAGTGCTTGGGGAGATTAAGTCAGCCGCGCCTTAGGCGTACGGCATGTAGGACTTGATCTTCTTGGCGTCGGCGTCAGCCATGACCGAAGTGCCGCGGTTTTGGCGGATGTACTTCGAGTTGTGGCTGATCAGGCGGTGGCGCTTGCCAGCAACGCCGGCCTTGACCTTGCCCGTAGCGGTGAATTTGAAGCGCTTCTTGGCGCCCGACTTCGTCTTAAGCTTCGGCATTTTGACTCTCTCTGATTTGAGGGTCGCCCCCGTCATTTCCGAAGAAAATCAGGCGACGTCCGTTTCAGAACCGCCCAGGCAATGCCTATTCGCCCGGCGGTCCGTAGATACGAAGGGGCGGGTTCTAAGCCCCCGATGCCCAAAAAGCAAGGGCTAGGCGGCCTGCAGATACACAAACGCCCCGCGACCTAGGTCGCGGGGCGTCCATGATTTCGGTCCAGAAGTTCCGGATGATCGATATCCTTAACGCGGGGCCAGGATCATGATCATCTGACGGCCTTCCATCTTCGGCGCGAACTCGACCTTGGCGACTTCCTCGAAGTCGGCCTGCACCTTATGCATCAGCTTCATGCCGAGGTCCGGGTGGGCCATTTCACGACCGCGGAAGCGCAGGGTGACCTTCACCTTGTCGCCGTCCTCGAAGAAGCGGCGCATGGACTTGGCCTTCACTTCATAGTCGTGGGTGTCGATATTCGGACGCAGCTTGATTTCTTTGAGCTCGACGACCTTCTGGCGCTTGCGGGCCTCGGCCTTCTTCTTTTGCTCTTGGAAACGATGCTTGCCGTAGTCCAGGATTTTACAAACCGGCGCATCCGGATTGTTCACGATCTGAACGAGATCGAGGCCAGCCTCTTCAGCCGCTTCGAGTGCGGCGGACAGCGGCATGATACCCTGCTTTTCGCCGTTCTGGTCAATCAGCAGAACGCGCGGTGCACGGATATCTTGGTTCATCGGCGGGCCGTCCTTCACGGGCGGCGCTTGCATTGGACGGCGAATGGGCGTCGTTTCCTTATGTGGTCAAAACTGTATTGGACACCGCCACGCTTTCCCGACGGCATCCAGCGGCGGGAATATGGCGATGTAAGGCCGGAAATTCAAGGCGCCGTGGTTGCGACCTTGGCCGCTCCTGCAAAGCTTTCATGCAGTTTGAGGACTTCATCACACACCTGATCGACGCTCAGGTTCAGGATGGAGGCGAACTCGCCCCGCACCGGCGCGGCTGCCAGCACGCGTCCATTGGGGCCCCACGGGGCCTTGTGCCACCACTCGCTGGGACCGAACAGGGCCAGCGTCGGCGTGCCCGCCGCCGCCGAGACGTGCATCAGTCCGCTGTCGTTGCCGACGAACAGGCTGGCGCGCGAGAGAGCGGCTGCCGAGGCCAGAATGTCACCCTTGCCGACAAAGTCGATGCCTCGATCACCCGCCAAGGCCAGCGACGGCGCGGCAGCCTCATGGTCGCCCGGACCGCCGACCACCATGAAACGCCAGCCGTCAAAGCGCGGCTCGGCCATCAGCTTTTCGATCAGCGCCGCCCAGCGCTCCTTGGGCCAGCTGCGGTCCTCGGCGGTGGAAATGGGGGCAAAGGCGATGATCGGGGCGGGATCGCTGCCAATGACCTCATCGGCGCGGGCGCGGGCTGCGTCGTCCAGAAAGATTTCCGGCTCGGCGACCTGTTTGGCCTTCATCATGTTGGAGAAGGTGACGACCTTCATCTCACCCTTTTCCAGCGCGCGGCTGTAAAGGCGGCGTTCCTTGGCACGCAGGAACAGGCTCATGGCCGATCCGCGCACATCGGCGACCATCGCCCATTTCGTGCCGACCGTCTGACGCCAGAGCGTGCGCCAGTGGCCCGACAGCTTCTGCTTCTTCCACGGGATCACCTTGACCACGCCGGGCGCGGCACGGAACAGGGCCGCCGCCGTCGGGCCAACCGCGACCGTGATCTCGGCATCCGGTATCTGGCGTCCGATCTCGCGGATCGCGCCGATGGACATGATGGCATCGCCGATGCGGTCGGCGCTGATGAACAGGACCTGCGGGCGCTCTGTCACTTGGCCGCTCCGGCATAATAGGTGTCGTAGAGTTTGATCGTGGCGTCGAATACGGCCTCGACGCTCAGGTCTTCGATGGGCGCGAACTGGCCGCGCGTATTATTGGACGCCACCGTCGCGGTCCTGGGCCCGCGCGGTCCGTACAGCCACCACTCGGTCGGGCCGAACAGGCCCAGCGTCGGCGTGCCGGTGGCCGCCGAGACGTGCATCAGGCCGCTGTCGTTACCGACGAAAAGCGCCGCACGGTCGATGGCGGCGGCAGAGGCGATGATGTCGGTCTTGCCCACGCAGTCGATGCCGCGATCTCCGGCCTCTGCCAGTGCGGGCGCGGCAGGCGGATGGTCCCCCGGACCGCCGACCGGCATGAAGCGCCAGCCGTCAAAGCGTGGCTCGGCCTTCAGCTTGGCAACCAAAGCGGCCCAGCGGTCGGCGGGCCAGCTCTTGCCCTTCTGGTGGGCGATAGGGGCTAGGGCGAGGATCGGTCCCTCGCCCGCGCCCGAATGCAGTTGTGGATCGATGACAGCTGCGGCCTCGGCGCGCGCGCGGTCATCGATGAACAGTTCCGGCTCTAGGCTGTGCGGGGCCGACATCAGGCGGGTGATAACCGCAACCTTCGGCTCTCCGGTTTCCAGCTTGCGCGTATAGACGATGCGCTTCTTGGCCTTGAGCAGATAGGCCGTCAGCGAGCCGCGCGTGTCGATGACCGCATCCCAGCTTTCACCGCGCACGGCCTTCCACAGCTTGATCCAGTGGCCACCGCGCTTTTCCTTGTTGATCGGGATGATCTTCACCACCTGCGGCGCGGCCCGATAGAAGGACGACGCCATGCCGGACGTCACCACCGTGATATCCGCCCCCGGCCACTGGTGCCCGATTTCGCGCACGATGCCCATGGCGATGACGCTGTCGCCGATACGGTTCGGACTGATGAACAGGACGCGCGGATTTGCGCGGGAGGGCGATTGGGACACGCGGATCGGCCTTCACTTTGCTATTGGAGGATGGCTACCCGTTTTCGGTCCCAAGCGCGAGAGGAAGACCATGGATCAGATCAAGTCCTTTGCCCGTCCCGATGGCGAGACCATCGCCTATAAACAGGTCGAGGGTTCGGGTCCGGTCGTGATCTGGGTGGGCGGCTTCCGTTCGGACATGGAAGGCACCAAGGCGCTGGCACTGGACGAGGCCGCCCGCGCCGAGGGCTGGAACTATGTCCGCTATGACCATTTCGCCCACGGCGTCTCGTCGGGCGACTGGACGAAAGCCAGCATCGGCCGCTGGCGCGAGGACTGTATCGCCCTGATCGACGAACTGGCCCGTCCGGTGATCCTTGTCGGCTCTTCGATGGGCGGCTGGGTGTCGCTGCTGGCGGCAGTGGCCCGCCCGCAAGCCGTGGTGGGGATGGTTCTGGTCAATCCGGCACAGGACTTTACCGAGCGCCTCATGTGGCCGGACCTGCCCGACCATATCCGTCAGGAAATCCTGCGCGACGGCATCGCCACCATCACCGATCCGGGTCTCGGCAGCTATCAGCTGACCAAGCACATGTTCGACGAGGCCCGCGATTGGCTGCTGCTCGACAATCCGATCCTGATCCCCGCCCCGATCCACATCCTGCAGGGCAAGCTGGACGAAAGCGTGCCGTGGCGCATGCAGCTGGCCCTGATGGAGAAGCATGAAGGCGGCGACGTGCGCCTCGACATCATCAAGGACGGCGACCACCGCCTGTCCAAGCCGCACGAGCTGGAACGCCTCGTTCAGGCCGTCTCCGAAATGAGAAAGACCGCCGGCGCCTAAAGCCCCGACGGTCCTCAACTTCCGGCCTTGGCCGCTATGTCACAGGATATAGCGGCTGAGGTCGACGTTTCCGGTCAGTTCGCCCAGTTTCTCGCGCACCACCGTGCCGGTGAACTCGATCGTCTCGCCCGCCATGTCCGACGCACGATAGCTGGTCTCTTCCAGCACATGCTCCAGCACGGTCTGCAGGCGGCGCGCCCCGATATTCTCGATGGTCGAGTTGGCGGTCACCGCCGCGTCGGCCAGCGCCTCGATGGCTTCGTCTGTGAAGGTGACGGTCACGTCCTCGGTCGCCAGCAGGGCCTGGTTCTGGCGGATCAGATTGGCTTCTGGCTCGGTCAGGATGCGCTTGAAATCATCGCGCGTCAGAGCCTTCAACTCGACCCGGATCGGCAGACGGCCCTGAAGTTCCGGCAGCAGGTCCGACGGCTTGGCCACGTGGAAGGCACCGGACGCGATGAACAGGACGTGGTCGGTCTTCACCGGACCGTATTTTGTCGAAACCGTCGTACCTTCGATCAGCGGCAGCAGGTCGCGCTGGACGCCCTCGCGCGAGACATCGGCCCCGCCCTTTTCCTGACGGGCGGCGACCTTGTCGATCTCGTCGAGGAAGACAATGCCCTCGTTCTCGGCCAGCTTCACCGCCTCGCGGGTCAGGCTGTCCTGATCCAGCAGCTTGTCAGCCTCTTCGGTGATCAAGGGCTGGGTCGCATCCTTCACCGTCATTCGAACGCTCTTGGTGCGGCCACCACCCAGCTTGCCCAGCATGTCCGACAGGTTGAGGATGCCGACATTGCTGCCCGGAATATCCATGCCCTGAAGGGGCGAGGCGTTGTCGGCCAGCGCGATCTCGACCTCCTTGTCGTCCAGTTCTCCGGCACGCAGCTTCTTGCGGAAGGCATCGCGGGTGGCAGCTTGGGACGTCGGGCCAACGAGGGCGTCCAGAAGGCGCTCTTCGGCGGCAGCTTCGGCCTTGGCCTGAACCTCGACGCGGCGCTTGTCGCGAACCATGGCGATGGCGCTTTCCACCAGATCGCGCATGATCTGGTCCACGTCGCGGCCAACATAGCCGACCTCGGTAAATTTGGTGGCCTCGACCTTGAGGAAGGGCGAACCGGCCAGCTTGGCGAGGCGGCGCGCGATCTCGGTCTTGCCCACGCCCGTCGGGCCGATCATCAGGATGTTCTTGGGCGTGACCTCGTCACGCAGGTCTTCCGGCACGCGCTTGCGACGCCAGCGGTTGCGAAGCGCCACCGCGACGGCACGTTTGGCGTCCTGCTGACCCACTATATAGCGGTCCAGTTCCGATACGATTTCGCGTGGAGAGAGATCAGTCATTTTTGTCTCGTTTGCCCTCAGGGGCACCATCGTTCGCCGCGGGGCGGCTCTCTACCTGAGCGCCCCATCGGGCGCGGCAAGGCTCAACCCTCGAGGCTCTCAATGGTGAGGTTGCCGTTGGTGTAGACGTCGATGCTGGCGGCGATCTTCATCGCCTTGCGGGCGATGCCCTCGGCGCCCAGCGCGGTATCCTCATCGATGAGGGCCAGTGCGGCGGCCAGCGCATAGTTGCCGCCCGAACCGACGGCGGCGCAGCCCTGTTCCGGCTCCAGCACATCACCCACGCCGGTCACAGTCAGGATGGTATTCCTGTCGGCCACCAACAGCATGGCCTCCAGCTTGCGAAGGTAGCGGTCCGTGCGCCAGTCCTTGGCCAGATCCACACAGGCGCGGGCCAGCTGATCCGGATATTGTTCCAGCTTGGCTTCCAGCCGCTCGATCAGGGTCAGGGCGTCGGCGGTCGCACCGGCAAATCCGGCAATGACCTTGCCACCGGCCAGTTTGCGGACCTTGCGGGCCGAGCCCTTGACGATGGTGTTGCCCATCGAGACCTGACCGTCACCGGCGATTATGGTCTTGCCGTCCTTGCGAACCGCCAGAATGGTCGTGCCGTGCCAGTCGGGGAATGAGGATGCTTGCGTCATGATCGGGGATGTGGCGAGCGTCGCGCTTCCCCGCAAGCGCCAAGCCATGCAGAAGGTGCTAATAGCGACCAAATGAACCAGTCACCCGTGCGATTTTCCGATGAAGAGGTGGAGCGCTACGCCCGCCACCTGATCCTGTCCGAAGTGGGTGGACCGGGGCAGCAGGCGCTGAAACGCGCCCGCGTTCTGGTGGTCGGCATGGGCGGCATCGGCAATCCGGCGGCGCTCTATCTGGCGGCAGCGGGTGTAGGCACTCTGGGGCTGATCGACGATGATGTGGTGTCGCTGTCGAACCTTCAGCGCCAGATTACCTTCACCACCGACGATGTCGGCAAGCCCAAGGTCGAGGTAGCGCGGGATCGCCTGTCGGCGCTGAACCCGCACACGGTGCTGGAGTTGTTCAACCAACGCATCACGCCGAAAAACGCCGCAGATCTGGTGAGCCGCTTCGATGTGGTGCTGGACGGCACCGATGACTTCGACACGCGCTTTGCGGTGAACGCCGCCTGTGTTGCGACAGGCAAGCCTCTTGTGTCGGGCGCACTGGGTCGCTGGTCGGGTCAGGTGGGCGTCTTTACCGGACAGCCCTGCTATCAATGCCTCGTCAGCGAGATCCCGCCCGAGGCCGAGACCTGCGCTCGCGTGGGCGTGATCGGGGCGCTGGCGGGCGTCATCGGTGCCATGACGGCGCTGGAGACCATCAAGGTCATCACCGGCGCGGGCCAACCGCTGGAAAGCCGCCTTCTGATCTATGACGGGCTATCGGCAGCCACCCGCGTGGTGAAGCTGGCTGCCGATCCGGAATGCCCCGTCTGCGGCGGCCACGCCTGATCAGAGCATCGCCGGAATGACGCGATCCGGCGGACGATGGCCGTTCTGGAAGGTCATGATGTTGGCGATCACCCGCTCGCCCATGTCCTGACGCGCTTCGATGGTCGCCGAGCCGAGGTGGGGCAGCAGCACCACATTCAAATGGCCGACAAGGCCCGGATGGACCGCCGGTTCCTGCTCGAACACGTCCAGACCCACTCCGAAGATGGCGCGGCTCTTCACCGCCTCGGCCAGGGCTTCCTCGTCGATCAGTTCGCCACGGGCGGTGTTGATGAGGATGGCATGCGGTTGCAGCAGGGCGATCCGCTCTGCCGACAGCATGTGATGGGTGTCACGCGTGGCCGGGCAGTTCAGGCTGATGACATCCATGCGCGACAGCATCTGGTCCAGATCGTCCCAGTAGGTCGCGCCCAGTTCCTCGGCCACCATGTCCGGCACTGGCTTGCGGTTATGATAGTGAACCTGCATGCCGAAAGCGCGGGCGCGGCGGGCCAGGGCCTGACCGATGCGGCCCATGCCGACGATGCCCAGTCGCTTGCCGTACAGCTTGCGCCCGCACATCCAGGTCGGGGTCCAGCCCTTGAACGCGCCGTCGGTTACCACATTGGCCCCTTCGACGATGCGGCGGCTGACGGCCAGGATCAGCGACATGGCGATATCAGCCGTGTCTTCGGTCAGGACACCGGGCGTATTGGAGACAATGATCCGGCGGGCGACCGCGGCCTCGACGTCGATGTGGTCCACACCGGCCCCGAAGTTGGCAATCATTTTCAATTGTTCGCCCGCACCATTGATAAGGTCGGCGTCGAGGCGATCCGTGATGGTCGGCACCAGCACATCGGCTCGTTGCAACGCCGACGCCAAGGCTTCACGATCCATCGGCTTGTCCGTCAGGTTCAACTCGGCGTCGAAAAGTTCGCGCATACGCGTTTCGATGGCGTCGGGAAGTCGTCTGGTTAATACGACCTTAAGCTTGCGAACGGACATAAGGAGCCTGGGGTTTCCTGCGGGTCTTGCGGCCCGCTGATCTTAGAGTCTGGATGTGTCTATCAAAGCTGCGGTCAGGATCAAAAATTTCCGTCGCATCGGAATGGTTGCCGGCATGATGGGTTTGGCCCTGATGAGCGGCGCAGGCACAATGATGCCTTCCGGTAGACCGACACCGACGGGATTGGAAGTCCCCCGTTGGATCACACTGAAGTCCAGCCGCGTGCGCGCGCGCCAGGGGCCGGGCCTCGATTACCGCATCATGTGGGAATACCGTGCGGCGGGCCTGCCCGTTCAGGTGATCGCCGAGACCCGCGAATGGCGCAAGATCTGCGATCCTGACGGCTCGGTAGCCTGGATCCACCGTACCGTCGCCTCGGGTCGACGCAGCGTGTTCAACCGCACCGACCAGGCCATCCCCATCCGGACCGGCCGCTCGGCTACCGCCTCGATCCGGGCCATGTTCAGCCCGCGCTCCATCGTCTCGCTCGACGAATGCGAGGAGGGCTGGTGCCGGGTCAGGGCCCGCAAGATCCGTGGCTGGGTGCCCGAGCGCGAGGTTTTCGGCACCCAGAGCCGCGCACTGTGCAACGCCGCCCGCCCTGCGGGTCCGGGGCGCGACACCCCCTGAAATTCCATGAACCGTCTCGGTGAGAAGACGTTCAATCCCCCAACAGACCTTGCCCTGCGGGCCACAAACCGCGTCGTCTGCCTTGACCATGGTTGAGCAGACCCGCTGCGTCGTGTAACCCCCGAGTATAGCCTTTCGGAGCCCTCTGACTTTGAGCCAGTCCCAATACCCCTCGTCGTTTGATCTCGAAGGCCTGCTGGCCTCCGGCCGTGGTGAACTCTTCGGCCCCGGCAATGCCCAGCTGCCTGCCCCGCCCATGCTGATGTTCGACCGTATCGTCGAGATCAACTCCGATGGCGGCAACTACGGCAAGGGCTATGTCGAAGCCGAGCTGGATATCCGCCCGGACCTGTGGTTCTTCCAGTGCCACTTCATCGGTGACCCGGTCATGCCCGGTTGCCTCGGCCTGGATGCCATGTGGCAGATGGTCGGCTTCTACCTGGGTTGGCAAGGCGGCCCAGGCCGCGGCCGTGCCCTGGGCGTGGGCGAAGTGAAATTCACCGGTCAGGTCACCCCCGACATCAAGAAGGTGGTCTACAAGGTCCACCTGAAACGCGTCATCAACCGCAAGCTGGTCATGGGTATCGCCGATGGCGTGCTCGAGGCTGACGGCGAAGTCATCTACACCTGCAATGACATGCGGGTCGGCCTGTTCGGCGCAAACGCCGAAAAGACCGAAGCGTAAACAGAAAATACGAGGGAACGCCCATGCGTCGCGTTGTCGTCACCGGTATCGGTATCGTCTCGTCCATCGGTACGGGCCAGGACGAGGTTGCTGCCTCACTCAAGGAAGCCCGCTCGGGCATCCAGGCCGCGCCTGACCACGCCAAATACGGCTTCCGTTCCCAGGTCTGGGCACCGCCCGCCCTGGGTGCGACCGCCGAGGACTGGGCCCCGCTGGTAGACCGCCGCGCGGCGCGTTTTCTCGCTAACGGTACGGCTTGGGCCCACATCGCCTTTGAAGAGGCCTTGAAAGATTCCGGCATCGACGCCGAGGACATCAAGAACGACCGCACTGGCGTGATCGTCGGCGAGGGCGGCCCGTCGACCCAGGTCATCCTGCAATCGGCCCAGACCACGGTCGAAAAGGGCTCGCCCAAGCGCGTCGGCCCGTTCGCCGTGCCCAAGGCTATGGCATCGGGTCCGTCGGCCGTGCTGTCGACCTGGTTCCAGACCCGCGGCATCAACTATTCGATCTCGTCGGCCTGCGCGACCTCGGCCCACTGCATCGGCGCCGCCGCCGAACAGATCGCCTGGGGCAAGCAGGACGTGGTCTTCGCCGGTGGCTGCGAGGACATCGACTGGTCCATGTCGAACATGTTCGACGCGATGGGTGCCATGTCGTCCAACTATAACGACACCCCGTCGGTCGCTTCGCGCGCCTATGACAAGGACCGTGACGGCTTCGTCATCGCGGGCGGTGCGGGCATCGTCGTTCTGGAAGAATACGAGCGCGCCGTCGCCCGTGGCGCCACCATCTATGCCGAAGTCACCGGCTATGGCGCCAATGCCGACGGCCATGACATGGTCGCCCCGTCGGGCGAAGGTGCCGAGCGCTGCATGAAGATCGCCCTCGAAATGGCGGGCAATCCCAAGATCGACTACCTGAACCCGCACGGCACCTCGACGCCGGTGGGCGATGCCAAGGAAATGAACGCGGTCCGCAACGTCTTTGGCGATGCCATGCCGATGATTTCCTCGACCAAGTCGCTGACGGGCCACTCGCTGGGTGCCGCTGGCGTGCAGGAAGCCATCTACTGCCTACTGATGATGAAACACGGCTTTGCCGCCGAGAGCGCCCACATCGAAAACCTCGACCCAGAGTTCGAGGGCATGCCGATCCTTCAGAAGCGCCACGACGGCGAACTGAAGCACGTCATGTCCAACAGCTTCGGCTTCGGTGGCACCAACGCCACCCTGATCCTGTCGAAGATCTAGGTCCCCCACCCGTACAGACGTTTATCAAATACCTTCAAAGAGACACGGTTCGGTCCAGAACTTACCCGGAACCGTATCGATGATCTCTTTGTCGGCTCGCTGATGTCGGGTGTACTTGGAACCCTGAACAGCCCCCCCAGCCCCCTCCGGGTGCCCCATTCAAAGGCACTGGCGGGCCGGCAACCGAATTAAACAAGCCCGCCGGCAACAGTTACCGGCGGGCTTTTTATATCGGCAGTTTGGTCCGTCTAGCGGATCAGGTCGAATTCCATTGTCTCGCCGTCACGCTCGACAACAATGTGCAGGCGATCCTGCCCATCCACGGCCGAGGCAAAGTCAGCCAGACTGCGTACCGAGGCCTTATTGATCCGGGTGACAATGTCTCCGGCCTTCAGGCCTTCGGAAGCCGCCAGAGAACCGGCTTCGACCACCTGCACGACCACACCGTCAGAGCCTGCCCGTACCGTCAGTCCCCGCGCAATGGCCTCCTGGCTGCCCAGTCGCACGGCATGGACCGGCGCGTCCTCTACCCTAAGTACCGTGCGGCCTTCCTTGCCGTCGCGCAGATAGGTGACAGGCAGTTGCGTGCCCGGCGTCGTAATTCCCACCGAGGCCTGGACCGAGCCACCATTCACCATCGGCCGGTCCTGCAGGGAGGTGATCACGTCGCTGCGCTTCAATCCGGCACGCTCGGCTGCGGAGCCCGGACGCACATCGTACACCACTGCGCCACGCACGATGTTCAGACCCAGCTCACGGGCGCGGGGTGCCGTGAGCGAGCCGACGACCATCCCCACCTGACCACGTCTGACTTCGCCGTGAGCGAGGATCTGGTCCACGACAAAGCGCATGATGCGGGTCGGCACCGCAAAGGCGATACCGTCATTGCCGCCGCCCATGCCACCCGACAGGATTGACGTATTGATACCGATCAGGCGACCGCGGCTGTCCAGCAGTGGCCCGCCGGAGTTGCCCATGTTCACCGCCGCATCCGTCTGGATGTAGTCCTCGATGGTATCGCCGCGCCCCGTACGGTTCAGTCCCGAGATCACCCCCATGGTCAGGGTTTGGTCCAGACCGAAGGGATAGCCGACCGCGAAGGCCAGATCACCCGTGCGCAGTTCATCGGAATCCACCTGGGCCACCTGTGTCAGGCCCGTGCCACGCGCGCGCAGCACCGCAATGTCGGTGTCTTCGTCCGCCCCCACCAGCTCGGCATCGAGGAAGCGGCCATCGGGCAGGTCCACGGTAAAGTTTCGGCCACCGTCGATAACGTGATGGTTGGTGACGATGATACCGTTGGCGGCATCGATAATGACGCCGGATCCGCCCTGTATCGGCTTGGGACCGTCATCGGAGGCAACCGACGCACGGCCCAGGGCCTGCACCTTCACGACCGCCGGAAGGCTGTGCTCGAGGTTGGGTGCAAAGGAGTAAACACCCCGAGAAGTGTCCATACCCAGACGCTGTGCCTGCGCGTCGGCTGTCTGCGGCATAACGCCCCAAGACATCACCACGGCCAAACCAAGCGCTGAGGCTGTAAAAGCCGCACGGACACGTATCATTGAGTCACTCCGGAAAGGTGTTCAGATAGCACTATAACCCAAGTCCTTTGACCACCAAGGTGAACCGGTTGGACCCGTCAGCCGTATTTGAATGATATCAATGATACGGACCTGACCATGTTCCATAAAAAACTGCGGTCCGGAAACGGACGTTTGCGCAATCTTGTTATGGCGGCATCCGGTGCCGCTCTCTTAACGGGCTGTGCGTCCGCCGATGTGACCCGCAGCGGCTTCCTCAGCGACTACAGCAAGCTGGAGCCCCGCACGGATACGGTGCGGGCCAAGGTGGCCCAGTACCGCAACGAGCCCCTTCTGGAGCAGATCAACCGTATCTGGATCGAACCCACCGTTCTTGTGGGCGACATCGGCGAAGGCATTACCGAAGAAGAAAAAGCCATCATCGTCCGCGAGATCGACCGCCGTATCTGCTTTGCCGTATCTGACCGTTTCGAAATCGCCGAACAGGCCGAACAAGGTGCGGGACGCCTGAGAGCGGCCGCCAGCCGCGTTCAGCCGACCAATGCTGTGGGCTCGTCAGCGTCGGCAGTGGCGAACTTCTTCATTCCCGGTCCTTTGGGGGTCCGCGTACCCGGCTCGACCGGCGGACTGGCGGCAGAGGCTGAATTGCTGGCCCCCGATGGACAACAGGCCGCCGCAGTCATCTGGGCCCGTGATGCACAGGTCGTCGGGACTGAGTCCCCGTCACTCTCGCGCATCGGCGATGCCCACCAACTGACGGGTGCCTTTGCCAGCATCGTGGCTCAGGCTGTCGAGCCGCAAGAGCGTGAGAAGATCAAACACGGCGACACCGACCCCTGCGCCCGCTTTGGTCCGCGCATACGTCCCGAGGGCTTTGTCAGCCGCTTCATAACGGGCCTTTACACGCCCAGCCTCAGCGGTGCCCGGCCACAGGACGAGGAAGACACGTCCTCCAGTCCCGAGCCGGAAACACCGCGACCCTGATCCACCCGGTTCCCCCAGAACCTTGACAAGGGTTTAGAAGGCGGCCTCGCCCGTGATGGCACGGCCCAGAATGAGGGCGTGGACGTCGTGGGCACCCTCATAGGTGTTCACGGTCTCGAGGTTCATGGCGTGACGCATGACGTGCAGTTCGCCGGTGATACCGGCACCGCCATGCATGTCGCGGGCCTCGCGCGCGATGGCCAGGGCCTTGCCGCAATTGTTGCGCTTCATCAGGCTGATGGCTTCGGGCACCCACGCACCGGTGTCCAGCAGACGGCCAAGGGCATAGGCCCCTTCGAAGCCGAGGAAGATTTCGGTCTGCATATCGGCCAGCTTCTTCTGCACCAGCTGGCGCGCCGACAGCGGGCGACCGAACAGGATGCGCTCGGCCACATAGTCGCGAGTGGCGTGCAGGCAGAACTCGGCGGCACCCATAGCGCCCCATGCAATGCCATAGCGGGCTTTGTTCAGGCAGGAGAACGGACCGCGCAGGCCCTGCACACCCGGCAGGATGTTGGCTTCGGGCACGAACACATCGTTCAGGCCGATATCGCCCGTGACCGAGGCGCGCAGGCTGAGCTTGTCGCCGATCTTGCCCGTGGTGAAACCTTCGAAATCGCGCTCGACGATGAAGCCGCGGATCTTGCCATCCAGCTTGGCCCAGACGACGGCGAGGTCGCTGATGGGCGAGTTGGTGATCCAGTATTTGCCGCCGTTCAGGCGATAACCGCCATCCACCGCCACAGCGGTCGTCTTCATGGAGGCGGGGTCTGAGCCGCCGTCGGCCTCGGTCAGGCCGAAGCAGCCGACCAGTTCACCCGCCGCCATCTTGGGCAGGTATTTCATCTTCTGCTCTTCGGAGCCGAAGGCATAGATCGGATACATGGCCAGCGAGGACTGAACCGACATGGCCGAGCGATAGCCGCTGTCCACGGCTTCGATCTCGCGGGCGATCAGGCCATAGGCGACGTGGCTGGCTTCGGAGCCGCCGTACTGTTCCGGCAGCATGGCGCCGAGGAAGCCCATCTCGCCCATCTCGGTCATGATGGCGCGGTCGAACGTCTCGTCACGGAAGGCAGCCACGACACGCGGCAGAAGGGCTTCGCGGGCATAGGAACGCGCCGCATCCTGCACCATCCGCTCCTCATCCGTCAGACGTCCCGACAGATAAAACGGGTCATCCCAACGGAAAGTTTTTGCGGATGCTTCGACCATAAGAATTTCCTCTTACCTATTAGGGGGTTGTGCGCATACTCACGCCGATTTCATCGGTCTGTGACAAATGAACCCCTGTTATCCTTCGCGGTTTAGGACAAAATAGTCCCGTCGGGTAGACCATGATCCGACGCAACTTACGGCTTTATTCCATGTCCTCGCGTTTCCACCGCCTGTTCAGAGAGCACCCTCAGGAAGTTGGTGAAACCTATTTCGAGCATATGGGCGCTTCTCTGGGCTTTTGCGCCAAGCTGTTGAAACTGGCTGGATGCGCCTTCATCCATGCCGTCGTGCCCGGCCTGCATAAGTCCACGGTTTCCGACGCTGTCCGGGAAATGGAGCCGGGCATGACCCGTCGCGCCCATGAGGCCCGCGAGGAGCGTATGCGCAATGCGGGTGTTTGGGACGTCGGCCTCTAGGCGCTTATCCCGAGATACGCTGGTAAAGGCCGTCTAGCTGGCTGCCCATGCCGCACAGCTTGGCCGCGGCACCATAATCGGTCACGCGCGCACCATCCGGACCGATCGCCACATCCACCCGGATCGCATCAGGGCCGATGTCGTCTGTCGTGACCCGGGTCGTTCCTGAATACCAGGGCACAACCTCGCCGCGGACCACATCATCGCCGCCCTGAAGGCCGCGGATCCTGATCGCACAATCCGCCGCTGTGGATGCGCCGTTCGGTATGCCGCCGGCGATGATCGTCAGGACGACCATGTCGCCCTCACGTTCGTATGTCATCCTCGCAAGCGAAGGCGAGGTGCGCTCGAATATGGGCTTGGCACCAGTCTGTACGGCTGCCGACAGCAGTGTAGCCACAGCCGCAGATACAAAGGTTACGTACAAAAACTTCACGCCGAATGTCTCCTCGAACCTTCAATAACGCGGCTCATAGGGAAAAGAGCCACATCCCCACGATCAGCGCGAATGCCAGCCCCAGGATGGCCATGCCCGCAATCTGTATGGGGCGAAGCCTGCGGGGCAGGCTCGTGGCCGGATAACCCGCCGCCATAAACCCAAGGAGCGCTATGCCCCACCCGGCCCAGCGGGCCTTATCGTAAGGGATCGGTTCGTCGTCGGATGCCTCGACGAACTCTCCACCTGCGGCCCTGTGCAACAGGTCCAGCGCCTTTTCCCTATCTTCGGAATGCCCCATCAGACGGATGCCGAGCGCCCGCTGCATCAACGGATCGACCGTCGTCTGGAACCGCTCTGTGACAGAGACTTCAATGTCGTGGGATGCCAGAAAGGCCGCCGCCAGATCGGCTTCGTACACATCGGTAAAGCGGGCGATTTCGACGAGGCTCATGACCGTGAGTATGGCGAGGCTGAGCCTAAAAGAAAACGGCGGCATCCGAAGATGCCGCCGTTGTGACTGGATACAGGTTGTCCGGTCTTACAGGTCCAGCAGAGCGCGCTGCGGGTCTTCCAGCAGCTGCTTGATGCGGACTAGGAAGGTCACGGCTTCCTTGCCGTCAACGATGCGGTGATCGTAGCTGAGGGCCAGGTACATCATCGGACGGATCTTCACTTCGCCGTTCACGGCCATCGGACGCTGCACGATGTTGTGCATGCCCAAGATGCCCGATTGCGGAGCGTTGAGGATCGGGGTCGACATCAGCGAGCCATAGGTGCCGCCGTTGGTGATGGTGAAGGTACCACCCTGCATGTCTTCCATCTTCAGGGTGCCGTCACGGGCAGCCTTGCCGAGGTTGGCGATACCCTTTTCGATACCGGCCAGCGACAGGTCTTCGGCGTTACGCAGAACCGGAACGACCAGGCCCTTGTCGGTGCCGACGGCGATGCCGATGTCGTAGTGGTTCTTGTAGATGATGTCGGTGCCGTCGATCTCGGCGTTGATGGCCGGGATTTCCTTCAGGGCAGCGACAACAGCCTTGGTGAAGAAGGACATGAAGCCCAGCTTCACGCCGTGGGCCTTCTCGAACTGCTCCTTGTACTGAGCGCGAAGGGCCATGACGTTGGTCATGTCGACTTCGTTGAAGGTGGTCAGCTGGGCCGCGGTATTCTGCGACTCCTTCAGGCGACGGGCGATGGTCTGACGCAGGCGCGTCATCTTCACACGCTCTTCGCGCGGAGCCAGTTCACGCGGAGCCGAAGGTGCGGCAGCCGGGGCCGGAGCAGCAGCAGCAGCGCCGATGGCGGCGATGGCGTCAGCCTTGGTGATGTTGCCCTTCGGACCCGAAGCGGCGATCGAGGCCGGTGCGGACGACATCGTGGTCTACCCGGAAGATGGGGCGATCGATGTGCTCACCGCGGCCGACAGCTATCACGCCGTCAAGGACGCGATGGAAGCAGCCGGTTTCAAGCCGGACCATGCCGAAATCACCTTCCGTGCCGACAACGACATCAAGGTCGAGGGCGACACCGCTCTGCAGGTCAAGAAGCTGCTGGACATGCTCGAAGACCTGGACGACGTGCAGGACGTGTTCTCCAACGCCGATCTCGGCGCGGACGCCTACGCCTGAGCGGGCCCTTCACCGGTCGCTTTGCGCGACCGGTGAGCGGACAATGCGGACCATGATGACTCCAGCCGTTCCCTGTTATCCCCGCCGCATGTGTCCCTTCCGGGCCGCGGGCGGCCGTGTGCGTGCCGCATGACACGCATCCTCGGCATCGACCCCGGTTCGCAGCGCACCGGGGTGGGCATCATTGATGTGGACGCCGCCGGCAGGGTGGTGCATGTCCACCACCTGCCGCTGGTGCTGCTGGGCGCGGACGACTTCCCGCAGCGGATGAAGCTGCTGGTGGTGGGCCTGACCGCCCTGGTCGAGGAGTACCGCCCCGACGAAGTGGCCATCGAAAAGGTGTTCATGGCACGCAACCCGGATTCGGCACTGAAGCTGGGCCAGGCCCGCGGCGCGGCCATCTCGGCCGTGGTGATGCGCGACCTGCCGGTCAGCGAATACGCGGCCACCGAGATCAAGCTGGCCGTGGTCGGCCGCGGTGGCGCGGAAAAACAACAGGTCCAACACATGGTCGGGCTCATGCTCAACCTGAAAACCAAGCTGCAGGCCGACGCCGCCGACGCGTTGGCCGTGGCGATCACCCACGCCCATGTCCGGGCCACGGCGCTGCGCCTGGGCGTCAATGCGCGCCAGGCCTGGAGCCGGAAATGAGGAAAACTGCATGATTGGTCGTCTGCGCGGGATCGTGGCCTACAAGGCGCCGCCGTGGCTCATGGTCGACGTCAATGGCGTCGGTTACGAACTGGAGGCGCCGATGAGCACCTTCTACGACCTGCCCGAGCTGGGCCGCGAGGTCACGCTGTTCACCCATTACGCGCAGAAGGAAGACAGCGTCTCGCTGTACGGTTTCCTGCGCGAGGGTGAGCGCCGCCTGTTCCGCGATGTGCAGAAGGTCAGCGGGATCGGCGCCAAGATCGCGCTGGCGGTGCTCTCCGGCGTCAGCGTGGACGAGTTCGCGCGCATGCTGCAGGCCGGCGACATCACCGCGCTGACCCGCATCCCGGGCATCGGCAAGAAGACCGCCGAG
>NZ_DJFS01000019.1 GCF_002432125.1 Brevundimonas sp. UBA5866
CAGGTGCCCGCGTCGTGGTCGAGGGTGCTGGCTTCCTCAACAACGACGACACCGTGAAAATTGCGCCCGCCGCCGCCGCCCAGCCCGCGCGCCCTGCCGCGCCGGCCACGAAATAAGGCGCGCCTCAGATGAACCAGATTTCGTCCTGGGCGATCAAGAACCCGATCCCCATCATCCTGCTGTTTGTGCTTCTGACGCTTGGCGGGATCGTCGGCTTCATGTCGATGCGGATCAACAACAACCCCGACGTGGACTTCCCTATGGTCAACGTCACCGCTGCGCGCCCCGGTGCCGCCCCCACCGAAATGGAGGTGCAGGTCACGCGGGTTATCGAAGATTCGCTGGCGGGCCTGTCGGGGGTGAAGAACATCTTCTCCACCGTTTCTGACGGCGTTTCGACAACAATCATCGAGTTCGAACTGGGCACCGATACCGAACGTGCCACCAATGATGTGCGCAATGCCATCGGCCTTGTGCGCGGCAGTCTTCCGCAGGACATGCTGGAGCCGACGGTTACCCGTATCGACATCACCGGCGATGCGCTGATCACCTATGTCGTGCGCTCGCCTACAATGTCGCCCGAGGAAATCAGCTGGTTCATCGACAATGATGTGTCCAAGCGCCTTCTGGGCCTTGGCGGCGTGGGCGAGGTCAATCGCTCGGGCGGGGTGGATCGAGAGATCCGCGTCGAACTGGACCCACAACGTCTGGCGGCCTATGGCGTGACCGCCTCACAGGTCAGCCAGGCCCTCGTCAACGTCAACAACAACCTGCCCGGCGGCCGTGTCACCGTTGCAGGCTCGGAACGCTCGGTCCGGACTATAGGCTCGGCCACATCGCTCGAACAGCTGGCGGGCACCCTCGTGCCGCTCGGCAATGGCCGCAGCGTGCGCCTGTCCGATCTGGGCGAGGTCGTGGACAAGTGGAGCGAGCCGCGCCGCCTGGCACGCTACAACGGTCAGGAAGCGGTAACCTTCAACTTCCTGCGCTCACGCACAGCCTCCGAGGTAAAGGTTTCCGAACGTGTCCGTGCCGAAGTCGAAAAGATCAACGAGGAACACAAGGCCGACCTGACCATCGAGGAAGTCACCTCATCGGTAAAATATATCGAAGAGTCCTATCTGGCTTCCATCGAGGCCCTGCTGCTGGGTGCGGCGCTGGCTGTCGTGGTGGTGTTCATCTTCCTGCGTGACTGGCGGGCAACCTTCATTGCCGCCACCGCCATGCCACTGTCGCTGATCCCCACCTTCATGCTTCTGGCCCCGATGGACCAGTCGCTGAATGTTGTCACCCTGCTGGCCCTGTCTCTCACCATCGGCATTCTGGTCGATGACGCCATTGTGGAGATCGAGAACATCGTGCGGCACATGCGCGATGGCAAACCGCCCTATGACGCCGCCTTCGAAGCGGCCGACGAGATCGGTCTGGCGGTTGTGGCCACCACCGGCACGATTATCGCCGTGTTCGCGCCTGTCGGCTTCATGCCCGGCATTATCGGCCAGTTCTTCAAGGCCTTTGCCTTGGCCGCCTGTATCTCGGTCTTCTTCTCGCTGGTGGTCGCCCGTACCCTGACCCCGCTGATGGCCGCCTATCTGCTCAAGCACACCAAGCATGAGGACAAGGATCCGGGCTGGATGCCCGGCTATCTGCGCGCGCTCAAATGGTGCCTGGGACACCGCTGGCTGGTGTTCATCGCCGGTGCGGCCTTCCTGTTCCTGGCCTTCTTCGCGGCTGGCGCTACCAAGATGTCGTTCGAGTTCATGTCGCCTGCCGACGAAGGCCGCGCCGCCTTCCAGGTGGAGTTGCCGCCGGGTTCGACCCTGCGCCAGACCGACGCCGCGGTACAGAACGTCACCCGCCAGCTTCTGGCGCGTCCGGAGGTGGTGTCTGTCTATGCCGCCATCGGCGGACAGGAAGTCACGCAGGCCAACGTCTTTGCGGACATGGTGCCCAAGGGCAAGCGCAGCCTGAGCCAACAGGAATTCCAGCGCGTCATGGTGGACGAGCTGAAACAGATTCCGGGTGTGCGTATCCGCGCTGGCATTGCCCAGCAGGGCGGTGGCCCCGGCGACGGTACCAGCTATGAACTGGCGCTTCTGGGCGACAATCCTGACACGCTGAACCAGGTCGCCCGCAAGATCGAAGAGGACATGAAAGCCATTCCGGGACTGGCCAATGTGGTCAACACCTCGGCAATCGCCCGTCCTGAAATCATCGTCACCCCACGCCCTGACGAAGCCGCCCTGCTGGGTGTTTCCGCAGGTGCGATTTCGCAGGTCGTTCGCGTTGCCACCATCGGCGACGTCGATCAAAACCTGCCCAAGTACAATCTGGGCGACCGACAGATTCCGATCCGCCTGCAACTGACCGAAGAGGCCCGCGAGGACCTTTCGATCGTGCAGAACCTGCGCGTTCCCACCGCGACCGGTACCACCGTGCCGCTGAGCGCTGTGGCCGACGTCGAGTTTGGCGCGGGTCCGGCCAGCGTCGGTCGCCGCGACCGTTCGCGCGCGGTCTCCATCCGCGCCGAGCTGAACGGCATCACCACCGGTGCCGCCGCCACGGCAGTCGGACGTCTGGAATCGGTGAAGAACCTTCCCGACGGTGTCCGCCAGATTCCGGCGGGCGACGAAGAGTTCATTCAGGAAATGCTGATCGGCTTTGGCATCGCCTTCCTCAGCGGCATCCTGCTGATGTACGCGGTGCTCACCCTGCTGTTCAAATCCTTCGCCTATCCGGTCACCATCATGGCGGCCCTGCCACTGGCAATCGGCGGGGCGATCATCGGCCTGATCATCATGGGCAAGAGCTTCTCCATGTCGGCGCTTATCGGCGTGCTCATGCTGATGGGTATCGCGGCCAAGAACTCGATCCTGCTGGTTGACTACATCATCATGGCCGAGCGCGACGGCATGACCCGCTATGAGGCGATCATGGACGCCGCCCACAAACGCGCACGCCCCATTTTGATGACCACCTTCGCAATGGGCGCGGGCATGGTGCCGATTGCTATCGGTATCGGAGCCGATGTCGAGTTCCGCTCTCCGATGGCCATCGCCGTGCTGGGCGGGCTGATTTCATCGACCTTCCTGTCGCTGCTCTACATTCCGGCCGTCTTCACCATCGTGGACGACATAGCGGGCTTCTTCAGACGCCTTCTGGGCCGGATGTTCGAAAGCCAGAAGCAGCACGCGGACGGTAGCCGCTCCCGCTATCACAGCGACCCGACCAACACCTGAACCACGGACCCCTGCCCTCACGGCAGGGGTCTTTTTTCTGAGGTCCATCATGTCGCTCAAGGCTTCCGGCCCAGGCCTGTGGGCGCGTTATCGCGCCCTGCACCCCGATGCTCCGGCCGAGCCCTATGAGATCTTCCACTTCTGCGACAATCAGGAGGATGCCGATATCTGTGCCGATCTGGTGGTGCGGGACATCAAGCGCGCGACCGCGGCATCAGTCGCCGAACTGGCATTGGCGCGCATGCGCCCGCCGGTTGTCGGCGATGCCTCTGTGGTTACCCGATGGGATGGCGAAGCCGTGGCTGTCATCCGCACGACAGGCGTCGAAATACGACGGCTTGGCGATGTAGATGCCGCATTTGCCCGCCGCGAGGGCGAAGGTGACGGTACGCTCGCGGGGTGGCGCACAGCCCACGTAGCCTACTACAGGCGCGTGCTGGAAGGCACGGGCATCATCGTGGACGATGATCTGAAAATCGTCTGCGAGACGTTCGAGCGGGTGCTCTGATCCCCGGGGCGCAAAGAAAAAGGCGGCTGGATCGCTCCAGCCGCCAGTTGCTCGATAGTCTGTAGGGATCAGTAACGCAGACGCAGCGTCAGACCATAGGTACGCGGCTGGCCGAGGAAGGCCGCATAGGTCTGGGTGTCACGTGCCGGATCATAGTAGGTGCCGTTCGCCTGGACGGCCGTCTGGAAGGCCGAACCCATCAGCGGTTGGTTGATCGCAACCTGCTTGTATTCGGTGTCGGTGATGTTCTGGCCCCAGAGTTCCAGCGTCCACTTGTCGTCTTCGGAGCCGATGGTCACACGACCGTTCAGGACACCGAACGCATCCTGCATCTTCCACGGCAGCAGGTCCGAACCGGTGTTGTACTCGGTCATGTATTTGCCGGTCAGGTTGAAGCCCGCACGCAGACCGTTACCGATCGCGCGGTCAAAGGCGATCGAACCCGTCACCGACCATTCCGGAGCGAACGAAGCACGCGCCCCCGGCAGCAGCGACAGTTGCGGGAAGTTGCCCGGCACCGTCATGTCGGCAGCGGTGAAGTTGCCGTACTTGGTATCGGCATAGGTCACACCACCCGACAGCACCAGACCTTCGACCGGGGTGAACCAGGCAAAGTCGGCGTCAACACCGCGCGAGGTCAGTTCCGGAATGGATTCCACCACAAAGGCGGTACCCAGGAAGGTGTTGAGCTGGAAGTCTTCGAAGGTTTGATCGAAGTAGGTGATGTTCAACAGCACCTTGCGGTTGAACAGGGTGTTCTTCAGGCCGATTTCATAGGAGTCGACCGTTTCCGACGGGAACAGCAGCGAGTTGTTCGGCGTGATGCCCGTCTGCACGCGGTCCATGTTGTAGCCGAAGGACTTGTAGCCCTTGGCATACGAACCATACAGCATGACGCTGTCATTGAACTTGTAGCTGGCCTTTATCGTGCCGCTCAGCTCGCCGTCATCGAACTTCTCGGACAGCGTGCGGTTGTTGTACAGCGGGTTGGCCCACGGAAGGCACAGGTTGCCGACCAGGGTGCTCGCCGCAGCGCCGACAACGCCGGCCAATGCCGCGGAGTTACCGATGGCGTTGGCGCAGGCCAGACCATTGGTACCGATGTTGCGCTGCAGACCGTCCAGCGTCTTTTCGTCCAATGTATAGCGCAGGCCCAGGGTCAGATCGAACTGGTCGGTCACGCGCCAGGTGTTGTTGGTGAACAGCGCGAACGACTGGGTGGTCTGGGTATAGAGGTCCTGAACGCCATGACCCGGCGCGAAGCCCGGACCGGTCGCCGCCGTCGGCCCCGAAGGTGCGGCACCGCCCGTCAGCAGACAGCCGCCCATCGTCACAGCGGTCTGGCCCGGACGGGTCAGACAGCCGATGATGTTCGGGCTGATCGGCACAGCCGGATTGGCGGCATTCAGCGACGAGGTCAGCAACAGCGACAGGAACGGCGTGTAGGTCGCACCATAGTAGTACGAGTCATCGCGGCGGATTTGCTCACGGGTCGCAAAGGCACCGACCAGCCAGTCCAGCCTGTCGGTCGAACCGGCAAGGCGGACTTCCTGCGTGAGGTTATCCAGCGAATAACCGTACCCGCCGTTGTTCTCGCGGTACATGTTATCCAGCGTGGAGTAGTCGAGGTCCATGCCGTTGATACCTTCCCACGAGCGCCACGAGGTGAGCGAGGTGAAGGTTGCGTTCCACGACGGGATGTCGATGTTCACTTCTGCCGACAGACCCATGTCTTCCATGGTCTGGTCGGTGCCGCGGTTGGAATAGGTCTTGCGGCTGAAAGGCGTTTCGCCGAAGCCGGCGGTCGGAGCGGCGATCTGGCCGCCCAGCGCATTGACCAGGGCGACAGTCGGACCGACGCGAACCTGGCTGGCCACGCAGCAGTATTCGTCGCGCTTGGTATAGTCCGCGATCAGGCGGATCGAGATGTCGTCCGACGGCAGGATCAACAGCTGGCCGCGCGCGGTCCAGAAGTCCTGGTTCTGGTCGTCCGTCTCGGTGCGCGGACCGTTGCCGGTGACCACGTCATAGAAGCCGTCACGCTTGCGGGTGCCCATGTACAGGCGACCGGCGATTTTGTCGGTGATCGGGCCGGTGACCGAACCGGTCACGCCCCATGCGCCAAAGTTGCCGGCGGTCGCTTCCAGATTGAACTCGGGAACGAACGAGGGAGCGGCGGTGATGATGTTGATCACGCCCGCCGAGGTGTTCTTGCCGAACAGGGTGCCCTGCGGCCCCTTCAGAACCTCGATACGGTTCATTTCGCCGAGATCGCCGAAGCCGACCGAGTTACGCGAGCGGTAAACACCGTCGATCACCACGCCGACCGAGCTTTCCAGACCGGGGTTGTCACCCACAGTGCCCACGCCGCGGATACGCGCCGTGGTCGATGCTTCGGATTGCGTGGACGTCACCGTCATGCCCGGCGTCAGGATCTGAAGGTCCTTGATGTCCTTCACGCCTGCGCCCTGCAGGGTTTCCTGCGACAGGGTAGTGACCACAATCGGCACTTCCTGCAGGCTTTGCTCGCGCTTCTGGGCCGTGACGATGATGTCATCGACCGAGGTCGGCGCTTCTTGTGCGGCCGCAGTGCCTGCAATGCCGACAGCCGCGCCAAAGGCGACGGCCGACACGGTGCAACGCATTCTGGAATTGAAATTCATAGTACGGCTCCCGGCTTCTCAGCCCGGCCGCGCTATAGGCGGCCGCGCTCGTTTCCTGTCCCAATATCGACCCCCACTCTTTTGTCGGTGCGGGTTCAGATTGAATTGGGTAGTGCAAGCCTTATAGAGCGACAAGCTACAGCGTTAGATGAACGCTGTTTTTTACTTAAGCCTGCCCAACTGTGACCTCAATGAGACACAATTGCCTGACGTAACGTAACTTTTTTCCTTATTTTTAAGGGGTCTTAACAGACTCACTCAACTCCTGCGGGCATGGTTTTGCCACGCTTGCGGCCCGTTACGCCCAGCACCACGGACGCGACAAGTGCCGACAGTACCGAGCCACCCAGAACGCCCAGCTTCACCTCGATCTGCTGGACGGAATCCACGGCACCCGGCACGGCCAGCACACCGATGAAAAGGCTCATGGTGAAACCGATGCCGCACAGCAGGCTGACGCCATAGACCTGGGCCCACGAAGCGCCTGTCGGCTTGTCGGCAATACGCAGCGTCGCCGCCAGCCAAGCCGCGCCGAACACGCCGATCTGTTTGCCGATGAACAGGCCCAGAGCGATACCGATCACCAGCGGCGCAAAGGCCTGTTCCAGCGACAGGCCGCCAAAGCTCACACCGGCCTTGGCAAAGGCAAACACCGGCAGCACAAGGAACGCCACATAGGGGTGCAGGTCATGCATGGCATCGCGCAGCGGGCTGGCCCCGGTTTCGCGGCGCGGATTGACCGGAACGATGGCGGCAAACGCCACAGCCGCCAGAGACGTCGAAAGACCCGACATGACCGTCAGCCACCACATGGCCGCAAAACCGATGCACCAGAAGGCCGCCGCCAGACGCCAGCGGCCCAGAACCGCCATAACGCCCAGAACACCGATCGCCCCCAGCAGCGGCATCAGCTCCACGCCCTGGCTGAACAGGGCTGCGATCAGGACAATGGCCCCCAGGTCATCGACAATGGCCAGCGTCAGCAGGAACACACGCAATGACGACGGCAGATTCTTGCCCACCAGACCAAAGACCGCCAACGCAAAGGCGATATCTGTGGCGACGGGGATGGGCCATCCTTCATGCGGACCGCCCAACAGGTTACTGATCAACAGATACACGCCGATAGGCGCGACCATACCGCCCAGTGCCGAGATGATCGGCATGGCCAGCTTTTTGGGATTGCTCAGTTCGCCCTTGAGGATCTCGTATTTGATCTCCAGACCCACGACCAGGAAGAAGACCGCCATCAGGCCTTCCTTGATCCAGTCCGAAACCGTCTCCTCAAGACGCAGCGGTCCGATCTGCAGGACCTGCACGCTCTTCAGCCATGCAAAATAGTCGGCGGACCACGCCGAGTTGGCGACAATAAGTGCCGCCAGGGCCGCCAGCCCGAGGGCGGCACCGGAGGCGGCTTCCGTCTTCAGGAAGTCGAGTGTGAGTTTCTTGGCCACGTAAAGAGATCCGATAATCGGTTAAACTTGTGTGGCGTCAGGTTATCGACGGACGCCGGACCGGGTTCACCGCCCAGCGGTGCCAGCCTGGCCCACGATCCGGACAGCCCGCACGGGCGTCACAGGACCGGAGCCTGATCTCTAGGTATAAAAATACTCCACCGCTCCATAGGTTCAACCCTTATCGACATTGCGAAACGGCAAAGGATAGCGCATCTGCCCTGCATGCCCGTTTCCAAGTCCTACCGCCCTGATCCCCGCTTCGCCCAACTGGGTGCAGACTATGGAGAGACGGTCGCCGCCGCCGCGTTTCCGAAAAGCCTGCTGCGCCTGCGCCATGACCGCGCCGCCGCCGAGGTCGGGTTGGACACGCTGAGCGATGAGGAATGGATCGCGCACTTTGGCCGCTTCGAGCCCCTGCCGGGCCAGCCCGAGCCCATCGCAATGGCCTATCACGGCCACCAGTTCCGCGTTTACAACCCGCAGATCGGTGACGGTCGCGGCTTCCTTGCTGCGCAGATGTGGTCATCGGGCGCTCAAGTAGCGAGTGACCGCGTCACGAGCGATAGCGCCCCCAAACTGATGGACCTTGGGACAAAAGGGTCTGGCCTGACCCCCTTCTCCCGTCATGCCGATGGGCGGCTGACGCTAAAAGGCGGCGTGCGCGAGGCGCTGGCCGCCGCCATGCTGGAAAGCCTTGGCGTGCCGACCTGCCGCATCCTGTCGCTGGTGGAAACGGGCGAAGAACTGGAACGCGGCGACGAGCCGTCACCTACCCGTTCGGCGGTCATGGTGCGCCTGTCGCACAGCCACATCCGTTTCGGCACCTTCCAGCGCGCCGCCTATTACAGCCGCCGTGACCAGCTCACTGTCCTGCTGGAACACGCCCGCAGCCTTTATTATCCGCATCTCACCGAAGGCGATGCGGCAGGCTTCCTCGATGAAGTCGTGCAGGCGCAGGCCAGGCTCTGCGCCCGCTGGGTGGCCGCCGGTTTCGTGCATGGTGTGCTGAACACCGACAATCTGAACGTGACGGGCGAAAGCTTCGACTACGGCCCGTGGCGCTTCCTGCCCCACTACGAGCCGGGCTTTACCGCCGCCTATTTCGACCACGACGGCCTCTACGCCTTTGCGCGACAGCCCGAAGCCGTGTTCTGGAACCTGACCCAGCTGGCCGGCTGCCTGAAGCTGATCGCCGAGCCGGAAGGTCTGGTGGCAGCGCTGAACGGCTTTGGCCCCGTCTATATCCGCGAACTGCGCGCCGCCTTCCTGATGCGTCTCGGCGTGAAGTCGGTCGGCGAAGCCGCTGACCAGCGTCTGCTGGACTGCACCCTCGCCCTGCTGCGCGAAAAGGGTGAGGAACTGCGCTGGGAGCCACTCTTCTTCGACTGGTTCGGCGGTTTCTCGTCGTCGGCACGGGCGCTGGGCGGACCGCGTGGCAAGATCTATCAGGGCGAGGCCTTCGATGCCTTCCGCTATGCCCTGATGGAGCACGAACCGGACAATCCGGAGCGTCTGGAACATCCCATGTTTCGCAACCCCGAGCCGGAAGAAATGCTCATCGATGAGGTCGAATCCATCTGGGCCGATATCGCCGAACGCGACGACTGGGATGCCTTCAACGAAAAGCTGGAGCGGCTTGAGGAGGCCCGTCTGGCGTGGGGCTTCTAAAGCCCCGCCCGCAACCTAGGCCGAGATACCGCGCAGACGGCGGGTCTTTCGGGCGATGGTACGTTTGATCATCGCACCCAAGGATACCGGCCGGGTTTCGGTCTGACGGACCTGAGCCTGTTTCAGGGTTTCCAGTTCAAGCTGCAGACCCACCACGCGCTTGAGCAACTGATCCCTCTCGCTCTCCAGAATCGACAGGCTGGCCGTCATCTCGTTGACGCGACGTGCCCAGCCCGTCTCTCTTTGCAGCACCTCGTCTTTTTGTGCCGCCAGTCTGGTTGAGCCAGCCTTCAGCTCAGCCAGCTGGTTTTCATAGGCCTTCTCGCGGGCCTCAAATGCGGAACCGAGGCTTTCGGCGTTCGCCAGCCTTGCCTTCAGCGCCTTGATCTCTTCCAACGCCTGCTCATGCTGCTTTGCCCGCTCGAAAGCCTGTTCGACCAGAGGTGAGCTGGCATCGATGAGGGGTGCATTGGGATTTCGCATACTATTGATCTTACTAATAAAATGTCCAGCCATCAGCGTATGGCTTTCTTGAACGAAATGGGTCGGGGTCGGACCGTTGAACGGCAGGCCCGTAACGCCCGTCACACTGCGTTCGCGCGGTACACCAATCCATTCAAAGTCGTAGTGTTCCTTCAGCCATGCATAGATGATTTCCAGCCGGTCATTCATTTCCTCCACATTCGGCGCAAAGAAGGGGTTTGAGGAATCGAGACGGGCACGTGTCGGATAGATCTCCGCCACGATCACCTTGTCGAAACGCCCCTCTATGATCGCGGCGAACGCCCTGAAGGCCTTTTGCCAACGCGGAAAAAACTCGTCCCAATGATGAACGGCCGACATCCGACGGGCATTGCCCTTGCAGAAATGCTGCAGCACTTCCTCGGTCATGGTGTCGGGCTTCAGACTCTCCACCAGATAGACCGCGTCAATCGGGTCCATGATCCAGACGTCAGGTTCGATCTCCACCACGCCGGTGATCACGTCGCGCGTCACGTCGAATACAAAGACGCGTTCTTCCGGGGCATTCGGTGCCATGATCTCTTCGCGGTGCGCACCACCCGCGTCATTGACCAGATAGTTGGCATAACCCGCCGGCACCTTCGTAAAGTCAAAGCGGAAGCGCGATACCGGCTGGCTCATCATGGCGATGGTCGGGCGTCGCCACATATGGCGCGTATGCCGTACGGCGCGGCCATTCATGGTCGCGGCAAGATGGCCGACCACGCACCCTCCAAGCGACACCAAGCCCGGCAAGGCGATCTGCGTAGCTTCGCCATCCAAACTCTTGTCGAACGCCACTTCCATCTCTCCGCATCATGAAACGATCAGCAGATGCCCTCCCGGTGTCGGGCCCATAGGGCGAGGTGTCGTAAGGATAGGCCGCCGCAAATATCAGCCCGACCAAGGTGGTAGTGCAGAGCTGGCAAGACACTGAAATACAAAAGAACTTATTGAAAAAGACAGCAATGCCGGGGAAAAAGCGTTCCGCCCCTATTGCGAAGGGTTCACAGCATTCCATCTATATCTGCATCTGATCCAGTTGCGATATAATACCATGTCTGCCACCCCCTCGCTTCTCCGCAAATCCCTGTCGGGTCCCGCCCGTCCCGTCGGGCCCTCGCCTGCGCATCGCCCGCCGTCGCGCCAGAACCGAGAGCCCAATCTGCGCCAGAAGCGTATCCGCCAGATTTGGATGAACGCCACGGCCTGGACCTTCCAGGGCTGGCTGGCCATGTTCTTTGCGGGCGCAGCATTGGCCAAGCTGACCGCGCCCTACGATCAGCTGGTCCTGCTTCTGGGGTGGCCCTCGCTGGTTCCCCTATCAAGCGTGCGGGTTATGGGTTTCGTCGAGTTGGCACTCGCAGCGACCATGCTGGCCCCGCTGGTCATCGGCAAGGTGGCCGGTATGCGCATTGTCCGGGCCGGGGCCATATTCCTGATCGGACTCCAGGCTGCCGCCCTGTTGGTGCACGCCGTACGGCTGGAGCCGGGACTGGCCTTTATAAACCTGATCCTGCTGGCTCTAACGACCGCTGTTCTGGTGCTGAGACGACACAGTGTCTAGGCTAAGCTTGACTTGATCACAAAAAGCTTACGTTGACGTGCGCGTAAACCCCTTGCGCTTTACGCGGACGTAAAGTTATCTAGGCGGCATGGCGACCGCTGACGATCACCGCACATATTCCATCCGGCAGTTGTGCCGGGAGTTTGGCGCAACGGCCCGCGCTCTTCGTTTCTACGAGGACAAGGGCCTGCTGACCCCCGCGCGCAAGGGCCAGACGCGTGTCTATACCGCGCGGGACCGTGCCCGTCTGAAGCTTATAATGCGCGGCCGACGCATTGGCTTCACCTTGCAGGAAATCCAGGAAATGCTGGATCTCTATGACCGCAAGGAACACAACGTCCACCAGATGGCCATCGCCCTTCCGCGCCACCGCGCGCGTGTCGAGGCGCTGAAGCAACAGCTGGAAGACATTCAGGGCGCCATCGAAACAGCAGAAGAAGCCTGCGCATGGATGGAGAAGACACTGGCCGAGCACAGGCCGGACCTTCTTCCCGGAGCGGATGCCTATGCCAACTTGTTGAGCGAGCGCCTCAACAACCCTGACAACCAATATCAGCCCTTCAAAGCGAGAGCTTAATCATGGCCTATAAGTCGCCGGTCCGCGACCTTTCGTTCGTGCTGCACGACGTGCTGCAAGTCGAAAACTACGTCGAACACTTTTCCAATCCTGACGTCTCGCGCGACCTGATCGACGCCATCCTCGAGGAAGGCGGCAAGTTCGCTGACGGCGTCATCGCTCCGATCAACAAGACCGGTGACATCGAGCACTGCAAGATCGAGAACGGCGTCGTCACCACCCCGACCGGCTGGAAAGAAGCCTATCAGCAGATGGTCGAGGCGGGCTGGACCAGCCTGGCCTTCAATCCGGAATACGGCGGCCAGGGTCTGCCGGCCATCATCTCGATGGCTGTGGGCCAGTTCACCGCTGCGGCCTCGGCGGCCTTCTCCATGTATCCGGGCCTGACCGCCGGTGCCTTCCACGGCATCGAGGCCAATGGCTCCGATGAACTGAAGGCCAAGTGGCTGCCGAAGATGGCGACCGGCGAATGGACCGGCACCATGAACCTGACCGAGCCGCAGTGCGGCACCGATCTGGGTCTGGTCCGCACCAAGGCCGTGCCGAACGGTGACGGCACCTATTCGATCACCGGCCAGAAGATCTGGATCTCGGCGGGTGAGCACGACTTTGCCGACAACATCGTCCACACCGTTCTGGCCCGCGTCGAAGGCGCGGTTCCGGGCATCAAGGGCCTGTCGCTGTTCCTCGTTCCGAAGTTCCACGTCGATGACGCCGGCAACATCGGCGAGCGCAACGGCGTCGAGTGCGTCGGCCTCGAGCACAAGATGGGCATCCACGGCAACGCCACCTGCGTCATGCAGTACGAGAACGCCAAGGGTTGGCTGATCGGCGAAGAAGGCCGTGGCATGAACAACATGTTCGTGGTCATGAACGAAGCCCGCCTCGGCACCGGCCTGCAGGGTCTGGCCATCGGTGACGCCGCCTATCAGCACGCCGTCGAGTTCGCCAAGGACCGCCTGCAATCGCGCTCGCTGACCGGTCCGAAGAATCCGGACGGCCCGGCCGACCCGATCATCGTCCACCCGGACGTGCGTCGCATGCTGCTGGAATCCAAGGCCTATGTCGAAGGCGGCCGCGCCTTCATCCTGTGGACCGCGCTGCAGGCCGACCTGCAACACTCCAAGGACGAAGCCGTCGCCCAAAAGGCCAACGACTACATGGGCCTGATCACGCCGGTCCTGAAGGCCTTCCTGACCGACCGTGGCTTCCACGTCGCCTCGCTGGGCATGCAGGTCCACGGCGGCTCGGGCTACACCGAGCACTTCCAGGCCTCGCAGTACCTGCGTGATGCCCGCATCACCATGATCTACGAAGGCACCAACGGCATTCAGGCCCTTGACCTCGTGGGCCGCAAGCTGCCGTCCAAGGGCGGTCGCGCCATCATGTCGTGGTTCGGCGACATCGATGCCTTCGTGTCGGAAAACTCGGGCAACGAAGCCATCAAGGCTTACGTCGACGGTCTGGCCGACGCCAAGGCCAAGCTGCAGGAAGGTACCATGTGGCTGATGCAGAACGGCATGGCCAACCCGGATAACGCCGGTGCCGCCTCGACCGACTACCTGCACCTGTTCGGCCTGACCGCCTACGCCTACATCTGGGCGCAGATGGCCAAGGCTGCCCAGGCCAAGATCGACGCTGGCGACAGCGATCCGTTCTACGCCAACAAGCTGAAGACGGGCCGCTACTTCGTCGAGCGCATCCTGCCGGATGCCGCGGCGCACCTGACCAAGCTGAAGACCGGCGCAGAGGTCCTGATGGACCTTGAAGCCTCGGCTTTCTAAGCTGAAACGGGCAAGGGCCTTTCCCCAGCGGAAAGGCCCTTTCTTTTTTACCCCGCACCAGCCCGCCACCCGAAGAGCGGACGGTGCCTGAGAGGAATGCCAATGAACGCCCTGAACCTGCCGACCCCGTCCTTCATGCAGGACGAAGACCTGATCCTGTTCAACGACAGCGTTTCCAAATGGGTGGCCGAACACGCCCCGCCAGAAAAGGTGGCCCAGTGGATCGCCGACTCCTCGGTGCCGCGCGGCCTGTGGAATGCTGCGGGTGAAGCCGGTCTTCTGGGTCTGTCCCTGCCGGAAGAAGACGGCGGCTTCGGCGGCGACTATCGCCACGAGGTCGTGCTGATGAACCAGCTGGGCTGGCAGGGTGCCGACCACTTCGGCATTTCGCTGCACAACGCCATCGTCATGCCCTACATCTGGCACTACGGAACGGCCGAGCAGAAGGCCCGCTGGCTGCCGCGCCTTCAGACGGGCGAGCTGGTCGGGGCCATCGCCATGACCGAGCCGGGCGCGGGATCCGACCTTCAGGGCGTGAAGACCACCGCCATCAAGAAGGGCGACCATTACGTTCTGAACGGTTCCAAGACCTTCATCACCAACGGCCAGCTGGCCAATTTCATCATCGTGGTCGCCAAGACCGACCCGTCCGAAGGCGGCAAGGGTATCACCCTGATCGCTCTTGAGACCGACGGTGCCGAGGGCTTCGAGCGCGGTCGCAACCTGCACAAGATCGGCATGGAAGCGAACGATACCTCCGAGCTGTTCTTCAACGATGTGAAGGTCCCGCTGGAAAATGCCATCGGTGGCTCCGAGGGTCAGGGCTTCATCCAGCTGATGCAGCAACTGCCGCAGGAACGCCTTAACATCGCCGTTCAGGGCTGCGCCGCCGCCGAGCGCGGCCTTGAGGCCACCCTCGCCTACGTCAAGGAACGCAAGGCCTTCGGCAAGCGCATCCTCGACTTCCAGAACACCCAGTTCAAACTGGCCGAGGTCAAGACCAAGCTGACCGTGGCCCGCGTGTTCGTGAACCACTGCATCGAGCAGCACCTGCAGGGCAAGCTCGATGCCGCCACCGCTTCGATGGCCAAGTACTGGGTGTCGGACATCCAGGGCGAGACCATCGACGAGATGCTCCAGCTGTTCGGCGGATACGGCTATATGAACGAATACCCGATCGCCCAGCTGTACAAGGACGCCCGCGTCCAGCGCATCTACGGCGGCACCAATGAAATCATGAAGCTGCTGATCGCACGTACGCTGTGATCGATCGCATGGCCTGATCCTGCAACGCCCCGTCGGAAATCCGGCGGGGCGTTTTGCATGGAAGCTTTTGGACACAGGGAAACCGCCCCTGCAAGTGCAGCTTTCCTTTCGCAGGACATCAGGAGGTTCCAATGACCACAGAGCGCCGCGTAGAGCACAAGGACGGTACCGTCGAACACATCACCACCAACGAGAGCCCGACGGTGGTCGAGCGCAGTGGTGGCGGCGGTGCGGGAATATTGGGTGCCATCATCGCTGTGATTGCCGTTGTCGTTATCGGCTATCTGGTGATGAACATGAACCGCTCCGAGCAGGTGCGTGACAACGCAATCGCCGGGGCCGCCGAGAGCATCGGCAATGCTGCCGACAATGTCGGTGAGGCCGCCCAACGCGCCATCCCGCCCGCGCAGTAATCCTTGGCGTAGTGAGGCAGCGTCCGGTCTGACAGGGCGCTGTCTTCGCCCTATGGCCAGCGGATGGACAGGGCGATGGCCATTCCGGTCAGGATGATGGCCCCGCTGATCCAGCGGGTGGCCCATTTGATTTCGTGCGCGATCCGGTGCTGAGCCGAGGCATCCTGGCGCGGGGTTTCCTCGGACAGTTTGCGTGAGGCCGCGCGGATCAGGCGGGGAAAGTCGTCGGTCATGGACGACAGGTCCAGCAGGGTCCCTATGGCCCAGTTCTTCACCGCATCGGGACTGCGGCGCGAGAAAAGCGCCCGCTTCCATGCCCCGTTCATGGTGCGTACCAGATCAAACTGCGGATCGACCCGCGACAGCACCCCTTCGATCGTCACCAGCGCCTTGAGGATCAGCACCAGATCGGGCGGTGCCGATACACGCTCCTTGCGCATCAATCCCATCAGGTCGGAAACGATAGCGGGCAGATCGATCTGTCCGTGTCCATGCCGCGCGATCAGCCGTTCCGCCCCCTCGGTCAGTCGGCGGCGTGAGACACGCGTACCTTCGGTCCAGTCCGCCAGAACCTCGGCCATACGCGCCCCGTCACCACCAGCCAGCGCCTGTACAAAGCCGATGAGTTCGCTGCGGCGGCGTGGTGTCACCGTGCCGACCATGCCGAAATCCAGCAGGCCCACGCGGTTGCCTTCCAACCCGCGCAGATTGCCCGGATGCGGGTCGGCATGGAACCGACCGTTCACCAGCACCATATCCAGCACAGCCTCGGCACCGATCTTGGCGAGCTGGTGGGGGTCGATGCCCGCGGCCTGCAGGCGGGCGGCGTCGGTGGGCGGCGTACCGTCAACATAGTCCTGCACCAGAACGCTCTCGCTGGTGAAATCCCAGTGAATGCGCGGGATGACCACCTCGTCGTTACGGGCGAAATCGGCGGCAAACAGGTCGCAGTTTCGGCCCTCGACCGTAAAGTCCAACTCCTGCAATAAAGCCTCGCCCAGTTGTGCCACCAGGGCGCGCGGACGATAGCGGGCGACCTCGGCGCTAGACTGCTCGGCCTTGCGGGCCAGTTCGGTCAGCAGGCGCAGATCCGCCTCGACCTTGGGGCGGATGCGCGGGCGGCGGATTTTCACAACCACCTCGGTACCGTCCTTCAGTTTGGCCCTGTGGACCTGCGCCATCGACGCCGCCGCCAGCGGCTCCGGGTCAAAACGGGCGAACAAATCCTCGGGCGGGCCGCCCAGCGCCGCCTCCACCTCTGGCCGCAGTTTTTCAAAGTCGATAGTCCGTCCGCCGCTTTGCAGCTGTTCGAACTCGGCGATCCATTCCGGTGGCAACAGGTCCGAGCGTGTGGACAGTATCTGTCCCAGCTTCACAAATCCCGGCCCCAGTGTCTCAAGCGCCAGACGGGTGCGGCGCGGCAGGGGTTCGTGCCCCTCGCCTTCCTCGCCCTTGCCGCCAAGGCCCAGACGCCCCACCACCGCCTGCAATCCGAACCGCGCCGCCACGGTGGAAATCTCGGCCAGTCGTTTGCGGTCGCGGGCCGCTACGGCAAGGGTTGTGAACATGCAGACAGAACGTCAGTGCCAAGGCGACGTTCCCGTTTCCTCACCCGTCAAAGCGCGATATTCAGACGCCATGATCCGTCTGCACGTCACTGCCCCGCTGGCCGAAGGCCATGCTGTCGCCCCCACCCTCGACCAGTCCCGCTACCTGACGCAGGTCATGCGCCTGAAACAGGGCGACGACCTTTTGCTGTTCAACGGTGAGGACGGCGAATGGCGTGCCGAGGTGCTGGAAATCCTCAAAAAGGGAGTGATCCTGCGCTGCGTCGAACAGACCCGCCCGCAGGCCTTCGGCCCCGATCTGGAACTGATCCTCGCGGGCATCAAAAAGGCCCGCGTCGAGACCGTGGTCGAAAAGGCCGCCGAACTGGGTGCGAAGTCGGTACAGCTGGTCATCACCCAGCGTACCAATGCCGAGCGCATCCGCCTCGACCGCCTCGACGCCATCGCCGAGGAAGCCGCCGAACAGACGGGCCGCCTCGATGTTCCGGTCGTGCATGAATCCAGAAAACTGTCCGACATCATCAGGGACTGGCCCGAAGGCCGTAAGTTGATGTTCTGCGACGAAACGGGCGGCGAGCCCGCCATAGAGGCCCTGCAAAAAGCCGGCAGCGGCGCATGGTCCATCCTGATCGGCCCCGAGGGCGGCTTCTCGCCCGAAGAGCGCGAGATGCTGCGCGCCCTGCCCTTCACCACCGCCGTCTCGCTTGGCCCGCGCATCCTGCGCGCGGACACCGCCGCCATCTCGGCCATGACGCTGTGGCAGTACGCGGTTGGGGATTGGGAACGATAAGTTTCCAAAGGGGCTTGTGAAGCGGGCGCGGGTTGCGCATCTAGCCTGCAACAACAGGGGTTACACATGGCTGATTACGCGCCGCTCACCAAGGACCAGCTGATCGAGACCATCAGCCGTGGCGAAAAGCCCGCCGACCAGTGGCGCGTCGGTGCCGAACATGAAAAATTCGGCTTTGAGCGTTCCTCCCTGCGCCGCCCGGCCTATGAGGGCGAAGGCGGCATCAAGGCCATGCTGGACGGCCTGACCCGCTTCGGCTGGGCTCCGGTCCATGAGGGCGGGAACGTCATCGCTCTTGAGCGCAGGAACGCCGAGGGCTTCTCCGCCTCCATCAGCCTTGAACCGGGTGGCCAGTTCGAGCTGTCGGGCGCGCCGCTGGCCACCATGCACGACATCTGCAACGAGACCGGCCAGCACCTGATGGAGGTCAAGCAGGTGGCCGACCAGATAGGCCTCGGCTTCCTCGGCGTCGGCTTCGACCCGATGTGGAAGCGCGAGGACGTGCCGGTCATGCCCAAGGGCCGCTACAACATCATGCGCGCCTACATGCCCAAGAAGGGCAAGCTGGGCCTCGACATGATGCTGCGCACCTCGACCATCCAGGCCAATCTCGACTTCGCCGACGAAGCCGACATGGTGATGAAGTTCCGCACCTCGCTGGCCCTGCAACCCATCGCCACGGCCCTGTTCGCCAACAGCCCCTTCATCGAGGGCAAGCCCAGCGGCTTCCTGTCGTCGCGGGCCAATGTCTGGACCGACACCGATCCCGACCGCACCGGCATGCTGGACTTCGTCTTCCAGGACGGCTTCGGCTATGAACGCTATGTCGATTACGCGCTGGGCGTGCCGATGTATTTCGCCAAGCGCGACGACACCTATCACGATCTGTCGGGTCAGGACTTCCGCGCCTTCATGGACGGCAAGGTCGATGCCCTGCCGGGCGAGCGCGCCAATATCAAGGACTGGGCCGACCACCTGACGACCCTCTTCCCCGAGGTGCGCCTGAAACAGTACCTCGAAATGCGCGGTGCCGACGGTGGCCCGTGGAGCCGCATCTGCGCCCTGCCCGCCCTTTGGACCGGCATCTTCTATGACGCGCCGTCGCTGGCTGCCGCATGGGACCTGTGCAAGGACTGGGCGATCGAGGACCACGAGCGCCTGCGCCGCGATGTCACCCGTCTGGGCCTCAAGGCCGAGGTCAACGGTCGCAGCGTCCGCGACGTGGCGGTCGATATGGTCGCCATCGCCCGTCAGGGTCTCAAGAACCGCGCCCGCTTCTCTGGCGGCATGGTGGACGAGCGGGGATATCTGGCAGAATTGGAAGACATCGCCGACAGCGGCATCACCCCCGCCGAACGCCTGCTGGACCTGTACCACGGCGAGTGGCAGGGCGACCTGTCGCGTCTGTACCGCGATTTCGCCTATTGATCGCCTGCCTCTCGGCTGCGCCTAGCCCATTGACCCATTGACGGTTTTTACCGGAACAGGCCGTCACGCGACGATCACGATCCTGTTGACGATCTGTGGCGATCCGACGCTTCCCCAACCCACGTTCTCACGCTAAGCATTCCGTGTGGGAAGGGCTGGTCCTACGACCAGACGCACATTTTGGGAGGCAGACCGTGGCGCGTACAGCACTGGTAACCGGAGGCACCCGAGGGATCGGCAAGGCCATCGTTCAACGCCTCAAGGAAGACGGTTTCAACGTCGCGGCCGGTTATTCCGGCAATGAGGACGCCGCACGGAAGACCGCCGAGGAACTGGGCGTGATGGTGGTCAAAGGCAATGTCGGCTCGTTCGACGACTGCGCCCGCGCCGTTCAGGAAGTCGAGGCCCAACTCGGCCCCATCGATGTGCTGGTGAACAATGCCGGTATTACCCGCGACGGCTTCTTCCATAAGATGAGCCACGATCAGTGGTCCGACGTGATCCGCGTGAATATGGACAGCGTGTTCAACATGACCCGTCAGGTCATCAACGGCATGCGTGACCGCAACTGGGGCCGGATCGTCAACATCTCCTCGATCAACGGCCAGAAAGGCCAGATGGGCCAGACCAACTATTCCGCCGCCAAGGCCGGTATGATCGGTTTCACCAAGGCACTGGCGCTGGAAAACGCCCGCAAGGGCGTAACCGTGAACTGCATCGCGCCGGGCTATATCGACACCGAGATGGTCGATGCGATGGACCCCAAGGTTCTTGAGGGCATTGTGGCCCAGATCCCCGTCGGCCGTCTGGGCAAGGGCGAGGAGATCGCCGATATGGTGGCATGGCTGGCCGGTGAGCGTGCTGGATATGTCACAGGCTGCACACTCTCGCTCAATGGCGGCCAATACCTCGTCGGGTGATTACGACTCTGCCTAAAATCTGCCGCGCCTTCATAACACGAGTACAGGTATGAACTGCGTGGCCATGCCGGTGGCGGAGAAACCGCCTGCGATCCTGCCTGAAGTCTCCATGACTTGCGGCATCGATGCCGTGCGTGCCCGCGCTAGCGCACTGCCTGCCGCCTGTGTTGTCGCAACCTTTCTGGCCCTGTGCTGTACCGATCCCGTGCAGGCGCAAGTCCTGACGGGTCAGGAACGCAGCAACGCCCACACCGACTATTCGCGCCAGATCCGCCGCCAGTCCGTTATCCGGACCACCCCCGATGCAGGCCGCTATGTCGCCGCGACGGGTCAGGGCTTTGTGGTCGATCACGCAGGCAGCCAGCTTCTGCTGCGCTTTGACCGCTCGAACGAGACGTGGGTCCTGCGCCCGTCCTCGGCTCCGCGCGGCGACACCATCTACCGCAATGACGCAGGCGAGCAGGTGCTTCGCGTCAACGCCAGCGGCGGTATGACCCTTTATTCGACCCGCAGCCCCGGCGGATCACCCGTCTCATCGGCCCCCGGTCCCGTGACGAACCTGCAACCGCAGTCCCTGGGTCCGATCCAGCTGTTCAACCTGATGACGCGCCGTTCCAGCCTCATCAGCGATGCCGTGGGCCGTCTGGTCCAGATCAATGTCTATGGCGATGAATCCGAGGCCCTGTGCGTCGAGGCGCTGATCGTGTCTACCGACACCGTCATCCGCATTGCCCGCTCGCCCAGCGCCAAACCCTTCCTCGACCGCCTGCGCGTGATCACTGTGGTCGAGGGAAACCGCTCTGCCGTCACCTATCAGCGCGGCGAGCTGCGGATCGTGGTCGATCCGTCGCGCGGCGTCGCAGGCCGCCCTTCCTCGGCCCGTATCATCCGCGCCATCATACCGCAGGACTGATCCGGCTCAGCCGCTAAAGCCATCCTTGGCGGCGCGGCGCTCGGCAAATGTCGCGGCATCTTCCGTCAGGAACGGGTTGAAGCGTTTCTCGATGCCCACGGTCGTCGGCACCGTCGCCTCGCCCCGTCCGCGCTTTTCAAAAATGGCTTCACAATGGGCGACCAGTTCGGGTGCCTGCGACAGGGCCAGCGCGAACCGCGCATTGGATGCGGTGTATTCATGGGCGCAGTACAGCACCGTCGCCTCGTCCCAAGACGCGATCTGTTGCAGGCTCTCCCACATCTGCTCCGGCGTGCCTTCAAACAGACGGCCGCACCCCAGCGCAAAGATCACATCCCCGACAAAGGCGACCTTCTCTTCCGGCGCGTGAAAGACCACATGCCCCAGCGTGTGTCCGGGAGCCTCGACCACCCGAAATACCGTCTGGCCCAGTCGTACGCTGTCGCCGTCACCGACGACATGATCCAGAGGCGCGGCGCGTTTCACCTCTTCGGGGCCGTAGATCACACAGCCCGTCTCGGCCTTCAGCCGCTCATTGCCCTCGGTATGGTCCGGGTGCCAGTGAGTGTTGAGGATCAGATCAAGCCGCCCCCATCCCGACGCCTCCAGATCATCCAGAATGGCCTGTGCGTCGGGTGTATCGACGGCCGCCACCGTTCCGGTCGCATCATCGCGGACCAGAAAGCCATAGTTGTCGGAGCGGCACGGAAACTGTCGGATGGTCAGGGTCATATTCGCATCCTAGCCCACATGGCCCGCCTCGTCCTATACTGCTGTCATGCGGCGCAGTATCGAAGAACTGAGAACCTTCTACGGCGATCCCAAAGGGGCGCTGGTCCGCCGCATCCTGTCCAGCCGTCTGTCCGATGCGTGGGGAACCGCCGACGGGTGCGACGTGCTGGGTCTGGGCTATGCCACCCCCTTTCTGGACCAGTTCTCCAGCGCGCGCCGCGTTGTGGCCGCCATGCCCGGCGGTCAGGGGGCCGAAGCGTGGACCGCCTCCGGTCGCAACCGCACCACCCTCGTCAACGATCGCGCCCTGCCCTTTCCCTCCGGCCTGTTCGACCGCGTGCTGTTGGTCCATGCCATCGAGGAAGCCGACGATGCCCAGGCCTTGTTGAACGAGGTCAGCCGCGTCCTGTCGCCCACCGGGCGGGTCATCGTGGTGTGCGCCGCCCGCGGTGGCCTGTGGGCCCGTACAGAGGCCACGCCGTTTGGCCACGGTCGTCCCTTTTCACGCAAACAGATCGAAGGCCTGATCCGCCACTGCGGACTTGAGCCCCGCGCATGGTCGCAGGCCCTGTATGTGCCGCCGTGGCGACCCATGCTGGCCTTTTCCGATGGTATCGAACAATTCGGACGCCTGTTCGCACCGGGAACTGCGGGGGTGATCCTGATGGAGGCCGGTCGCCTGACCTATGCCCGCCCCAAGGTCCGCTCCGGCCTCAGCGTCCTGTCACCCGCCCCCGCCCTCAAACCCGTGCCAAGTTTGAGTGTGCCGCGCGTGGCTTCAGCCTCCGCGGCACAGACTGCGGCTGCGGCTGCGGCTG
>NZ_DJFS01000033.1 GCF_002432125.1 Brevundimonas sp. UBA5866
CCAACGACTCTGCCGGATAGGTCGCGCGGCTGATACCGCCCGCCCCGCCACCACCGCCGCCCGAGCGGTGTGTCGCGGCATAGCCGGACATGCCCGCCGCCCCTGCACCGCCCCCGCCGACGCAGACCATTTCGACCCATCTGGCCCAAGCCGGAACGGATAGCGTCTCGTCGGATGTTACGGTTCGGGTTTCCCGACGCGCAGAGCCCAGAGCGCGCCATTCGCCATCCAGACGGACAACCACCGCGCCCTCTTCCAGGACCGTCAGCCGCATACCTTCGGCAGGGTCGATCCGGACCCACCCGCCGATATCGGCACGGAGCAGATCGCCATGCGCGTATCCGCTCCAGCCATCGAACGGGTCGGGACCGACGATGAACATCGCGCCCTCCTCGACCACGCCGGGCGGTGAAGATCGCGTACGGCTTTGGGCAACGCTCTGGACCAAGGCATCCAGCCGCGTCATGGCCTCGTTCACCGTCACATGTTTCTGAAGCTGGCCAGCCGCCACATAAGGCAATCCCAGCCGCGCACTGACATCCGTCATTACAGTCTCCCTATCGTTGGAGACCAGCATCCTCCGCCTGTCCACCAAGGCGCGTACAAGCGGATGAAAGCGTAGCAATCCCTTATTTCACAATGGTTTGGCGTGTTAGATTATATCATCGAAAACAAGATTCCGGTCACGCTTGGACCCTGCCGGTGTTTTCGCTATCGCTGATCGCATGAGCTCCAAACGCCGCATTCTCCCAGCCCTCGCCAACATCGTCGCCTGTGCGATTACGCTCGCGCCCCTGGCCATTGCTTTGGCGGCCCTCAGCCGTAGTGACCACCCCTGGCCCGATCTGGCCAACCAGTTCGTCGCGCCGGCCCTGCTGGCCAGTGTGGCGTGGACGGTGGTGCTGGGCCTGTTTCGCCTGCGCACCTCGGCTGTGTTTGCTCTGGTGGTCACGGCCCTGCTGACTCTGGCCGTTTGGCCCCAGTGGTTTCCGGCCCGCGGCAAGGCCGATCCAGCTTCGGAAAGCCTGACCGTCTATTCGGCCAATCTGTGGGCCCGCAATACCGATGTCAGGGCGATGGCGGCATCCATCAAAGCCGCCAATCCCGATGTGGTGCTTCTGGTTGAGCTGGGCGACGCGCCTTCATCCGAACTGGACACCCTGCTGCCGGACCACCCGTACCGTCTGGTGTCTTCGGTCGGAAACCGCAACGTCGCCCCTGCGCGCGCTCTCGTCGCCAGCCGCTGGCCGCTGGAAGCGATCGATGAAAACACGAACGACCGCTTGGTCGCCCTTTCGGCCAAGTCCGAGACGCCCCTCGGCCCCGTCGCTTTTTCCTCGGTCCACCTGACGCGGCCCTGGCCCTATCGCCAGCCGTTCGTACAGGTCGGCCAGGTTGAGGACCTTGCGATGGAGCGCCAGAGACTGGGCCAGACGGTCATTATTGCCGGTGATTTCAACAGCGTGTCTTCGGGCCGTATCGGACGCCAGATGAAGGAAACCACCGGACTGGCGCCCGCCCCCGGTTTTCCCGGCACATGGCCTTCGAAATACCCGTCACCGCTGGGCATCACCATTGATCAGGTCTGGCACTCGACCGACCTTGTCCTGACAGAGCGCAAGCTGGGCCGCAAAAACGGTTCGGACCACCGCCCCGTCATTACGCGCTATCGGAGGGCCGCAACCGATGGATGATGGCCGCCAATCGTTCCGCGTGCCCCTCTGACGGGAAGTCGGCAGCGATCCATTCCTCCTGAAACCTTTTGAGTATGATCCCGGTCAGCGGGCCTGCCTTGATCCCCGAGCGTGAAAGATCGCGCCCGCTGACAGGCATAGGCGGTGGCTCCCACGCCATCGCCATCTGCCGCAACCCTGCATAGGGTGCCGCTTCGGGCTCGACCGCCTGGCGCAGGATCGAACGGTCACAGAAAGCCTGCACCCCGTCTGTCCAGACGACCGCCCGCATTGTCTGTTCCGTCAAAACATCGGGCAGAGGTTTGATCGCAGCCAGCCACCGATCACGCTGCGCGTTCGACAGACGCAGCCGCTTGGCTTCGGCCACAACCTGCTCGGGCTCACGCGGCAACAGCGCCGCCAGCCTGAGCAGGGGATCGTCGGTCAGCTGTGCGACCGCCTCAAATCCGTCCGATGACAGTTGCGGCAGGATAACCTGCAGAACGCCCGCTTCGGTCATCGCCTCTATGGCGGGAACAGGATTGGCCGCGCCCAGAAGTTTCAGCAGCTCTTTCGAAACCCGCTCTGCCGACAGGGACGCCACACCGTCCGCCAGTGCCGAGCAGGCGGCGTGCCCTTCCGGATCAACCGGACCTTTGCCGTACCAGGCCCAGAAACGATAGAAACGCAGGATACGCAGATAGTCTTCGCGGATACGCTGCCGCGCCTCCCCGACAAAGACGACGCGACGCGCCAATGCATCGGCCAACCCCCGTCCGGTAGGATCGTGGATGGCACCATCAGCGGATGCATAAAGGGCATTCAGGCAAAAATCGCGCCGCGCCGCATCTTCTGCCCAGTCGGTTGTAAAGGCCACCACCGCCCTGCGTCCGTCGGTTTCGACGTCCCGTCTTAGGGTGGTGATCTCGAACGGCCGGCCGCGCACTATGGCTGTCACCGTCCCGTGCTCGATGCCGGTCGGAACCGCGCGGATACCGGCTTTTTTCAAGGCGGCCAGAACCTGATCCGGCGTCAGGCAGGTGGCGATGTCGATGTCATCGACCTTGGCACCCAGTATCGCATTGCGCACACATCCGCCGACAAAGCGGGCGCAATCCGTCCCTCCGAAGGCTTCCAGTGCAGCGATCACCGCCTTGGAGCTGTCGGATGACAACCATGTCTGCTGGCCGAGATCAGGTGTACTCACGCCACCTTGCCCTCATACAGCCGGTCGCACAGGCGACGCAGAATGCCCGCGGTCACGCCCCAGATATAGTGCTCGCGATAAGGCATGGCCCAGAACCAGCGTCGCGGCTGCCCCTCAGGTTCATAATATTCCCGACGGTGATTGGCCGGATCCATAAGGAAGGACCACGGAGCCTCGAACACTTCGGCCACCTCGGCTGGGGACGGTTTCAGGACCGGCTCGCCCTTCAGCCAACCGACCACAGGGGTCACGGCAAAGCCCGTGCCCGTCTCATAGCCATCACCGACGCCCAGAATTTCCACCAGCTGCGGATCAAGTCCGACCTCTTCCCAGGCTTCGCGCAGGGCCGCTTCAACAGCCGTTTCTCCGGGGTCCAGCCGCCCACCCGGAAAAGCGATCTGCCCAGTATGGCTGGCCAGGGAATCCGAACGGCGCGTCATCAGCACTGTCGGTCCATCCGCACGATCCATGACCGCAATCAGCACCGCAGCCGGGCGCAGTGTGCGCTCAGGGCGTTCCATCGCATCGTTGAGGTCGAAGTCCGAATACGGCGGCGTCTCATCCAGCCACCAATCCGAAGGGGCCTGCAGCCGCGACATCAATCGCGTACGCAGACACTCGGAGCGATGCTCCGTCACAGGCCCGATCCCTTAGGCCCCAGAGCAAACACGCTCTCACCCGACCGGACAGCCAGTGTCCCGTCTATTTCCTGCGCGCGTTCAACCAGTTCATAGAAGACCGGCCGCACAATACGCGCCCACAGATCCCCGCGGACATGAACCCGCGGCGCGGGCTCGCCTGTCTCGGCGTCGGTTTCGACCACGATGGCGTGCTCACCACCGGCAACCGCCTCATCGCCCTGATCCGTCACAAAAACCAGTTCGCCGGCTTCCTCGCGAACGCTGATGGCACGGAATGGCAGGTCTTCAACCGTGATCGCCAGTTTCTCGACCGGCGTGACCAGATGATAGCCATCCGGATCCTTTCTAAGGATCGTGCTGAACAGCCTCACCATTTCCGGTCGCCCGATCGGCGATCCCTCGTGCATCCACACGCCGTCCGCACGGATGACAATGTCGATGTCCCCGCAATGGTCGGGATGCCACAGATGGACCGGAGGCAATCCCCTGCCCGGTGCCTGCCTTGCCGCCTCGGCGACGGCTTGAAGCGGAGAGTTCTTGTGGTCCGGTTTGTCGGGCGGCGTTTGCATGCCCCGAATATGGGCGGCAATGGCCACTATTTGAAGCCGTGAATTCCAGAGTCAGCTGACAGGCAGCACAGCACCGTCAGGCGACACACCGTTCAAAGGCAGCCACATGACCCGCGCCGGATTGACCGGACCGCCAAACACGGCCTTGGGCGCAGGCTGGAACCCGAAACGCTCGAAATAGGGAGGGTCGCCAATCAGAAGGATGCCGTCCAGTTCCATCCGGCGCGCTTCCTCGATACAGCGGGCGACCAACTGGCCGCCCAATCCAGTGCTACGGATGGTCTTGGCAACCGCGATCGGCCCCAGAAACGCAGCCTTCGCCTCACCGGACCGGACCGCCCACAATCGAACCGATCCAATCAGGGCCTGATGTTCGTCGCGGATCGTGAAGCCTGCGATCAGGGCCGATTTTTCACGCAGGCGCTCGGCCGTCTTGGCAAAACGGCCCGGCCCGAAGGCCGCCATGACCAGCGCATCCACGTCGCCAGCATCCTCGCGTTGCTCGCGGTTGATCACCACCTCGCGGGCGGGATCAAAATCGGACGGGGACGCGTGCACTATGTTCATGGCGGCGCACTAGGGCTAAGCTCACGACGAATCAATCATCAATTGATCGCAAACCCGCCATTTGGCGATTACAGCCAAGCTAACTGTGGGTATTCGCCCCTAGCCGAAATTCGGCTGCCGTTTCTGCATGAAGGCCATGAAGGCTTCCATCGCCTCGGGGCTTTGCATCTGGGCACTGAAGATCGAGCCTTCACGCTGCATCAACTCCCACATGGCCGAAGCATCGCGCATCAGGGCCTTGGTCTGGCGCAGGGCATTTGGAGCACGTTTGGACAGACGCTGGGCGATATCGATGGCTACGGCCTCGACGACATTGCAGGGCACCGCACGGTTGGCCAGCCCCCACTCATAGGCCTGACCGCCATCGATCGGTTCACCCAGAGCAAACATTTCGAACGCGCGCGGATGACCGATCATGCGTGGCAGCAAAAGGGTCGAAGCCGCTTCGGGCACCAGCGCCAGGTTCACGAACGGCGTGGACAGCTTGGCGTCCTTGGCCACAACGACAAAGTCGCAATGCAGAAGCATGGTCAGGCCCACGCCCACCGCACGGCCGCGCACAGCCGCGACCAGTGGCTTGTCCAGATCGGCCAGCGATTTCAGGAATTTGAAAACATCGCTGTCCACCAGATCGCCACCGGACTGACCCAGCTTCATGAAGTCGGCGATGTCGTTGCCGGACGAGAAATCATCGCCCTCGCCCGAGATCATCACGGCGCGCACGGCGTCATCTGTACGCGCGCGGTTGAATGCCTCGGTCATGGCCAGATACATGGCCTGGGTAATGGCGTTCTTCTTGTCCGCACGGTTCATGGCGACGTACATCACGCCGTCCTCGATACGGGTCTTGATATGCTCCGTCACCGGATGTCCTCCACAATGGTCCACCAGTCCACACCGTCGGCATCACGCCGCCGAACAGCCCGGCCCTGTGCTTCTAGATAGTTTAAATGTGCCAGCGATTCTGCTGTGGCCATGCCCAAAACTTCGGGGCCGACACTGCGCGCAAACAGCGCACCGAACACATCCACGGCACGGCACGGTTGCTTCAGCGAACGTTCCAGCCGCTTTAGCCCCACATGATGGCCGCGGATAAGCGCCTCCAGCCGCGCGGTGACACCATAAAACGGCTCACCGTGCGAAGGCAGGACCAGAAGGTTTTCCGGCAGCCGCGCCTTCAGGGATTCCAGCGAATGAAGCCAGTCATCCAGGGGATTGGCCAGCGGCTCGCCATCCCAGACCCCGATATTGGATGATATCTTCGGAAGTATCTGATCGCCCGCGATGAAGGTGTCATCGTCCTTTCGCCACAGACAGACGTGTTCGGGGCTGTGCCCCTCGCCGACGACAACCGTCCAGACGCGCCCGCCAATGGTCAGCTCGTCCGCATCCTTGAGCCGCACATATTGCTGGGGAACGGGGGACATGATGCGCGAAAAGCGCCCGCGACGGGCTTTCCATCGCTCGATGTCCTCGCCGGTCCATCCCGCGGAACGGAAAAAAGCCTCGGCTGTGCCAGAGGCCGGTGCCGCATCCTCTGCGACATAGAAATGGGCACTGAGATATTCCAGACGCGACATCAGCAAGGGGGCGTCATAGCGTCGGCACAGCCACCCCGCTGCCCCCAGATGGTCAGGGTGCATATGGGTGACCACCACGCGACCAACCGGCAGATTTCCGAGCGCACCGCCCAGAGCCTCTTCCCAACCGGCGCAAGTCTCTGGGGTATAAAGACCGGCATCGACCACGACCCAGCGATCACCGTCCGCAATCGCATAGATATTTATATGGTCCAGCGCCATCGGCAGGCCGAAACGCAGCCAGAACACACCCTGCGCCACCTCGATCGCCTCACCGGTGCGGGGAAGCGCGGCCTGCGGATAGGTCAGCCCCCGCTCTACGCGGGCCAGATCCGTTGTGGTGCCGTCGGCCAAGTACGTCTCCAATCGAAACTCTCTTATCGACTTGTCAGATTTTGGCCCTTTGGTCCAGAGTACAGATTGATCCTGCCTTGACCGTGCTTCGGACTACGGCCAAGGCTGCGTAAACCTTCGTGGCCAGGAGATGCCCCGTGACCAACCGTTCCCGACTGCAAGCTATTTGTATCGCTACCAGCCTTGCACTTCTGACCGTCAACTCTGCCTCGGCTTCCGCAGCCGCAGCGATGCAGGACCGGGAAAACGCGGGCCGCGAGAGCGCAAATACGGAACGCGGCAACAACAGCCGACTGAACCGTGGCCGCCAGCAGCCCGCCCGCGGACAGGCTCCTGCCGCGCCGTCTCCTGAAGAGGTCTTGGCCGAAGCCCAGCAAATCCTGACGGCCAACAACGTCCGCTGCCAGCCGACCGAGGCCAAGCTGCTGGGCGTGACGCCGGAACAGCAGAAATTCTTCGAGGTCGCCTGCGCCAACGACTTTGGCTACATGCTGGTGACCACCACCCCGGCCACCATCGTTGACTGCTACGAAAACGACACCACCCAGGCCCGCCAGAAAGCAGCCAATCCCGAAGCTGTTCTTGGCCCGAAATGCACCCTGCCCGCCAATGCCAACTATGATCAGGTGATCGCCCGAATGGCCACCGAGGCAGGCGTACCCTGCGCCGTAAACGAATACGGGCTGATCGGCCGCAAAGGCAGCAACTACGTTTATGAAGTCGGCTGTGACGGTGTCGATGGCTATCGCATCAACCGCAAGGACGGCGGCGGCTGGGAAGTCGATTCCTGCCTCACCCTCGCCTCGGCCAACATCACCTGCAACTACACCACCAAGCCTGAGCAGATCGCCAGCGTGAAGACCTGGTTCAGCGGTTCCGACGCGGCTGCGTGTGACGTGTCCGATGTCCGCTACATGGGCTCGAACGCCAACGGCTCCTTCATCGAAGCCAAGTGCAATGGCAGCGATGGCCTCATTGCCCGTCTGAACAACGAAAAAGCCGTGCAGCAGGTCTATCCGTGCGCAGAAGCAGCCCAGATCGGCGGCGGCTGCAAGCTGACCGAAGGTGCTCCGCAAGGCACCAACGGTTCCGAAAACTGATCCCAGCGGTCATTTCGACGATAATGCGCCGTCGGGGACCTTCCCCGGCGGCGTTTTTCTTTTTGCCTCTTCCGGATACCGCCACGGCGGCCTAATCAAGACCCATGCGTATTGCCACCTGGAACGTGAACTCGGTCAACGCCCGCCTGCCTACCGTGCTGGCGTGGCTCGAAGCCGCCCGGCCCGACGTCGCCTGTTTTCAGGAGATCAAGTGCGTGGACGAGAAGTTCCCGCGCGAAGCCTTTGAAAGCCTTGGCTACAACGTCGAAACCCACGGCCAGAAAACCTATAATGGCGTGGCCCTGCTGTCGAAATATCCGGTCTCGGACGTCGTACGCGGCCTGCCGGGTGACGAGAGCGACGAACAGGCCCGCTATATCGAGGCCCTGATCGAAAGCCCGCAACCTGTGCGCGTGGCCTCGATCTATCTGCCGAACGGCAATCCGATCGACACCGAAAAGTTTCCCTACAAGCTGAACTGGTTCCAGCGCCTGCACGACCGGGCAAAGGAACTGTTGACGTTCGAAGAGCCGCTGGCCCTGTGCGGCGACTACAACTGCATCCTCACGCCCGAAGATGCCGCCAAGCCCGAGGAATGGGTCAACGACGCCCTGTTCCAGCCCGAGACGCGGGCTGCGCTCAAAGGCATGAAGTGGCTGGGCCTGTCCGATGCCCACGAACTGGGCAAGGAACCCAAGGGCACCTACACCTTCTGGGATTATCAGGCCGGAGCGTGGCAGCGGAACAATGGTATTCGCATCGACTACGCCCTACTCTCGCCGCAGGCAGCGGACCGATTCAGGGGGATTGAAACCCACCGCGACGCCCGCGATATGGAAAAACCAAGTGACCACGTTCCTGTGGTCGTGGATCTTGATCTGGAGGGGTGATCATGGGGGAGACGTTCAGGGCCATATTGTTGGTCGCCCTGATCGCCGCCACTGCCACCACCACCTTCTTCTTCCTGTCATGGTGGATGGAGTCCGAGCGGCGTCTGCGCCGGGCGATGCGTAATGCCCTGTCCGGTACGCCGGACATGCAAGCTATTGCGCCCGCAGAGGGCAAGGCCGCAGGACTGGACCTGACCAACGAACAACTGGCCGTACTCTGGAACAAGGGCGCTATCGGTCTGGTGTTCGAATATGACGAGATCGAAGGCGCGGAAATCATTGTGGACCGCCACGTGGTAGCCCGCGTCCGCCGCCATCTGGGCCGCAACGATCTGGACGTTCTGGTCGAGGATGCCGAAAGCGTGATCCTGCGCCTGATGTTCCGCGATCCCCAGTGCCCGGAGTTCGAAATCAGCCTGTGGCGTGCATACTGGCATACGCCGCAATCCCTGAACCCCGTTGCCGGACAGACGGCCTCAGGCCCACGCCTGACCGGCTCGGCCAATGAGGGCCTTCGTCTGGCGCGCCGATGGCTGGCCCATATCGAAGCGGTCACCAAGGCCTAACCACCCTTCACGTGCTGCGCACGGACCGCTAGAAATAACCCAAATCTTCAACCTCAGTTTTAACTGGAGCCCCAAGTGGCCCGATTGTTCGACGCCTATATCATCGCCAAATGGACCGCTGCCGAAGGCAAGAAGCTGGGTGAGCAGACCCTGTGGATCGGCGTGGCCAAGCGTGACGTGCGTTTCCGCCTCTATACCGAGACCCACAATGTCGCCACGCGCGCCGAGGGCGAGGCCATGCTGGAAAACCTGCTGGCCGAGCACCGCAAGCGCGGTGACCGCGTACTGCTGGGCCTGGACTTTGATTTCGGCTTCCCGGCGGGCACATCGGCCCTGCTGAAGCTGGAAGGTCGCCCGTGGGACGCTATGGGCAAATTCCTGACGTCCAACGTCGTAGACAAGGCCGACAACACCAATAACCGCTATCAGGTCGCGGCCAAGATGAACCGCCTGATGACGGACCAGCCTTGGCCGTTCTGGGGGGCCCCCGCCAGTCAGGCCCAGCGCTGGCTGACGACCACCAAGCCGCCTGAAGGCTCTGGCGACAACATCCCCGAGTTCCGCGCCACCGAACAGGCTGCACGCCAGATGAAGCTGCCGGCGCACAGCGTATGGCAGATGCATGGTGCCGGTGCGATTGGCGGTCTGACGCTGGTCGGCGTTCCCATGCTGCGCCGCCTGTTGGCCAAGCTGGACACCTCTGCGGCCCTCTGGCCGTTCGGTACCGGCTGGCGCGAGCTGGGCGAGGATGACCTGTCGGGTATCTCGACCCTTATCGTAGAGGTCTGGCCCGCGCTGTTCAAAGCCACGCGCCAGATCAACGCCGAGGGTATCAAGGAATACAAGACCCAGTCAGAAGTGCGCGCCGCCGCCGAGGCCATTGCCACGATGGACGACGAGGGCAGGCTGCAAAAAGCCTTTGCACCGCCTTCCGGCACCTCTGCCGAGGTGATCGACAAGGTCGAAAACGAAGAAGGCTGGATCCTCGGGGTCGGCTGATAAAAAAAGGGGGCCAACCGGCCCCCTTTTTCCATTTCAGCCTATTCGGCCCATTTCGGCGCACGCTTGTCGAGGAAGGCCCGAACACCTTCCTGACCTTCGGCCGATACCCGTGCGCGGGCGATGCGCTTGGCCGTATCGTCCAGCAGGCGGGCGTCGATCTCGCGACCGGCGACATCGTGGACCAGACGTTTTGCGTCCCCCATCGCGCCCGGCGCATTGGCCGTCAGACCGTCGGTGAGCATGGAGATGAACTCGTCCACCTGCTCCTGACCGATAATAAGGTCGATAAGGCCAGCATGGGCCGCATAATCTGTGTCGAAGACATTGGCGGTCAGGAACAGCTGACGCGCGCGGCGGGCACCGATAGCCTCGATCACATAGGGGGCGATGGTCGCGGGGATGAGGCCCAGCTTCACTTCGGAGAAGGCAAAACGCGCGCCCTCGACGGCCACAGCCATGTCACAGGCGGCAACAATGCCCGCACCGCCGCCCATAGCCGCCCCTTCGACCAGCGCAACCGTCAGGGCCGGAACATCGTGCAGCGCCTTGAGCATCCGCGCCAGGCCCATAGCGTCATCGCGGTTCTCGCTTTCGGACCAGTCGGCGGCGTCGCGCATCCAGTTCAGGTCCGCCCCCGCACAGAAGGTACCGCCCGCCCCGCGAACGATGACTGCGCGCACGTGGTCGGCCCCGTGCAGGGTCTCGAAAGCTTCGTGCAGGGCGGCAATCACCTCGGCGTTGAAAGCGTTTTTCTTTTGCGGACGGTTGATCGTCACAAACACCACACCCGACGGCAGGCTGTCGATCTGGACCAAATCGCTATTGGCGTCCGGCGCGGCATCCGCCACCAGGGGATGAACAATGCTGTTGATCACGGCCGCCTCGGCATCGGTGATATCCAGCGCGTTCAGATCCTCTTCCGACGGCTGGCCATTCTTCGGGTCGTTCGGATTGGTCATGAATCAGTTCCGTTATGGGGGTCTATGGCGTGGTTAAACCTTATCGCAGCCTCGGGTGCGAACGGATTCGCCATGCAACAACAGGGGCATGAGGTTTTAACCTTTACCCTGACTATAGAGTTGCAGCCGAACAGCGGTATTGTTCAACCCACTCCATAGAAGATTGCCACATCCGCCGATGGCCCACCCTACCCGCGACAGTCTGGACAGCGCCCTTGCCCGCATCCTTACGGAGAAGCCGGACCCGCGTGCCAGCTGGTTCGCGCTTACCGAGGGCGACCGTCTGTTCTCGGCAGGTGATCCGGCAGACACTTTCTATGTCCTGCAATCGGGGCGTCTGGGTGTGTTCATCCCCCGCGAGGGCCAGCCGTCAGAGTTCATCGGCATTGTCCATCCCGGCACGCCCGTGGGCGAAATGGCCATGCTGGCCGATACCGCCCATACAGCCAATGTGGTGGCCCTCCGTGACAGCGAAGTCATCGCCCTGCCCCGCGAGGCCTTCTATGAGCTGAGCCGCAGCCATCCGGACCTGATGGCCGAGGTTGCCCGGGTGATGATCCGGCGAAACCGACAGAAGGGCTCCAACGATTTCCCCACCGCGCACGGCTTCGTCGCCGCACGCGCCCAGCCTATCCGCCCGTTCGTAGAGGCCATCCATGCAGCCATCGAAGCAGAGGGCTATCGCGTCCGCATTATCGACCGCGACGCCACGACACTGGCCGCGGACTGGTTCGCCCGCATCGAAGACGCCCATGACTTTGTCCTCTATGTCGCAGAAGCAGACGAGCCGGCATGGGCCAATCTGTGCGCCCGTCAGGTGGACCGTCTTTTCATTGTCGGTGACCCGGAAAATGCCCCGCCCGCCAAGGCGACCAAGCGAAACGGCGATTCAGAGCTGGTCCAGCAGCTTACCGATCTGATCCTGTTGTCGAAGACACCTGTCGGCCAACGCCACCCCTGCAAGCCGTGGCTGGATGCCATGAGCCCCGGTCGCTGGTTCCACTGTCAGGACGGCTCGGCCCATGACGCACACCGTATGGCGCGGGTCATCACGGGGGCCTCTGTCGGTCTGGTTCTTTCCGGTGGCGGGGCGCGGGCCTATGCCCACATCGGTGTGCTCAGAGCCTTGAATGACGCGAAGATCCCCGTCGATTTCCTCGGCGGCTCCTCTATGGGCGGCATCATTGCCGCTGGCCCTGCATTGGGCTGGACGCAGGAGGAACTGGAGGCCCGCATCCATGACGTCTTTGTGCGCAAGGACCCCCTGTCCGACATCGCCCTGCCCCTTGTCGCGCTGACGCGGGCGAACAAGCTCCAGAACCTGCTGCAGGAGGCCTATGGGGATCTGGCGATCGAGGACATGCCCCTGCCCTTCTTTGCCGTCTCGGCCAATCTGACGACCGGCAGGATCGAGGTTCACCGCGAGGGCTTGCTGCGCGAGGCCTTGCGGGCCTCTGTGGCCATCCCCGGCCTGATTCCGCCGTTTGTCCGCAATGGTCAGGTGCTTGTAGACGGTGCCGTACTGCGCAACTTCCCCAGCGATGTCATGCGCCGCTTTAACCGCGGCCCCATGATCGGCAGCGATGTATCGCAGACGCGCGGGGTCAATGCCGAGCAGCTGGAGAACCCGCCATCATGGTGGCGCTGGATCATGTCGGGCGCTTGGAAACAGGGCCCGCCCATCGTCTCCGTACTCATGCGCGCCGCGACCCTGAGCACCAGCGCCGAACTGGCCGAAGCCCGCGCGGAAACCGATGTCCTGATCATGCCCCGCCCCGAAGGGATCGATATACGCGAGTGGAAGGCGTTCGAGCCCACTGTCGCAGCGGGTGAGATGGCGGCGAAAGCGGCCTTGGCACAGATCGACAGACCTATTGCCGATTTGCGCAGACCCGCGCCAAAACCAGTGGTAGCGGCACCGGAAATATCGATCGAAGCCGCAGTTGCGTCACCCGTGCGCGCGGCATTGGCGCGTCTGCTGCCCCAGCGGAAACCGCCGCAAACCGTTGATCATAGATGATAAACGCAAAAGGGCCGGACATGGCATTGCCCGTCCGGCCCCTTTATTCGCGTCACCGCCCTAGAGCGGTGGAATGGTACAGCCTCTCAGGATCGAACTGAGGACCTCCGGCTCCACAAACCGGCGCTCTAACCAGCTGAGCTAAGGCTGCACATCGCTGCGAGGCGCTCTCTCTACCTAGCCTCAGCGTTTGATTCAAGAGCACTTTTCACGAAATACGATGTATTTTTCCGTTCTCCGGAAAATCAGTAGCCCCGCTGGGCGATATAGGCCTCAAGCGCTGCAATACGGGTCTGGTCCGACGGGTGTGTGGATGCGAACTCCGGCGTGCCCGCGCGATTCTGGGCTGCGGCCATCGCTTGCCACAGCGTAATGGATTCGCGTGCGCGGTACCCGGCGCGGGTCATATAGTCGATGCCCAGACGGTCTGCTTCCAGCTCATGCCTGCGCGAGAACGGCAGTAGGAAGCCCAATTGCGCCCCCAGTCCGCCGAACGCACCGACCGCCTGGCCATAGTCCCCTGCCCCGCGTTGCACCGCGCCCAAGGCCAATTGCGTCAGGCTGCTGGTGCTGGTGCGCTCGGCAGCGTGGCGGCCCACCACATGAGCCACCTCATGACCGATGACCGTTGCCAGCTGGTCGTCATTGCGCGTCATACGAAGCAAACCGGTCGTTACGCCCATGTGGCCCGAAGGCAGGACGAATGCGTTCGGCACCTGGTCTTCGAACACGGCATAGGTCCATTGGCGGTTTTGTAGCCCCGCCGCCTGAACGATACGGTTGCCGACCTGACGCACGCGATCGTTCATCGCACGGTCGTTCGACTGTTTCTGTGTGCGCAGTATCTGTTCCCAGGCGGCCACCGAGGCCTGCTCCAAAGCACGGTCATCAACGATGACCACCTGGTTGCGCCCCAAGGTATCATTGTAAGCACACCCCGCGACCAAACCGGTGCCCAGCAAAGCCGCGATGAGGCCGGTACGGGCGAAGGTGGTTCTGATGCGCATGATATCCATTTCCCAAGAATCGACGGCGTACAGCCGATAAAAATCTGCCTTAGTGCCGCAACGCGCATAATGGCAATCCGGCTCCGAACGTTCGTTACCGCACAAAGAAAAAGCGCCCCGGCCGAAGCCGGAGCGCTCTGTCTTTTTGCAGACGTTCTACGCTGGACTTAGTCGCCCAGGTTGAACGGCACGCGTACGGTGAACTTGGCGTTCGTCGCAGCACCGTCAACGGTACGCGGCGAAAGCTGGCCACGTTGCACGATACGTTGTGCAGCTTGACCAAAGCCCATGCCGGACGGGCTTTCTTCAATCGTACGGCAGCCTTCCGGACGGCCGCTCGGGGTCACGGTGCACTCCACCACGGCATAACCACCGACACCACGGTCGAGGGCACGCTGCGGGAAGTCACGCTCGGTCGGACGCGGAGCGCGCGACCATTGCGGGTTCGTGATCACCGAAGCTTTCGGCGGAGGCGGCGGTGCCGGCGGAGCCGGAGGCGGCGGCGGGCCTTGGACCACAACCGGAGGACCTTCGTATTCACGACGGTCTTCCTTCTTGGTCGGCTCGACGTCGACAGTCACCGGCGGCGCGATGTCCGTAACCACCGGTTCGCGCACCTGAAGCTTAGGCGGCGGCGGGGTATCGGTCGGCGGCGGCGGCGGCGGCGGCGGCGGAG
>NZ_DJFS01000096.1 GCF_002432125.1 Brevundimonas sp. UBA5866
ACGGACGCCCAGCGGGTTTGCCGCCAAAAGACTTGCCACCCGAACCGCCACGACGCTCGCCGTCACGGCCCTGCGGCTTGCGGCGGTCGTCGATGAACTGGTCGGCACGCGGTTCGCGGTTGAACGGCTTGCGCGGACGATCGCCGCCGAAGCCCTCACCCTCGGCACGTTCCGGACGGGCGCGCGGCTTGAAGGTCTTCTTGTGCTCGAACTTCGGCGTGGCCTTGGCCCAGCCTTCCTTCTTCACGGGCTTGGCGGGCTTCTCCGGCACACCTTCCTCGGCAGCCTTGGCAGCAGCGCGGACGCGGCTGGGCTTACGCGACGGATCGGACATGGCCGAGCCCGAACGGCCCTTGATGATGGCACCAGCCGGACGACGACCCGGAATCGGCGCAGGCGTGGCGACCGAGTTACCGGTCGGCAGGTTCTCGGGGCGGATATATTCGCTCAGCAGTTCGCGGATCACACGCGGGCCGACTTCCTCGACCGTGTTGACCGGCAGGGTGCCGAGGTTGAACGGACCATAGGCCAGACGGATCAGGCGGTTCACCTGAAGGCCGACGCTCTCCAGCACCTTACGAACCTCGCGGTTCTTGCCTTCGGTGATGGAGACGCTGATCCAGAGGTTGGCCGGACCCTTTTCCTCGCCGTCGACCTTTTCCTTGACCTTGTCGATGGTGGCTTCGATCGGGCCATAGCGGACGCCGTCCACTTCACAGCCGTCCTTCAGCTTGTCCAGACGTTCCTGAGTGATGCGGCCACGGGCGCGGGCGCGGTACTGACGGACCAGCGAGGTTTCCGGCAGTTCCAGAGCGCGGCTCAGCTCACCGTCATTGGTCAGCAGCAGCAGACCTTCGGTCGCCAAGTCGAGGCGGCCAACGGAGATCACGCGCGGCAGATCGGCCGGAAGCGCGTCCCAGACGGTCGGGCGACCGGCCGGATCGTTGTGGCTGGTGATCAGGCCAGCGGGCTTGTGATAGCGCCAGACGCGGGTAGCCTCTGCGGCACCGACGGGCTTGCCGTCGACGGTGATGACATCATCCCGCTTCACCAGCACAGCTGGCGTGTCGAGGATGCGACCGTTCACGGCGACCTTGCCCAGGCCAATCAGACGTTCCACCTCACGACGCGAAGCGATACCGGCGCGCGCCAAAGCCTTGGCGATGCGTTCGGTACGTTCCGGGGTCGCGGGCTTCCCAGCCGGCTTGCCTGTTCTCGGGCCGCGATTCTCGAAGCGGTCACCGCGTTCAGGGCGATTCTCATCGCGCGAACGGGGGCCGCGGTCGTCGAACTTGCGGTCTTTCTTGTCACCGGAGCCGAATTTCGGGCCCTTATCGGCGAATTTACGGGGACCACGCGGGGCGTCACCTTGACGCGCGCGGGGCTTCTTGTCGTTGTCTCGGGGATGGCGATCCATGATGAGCGGTTCATGAGCATGGCGCTGGATTTGGCGCAAGCGGCAGCTGAAGCTGGCGAGGTGCCTGTCGGCGCAGTGATAGTGAACGAAAAAACCGGCGAAGTGATAGGTAAAGGGCAAAATTGCCCAATCACAAGCCATGATCCGACAGCTCACGCTGAAATCGTGGCTCTGCGCGACGCTGCGGCCACGGTCGAGAATTATCGACTAACGGACCTCACTTTATATGTAACGCTGGAACCTTGCGCCATGTGCGCGGGCGCGATCAGCCATGCCCGCATCGGGCGCGTGGTCTGGGGGGCCGATGATCCCAAGGGCGGCGCGGTCAATCACGGCCCGAAATTCTTCGATCAGCCCACCTGTCACTGGCGGCCTGCAACGGCAAGTGGCGTACAGGCCGAAACGGCATCCGGTCTGCTGCGTTCATTCTTCCGTGAGCGACGCAAATCCAGATCCTGATCCGGTTGTTTGCTCTTGACGGAACCTCATGGATAACACGGTGTTAACGCAGCTGTAATTGCGTGCCTTTGCTCGGAAGGTCCGCTTTCCGTGCATGTAAGGGCCGTTTGTGAAGATCACTTACGTTATCATTCTGGGCTTGGGACTGGCCGCATGTCACGGTTCGGAGCCCCACCGCGAATCCGCCAGCACATATGAACGCCCCGATGTGCCAGCCGATATTCGTCCCGAACAGGCCAGTGAATGGACTATGGCCTGCCAAAACGGACAGAGCCTGGTCGTCACCTTCGACCATCCCCGCCAGATGGCAACGGTACGCCGTTCCGATGGTCTGGCGTTTGACCTGATGCGCGAAGCGAGCTCGACCGGCTATCTGTTCAGGGCCACCGAGACAGAGCTGCATGGCAATGGCAATGCTGCCGTATGGCGCGCGCCGCGTGTCTCGGACACTTCATGCCGTGTCACAGAGGTCAAGCCTCTGGCACACCCCTGAGCCCAGCCAACCGATCCTTCAGACGCTGACGAACATGAGGCCATTCGTCATCTCTGAGGATGGCAAACTGGACCGTATCCCTCATACGTCCCGTCCAGGTGCGCTTGTGCTTGCGCAAGGTGCCTTCGTAAGTGGCACCCAGTTTGCGGATAGCCGCTTGGCTGGCCTCATTTTGCGCATCGGTGATGATCTCTACGCGCTCCATGCCATTATCGAACGCGTGCTGGAGCAGCAGCAGCTTGGAGGCCGGATTGATCGCACCGCCCCGCGCCTCGGGCATGTAGAAGGTTGAGCCGATCTCGCAGCGAAGGTGTTCCGGCCTGATTTCATACAGGCTGGTGGTACCGACGATCATCCCGTCTGTTTGGCGACGCACCGCATAGGGAATTCGCGAGCCCGAACTTTTCGCAGTCATCGCTACGGACCACCACGCCTCGAAATACGGCCCGTAAGCGGCCCCGACCATACCGTTCCAGGCCTCGGGGTCATGATCCAGCGCCCGACAGACTTCCTCGCGTATGGAGTCTTCGAACGGTTCCAGCCGCACCACACTGTTTTCCAGCACGGATACGGGAAGCATCAACCTGCCCCTTCGGCTTTCAAAAACTCCAGAACGCGTTTTCGGTCCGCATTCTTGTCTACGAAAGCCTGCCCGATGCCGTGTGCGAGAACCAGGGTAAGCTTGCCGCCCTCGGCCTTCTTGTCCCCCAGCATGCGTTCCAGAAGCACGGAGGCGTCGAAGGCATGTGGAATATCGGAAAGGCGCGTCGGCAGTCCTGCAGCCCGCATGCCTGCCTCGGCTTTGGCCGCTTCATCATTGCTGCACAGACCCGTCAGCGCCGAATAGCGCATGGCCATAGCACAGCCCGCAGCCACGGCCTCGCCGTGTGTCAGGGTGTCGTCAAAGCCTACTTCAACTTCCAGGGCATGGCCGAAAGTGTGCCCCAGATTGAGCAAGGCGCGGCGGCCAGCTTCTTTTTCGTCCTCGCCGACGATCAGGGCTTTGATTTCAACCGAGCGAACAACAGCCTGCGTCAGGGCCCCTGCATCGCCCGCAGCGCCCTTGGTCCCCTCACCCGACAGCCACTCGAAATAGGCCGGATCACAGATCAGGCCGTGTTTGAGGATTTCCGCCCAACCCGAACGGATTTGGCGCATGGGCAAGGTCTGCAACAGCTCTATGTCGGCCAAGACCAGCCGCGGCTGATGGAAGGCTCCGACTAGGTTTTTGCCGCGCGGGGTGTCGATGGCGGTTTTGCCGCCTACGGACGAGTCCACCTGGGCCAGCAAGGTGGTCGGCACCTGGATGAAATCGATGCCTCGCATGAATAGCGCCGCGGCCAGACCGGCCAGATCACCGATCACCCCCCCGCCCAACGCCACGACCATGCTGCGTCGGTCCAGGCCCTGAGCGATCATCTGATCCAGAACATAATCCAGCTGTGCGAATGATTTGGACGCCTCGCCTGCGGGGACCTCAACCACTACGGCTTCGATACCGGCATCGCTCAACGAGGCCAGAGCCGTCCGGGCGTGAAGCGCCGCGACATTGCTGTCTGTAATCACCGCCACACGTGTCGGAGAAAACGCCTTGGCCCTTTCCCCCAGCGAGGCCAGCAACCCGCTTCCGACCAGAACGTCATAGGGGCGGAAATCGCCGCCTTCGACACGGATGGTGTGAATCATATCGAAGCCCTGTCCTCAGCGTACTTGCGCAAGGCGGCCAGCATGGCCTCGACCGCAACGCCATGCGAGCCGCCGCCCACATCAACCGTCAGGTCAGCCTCGGCATAGATGGGGTAACGTTTTTCAGCCAGTTCCTTCAGGACCTGCATCGTGTCGCGTCCGCGCAACAGGGGCCGGGTATCGCGCCGCGCCACACGCTCTGCGATCACATCCAGTTCGGCGCGCATCCATACGGTCACGGCATGCTTTTTCAGCATTTCGCGCGTGTCGGCATTCATCATCGCACCGCCGCCCGTAGCCAAGATGATCGGCGGACCTTCCAGCAGGCGTTTCATCACCCGCGCCTCGCCTGCACGGAATTCGGTTTCGCCGCGCGTCGAGAAGATTTCGCTGACCGTCATACCGGCGGCCGATTCGATTTCGTGATCCCCGTCGGCGAACGGCAGATTCAAACGTGCGGCGAGACGTCTGCCGACTGTCGATTTGCCGACACCCATCAAGCCCACCAAGGCTATGGTGCGGTTCATCTGCAAAATCGGAGAATCGGGCGAGGCGGCGCAGTTCATGTTCTTAACGCCCTCTTCTATACACGGATGACCGAACCTCACACCCCTCACCCGCGACGATGACCCCACAAATCGAAGCCTTTTTGGAAATGATGGCCGTCGAGCGTGATGCCTCGCCGCATACGCTGGCAGCCTACGGGCGGGACCTTGCCGACGCGGATTCGGGACTGTCCGCCTGCGGAGGATTGCTGAAGGCCGCACAGGAGGATGTCGAGGGCTGGTATGCCGATCTCTCGCGTCGCGGATTGTCGGCAGCTACCGCTGCACGCAGGCGGGCCTCGGTGCGACAGTTCTATCGCTTTGCAATGGGCGAAGGCTGGCGCACGGATGACCCGTCGCGCCGTCTCGACGCGCCGAAACAGGGCCGCCCTTTACCCAAAAGCCTGTCGCGGGAAGAAGTAGAGGCCCTGCTCGAAGCCATCAGTGCCAAGGATACCGCCGCCGCGATCCGTTTGATGACAATGGTGGAACTGACCTATGCCTCGGGAATGCGTGTCTCGGAGGTGCTGGGCCTGAAAGCGGCCGCCGTACAGCGTGATCCGGCCTATCTGATCATCAAGGGCAAGGGCGATAAAGAACGGCTTGTGCCGCTGAACAGCTCCGCGCGCGAGGCGGTGAAGGCATGGTTGGCCGTGCGCCTTCTTCCCCGTAGCAAGACCGCCCGGAAAAAGACCGGCAACAGTTTGCCCGACAGTGCGTGGCTGTTTCCGTCCAGTGGCAAATCCGGCCACCTTACCCCGCGCCGTTTCGCCCAGCTTCTGGATGAGGCCGCGGTGTCGGCCGGTATCGATCCGGAACGCATCAGCCCCCACGTCCTGCGGCATGCCTTTGCCACCCATCTACTGGAAGGCGGCGCGGACCTTCGTGTTGTGCAGACCCTTTTGGGCCATGCCGATATCTCCACAACCCAGATCTATACCCATGTCGCCACCGACCGTCTGTCGCAGGTGGTGCACAAGTCGCACCCACTGGCGCGCAAAAACTGATATGAAGCTGTCTCTTGCCCCGAACCCCGTCGGGTTTTAGGGTCCGCCACCTTTCCGTAGCGCCAAGATGGCGCGGTCGTTACACGGGCGCTTTATGGCCACGCATTATCTCGAATTCGAAAAACCCATCGCAGAACTGGAAGCGAAGATCGCCGAGCTGTCGCAGCTCGCTCCGTCCAGCGGCGATTTCGAGGCTGAGATCGAAACTCTCAAAGCCAAGGCTTCGGCACTCCGCACCGAAACCTATCAGAATCTCGATCCGTGGATGCGTACGCAGGTGGCCCGCCACCCGCAGCGTCCGCACTTCATCGATTACATCGACGGCCTGTTCACCGACTTCGAGGAACTGCACGGCGACCGCCAATTCGGCGATGACCAGGCCGTGCTGGGCGGCGTTGCCCGTTTCCGCGGTCAGGGCGTGGTCATCATGGGCCACGAAAAGGGCCACGACACCCAGACCCGCCTGAAGCACAACTTCGGCATGGCCCGACCCGAGGGCTATCGCAAGGCGGTGCGCCTGATGGACATGGCAGAACAGTTCGGCCTGCCGGTGCTCAGCTTCGTCGATACCGCCGGTGCCTATCCGGGCCTCGGTGCCGAAGAGCGCGGTCAGGCCGAGGCCATCGCCCGCTCGACCGAGCGCGGCCTGACGCTGGGCGTGCCCTATATCGCCACCGTCACGGGTGAAGGCGGTTCGGGCGGTGCCATCGCCATCGCCGCGGCCAACCGCGTGATGATGCTGGAACACTCCATCTATTCGGTCATCTCGCCGGAAGGTGCCGCAGGCATCCTGTGGCGTGACGGCAGCCGCGCCAAGGATGCGGCAATGGCCATGCGAATCACCGGCCCAGACCTGATGGAACTGAAGATCGTTGATCGCGTGATCAAGGAGCCGATCGGCGGTGCCCACACGGCACCCGATGCCGCCATCACCGCCGTGGGCGACGCCATCGAAGAAGAACTGAAGTCCCTCTCGGGTCTGACCGAGCAGGAACTGCGCGCCCAGCGTGCGGAACGCTTCTACGCCATCGGCCGCATCGGCTAATAATCAACTCAAGGCTTGGAGACGGCCAGCGTGTCCTTTCTGACATCGCGTTCGCCGGGGATGGGGGAAGCCCTACGCGAGAGCGCCGTCTTCAACTTTGAAGGCGCGGTGACGATGGTCATCGACGATTCCCCGTTCGCGCTCGAACTCACCATGCGGGCGCTGAACGGTTTCGGGCTGAAAACACGTCACGCCTGTAATTCGGCGGTCGAAGCCATTGCGATACTGAAAGAAAATCCCGTCGATCTGATTTTGGTCGATTCCGACATGCCGGGTATGACGGGGTTTGAGTTCGTGCGCTGGCTTCGCCGTTCCAAGCTGGAACCGAATGCGTTTGCGCCCGTCATCATGACCGCCGCACACGTCCGACGGTCGCAGGTTTCCGAGGCCCGTGACTGCGGGGCGAACTTCCTGATCACCAAACCCTTCAGCTCGTTGACCCTGTTGGAACGAATTGTTTGGGTTTCGCGTGATAACCGTCCATTCTTGGAAGTCGGTGACTATCTGGGGCCGGATCGTCGCTTCAACACTTCGCCCTATGCCGGTCCTGAACGACGCGCAGATGAAATCCGCAGAAAGGCCGGTAAGGAATGACCACTGTCATTACACACAATCGCCGCCGATCGCGCCTTTCCAGTCTGATCGACCAGCCTGGTGGCATCAGCACGCGTATTGCCCTGAAACAGGCCGCCGAGAACATTGCCGAGCTTGAGGAACAAAGCCTAGCCCTGGTAGAACAGACCATCCAGAACCTGGCCGACATGACACCGCCTGCCACGGTAGACGAGGTCCATTCCAAGCTGAATGAGGCCTATGGCTATTCAGCCGGCATTATCGATGCCGCCGGACCTTTCGCACGCGAGGACCTGTGCCGCGCCGCAACCAATCTGTGTGATCTTCTGGACGGATCGCCGACCGATCAAATGTTCGACTGGCGCATTATCACCGTCCACGCCCAGAGCTTCCGGCTGTTGCTGAATCTTCCGCGCGATGCGGATGTACCTCGCCAGCAGGTCTTGGCCAGCCTGCAAGAAGTCCTGAAGGCGAAACTGGGGAGCTAGGCTCCCCTTTTTCATGTCTGGCTGTCGATATCGCCGGAACGGGTCTGTTTGCGCCACAGGGTCGCATACTCTCCACCCTGACGGGCAACCAGCTGGTGGTGGTTGCCGCGTTCGATGATCTTGCCGGCCTTGAGCACCAGTATCTGGTCTGCGTCGACGATCGTGGACAGACGGTGCGCGATCACCAGAGTGGTCCGCCCCTTTCGGGCCCGACGCAGGGTTTGCTGGATGGCAGACTCCGTACGGCTGTCCAGAGCACTCGTTGCCTCGTCCAGGATCAGAACGCACGGATCCGCAATCAAGGCCCGCGCAATACCCACACGCTGACGCTCGCCCCCGGACAGCTTCAGTCCACGCTCTCCCACACGGGTTTGCAGACCATCGGGTAGAGTGCGGATGAAATCACCCAGTTCCGCCGCCTCAACAGCGGCCCATATTTCGTCCTGCGTCGCCTCCGGGCGTGCAAAGGCGATGTTGGCAGCCAAGGTATCGTTGAACAAGGCAACGTCCTGGGGAACCAGAGCCACAGCCTGACGCAGGGATTGCTGGCGGATTTGACGGACATCGTGCCCTGCGATCGACACCTGTCCGGACTGGGCATCCAGCAAACGCAGCACCAGCTTCACGATTGTCGATTTGCCAGCCCCCGACGGCCCGACCAGCGCGGTCGTGGTTTGTGCGGGCACGATGAAGCTGACATCGTCCAGTCCATTCGAGCGGGCATCGTGACGGAAGCTGACGTTCTCGAAACGAACCTCGGCACCGCAGTTCGATTCAAGTCGCGGAAGGGCGATTGCATCAGGGGCATCCGCCACCAGTGGCTTTTCACGCATCACCTTAAGCATTTCTTCCATATCTATGAAAGATTGCCGTATTTCCCTGTAGGCAAATCCCAGAATATTCAGGGGTTGGTACAGTGACGTCATGATCAGGACGGCGGCGGTCACATCACCCGGCCCCATACGACCCGCAGCCGCCTCAAAGCCCGCCATCACCGCCAGCACACCCAGACCCACATTCATGATCACGGCCTGGATCATATTCAGGGCCGCGAGCGAGGAATTGGCCTTGAGCGAGGCAGCGGCATAGGCCGTCAGCGACTGCTCGTAAGCTTCCGACGTCCGGCCCTCGGCCCCAAACGACTTGACCGTCTCGAAGTTGAGCAAGGCATCGACAGACAGGCCTGCTGCCTCTGCATCCGCCGCATTCATGACGCGGCGATGCTCCAGTCGCCAGTTCGCCATCATGAAGGTGACCGTGGCATAGACCCCCACCACCACGATGGCGACCAGCGCGAACCGCCAATCGTATTTCCCGCCCAGTACAGCCGCCGCCAGCACCAGCTCCAACAAGGTCGGGCCGAGGTTGAACATCAGAATACGCAGCAGGAAATCGACAGCCCGCGAGCCGCGGTCCATCACACGCGACAGCGTGCCCGAGCGTTTGGTCTGGTGGAAATCGGTTGAAAGGCTCAGCGCATGGGCAAAAGCGTCTGCTGCCGTCTTGCGCTGGGCCGCAGCACGCACCGGTGCAAACACCACATCCGAAAGCTGCGGGGTAACCGCTGCCAGCAGACGTATAATCGCCCAGCCGACCGCAAAGGCCGCAAATCCCAGCCCGAAGGCCGTGGCGGTACCCTGCCCTTCGGCCAGCTTGTTGACCGCAGCCCCAAGCACCAGCGGCGCACCGACGCCCAGAGCCTTGCCCGCCAGTGTCAGGCCGACAGATCCAACCAGACGCGCAGGCAGCTGCGGCGCGCCGGAACGGCCAACAAGGCATATCAGATCGGCTAGCGCAGCGAAGGTGCCGGGCGTTTCCGGCGCTTCGGTCCCCGCCCCTGCCGCCAAGGCCTTGGTGGTCACATCACCTCGACGCGAACCGCCTCTTTCACCCCGCATAACAAGCCGTCTCTTTCGTTGGTTTGACTAAGCCGGCCCTGCAGGCCCTCAGTTCAAATGGCTAAGCACACCGATAAGTTCATCTACGGCCTCGGCTTTTGTCGCCCATGAGCAGACAAAGCGTACCGATCCATCATCGAAGGCATAAACCGCAAAGCCTTTGTCACGCACAGCCTGCAAGGCCTCGTCGGGCATGCGCACGAAGACGGTGTTGGACTCGACCGGATGTGCCAGCACAAAGGGCGTAGAGCCTTCGATACCATCGGCAAGACGCTGTGCCATTGCATTGGCGTGCCGCGCACCGGACAGCCATTCACCGCTCGTGATCAAACCACCCAATGGGGCCGCAAGAAGCCGCCCCTTGGAGGCCGTCTGACCGCCCTGCTTCAGACGATTATCGATACGGCGCGAAAGGCTGCGGTTGATGATGACCAACGCCTCGACGCCGTGCGCGCCGGCCTTTGCTCCGCCAAGGCTGACGATATCCACACCCATCCGCCCCAGAGATTTCGGGTCGAACCCAGCAGCTACAGCATTGGCCAGCCGCGCGCCATCGACATGAACACCAAGGCCTGCGCCCTTGGCCATGCGGATCAGCAGTGAAAGCTCTTCTTCGGAATAGACCGTTCCATATTCGGTGGCCTGGGTCAGCGTGATCGCAGCCGCGGGCTGGCGGTGGCCCACGACGGGCTCATCCAAAGCCGCGCACAGACCCTCGACATCGATCTTGCCGGAATAGCCCGGCAAGCCGATCAGTCCCACACCATGACCGAAAAAGCCCGGTGCACCCGTCTCGTCGGTACAGACGTGTGCCGTGTGGTGCGCCAGAACCGCCTCGAATGGTTGGGCTAGCATGGACAGGGCGATGGAATTGGCCGCCGTTCCGCTGAAAACAAACCGCACATCGGCATCGACACCCAGCAACGCCCGGACGGCGTCGGCTGCTGCGGCTGTATGCTGGTCTGCGCCATAACCTGCGGCAAAGCCTGAGTTGGCCTCGATCAGTGCGTTCAGCGCTGACGGGGCCATGCCCGCTGTGTTGTCGGAAGCAAAATCGTAGCGCAAGGCACTCAGTCTTTCTGGGTAGAAACAGTATCTGCCGAAGCAGGCATCATGGCTAACTCGCCATGATTGATGGAAACCTGATGCGGATACGGGATTTCAATGCCCGCTGCATCCAGCGCTTCCTTGCCCGCCTGGATAAGGTCGGCGCGGGTCTGGAAGTGGTCGTCCGAACGGACCCATGCGTGGACGGTCACCTCCACAGCGCTGTCCAGAAGCGCCGTGACACCCGACCAGATGGCCGGCTCCTGCAGCACCTTGGGGTGTTCTGCCGTAACCGCGCAGAGGACCTGACGGGTTTTGTTCAGATCATCGCCATAGCCAACGGTATATTTGATCTCGATACGGCGGGTCGATTGGCCGCTGAGGTTGACGATCATGTCGCCCAGAACCTTGGAGTTGGGCACAATCACACGGTTGCTGCCAGCCGCCGACAACTGGGTCGTGAACAGATCGAGCTTCAGGACCGAGCCTGTAACATTCCCGATTTCAACGACATCCCCTACCCGATACGGACGCAGCAACAGCAGCATAACGCCCGCCGCCACATTGGATAGCGTGCCCTGAAGCGCCAGACCGACCGCAAGGGATGCAGCACCCAGTACCGCTATGATCGATGTGGTCTGGACACCCAATCGCTGCAGCACCGCGATCATACCGACGATGATCACGACCACGCGGACGATCTGGACCAGGAAGGACAGAACCGTCGGGTCGCGGCGTACCGTGCGCGTGCGCGACAAAATCTTGCGCGCTGCCGAACTGGCCCATTTCGCCGCGACCAAGGTAACGGCGAAAATGATGATCGCGATCGTCAGGTTGACGGCGAACACGCCCAGCATGTCCATTGCCTTGCTGATCACGACAGCATCGGCGGACAAGCGCTTCTCAACCTCTTGCAGAGAGGTCGGCAGGGTTTCGATGGGGGGAATTCCAATCTGCATGGCTACAGGCTAACGCCTTGGCCGCCGAATGGAAGCATCTGATCTGCCTTAATGTTCCAATGTGCGTCTAGGCGGCAAAATGGGCCACTTCTGTGGAGGCGCTCAGCCCCCGCAATGCCTCACGCCCCTCGCTGGCCTGAACCATGAATGTGGCCAACTGTCGGAAATCGATCGGCTTGTTGAGATAGGCGTCCGCACCGGCACTGAAACCCGCCTGATGATCCTCCGCCCGCGCGGATGCCGACAACACGATAATGGGCGTATCGGCATTCAGGGGAGACTCGCTACGGATTTGGCGGGTGGCTTCCAGACCATCCATGACGGGCATGTTCACGTCCATCACGATCAGATCGAACGCCTGATTGGCGGCCAGTTCCACAGCCATACCGCCATGCTCGGCCGTAGCCGCCAGATGGCCGTTGCTGCCCATCCAGGCCTCCAGGATCATGCGGTTTACAGGGTGGTCCTCGACCACCAGAACCTTCATCCCCTGGATATCGCCCTGGGTCGAGGCATCGGCCTCTTCCAGCTTGCTGTCATCCCACGCCACAACTTCGGCCTCGACCGAGAAGGTGAAGGTCGAGCCGACCCCAAGTTGAGACTCTACATGAATATCGCCATGCATGATGTTGGCAAGACGACGGGAAATGGTAAGGCCCAGCCCCGTTCCACCGTATTTTCGGGTCGAGGAATTATCGATCTGGGTAAAGGGCTGGAACAAGCGGCAAAGGTCACTTTCGGAAATACCGCCGCCGGTATCCTGTACCGAAAACTCGAACGCCACGCGGTTGTCCGAGATACGTCGCCCATGTACGCCGTAGCGGATTTCGCCCTTGTCGGTGAACTTGACCGCGTTCGACAGGAGGTTCGACAATATCTGCGACACCCGCAGCGGATCGCCACGGACGATGCTGGGCACCTCGCCGGTAAAGACCGGCTGGATCTTCAGCCCCTTGGCTTTGGCCTGGGCCTCGAACGGTGAAAGCAGGCGGCGATGCAGGGCATCCAGATCGATATCCACGACCTCAAACGCCATCTTGCCCGCCTCGATCTTGGTCAGGTCCAGAATGTCGTTCAGCAGAGACAGAAGGCTGTCACCGGAATTGCGAATGATCGACAGCATTTCACGCTGTTGCGCATCCAGCCGCGATGCGCTGAGCAGCTGGGCCGCCCCCAGAACACCGTTCATGGGGGTGCGCAGTTCATGTGAAATAACACCCAGAAAGTTGGATTTCGCCGTATTGGCGGCATCGGCCTTATCGCGCGCAGCCTCCAGCTCACTGATCAGGTGGGTCTGGTGCTCCTGAAAAGCCAGAATGCGCTCTTCACGCAGCATGGTCATAAGCACCAGCACGAACAGCCCGCCCAGCATCAACGGTCCCGTCGTCAGAAAAGACCAGAAGTCGGGGGTTCCCCACAGGCTTGACGCGATAATCACGGCTGCCACGCCATAGGGCGACGAAATCAGCACAGCCTGACGCGGCGAGTTACGCAGTTGCGCAAACACCAGCACATAGCCTGACGCCAGAAGCGCCATCGCCATTTCGTGTCCAAAGGAACGGCCCGAGAACCAGGCCAGCAGGGGCGCAATCGCCCATACAGCCGTTGTCGCCGTTGCCACCAACGGGAAAACCGTCCCCCAGTCGGACTGCTCGCGGCGACTGGCCCGGCGCTCGGCCAGACCACGCACGGCACCCGCAGCCAGTGTCACCACCAGCCAGCCCAGGCCCAGCTTCAGCCCCACGGCCGAACAAAGCGCCAGACCCCAGCTAAGAATGATCAGGTAGCGCAGATACTGCGTTTCCAGAATCGCGCTTAGTGCCTGCGCTGCAGACCCCGGAACGTCGCCATCAAGGCCACGTCCAATGCTACTTCCACCCACCATATTGGCCGCCCCCGCGTCCCACGGCTATTTCGTTGGCGGCGACGTTACGTCCGAGTCGCTAAGACACAGTGAATCGCCGGAAAACGATGTTATTTTCTATCCCCCGCCTCATCAGGCGTCCTGGCAGATATGGATAAGGCATGGATTGGGCCAGCTAATTCTTCAGCCAGCAGCTTTTGCACCATGCGCTGACGGTTCACGCGCGACTGCCCCTCGAAGGCCGCGCTGACAACGGTCAGGTTGAAATGGCTTTCCCCGCCAGCCTTGGCATCCATACCGCCATCATGGTGATGGCCAGCGTGTCGCCAGCTGTCATCCTCGATCTCCAAACGTTGCGGAGAAAGCGCGGCTTCCAGTTTTTGTCGTATAATTTGGGCAACCGGGCCATCGGACATCGGTCAAGTCCTTGAAGCAGTCCAATTCAGGCTTACACTTGTAACGATGTCTGCGTCATTCGAATACAAACCCCGTTTCACCGATATTCGGGTGAAGCCGCCCAAGCCCGAAGAGGAAGCGGCGCAAGAAGACGTACTGCACCTGAAGCCCGGCGAAAAGCCGTGCGACTTCGAAGGCTGTTCAAAACCGGCCACGGCCCGCGCGCCCAAATCGCGCGAGCGCATGAACGACTTCTATAATTTCTGCCAAGCCCACGCGGCCCAGTACAACAAGAGCTGGAACTTCTACGCCGGTATGACCGAGGCGCAGATCCGTGCCGCGCAGGAAAACGAGGCCATGACCGGCGGACGCCCGACGTGGGATATGAAGGTCAGCCGCAATTCCCGCGTCACCGCCGCCATGAACGCCAAGATGGGGGCCAAGGGCGCCGCCAGCGGCTGGCAGGACAGCTTTGGCCTGTTCGAGCGCCGCGTGAACGATCAGGCGGGGCCTGTGATGTCCGAAGCCGAGGCGCGTCTGGGCCGTCTGGAACGTCAGGCCATGGCCGATCTGGGCTTGGACGCAACCGCCACCAAGGAAGCCGTCAAGGCCCGCTATCACGAGCTGCTGAAACGCTTCCACCCCGACACCAACGGCGGCGACCGCGCCACCGAGGCAAAACTCCAAAACGTGATCAAAGCGTACAAGACGCTTAAAAAGGCCGGACACGCGGCCTAACACTCTGCCCGTAACAGTTTATGGCGGTTGAGCCATGAACGCGCCCGCACTAAGGGAGTGCAATGACCTCTCCGCTCGAAAACACCGCTGATACCCTGCTGACGCTCGCACCGCACCGCAAGGCGACCGTGCGCGAGATTTTCGGCGTTGATTCCGACATGCTTGTTCCGGTCTTTGAAGAGCGCGACAGCCACGTTCCGGAAATCGATCCGTCGTACCAGTTCGATCCGCAGACCACGATCGCGATCTGCGCGGGCTTTGCCTTTGACCGCCGCGTGATGGTTCAGGGCTATCACGGCACCGGCAAGTCAACCCACATCGAGCAGGTCGCCGCCCGCCTGAACTGGCCGCTGGTGCGTATCAACCTCGACAGCCACGTCAGCCGTATCGACCTGATCGGCAAGGACGCCATCGTCCTGAAGGACGGCAAGCAGATCACCGAGTTCCGTGAAGGCATCCTGCCGTGGGCGCTGCAACGCCCCGTCGCCCTCGTGTTCGACGAATACGATGCCGGTCGTCCCGATGTGATGTTCGTGATCCAGCGCGTTCTGGAGGCCCAAGGTGCCCTGACCCTGCTGGACCAGAACCGCGTCATCCGGCCGAACCCCTATTTCCGCCTGTTCGCCACGGCCAACACCGTGGGTCTGGGCGACACGACGGGGCTGTACCACGGGGCGCAGCAGATCAACCAAGCCCAGCTGGACCGCTGGAACATCGTCACCACGCTGAACTATCTGGATCACGACGTGGAGGCCGAAATCGTGGCCGCCAAGGTGCCGCAGTACGCCGACGAGAACGGCCGTCGCCAGATCGCGGCCATGGTCCGCGTGGCCGACATGACCCGCAACGCCTTCATGAACGGCGACATCTCGACCGTCATGTCGCCGCGTACAGTCATCACCTGGGCCCAGAACGTCGAGATCTTCGGCGATGTGGGCACGGCCTTCCGCCTGACCTTCCTGAACAAGTGCGACGAGCTGGAACGCCCGACCATCGCCGAGTTCTATCAGCGCGCCTTCGGCGAGGACCTGCCCGAAGCCGCCATGCGGGTGAAGGTGGGCTAAAGCCCCCTCGCCTTCTTGCAGATACAAAAAGGCCCGCCACGGATTTCCGCGGCGGGCTTTGTTATTGGCAGGTCAGGGCCGCGTTCAGCGCAGGCCCGTGCCTTCATCGAGGCCAAGCATGATGTTCAGGTTCTGGACCGCAGCGCCCGATGCGCCCTTGCCCAGATTGTCCAGCATGGCCACCAGTCGCGCCTGCCCGCCATTGCGGTCACCGAACACGTGCAGACGCACGGTGTTGGTGCCGTTCAGGGCTTCCGGCTCGATACCGGTCATGGCCTCGGATGCGTCCAGATCGACGACCTCGACGAAGCGCTGGCCCGCATAGGCTTCCACCAGAGCGCCGTGGATGCGTTCGATGGACGGCGTTTCCGGCAGGGCCGACAGGTGCAGCGGCACCTCGACCAGCATGCCTTGGCGATAGTTGCCGACAGCCGGCGAGAACAGCACCGGGCGGTTCAGGCCCGTGTGCTGGGTCATTTCCGGCACATGCTTGTGCTTCAGCGACAGGCCATAGCCACGGAAGGCGGTCGAAGCGCCCTCGGCTTCGAATTCGGCGATCATGGCCTTGCCGCCGCCCGAATAGCCGGACACGGCGTTGATGGTCACCGGATGATCGGCCGGAACAATGCCCGCCTTCACCAGCGGACGCATCAGGGCGATGAAGCCGGTCGGATAACAGCCGGGGTTCGACACGCGGGTCGAATTGGCAATGGCCTCGCGCTGGCCCTTGTCCATCTCGGCAAAGCCGTAAACCCAGTTCGGATCGACGCGATAGGCGGTCGAGGCGTCGATCACGCGCACCTTGTCGTTCTCGATCATCGAGACAGCCTCGCGCGCGGCATCATCCGGCAGGCACAGGATGACAGCATCGGCGCTGTTCAGCGCCTCGCGTCGGGCTTCCACATCACGGCGTCGGTCGCCCAGCAGCATCAGTTGCAGGTCGGTGCGCGCCTCAAGGCGTTCGCGGATTTCCAGACCGGTCGTGCCGGCCTCGCCGTCGACGTAGATGGTGTGGGTCAACTCACTCTAATCCCTAAGCCGCAACGGTGCGGCGACGCTGACATAATAGGCTTGGGCGCGGGCCACAATCCGCCCAAAGCCCAAAAGAAAAGAGCGCCCCGGATTTCTCCGGAACGCCCCTTCCAAATACCGATCGCGGTAAAGCGATTAGCGCTTCGAGAACTGGAAGCTGCGGCGTGCTTTCGCGCGGCCGTACTTCTTACGTTCAACGACGCGGCTGTCGCGGGTCAGGAAGCCGTGCGGCTTCAGAACCTTGCGCAGTTCCGGCTCGTAGTGGGTCAGAGCGTGCGACAGGCCGTGGCGGATAGCGCCAGCCTGGCCCGACAGGCCCGAACCGGTGACGGTGCAGACGACGTCGTACTGGGTAGCACGGTCAGCAACGTTCAGCGGCTGAGCAACCATCATTTGCAGAACCGGACGAGCGAAGTAGTCAGCGACGTCCTTGCCGTTGACGGTGATCTTGCCGGTGCCGCGCTTCACCCACACGCGGGCGATGGCGTTCTTACGCTTGCCGGTCGAGTACGAACGGCCCAGGGCGTCGATCTTCGGCTCGCGGACGATGGTTTCAGCAGCTTCGGTGCCGAGGCCCTTCAGGGCGTCGAAACCAGCGGCGGTTTCTTGAGTCACGTCGGTCATGATCAGACGCTCCGGGTGTTCTTGGCCGACATCGACTTGAAGTCGATGGTTTCGGGCTGTTGAGCTTCGTGATCGTGGTTCGGACCAGCGAACAGACGCAGGTGAGTCATTTGCTTACGAGCCAGCGGCGACTCTTTCGGCAGCATGCGCTCAACGGCCTTCTCGAGGACGCGCTCCGGGAAACGACCGCCCAGAACCTTCTCCGGGGTGGTTTCCTTGATGCCGCCCGGGTGACCGGTGTGGCGATAGTAAACCTTGTCGGTGTTCTTCTTGCCGGTGAAAACAACCTTGTCGACGTTGGTGACGACGACGTAGTCGCCCATGTCAACGTGCGGGGTGTAGGTCGGCAGGTGCTTACCGCGCAGGCGGTTAGCGATGAAGGTCGCGAGACGGCCAACGACGACGCCTTCAGCGTCGATGTGGATCCACTTCTTCTCGACCTCAGCCGGCTTTTGTGCAGCCGTAGTGCTCTTCAGCATAGTGAGGGTCCTAAAGACAAAAAACAGTCCGTCCCCGAGGGGAGGACATTGGCGGGCTTGATAATGCGGGTTGCACAAAAGGTCAACGTCGATCCACAGGCCAAAAAATATCCAATAGATTGAAATATAAGAACTTTTTGTGGTTGGTATTAAAATACCCAGTATTTGGTATTAAAATACCACATCAACCTACCACCCTTGGCTCTGGGCCTCGCGCTTTTCCAGATGGCCGTCCTTCAGGGCAAAGACACGGTCCATATGGCCCGCCAGTTCCATATTGTGCGTGGCGATCAGCGCGGCCACGCCCTCCTCCTTCGCCAGACGGCGCAGGGATTCAAACACCGTATGGCTGGTACTGGGGTCGAGGTTGCCTGTCGGCTCGTCGGCCAGCAGCAAGCGCGGATTGTTGGCCAGCGAGCGCGCAATGGCCACACGCTGCTGCTCACCACCCGAAAGCTGGGCGGGCTGGTGCAGCACACGATCGGCCAGACCCAAGGCGGACAGCATTTCGGTGGCGCGAGCGCGGGCGGCGGCTTCCTTCACACCTGCGATACGCATCGGCAGGGCCACGTTGTCGCGCGCGTCAAACTCGGGCAGCAGGTGGTGGAACTGATAGACGAAGCCGATACGGCCCAGACGGATACGCGTGCGGGCTCGTTCATCCAGAGCCCCCACGTCCTCGCCGTCGATCAGAACCTGACCCGAGGTCGGGCGCTCAAGCAGGCCCGCCGCGTGCAGCAGCGACGACTTGCCCGATCCGGACGGACCAATCAGGCCGACCACCTCGCCCGGCATGATGTCCAGATCGACACCCTTGAGAACGGTCAGCTCCCCCTGCCCCGTCTTGTAGGTACGGGTGACGCCACGCAGCGACAGGGTCGGCGCGCCCTCGACACGAGCGGAAGGGGCCTTCTTTTTCAGCAGATTATTCAAAGCGCAGGGCCTCCACCGGGTCGATCCGCGACGCATTCCACGACGGCGGCAGGCTGGCGAGGCAGCTCATGAAGAAGGAGAAGACGGCGACCCAGGTCACGTCCCACGGGTCCACATCCGCCGGAACCGAGTCCAGCATGTAAACGTCGGCATTGAACAGCTGAACGCCCAGCAGGGCCTCAAGGAAGTGCTGGATCGAGCCGATGTTCAGACAGAACAGCAGACCCAGCGTCAGGCCCGCAATCGTCCCGCCGATGCCGATAGCCGCACCCGACACGAAGAAGATACGCAGGATGGCCGACTGGCTGGCCCCGATGGTCCGCAGGATGGCGATGTCGCGGGTCTTGTTCTTCACCAGCATGACGATGCCACTGATGATGTTCATGGCGGCGATGGCCACCACCATGCCCAGAATGATGCTCATGGCCACGCGCTCGACCTTGAGTGCGCCCCAGATGGCGGCCTGACGGTTGCGCCAGTCGCTGACGACCGAACCCGGGCCGGCGGCGCGGGCCACCGCATCGGTCAACTGCTCGACCTTGTCCGGTTCATTGACCTTCAGCTCGATGACGTCCCAGACGCCATCCTTGCCAAAAAAGAGCTGGGCCTGTTCCAGCGGCATGAAGACATAGGCGCGGTCGTAGTCCGAAGCGCCCGAGGAATAGATACCGCCGACGATATAGGTCTTTTCCAGACCGCCCAGATTGCCGAAAGCACTGTCGGCACCTGTCGGGGAATAAAGGGTAATCGGGTCACCGACGCGCAGGCCCATTTCATTGGCCAGCGTCTTGCCGACGAGGACGTTATCGCCGCCCCACTCGCCCTTGCCGAAGCTGGCCTTGGCCTGTTCGTCGAGGGATTCATAGATGTATTTGCTGGCCTGCAGGTCCTGCGGGCGGACGCCGCGGACAATACCGCCCGTAGCAGCACCGGCCACGCGGAACATGGCCGCGTTTTCGGTATAGGGGCTGACCGATGCCACCCCCGGCAGGTCGCCGATGCGTTTCAGGGCGTCGTCACGATCGCCCGCCCACAGCACCGGCCCCTGAACATACATATGACCGTTGAACGACAGGATCCGGTCCATCAGCGTGCCGCGGAAGCCCGCCATGATGCTCATCACACTGATGAGCACGGCCACCGCCAGCATAATGCCGACGAAGCTGATGATGGCGATCAGGGCCACCCCGCCCTCCTTGCGCTTGGCGCGGAGGTAACGCAGGGCCAGTCCGATCTCCCAAGAGGAGAACGGACCGGACGAACGTGCGGGGGACGGCGACGGAGCGGATCCGGTCGCGAGTTCGGTCATTTCGTCAGCAGCTCCACAGCAGCTTCCAGAGACAGGGTTTGCTTTTCACCGGTCGCGCGGCGCTTAAGCTCGACAACGCCGTCGGCAAGGCCCTTCGGACCGATGACCAGTTGCCACGGAATACCGATCAGGTCGGCGGTGGCGAACTTGCCGCCCGGACGCTCGTCGGTGTCGTCGTACAGGACGTCCTTGCCGGCGGCTTCCAGCATCTTCACGGCCTGCTCGCAGGCGGCGGTGACAGCTTCGTCGCTGTTACGCATGGAGATGACGGCGACGTCGAACGGCGCGACGGAGTCCGGCCAGATGATGCCGTTGTCGTCGTGGCTGGCTTCGATGATCGCGCCCAACAGACGTGACACGCCGATGCCGTACGAGCCCATGTGGACTTCGGTGTCCTTGCCATCCGGACCGGCCACCTTGGCCTTCATCGGGGCGGAGTATTTGGTGCCGAAGTAGAAGATGTGGCCGACTTCGATACCGCGGGCCGACAGACGGTCGCTCTCGGCGGTTTCGTTCTCGAAGCGGGCCGCGTCGTGCATTTCTTCGGTCGCGGCATAAAGCGCGGTACGCTCGTCAAAGACGGCTTCCAGCTGCTCCACGCTCAGGTCGTGGCCCGGAGGGGCCATTTCGACAAGCTTGCGGTCGCAGAACACTTCGCTCTCGCCGGTGTCGGCCAGCACGATGAACTCGTGCGACAGGTCGCCGCCGATCGGGCCGGTGTCGGCGCGCATCGGCACAGCCTTCAGGCCCAGACGCGAGAAGGTGTTCAGATAGGCCGCAAACATACGCTTGTAGGCGATGCGGGCCGATGCCTCGTCGATGTCGAACGAATAGGCGTCCTTCATCAGGAACTCGCGGCCACGCATCACGCCGAAGCGCGGACGGCGCTCGTCGCGGAACTTCCACTGGATGTGGAAGAGGTTCAGCGGCAGCGACTTGTAGGACTTAACATAGCCACGGAAGATGTCGGTGACCATTTCCTCGTTGGTCGGGCCGTACAGCAGCTCGCGCTCGTGACGGTCGGTGATGCGCAGCATCTCCGGACCATAGGCGTCATAGCGGCCCGACTCGCGCCACAGGTCGGCCAGTTGCAGCGTCGGCATCAGCAGCTCCACGGCACCAGCCTTGGTCTGCTCTTCGCGGACGATGTTCTCGATCTTGCGCAGGACGCGCAGACCCAGCGGCAGCCAGGCATAGATGCCAGCGGCCTCCTGCTTGATCATGCCCGCGCGCAGCATCAGCTGGTGCGAGACGATCTGGGCATCCGAGGGGGCTTCCTTGAGGGTCGGCAGAAAATAGCGCGACAGACGCATGGGGTAGGCTTTCCTGAATCTTGTCCGGTGTGATTAGCCCCTAGGGCTTTGGCATGGCAACGCACGCCGCCGGAAAAATGGGCTTTTAGGCGATGCTTAGAGCGCCGGAAGGCTCTCGGGATTGATTTGCGGTACCGGAATGAGACCCAGCCAGACCACACCCACGATCACAACCCAAACAATGGCGGAGACCCATGTCGTTGTGATGAATTTCTTCTTGAGGTTCGGGTTGGTCGGTGCGCCCCACTGCGCGCCATCCTTTGGCGGCTCCCCCACCTGGCTGCTCATCCCGATAGGCAGGATCACGAACAGCACGATCCACCACGAGGTCAGATAGATAGCAACAAGGGTGAATGGACCCAGCGGCATAGACACATCCTCAAAGACATTCGCATGTGGGTGACGGCAGCGAACGCACGGCGTAGATGACAGTCACCCTATATCAGGAACCGTCATGCCACAGATTACGCTCGAACACTCCACCCATTTCGACAAAGCCGATTTTCGTAAACTCGCGTTGGAAATCCACGACCTTTGCGCCCTGCACGTCGGCGCCACCCTGGAGTCGTGCAAGACCCGTATCGTGAAGGCCGAAAATCTGGTCATCGCGGATGGAGCGCCGGAACAGGCGATGGCGCACTGTGACCTGCGCATCCTGAGCGGACGCACACAGGAACAGAAAACGGCACTGGGTCAGGCGGTGCAACAGACGATGGTCGCCGCCCTGACCCAATATGACGGTCCGCGCCAGATCAGCGTCGAGATCGTCGATCTGGACAAGCCCAACTATCATAAGGTGACAGCGGGCTGATCCGTTTCGTCCTTACGGATGCGGGCGGCCGATACCGTAACGGGCCGCCCAGTAAGGCAGGATGTTCTCATCCTTGAGATAGCGGGCACCCGTTTCCTCGCTGACCAATGCGTCGGGCCAGTCGAAACCGCCGTCCAGCACCAGCATGGGACAGGACTGGTCCGCCTCGCCCACGACGGCGACAACAGCGGGGCGAGGACGCGGGTGATCCACGCGGATCACCTCGGTCACATCCTTCAGGCGCGGATAAAGGTTCAAGACCCCCTCGATCACAGCGCCCGGCGGGCAGTACCAGGGCCCACCCTGATCATCGAACCAATCGGGGTTCAGCAAAAAAAGCCGGTCCGCCATCACAGCCTCAGCACAATGGTTTCAACGATGGGGCGACGGCCCCAGACCTTTTGGGAGGCCTTTTTGAGCGTACGGGCGACGGCCTGTTCGATGACCAGTTCGTCCTCCAGCGCCTCGCCCTTGAGGCCGCGCACGACATCTTCGACACGCTCGGCCAGATCATCGAGGATCTGTTCCAGCCGACCTTCAACATCGCCCGGCATACCGACAGAGCGGATGTCGATGTCGCTGACCATCTTGCCACGACGGTCCAGCGCGAAGGCTACGATCAGCATACCGTTGCTGGCCGCATGGCGCCGCTCGCGCAGCGCTTCGCCCTGTTCTTCGACCAGCATACCGCCATCAACGAACAGACGGCCCGACGGTACCTCGTCGATGATCTCGGCATAGCCCGGTGCCAGACGTACCATGTCACCGTTGCGCGGGGTGACGATCTGCTCGATGCCCAGCGACTTGGCCAGATGGCCATGCTCGATCAGGTGACGGCGTTGGCCGTGGGTCGGGACGGCGATCTTCGGGCGCGCCCAGGCATACATCTGGCGCAGTTCGTCACGGCACGGGTGACCCGAGACGTGAATGCCCGGCCAGCCCTTTTCGGTGTAGATCTGCACGCCACGGTCGGCCAGCTTGTCCTGAAGGCGGGCGATGGCCAGTTCGTTGCCCGGAATGACGCGCGACGAGAAGATGCAGTGATCGCCCTGCCCCAGCTTGATGAAGGGGTGCGTGCCTTCGGCCACCCGCGACAGGGCAGCGCGGGCTTCACCCTGCGATCCGGTGCACAGGTAGAGAATCTGGTCGGCGGGCCAGATGCGGGCCTCTTCTTCCGACAGGAACGGCTGGATGTCCTGCAACATGCCGACCGACTTGGCAGCGGCAGTGATGCGGTGCATCGAACGACCGGCCAGCGCCACACGGCGGCCAGCGGCCTCCGCGGCATGGATCACGCTGTCCATACGGGCGACGTTGGAGGCGAAGCAGCCGACGGCCACGCGGCCCTTCAGCGGTTTGATCAGTTCAACCAGCTTTTCTCGGACATCGCCTTCGGAACCAGCCACACCCTCGACGAAAACATTCGTCGAGTCGCAGATCATGGCCAGCACGCCATCGTCACCCAGCGAGCGGATGAAGGCTTCGTCCGTGCGCTCGCCCACGACAGGCTGGTCGTCCAGCTTCCAGTCGCCGGTATGCAAAACGGTGCCCAGCGGCGTCTTGATCGACAGGCCATTTGGCTCGGCGATCGAGTGGGTGATGGTGACATAGGTCACATCGAACGGGCCAAGCTGGACATTGCCGCCCAGCGGCACTTCGTTCAGCTCGACCTCTTCGTCGAGGTTGTGGTCGCGCAGCTTCTCGCGGATCAGGAAGGCGGTGAAGGGCGTGGCGTACAGCGGGGCCTTGATGCGGTCGAACAGCCAGCCGAGCGCGCCGATGTGGTCCTCGTGCGCGTGGGTCAGCACGATGCCGAGGATATTCTCGCCCTCGAGGAAAGAAGGATCGGGCACGATAACATCGACGCCCGGTGTCGATTGGTCGCCAAAGGTCACGCCGACATCGACGATGATCCATTGGCGATCATGCTCCGGCCCAAAGCCGTAAGCGTTGAGGTTCATGCCGACCTCATTCGAGCCGCCCAAAGGCAGGAAAACGAGTTCGTTCTGATTTTCTACGGTCATACTGTCCTTAACGGAGGTTGTTCCGTCGCCAGATTTCCAAAAGGCCACGGATGGTCAGGTCCGGATCAAACCGGTCAATAGTTGTACTGGCCCCCTCGAACAGAGACGCGACACCGCCGGTTCCCACCACGGTCATCGGACGTCCCCACTCGGCCTTGATGCGCGCGACCAGCCCGTCGATGAGGCCCACATAGCCCCAGAAAACCCCCGACTGCATCGAGGTGACAGTGTCGCGCCCGATCACGACGGAGGGGCGTTGAATGGCGATACGCGGCAGTTTCGCTGCCGCTTCGTGCAGGGCCTGCACGGAAAGATTGATACCCGGCGCGATAACGCCGCCCTGGAAGGCACCCTGCCCCGGGGCGTCACCCGCCGATACGATATCGAATGTGGTGGCTGTACCGCTGTCGATCAACAGCAGATCGCCCGGATAGGTGATAAGCGCCCCGATGGCGTTGACCAAACGGTCGGCCCCGGCCTCGCTGGGCTTGGGAATCCGCACCTCGATGCCCAGTTCGGCATTCTCGCCGATCACCAGAGGCTCAACCTCCAGATAGCGACGCGAAAGGTTGCGCAGGTTGAAGATCGACTGCGGCACCACAGAAGAAATGATGCAGCCGTCCATGTCGGTCATGCCGATGACACGACCTGTTTTGGCCGCCATCAACACGAACAGCTGATGCAGCCAGACAGCATATTCATCGGCTGTACGGGTGGCTTCGGTGGCCGTGCGCCATTGGGCAATCCACCTGTCGCCGTCATGGACCGCAAAAAGCGTGTTGGTGTTGCCCTGTTCAATCGCCAGCAGCATCAGCCACCTACTCCAAAAAACACATCGCCCGCCGAGATCTGGCGGATCGTACCATCGGCCAAGCGCAAACGCAGCGATCCGTCCGCTTCCACACCGTCGGCAGTGCCTTCGACGGTTTCATGGGTCAGTCGCGCGACACACGGCCCGAACAGGCCCGGCGTACGATCAACCCAAGCCTGGCGAACGGCGTCGAAGCCCTGGGCGTTCCATATCCCAAGCCAATGGTCGAAGGTTTCGGCAAGGGCCTGAGCCCCCTCCTCGAACGATGGCGGAGCCAGACGCTCGGCGCTGAGGTGATCGGCTATGGCGGTTGCGGGGCGCTCGGTCCCGTGCGGTGCGACCTTCAGGTTCACGCCGATACCGATGGCCAGCCACAGCTTGCCTTGGCCCAGTGGGCCGCTTTCCAACAGGATGCCCGAAACCTTGCGGCCATCCAGCAGAACATCATTGGGCCATTTGATCGTCACCAGACTGGGCGGAACATAGCGCGCAACCAGATCATAGACAGCCAGAGCCGACACGAACGTCAGCTGCGAGGCTTCCAACGGTGACTTGTCGAGGGTGATCAGCAGGGTCTGGGCCAGATTGCCCGTATCGGTTTCCCACGCGCGGCCCCTGCGCCCGCGTCCGGCAGTTTGGCGTTTGGCCCCGATCCACAGGGGACCGAACTCACCCGCTTCAGCGCGCCTGCGCGCCTCGGCATTGGTAGAGTCGATCTCCTGCAGGATCAGGACCGGAGCCGCCAAGGCTCCTTAACCCACGCCCACGCCGGCCGCAGCGGCCTTGGTGAGCGGCTCAAGCCAGGTCAGGGCGACCAGCAGAACCGGGAATGCGAAGGCAGCCGCAGCCCAGCCGACCCATTGCGGGACAACCGGAGCCTTGTCGGTCTTCACCTCGGTTTCAGCGGCGTCGAACCACATGACCTTGATGATACGCAGGTAGTAGAAGGCAGCCACGACCGAGGCCACCAGACCGGCGGCACCCGCCATCCAGTAACCGGCATCGGCAGCGGCACCGAACACATAGTATTTGCCCCAGAAGCCCGACAGCGGCGGAATACCAACCGACGACAGGGCCAGAATGGTCAGGGCAATCGCGGTGACCGGACGCTCCTGCTTCAGGCCAGCCAGATCCGAAATGCTGCGGATCGGACGGCCGTTGCGGCTGAGCGACAGCAGGATGGCGAAGAAGCCCAACTGGTCCACGACATAGAGGGTCATGAACATCAGCATGGCTTGAACGCCCATCTGAGTACCGGCAGCAATACCCAGCAGGGCATAGCCGATGTTGATGATCGACGAATAGGCCAGCAGGCGCTGGATGTCTTTCTGCAGCAGACCGCCGAACGAACCTACGGCGAACGAGATCAGCGAGATCAGGATCACCACCTGCGCCCACTGGAAGTGCGCGAGGTTGAAGCCGTCGATCAGGACGCGGGCGATGAGGATCATCGCGGCGACCTTAGGAGCGGTGGCGAACAGGGCGACGACCGGGGTCGGTGCGCCCTGGTACACGTCCGGCGTCCACATGTGGAACGGAGCGGCCGAAACCTTGAACGCCAGACCGGCAATCAGGAACACCATGCCGAAGATCAGACCCGGACCCGGGTTGTTCGAGGCAAAGGCGGCGATTTCTTCGAACTTCATCGAGCCGGCGAAACCGTAGATCAGCGAAGCACCGTACAGCAGGATGCCCGACGACAGCGCGCCCAGCACGAAGTACTTCAGGCCGGCTTCCGAGGCGTGCAGGCTGTCGCGGCGGTAGGCCGCCAGAACGTACAGGGCCAGCGAGCTCATTTCGATGCCGATGTACATCGAGATCAGATCACCAGACGACGCCATCATACCCAGGCCGATCGACGAGAGCGTGATCAGGACAGGGTATTCGAACTTGGCCATGTTGTTGCGATGCATCCAGACGTCGCCCAGCACGATGGCTACAGCTGCCGAAAGGAAGATCACGGCCTTGCCGTAAACGGCCAGAGGATCAGCGATGTAGGTGCCGCCGAATGCCTGACCCAGCGGGCCGGTAACGGTCAGAACCGTTGCAGCCACCAGAAGCAGGACCGACAGGCCCGAAACCAGGCGCGTGTTCTTCTCGCCGGTGAAAGCACCGATCATGAGAAGGACCAGGCCGCCGACCGCGAGGGTGACCTCGGGGGCGGCGATTTGGAGTGCGGAGGACAGATCAGTCATTGTGCTCTCACCCGCCGATGGCTGCGCGATAGGCGGTGGTCAGGGCTTCAACCGAAGGCCCCGTGATGTCTAGGATGGCGTTGGGGTACAGACCCAGAGCCAGGGTACCGACGACCAGCGGCACGAAGATAAGCAGTTCGCGCTTGTCGATGTCGGTGATGTTTTCCAGTTTCGGATTGGTGATCGGGCCGTACATGACGTTGCGGAACAGCGTCAGGGCGTAAACGGCCGAGAAGATCACGCCCGAGGCGGCGATCAGGGCGGTCCAGGTCGAGACCTGATAGGCACCGGTCATTGTCAGCACCTCACCGATGAAGCCCGAGGTGCCCGGCAGGCCCACGTTCGCCATGGTGAAGAACAGGAAGATGGCGGCATACCAAGGCATGCGAGCCGTCAGACCGCCGTAGAAGGCGATTTCACGGGTGTGCATGCGGTCGTAGATCACGCCAACGCACAGGAACAGCGCGCCCGAGATCAGACCGTGGCTCAACATCTGGAACACGGCGCCCTGAACACCGGCATCGTTACCGGCGAAGATACCCATGGTCACAAAGCCCATGTGGGCGACCGACGAGTAAGCGATCAGCTTCTTGATGTCGGTCTGACGGAAGGCGACCAGCGAGGTGTAGACCACGGCGATCACCGACAGCGCGAACACCAGCGGGGTGAACATCTGCGAAGCCTGCGGGAACATCGGCAGGTTGAACAGGATGAAGCCGTAGCCACCCAGTTTCAGCATGATACCCGCCAGCATGACCGAACCGGCGGTCGGCGCCTGAACGTGGGCATCCGGCAGCCAGGTGTGGACCGGCCACATCGGCATCTTCACCGCGAACGAGGCAAAGAAGGCCAGCCACAGCAGCGGCTGAACAGCCGGGTCGAAGGCGTATTGCTTCAGTTCCGGAATGCTGGAGGTGCCGGTTTCAGCACGCATCCACAGCATGGCCAGCAGCATCAGCACCGAGCCCAGCAGGGTGTAGAGGAAGAATTTGTAAGAGGCGTAGATCCGGTTCGCACCACCCCAGATACCGATGACGAGGAACATCGGGACAAGGGTGCCTTCAAAGAAGAAGTAGAACAGGAACATGTCCAGCGAGGTGAACACGCCGATTGCCATGGTCGACAGGAGCATGAAGCAGACCATGTATTCGACGACGCGGGTCTCGATCGACTTCCAACTGGCGATGACGCACAGCGGCACGAGGAAGGCCGTCAGCAGGACGAACAGGATCGAAATCCCGTCCACGCCGAGGTGATAGGCCGCACCGGCGAACCACGGCGCGTATTCCACGAACTGATAGGCGGTGTTCGACGGGTCGAACTGGGCCACCAGCAGGATCGACAGGGCAAGACCCACCAGGGACGTGCCCAGTGCGATCCAGCGTGCGGCCGGGGCCGCGGCTTCCTTGCCGCCCTTGTTCAGGAGGCTCGCGACGATGATCGCCGCGGCCCCGAGAAGCGGAAGGAAGGTAACGATGCTCAGAATGTGAGGCACGAGATTAAGCTCCCCACGTGAAGATCGCGAAGGCCAGGAAGGCCGCAACGCCGATCAGCATCACGAATGCGTAGAAGTAAACGAAACCGGACTGGAAGCGCGACAGCCAGCCGCCCGACTTGAGCGAGGCCCATGCCGCGCCGTTCGGCCCCAGACCATCGATGATCTTCACGTCGCCGATCTTCCAGAAGAAGTCGCCAAGAGCCTTGGTGCCCTTCACGAAGGTGACGTTGTAAAGCTCGTCCCAGAACCACTTGTTGTAGAGGAAGGTGTACAGAGGACCCTTCTTCTCGGCCATCTGCTTGGCGGCGCCTTCCTTGACCACATAGAGCCAGTAGGCAGCGAAGGTACCGATAAGGGTCACGATCAGCGGAGCCCACTTCACCCAGGTCGGGACGTTGTGGCTTTCGTGCAGAACGTGGTTGGCAGCCGATGTGAAGATAGCGCCACGCCAGAATTCACCTTCGTGGTGACCGATGAAGTGCGGCGCGAAGACCATACCGGCGAACACAGCACCCACCGATAGCACCAGCAGCGGCAGCACCATGATCCACGGGCTTTCATGCGGATGCAGCGGGCCGTGGTGGTGATCGTCGTGTGCGTGGTCGTCAGCAGCGTGGTCGTCGTGGGCCACAGCGGCGTGATGGTCGTCGTGGTGGGCAGCGCCCTCCTCTTCCTTCCATTGCGGCTTGTTGTGGAAGGTCATGAACACCAGACGCCACGAGTAGTAGGCGGTCAGCAGAGCCGCCATGATACCGATGGTGAAGGCGAACATGCCGAACACGGCATGACCCGAGGTGGCCGAGGCATAGGCGCTCTCGAGGATGGAGTCCTTCGAGTAGAAGCCAGCGAAGCCGCCGATGCCCGGGATACCCAGACCGGTGATGGCGATGGTGCCGATCATCATGGTTGCGTAGGTGATCGGCAGCAGCTTCCACAGGCCACCCATCTTACGCATGTCCTGTTCGTGGTGCATGCCGTGGATCACCGAACCGGCGCCCAGGAACAGCAGAGCCTTGAAGAAGGCGTGGGTGAACAGGTGGAACATGGCCGACTGGTATGCACCGACACCGGCAGCGAAGAACATGTAGCCGAGCTGCGAGCAGGTCGAGTACGCGATCACGCGCTTGATGTCGTTCTGCATCATGCCGACGGTGGCGGCGAAGATCGCCGTCACGCCACCGATGATGGTGATGAACTGGGTTGCAACCGGAGCGTTTTCGTACAGCGGCGACAGCAGGCAGACCATATAGACGCCGGCGGTCACCATGGTTGCGGCGTGGATCAGGGCCGACACAGGGGTCGGGCCTTCCATCGCGTCCGGCAGCCAGGTGTGCAGGAAGAACTGGGCCGACTTACCCATCGCACCGATGAACAGCAGCAGACCGGCCAGATCCAGAGCCGACCAGTTGTAGCCGAGGAATTCCCAGCCAGTACCGGCCTTGTCGGCGATCAGCGGGAACAGCTTGGCGAACTCGATCGTGCCGAACATCCAGAAGACGGTCATCATACCGAGCAGGAAGCCGAAGTCACCCACGCGGTTGACTACAAAGGCCTTGATCGATGCAGCCGTGGCCGACGGCTTCTTGTACCAGAAGCCGATGAGCAGGTACGAAGCGAGGCCCACGCCTTCCCAACCGAAGAACATCTGCAGGAAGTCGGCAGCCGTCACCAGCGCCAGCATCATGAAGGTGAACAGCGACAGGTAGGCGAAGAAGCGAGGACGGCTGTCGTCCTCCTTCATGTAGCCCCAGCTGTAGGTGTGAACCAGCGCCGAGACACTGGTGACCACGATCAGCATGGTCGCCGACATGGCGTCGATGCGGATGGCCCAGTTCGACTGGAAGTCGCCCACGTGGATGAACGGCAGCAGCTTCACGGTGAAGGCTTCCAGCCCACCCCAGGTCCACTGGCTGAACACGATCCACGAGATGACGCACGAAACGTACAGCAGGCCGGTCGTCACTGCCTGAGAGGCAATGTCGCCGATCCGGCGTCCGAAGAAGCCGGCAATCATCGCGCCCAGCAGCGGGGCGAAGACGCCTAGAATGACGAGAGTTTGGATAGACACGGTCCCAATCAGCCCTTCATCACAGAGGCGTCGTCCACGGCGATGTCGCCGCGGTTACGGAAGAAGGTCACGAGAATAGCCAGGCCAACGGCGGCCTCGGCGGCGGCAACGGTCAGAACGAACATCGCCATCAACTGTCCCTCAACATTGCCGAGGTAGCGCGAGAACGCGACAAAGTTGATGTTCACCGCCAGAAGGATCATCTCGATCGACATCAGGATGACGATGATGTTCTTGCGGTTCACGAAGATGCCGAACACGCCGATGGTGAACAGCATCGCGGCAACCGCGAGATAGTGCTGGAGCGAGATGTCCATCACAGAAGCTCCTCGGGTTTCACGCCGACGCCAGTGGCAGCCGACTTGATTTCGACGGCGTCAGCACGACGACGGTTAGCCTGGGCGGCCAGATCCTGACGGCGCACGCCTTCGCGCTTGCGCAGGGTCAGGACGATCGCGCCGATCATGGCGATCAGCAGAACAATGCCCGCAGCCTGGAACAGATAGACGTAGTCGGTATAGAGCACGCGACCGATGGTCTCGGTGTTCGTGACACCTTCGGCCAATGCCGCAGGCGACACGGCGCCACGGGCGGCACCGCCCTGAACCACGCTGATGGACACCATGACCATCTCGGCCAGAAGGATCGCAGCCACGATCCCGGCCAGCGGCAGATAGCGGGCGTAACCTTCGCGGAGGCGGACGAAATCGACGTCCAGCATCATCACCACGAACAGGAACAGCACCGCGACCGCGCCGACGTAGACCACGACCAGAAGCATGGCCAGGAATTCGGCACCGAGCAGGACAAACAGACCGGCTGCCGAGAAGAACGTCAGGATCAGCCAGAGGACGGAGTGGACAGGATTGCGCGCGGTCACGACCAGAAGGCCGGAGACCACGGCAATCGTTGCCAGAAGATAGAAGGCCAGGCCTTGCAGCATGTGCGGGACGATGCCCCCTTCAAAACCAAGGTTCAGGACAAGCCCCTGAACCCTTCCAGAGTTGCGGCCCCGACCGGATGATCGGGGTCAGTACGGCGGAAAAGACGGACCGTTTAGCGGTACGGCGCGTCCAGTTCCAGATTCTTGGCGATCAAACGCTCCCAACGGTCGCCATTATCGAGCAGGCGTTCCTTGTCGTAGAGCAGTTCTTCACGCGTTTCGGTCGCGAACTCGGAGTTCGGACCTTCGACGATGGCGTCAACCGGGCAGGCCTCCTGGCACAGACCGCAGTAGATGCATTTCACCATGTCGATGTCGTAACGGGTCGTACGACGCGAGCCGTCCGCGCGCGGCTCGGCTTCGATGGTGATGGCCTGGGCCGGGCAGATCGCTTCGCACAGCTTGCAGGCGATGCAACGTTCTTCACCGTTCGGATAGCGACGCAGCGCATGCTCGCCACGGAAGCGCGGCGACTGCGGGTTGCGCTCGAACGGATAGTTCACCGTCGCCTTGGGCTTCAGCATGTACTTCATCGACAGGCCGACGGCGCCGAACACGTCGGTCAGCATCGCGCCCTTGGCCGCCTGAACGATCCGGGTCAGCATTACGATCTCACTCCAGCGCACTCGCGTTTATAGCGTGCGCTTTCCTTATCCAAAGTCTGACAAAGTCGCTGTTTTTCAGCGCCTTGCCTCACGATTTGTTCCTGGCGGCGTTCCCACTGAGCAACCGACACAGGGTCAGCCTCATACGGGGTTCCGCATGCCGTTAGGGTAAAAACACCCAAGACTGCAAGTCCGTAGCGATACATCAGAAGCGACAGTCCGGCGCGTCACGACGCGCCGCCTGCCCCATGGTTTCGCAACGAACGACCCGTTCCTGTTGCTGGCGAGCCTCGCGTTCACGACGCGCCTGGCTGGCTTCCGGTGATTCCGAGCGACGGTTGGCCTCATAATCATAGGGTTTGATGGCGCTACACGCCCCTACCCCGAAACTCAAAGCTACCAATGTCGAAATCACTAGGGAACGGATCATTGACTTCAGCCTCCTACGGCGAAGACGCGCCAGGCTGCCACGAAGACAACAGCCACCAGCGAGGCCGGCAGGAAGATTTTCCAGCCCAGACGCATCAGTTGGTCATAGCGGTAACGCGGTACAAAAGCTTTCACCAAGGCGATCATGAAGAACCAGAACACCACCTTCACGATGAAGGTCAGCAGATAGATGGTGTAGGCCGCGAACGCCGGCAGGCTGGCCATGAAGTCTTCCGACAGGAAGCCGGGGTTCCAGCCGCCGCAGAACAGCAGGGTCATCATGGCGCACATGAACACGATGTTCGCGTACTCGCCGATCATGAACAGCAGATACGGGGTCGAGGAATATTCGACCTGATAACCGGCAACCAGTTCGGACTCAGCTTCAGGAAGGTCGAACGGCGGACGGTTGGTTTCTGCCAGAGCCGAGATGAAGAACACGATGGTCATCGGGATCATCACGATGATCGTCGGCCAGGTCCCTGCCCCGCCGCCGAACACGTGCCAGTTCCAGAAGAAGCCGGCCTGTTGGGTGACGATCTCGGTCAGGTTCATCGTGCCGGTCAGCAGGATGACGTTGATGATGATCAGGCCCATCGACACTTCATACGACACCATCTGTGCCGCCGAACGCAGCGAGCCGAGGAACGGGTATTTCGAGTTAGAAGCCCAGCCGCCCATGATGATGCCGTAAACACCCAGCGACGAGATCGCCAGAATGTAGAGGATGCCGACGTTCAGGTCCGAAATCACCCAACCCGGTGCGAACGGGATGACCGCCCAGGCGATGAAGGCCAGAACGAAGGTGATCAGCGGAGCCAGCAGGAACACGACCTTGTCGGAACCGGCAGGGACCACAATCTCCTTCAGAACGAACTTGAAGAAGTCCGCGAAGGATTGCAGCAGGCCGAACGGGCCGACCACGTTCGGGCCCTTACGCAGCTGAACGCCCGCCCAGATCTTACGGTCGGCCAGCAGCAGGAAGGCCAGGGAAATCAGGATACCGACGGTAACCAGCAGGATCCCGCCAATCGTGGCGAGGGTCCAGCCGATCGGGGTAGCCCAGAATGAAGTCGCAGCGTCCATGTCTTACTCCGCCGCCAGTGCGACCGGCGCGACCCGTTCACGGGACAGTTCGGCCATGGTTTCGCTGGCGCGCGCAATCGGGTTGGTCAGATAGGGATCGGTGATGGTGGAAACGAAGGCGACATCGCCCACATCGCCCTTCACGCCGAGCGAAGCCACGTCGAACGAAGCCGACGGAGCCAGATAGTCGATGCGACCGAACGACGGCACATCGGCCATCAGCTTGGTGCGCAGTTGGTCGAGCGTGTCATACGGCAGGGTCTGACCGGCGCGTTCCGACAGGGCGCGGATGATCGCCCAGTCTTCCTTGGCCTCGCCCTTCGGGAACACGGCGCGTTCAGCCAGCTGAACACGGCCTTCCATGTTCACATACAGGCCCGACTTCTCGGTATAGGCCGCACCCGGCAGGATCACGTCGGCGCTGTGGGCGCCACGGTCACCGTGCGAGCCAAGGTAAACGCGGAAAGCGTCCGAGCCCGAAGCGTTGATTTCGTCAGCGCCCAGCAGGAACAGAACGTCCAGAGCGCCCGGCTTAAGCATGTCGGCAACAGCCAGACCGCCCTCACCCGGCAGGAAGCCCATGTCCAGACCCGCGACGCGCGAAGCGGCGGTGTGCAGGACGTTGAAGCCGTTCCAGCCATCCTTGACCACGCCGGTCTTCTTGGCGATTGCGCCAAGAGCGTTCAGCACAGCCGCACCGTTTTCGCCGACCAGAGCGCCCATACCGACGATGATCGCCGGACGTTCAGCCTTGCTCAGCAGTTCGGTCGCTGCCTTCGGCAGCTTGCCAACCGTCTTCGAGCCTTCGCCGAAGTAGGCGTAGTCATAGGTCAGATCGACTTGCTGGCCGATGACACCGACCTCGGTGCCGCCCTTCAGCCAAGCCTTGCGGATGCGGGCGTTGAGCAGCGGAGCCTCTGCACGCAGGTTCGCACCCACAAGCAGAATAGCATCAGCGTTTTCAATGCCTTGGATCGAAGAGTTAAACAGGTAACCTTCGCGGGCACCGCCACCGATGGCTGCGCCATCCTGACGGCAGTCGGTGTTGGCCGAGCCCAGGGCGCGGAACAGGTCCAGCAGAGCCTTCATCGACTCGGCGTCCTGCAGGTCGCCAGCGATCGCGCCGATACGGTTGGCCGGAGCGGCCTTCAGCTTGGCAGCGACAGCGTTAAGGGCTTCGTCCCACGATGCGGCGCGCAGCTTGCCGTTCTCACGGATCCACGGACGGTCGAGGCGACGGGCCTGCAAGCCGTCAACGGCATAGCGCGAACGGTCAGCCAGCCATTCTTCGTTGATGCCTTCGTTCACACGCGGCAGAACGCGCATCACTTCCGATCCACGGTAATCGGCGCGGATGTTCGAGCCCATCGCGTCCATGACGTCGATGGTTTCGCACTTACGCAGTTCCCACGGACGATAGTGGTACTGCCACGGACGGTGCGTCAGAGCACCAACCGGACACAGGTCGTTGACGTTACCCGACAGCTCGCTGTCGATGTTCTTTTCCAGATAGGTGGTGATCTCGGCGCTTTCGCCGCGCGAGATCATGCCGATGTCCGGAACGCCTGCCACTTCGGTGATGAAGCGAACGCAACGCGTGCACTGGATGCAGCGCGTCATGAACGTCTTGACAGTCGGGCCCATGTTCTTTTCTTCGACCGCGCGCTTGTTCTCGCTGTAACGCGAGCCGTCGCGGCCATAACCGACAGCCTGGTCCTGCAGGTCGCACTCGCCACCCTGGTCGCAGATCGGGCAATCCAGCGGGTGGTTGATGAGCAGGAACTCCATCACACCTTCGCGGGCCTTCTTGACCATCGGGGTGTCGGTGAAGATTTCCTGACCGTCGGCAGCCGGCAGCGCGCACGAAGCCTGAGGCTTCGGCGGTCCGGGCTTCACCTCGACGAGGCACATACGGCAGTTGCCGGCGATGGAAAGGCGTTCGTGGTAGCAGAAGCGCGGGATTTCCTGACCGGCGCGCTCAGCGACCTGAAGCACGGTCATACCCGGTTCGAACTCGACCTCGACACCATTTACCTTGGCGATAGGCATTACGATTACTCCGCCGCGATCGTGTGGCCGGCGAAGTTCGCACGGCTGTTGCGGTAGGTGTTGATGCGGTCTTCGATCTCGTGACGGAAGTGACGGATCAGGCCCTGCACAGGCCATGCGGCAGCGTCACCGAGAGCGCAGATGGTGTGGCCTTCGACCTGACCGGCAACGTCCAGCAGCAGGTCGATTTCCGACGGATCGGCATCGCCCACAGCCATACGTTCCAGCACGCGCCACATCCAGCCGGTGCCTTCACGGCACGGCGTGCACTGGCCGCAGCTCTCGTGCTTGAAGAAGTAGCTGATGCGGGCGATGGCCTTCACGATGTCGGTCGAGTTGTCCATGACGGTGACACCGGCGGTACCCAGCGACGAGCGGTGCTCGCGCATGGAGTCGAAGTCCATCAGGGCCACTTCGGCCTGTTCGCGGGTGATCACCGGGCACGAAGCGCCGCCCGGAATGATGGCTTTCAGGTTTTCCCAGCCACCGCGAACGCCGCCGCCGTGATCTTCGATCAGCTGGCGCAGCGGGATCGACATGGCCTCTTCGACCACGCAGGGGGTGTTCACGTGGCCCGCCAGCGACATCAGCTTGGTGCCGGTGTTGTTCGGGCGACCGAAGCTGGCGAACCAGTCAGCACCGCGACGCAGAATGGTGCCGACCACGGCAATCGATTCCACGTTGTTCACGGTCGTCGGGCAGCCGTACAGGCCAGCGCCAGCCGGGAACGGCGGCTTCAGGCGCGGTTGGCCCTTCTTGCCTTCGAGCGATTCCAGCAGGGCGGTTTCTTCACCACAGATGTAAGCGCCAGCGCCGTGGTGGATATAGACGTGGAAGTCCCAGCCGTGGACGTTGTTGTCGCCGATCAGCTTGGCCTCATAGGCCTGCTTGACGGCGGCTTCCATGCGCTCGCGTTCGAACACATATTCGCCGCGCAGATAGATGTAGCAGGCATGGGCCTGCATCGCGAACGAGGCGATCAGCGCGCCCTCGATCAGCAGATGCGGGTCATGACGCATGATCTCGCGGTCTTTACAGGTCGCGGGCTCGGATTCGTCGGCGTTGATGACGAGGTAGTGAGGACGGTCCTTCACTTCCTTCGGCATGAACGACCACTTCAGGCCGGTCGAGAAGCCTGCGCCGCCGCGACCGCGAAGACCCGAGGCCTTGACGTTGTTGATGATCCAGTCGCGGCCAAGGTCCAGCATGTCCTTGGTGGCGTTCCACGCGCCGCGCTTCTTCGCACCCTCAAGACCCCAGTCATGGAAGCCGTAGAGGTTGGTGAAGATCCGATCCTTGTCTTCGAGGATTCCGACCATGGTTCCTTAAAGTCCTTCCGCCATGCGGCGTTTGTGGTGGCGGGTGCGTTGGAAGATGGCGGTAATGACCATCACCCATCCTGCGAACAGCATAGCGTACGCAACCGGCACCGCATCTTCTGTCAGGCCCAGCTTGCCGTCACGGGACAGCACGACGAGCAAGGCCGCGACCACGATCAGCACAAAGCCGCCCAGACGCAGTTTCCAGCCCACGCGCTTCAGTTCGGCGCGATAGGCTGCCCTGCCCTCCGGGGTTTCGAGGTCCGGCCGTGCCATCAGGCGTCAGCCTTTGCCGGCTCGGAGTTCGGCAGTTTCTTGATCGGCTTGGCAGCCGAACCGTCATAAAGCGCCGGGTCAAGCAGGACACGCGCGCCGCACTGCGGAGCCGAGTTGTGACGGCCGTTGTACGGACCAGGCTTCGGCGTCTTGCCGGCGGCAAAATCGTCGATGATCTGGGCCATGTTTTCCGGCGTCAGGTCTTCGTAATAGTAGTCGTTGATCTGGGCCATCGGTGCATTGGAGCATGCGCCCAGGCACTCAACTTCCTGCCAGGTGAAGCGACCGTCGGCGGACAGGGTGTCCTTCGGGCCGATCTTTTCCTTGCAGACGCGCATCAGGTCCTGCGAACCGCGCAGCATGCACTGGGTAGTGCCGCAGACCTGGATCAGAGCGACCTTACCCACCGGCTCCAGCTGGAACATGGTGTAGAAGGTGGCGACTTCGAGAACACGGATGTAGGCCATGCCCAGCAGATCCGCGATGGCGCGGATAGCCGGCTCGGAAACCCAGCCTTCCTGCTTCTGGACCAGCCACAGCACGGGGATCACCGCAGACTGGCGACGGCCCTCGGGATACTTCTTGATCCACCACTGGGCTTTTTCCATCGTTTCCTTCGAGAACTCGAAGAAAACGGGTTGTTCTTTGGCCAGACGACGAACGCTCATCGGTCCACTTCTCCGAACACCATGTCAAGCGAACCGAGGATGGCCGAAACGTCAGCCAGCATGTGGCCGCGGTTCATCCAGTCCATAGCCTGCAGGTGGCGGAAGCCCGGTGCAGACAGCTTGACACGATAAGGTTTGTTGGTGCCATCCGACACCACATAGACGCCGAACTCACCCTTCGGTGCTTCGACGGCCGCGTACACTTCACCTTCCGGCGTCTTGAAGCCTTCGGTGTAGAGTTTGAAGTGGTGGATCAGCGCTTCCATCGAGCGCTTCATCTCGCCACGACGCGGCGGGGTGACTTTGTGGTCTTCAGCCAGAACCGGCTCACCCGGGCAGTTGCGCAGCTTGTGGATGCACTGCTCCATGATGCGCACCGACTGACGCATCTCTTCGACGCGGCACAGGTAACGGTCCCAGCAGTCGCCGTTCTTGCCGACAACGATGTCGAACTCCATTTCGGCGTAGCAGTCGTACGGCATGGCCTTGCGGATATCCCACGGGATGTCCGAGCCGCGCAGCATGACACCCGAGAAACCCCAGGCCATCGCCTCTTCCTTGGACACGACGCCGATGTCGACGTTGCGCTGCTTGAAGATGCGGTTTTCGGTGACCAGCTTTTCGATGTCGTTCAGGGCCGCAGGGAATTCCTTGCACCACAGGTCGATGTCATCGATCAGGTCCTGCGGCAGGTCCTGATGGACGCCGCCCGGACGGAAGTAGTTGGCGTGCAGACGCGCACCGCAGGCACGCTCGTAGAACACCATCAGCTTTTCACGTTCTTCGTGGCCCCACAGCGGCGGGGTCAGAGCGCCCACGTCCATGGCTTGCATGGTCGTGTTCAGCAGGTGGTTCAGGATACGGCCGATTTCCGAGTACAGGACGCGGATCAGCTGGCCGCGGTACGGAACCTCGACGCCCAGCAGGCGCTCGATAGCCAGACAGAAAGCGTGCTCCTGGTTCATCGGCGACACGTAGTCGAGACGGTCCAGATACGGAATGTTCTGCAGGTAGGTACGCGATTCCATCAGCTTTTCGGTGCCGCGGTGCAGCAGGCCGATGTGCGGATCAACGCGCGTGACCAACTCGCCGTCCAGCTCCAGCACCAGACGCAGAACGCCGTGGGCCGCCGGGTGCTGAGGGCCGAAGTTGATCGTGAACTTGCGGTCGTCCATCGCACGGGCGTGCGGGGTCAGGCCGTCTTCATAATCCTCGAACGGATCGACGGTGACACCAAGCGGACGCGCGGGGGTGTTGTGTCCATCAGCCATGGATCAGGCTCCCGCTTTCTCGTCGCCCGGCAGGACTTGGTCCGGATATTCGGCACCTTCCCACGGCGAGAGGAAATCAAAGGTACGATATTCTTGAGCTAGCTTGACCGGCTCATAGACCACGCGCTTCTGCTCTTCGTCGTAACGGACTTCGACATAGCCCGTCATCGGGAAGTCTTTACGCAGCGGGTGACCTTGGAAACCGTAGTCGGTCAAGATGCGGCGCATGTCCGGGTGATCCGAGAAGATCATGCCGTACATGTCAAAGGCTTCACGCTCGAACCAGCCAGCCGACGGATAGACCGAAACGACCGACGGAACCGGCTTGACCTCGTCGGTCTGCACCTTGACGCGCAGACGCGCGGCGCGGGTCAGCGACAGCAGGTGGTAGACCACCTCGAAACGCTCTTCGCGGTCCGGATAGTCGGCACCGCACACGTCCATCAGTTGCTGGAAGCCGAATTGGTCGCGCAGGCCCTTCATGACCTCCACGATCTTTTCGCGCGGCGCGATCAGGGTCAGCTCGCCATAGGCAACGACGGCCTCGACACCGAGAGCCGCCACCATTTCCGTACCCAGCGGGGTCAGAGCGTTTTCGCGCTCTGCGATGCGTACCAGTTCGTTCATCGTTCGATGCTCCCGGTACGACGGATCTTCTTCTGCAGCTGCAGGATCCCGTACAGCAGGGCTTCCGAGGTCGGCGGGCAGCCCGGGACGTAAACGTCAACCGGAACCACGCGGTCGCAACCGCGAACAACGCTGTAGGAATAGTGATAGTAGCCGCCGCCGTTGGCGCACGAGCCCATCGAGATGACGTAGCGCGGGTCCGGCATCTGGTCATAGACCTTGCGCAGAGCCGGAGCCATCTTGTTGGTCAGGGTACCGGCCACGATCATCAGGTCCGACTGGCGCGGCGAACCACGCGGAGCCGTACCGAAGCGCTCCAGGTCGAAGCGCGGCATCGACAGCTGGATCATTTCCACGGCGCAGCAGGCCAGACCGAACGACATCCACATCAGCGAGCCGGTACGGGCCCAGGTGATGACGTCGTCCAGCGAAGTCGTCAGGAAGCCCTTGTCACCGAGTTCGGTGTTCACGGCCTCAAAGAATTTGTCGTGGATCTTGGGGTCATACCCCTCGACGGTCGAGCGCGCAGCCGAACCGGCCGGCACCAGCGGAGAAGCCGGTGCAATAACCGACGACGAAGGCGTGATCACTGCCATTCCAGTGCTCCCTTCTTCCATTCGTAGATGAAGCCCACGGTCAGTACGCCGAGGAAGACCATCATCGACCAGAAGGCAAAGACCATCTGTGCGTGCGAGAGATCAAACAGCGAGACCGCCCACGGGAACAGGAAGGCCACTTCGAGGTCGAAGATGATGAAGAGGATCGACACCAGATAGAAACGGACGTCGAACTTCATGCGTGCGTCATCAAAGGCATTGAAGCCGCACTCATAGGCCGACACTTTTTCCGTGTCCGGGTTCTTGGGAGCCAGCACCCATGCTGCAAGCATGAAAGCCGAGCCGAGAACGATGGCGATCCCCAGGAAAACGACGATCGGTAGGTAATCTAGAAGAAATTCATTCATTCGAGCTGCCTCGCCCGCCGGTGGGAGGGGGCGGATTCGGCGCTTCTTAGACCCAACTTCGCCAGTGTTCAAACCCGAGAAGCCAATAAGGCCACATTGAGAATGTTTCGCAAAAAGCTGGCGTTTTCACAGGCCTGCGTTACGCAACGAAAACCGCATTGAAGGTGACGTTTGAACCGGCGTTATGTTCCGAACTTTGGATATGGGTATATTTGGCCTTTCGTCGAGCCACTCTTCTATATGCGGACAGAAATCTCGCTCGGCGACTGGAGCCAAGTCGCGGATTTTTTCACGAAATTTCGGAAATAATGCATTTTCTGCGGTCGGGCCGCTTGACCGGAACGTGGGGCATCAGTAAACGACCCACCTCGCCGCGGCGCACTAGACGCTTCGGCCGGGAAACGCGGGTGTAGCTCAGTTGGTTAGAGTGCCGGCCTGTCACGCCGGAGGTCGCGGGTTCGAGCCCCGTCACTCGCGCCACTCTTCTTCTAAAATCTCATGAAGCAAGAGTGGCGCATCCGCCCTTCCCTATTTATCCGACAATCTATCCGTTTATTTCTCCGGACCTAGCTGTCCAGCGACAGTGACGTCTGCGGCATAGCGAACTCCGGACAACCGCTCAGCTCGCCGTACAGCATGCTGAGTTCCTCGAAGACGCGATTCCAGGCGAACTGCTCGACCATCTTCAGTCGCGCCGCACGCCCCAGCGCTTCTATGTCGCGCTCAAACAAGGCTTCTATAGCCTCCGCATAGACACCGGCTTCGGCCCGCGGGGCCAGCTGGCCGACACTCGAATCGACTGTCTCGGCCACACCGCCGGAGTTGACGCCAACCACAGGGCGTCCGCAGGCCATCGCTTCCAGAACGATAAGACCGAAAGGCTCCTTGTCGTTTGCATGGACGAAGGCATCCACACTGGCGACGATCTTTGCCACCGCCTTGGGGTCTTTCTCGTATTCCAGCGAGATCACCCGATCTTCGGCTGGCATGCCCTGTCCGGCTCCGACCAGAATCAGGTGGTACGGATCACCCAGCTTCTGGACCGCCTCGATCAGGACATCGACATTCTTCTCTTTTGCAGGCCGTCCCGCAAAGCACAGCAGGCGCGCATCCGCAGGCAGGCCGACCTTTTTCAGCAGCCAGTCGCGGTCACGGCGCTCCGGTGTGAAGGTATCGATCTCCACACCCAGCGGCCGGATGAAGATATTGCCAACGCCCGCCTCTTCCAGACGACGCGCGATAAAGCGACTCGGCGAGACGACCCGGTCGAACTGGGAGAACAGCTTGGCCCAGCGTTTCTCGACCGGCTTCTTCGCCCATTCCCCGAAATGCAGCGCGGCCAGAGCCGCAGGGTCTGAGTGGCAAAAGCCCACGACCGGCGCACCGACTCGCTGCCCGGCCTCCAGGGCACCCTGCCCTGCCGTATAGGGATCACCCGCCTCGATCACATCGGGATCCAGCGCCGATACCCATGCGCCCCATTTGCGCACGGAACTGGGCCAACGGTAGCCGTCACCGAAAGGCAGCTTGGGCGAGCGGATATGTACGATGCCGTCGCGCCCGACGAAATGTTTGGCACCGGGCACGACCAGAGTGTGATCGACGCCAGGACGGTTGGCATGAAGCCAGGACTGCTTGGCCAGCAGGTAGCGTTTCACGCCCCCTGAACGGGGCGCAAACAGCATCGTGGTATCCACCAGACGCGGCCTGTCTGTCTGGGCCATGCGCTTCAATCTTTGCAAGGTGGAGCCGATCTGCTCATCCAGCCCAGGAAGCAAACTGAACTCAGCTTCCTGAATGTCGACTTGGCTCATGTATTTTAACCTTCAGGGTACGGCTCACTGTAACGCGCAACCTGCCTGCTGGATGCCGACCAATCTAAACGAATCGCACAGTCAGGATGAACGGATCCTGACTTAATAGCGTGGGCATATTGCACTGTAATGTGACCTCGCGCTTTACCGCCTAAAACGTACTCTTGGTCTTGCATTCGCCTCAAATCTGAGAAACTTGGGGTCAACGAGTGAAGGACCTGCTAAACGCAGGCTTTGCTTCATGACGTCTGATTGCATCGAGGGGTTAGTTTCGAATGCGTGCACTTCTGGCCACAGCGGCAGCGATAGCTCCTCTAGTTGTCGCATCCGGCGCTTGGGCCGAGACGGTCATCACGACCTCCCGGACCTCGCCGATCCGCACCGCTACTGCCACTGGCTCCTCGCCGGACAGCATCCGTATTGCTGGTAATGGTTCTATTGTCGTCGGCTCCGGTACAGCTGTAACCATCGATACCTCGCACGATTTCAAAGTGGATTCGGGCGGCGGTATCAATATGGACAAGTCTGCCGATGGCTCGACCGCCATCCTTGTCCAACCGGGTCTGACGACCAACATCGCGATTGCCGGCAGCATCCGCGTCACCGATTCTATCGAGACCTATCCGGATGACGACAAGGACGGCGATCTGGACGGCCCCTGGGCGACCGGATCGAACCGATATGGCTTACGCCTGGCAGGTCCCGGCACGACGACCGGCACGATTTCGCTTCAGGAAAGTGGCCTCATTCTGGTCGAGGGGAACGATTCCCGCGGCATCTCGATCGAAAGCGACCATAACGGCGCCATCACCACCCTTGGCAGCGTAACCGTTTTCGGTGACCGTTCGACCGCAATCCATATGGGTGGCCGCCAGACCGGTGCCGTAGACCTGCTGGGCAATATCAGGGCCACCGGCGAAGGTGCCAAGGCCATTGATATCCAGGGCGACGTTGATGGTCGCCTGAACATTCAGGGCACGGTTATCTCGACGGGTTACCGCTATACCCAGCGCCCCCTCGACCGCCCCGCGACCGGCGCGGTCAATGGCCAGATCTATTACCAGAATCTCGACCCTGACGATCTGCTGCAAGGCGGCCCGGCCGTCACTATCGGCAGCAATCTGAACAACGGCCTGCTGTTTGATGCGCCTCCTTCCTATGGCCCCGGCGGAATCGAGGGTGATGACGACGGCGACGGCATCAAGAACGGCGACGAGGATGATGACGGCGACGGCAAGAAGAACCGCGAGGACACCGACCGCGATGGCGACGGCATCCTCGACACCAGCGAAACGCGCGCCTCGATAACCTCTTTCGGTCAGGCGCCTGCCGTTCTTATCGGTTCCACGTCCCGCTCGATTACCCTGAATCAGGTCGGCACGGGTGACGATGCCTATGGTTTTGTGAACCGTGGCGCGATCACGGGCGCGGGTGTCTATGACAATATCGATGCCAACGCCGTAACCGTCGGCGCAGCTGGCGGTCAGTCCGTTACGATTGCGGGCGGCATGCGCAACCAGGGCGAAATCGTCTCCAGCTCGCTTCACGGCAACTCGACCGCGATTCGACTGAACCAAGGCGCGACAACGCCGACGATCAACAACTCGGGCACTATCCGCGCCACGGGTAACTCGAACGTCGCGCGCCAGTTCACCGGCATCGAAGTCAATGCCGGCGCAAATCTGGGCAGCATCACCAACACCGGCTCGATCATCGCCGATGTGGCGGGTGGCAAGTCGAACGCGACGGCCATCAACGACCTGTCCGGCTCGGTGACCAACATCACCAACTGGGGCAATATCCTTGCCGTAGTGTCGAAACTTGACGACGCCGATACGGTCACCGGCAAGGGCGTGGCCATTAACGCCGCCAACAATACGACCGGCCTGACCTTTATCCAGGATGGCATCGTCGGTGGCGTTACGGAAACGACCCCGGACACCGACAAGGACGGCGTTCCTGACGGCAAGGAGCCTTCGACCACGGGGGCGATCATCCTTGGCTCGGGTGCCGATGTCGTCGATATCCGTAATGGTACCGTCAATAGCGACATCAGCTTCGGCAATGGCGCGGACCGCCTGCTGGTTTCGGGCGGTGCGGTCGTCACCGGCGCCATCAACTCGGGCGACGGCAACCTCGACATCAACATCAGCAAGGGCACGCTGGACGCCCGCCAAAACGGCGTGACCAACCTGACCGGCCTGAATGTCGGCGCTGACGGCACCCTGATCGTAACCCTGGACCCGGCCTCGGGTACGGGCGGCGGCTTCAAGGTCAATGGCGCTGCCACCCTGGCCGACGGTGCCGGTCTTGGCGTTCGTTTCAACAGCCTGATCACCGACCCGACCCGCTTCACCATCATTGACGCCGATACCCTGAACCTCGGCAATATCGATCTGCCCTCGCTCGAAGCCAACTCGCCCTACGCTTATGTCGTCGGCGTTGATTCCGATGTGGCAGCCGGTCAGCTGTTCGTGGATGCCCGCCGTCGCACCGCCTCGGAAGCCGGTATGATCGCGGTCGAGGCCGATGCATACGAAGTGCTCTACAACGGCCTGTCCCGTAACGAGGCGATCCGCAACTCCCTGCTTTCGCAGACGACCCGCGACGGCTTCTTCAACGTCTACGAACAACTGCTGCCGGATCACTCGGGCGGCCCGCTGATGTCGCTGTCCACCGGTGTCGATGCTGTGACCCGCGCCCTTACGGGACGCAATGCCTCGGCTGCCCAAGGCGAGACCAGCGCCTGGGTGCAGGAAATCAACTTCTACGCCGACAAGGACAAGACCGATACCTATGGCTTCCGTTCGGAAGGCTTCGGTGTGGCCGGTGGTGTGGAACGCGGCACCAAGGTCGGCGCTATCGGCCTGTCGATGGCCTTCACCTCGTCCGATCTGGAAGATCCGGAAGCGGCTGCTGAAGAAGTCCTGTCGGCGAACCTGGTCGAAATGGGCTTGTACTGGCGCGCCCAAGGCCAGGCCTGGACCACCTGGGCCCGTGCCGCAGCAGGTTATGCATGGTTTGATGCCACCCGCCGACTGGTCGCTGACGGCATCAACCTGAAGAACGAGTCGAAATGGAACGGCTTCACCCTGTCGGCTGCCGGTGGTGCTTCGTATGAGCAGCACTTCGGCCGCCTGAACGTCCGTCCGGAAGTTTACGCCGAATATTTCTCGCTCAGCGAAGAAGCCCGCTCCGAGCGTGGCGGCGGTGACGGTTTCGACCTGAACATTCAGGACCGTGACGGTCACATCTTCTCGGGCGTGGCCGCCGTGAACATCGGTTACGGCTTCGGTCGTGACGGCTGGATCCGTCCGGAAGTCCGCGTCGGTTATCGCCACAACTTCTCGGTTGATGCCGGCGATACCATCGCCCGCTTCGCTTCGGGCGGCGACTCCTTCAAGCTGAAGGGTGTGGGCGTCGAAGGTGGCGGCCCGATCCTCGGTTTCCGCCTGAATGTCGGCAACGAACTGGGCATGCTGTCGATCACGGGCGATGCAGAGCTGCTCGAGGATTATGTCCGCTATACGCTGCTTCTGCGGGCCAGCTTCCGCTTCTAAGGAAGGCCACAGCCCAAATATGCGAACAGCCGCCGGAGATATCCGGCGGCTGTTTTGCTGTCTGGATGCAGCTCACTCAGAGCAGTTGTCTCCACGCGTCTTGCGCAGCTCCGGCTCTTCCTGCGGCACCATTCTTCGCCCGTCCCAACTGAACATTTGCCGGGCGCACAGGTGCGGCCCCTCCTCCCATGAGGCCAGGACATTGTTTCCGCCAACGCCGAACCGAAGCTGAAGATACGGGTAGTCTTCGCCCCCCAGCTCCAACCAGTGCAGCTCGCCCGTGCGCTTGTTGCCGACGACACCTGTCGTACAACCCGTACCGCACCCCCAACGGATGACCACATAATTACCGGCCAGGTTCGGTGCGCCCTGCCAACCATCGCGGATACGCGTACGATAGTTATAGAAGCCGCCGGTGAGATTCGGCCCGCTGGACATGGAACGCTCGCGAGCGGATGGCGGCGGGACTGGGTCATTGGCATCATCATACCCGACGCCAGAGGTCCTATCGTTCTCGATTGGCGCGGGCGGCGTCTCGTCCGGCTCTGGAACGGCGGGCGTCTGGATGACAGCAGCCTGTGGCGGTGCCTCACGCACAACCTGCGGCGTACGGTTGTTCAGTACGAAAATCGTGGCCCCGGCCGTCACAACAGCCAAAGCCGCTATGGACCCCAGCAACAGGACCTTTGACCCACCACCTGAACGCGGCGCGGCAGCGGGTGCCTGCGCGGGCTCGTCCATAAGACGCTTTTCGCGTTCGAACTCCTGCTGTGTCAGGGCACCGCTTTCGCGCAGGCGGTTCAGGCGTTCCAAACGATCAAGACGGCTATCCGTCATGTCTACTCCGATCCAAAACTCATCAGAGCTTCAATCGTTGGGAGCAGTGCTTCGTTCCTAATGCAGAGCCAGGTTCAATCGCCATCCAATGCGCGGTCGCAACCGGCGTCCTCATACGGAAACTCGACTATGTCACTATCGGCCGCCAGTTGCCCCCCGGTCCAGCGATAGCTGGCCCGCGCACAGTTCGCGCCTCGGACATTGATCCACGACAGTACCAGATAGGCACTTTCACGCGACGACGTTGCGACCAGATCGGGCATGTCCTCGAATCCCATGCCCGTTTGCACGATCTCGCCGGTCAGCAGATTACCGACAATCAGCTCCCGACAGTCATTGTCATCGCAGGACAACGTCATCTGCACATAATGATCGGCCAGATTCGGACCTTGCGCCCACCGACTCCGGATTCGCGCGGTATGAGCGCGCAAATCAGCGGGAATGACAGGGGCCACATAGCTCTGCGCCGATGACACGGCAGGCATCACACCGTCTGCGGTCGATTCTGGCGATTCAGTCGGCGCACCTTCAGAGGAAGCAGATGCGACTGGGGCCGTGGCGGGTGTGACAGGAGCGTCCGTCCCCTCTGGCAGCAATGCCATAGCGCTGGCCCCCGCGCCTATCAGCGCAGCGACGGTGGCTCCGATGACGAAAATTTTCTGGCGATCGGCCATGTCTGCATCCCCTGCGAATATTCCGCGGGGAGAATAATGGTGAAGGATCGCGATGCCCCTCCCGCGCCTATGGGATTGAGGGGGCCGATAAGCAAAAAGGCCGCCCTGACGGGCGGCCTTTTGAAGCCGGATGGCTGGGGAACTAGGACTCGAACCTAGAATGACGGTACCAAAAACCGTAGTGTTACCATTACACCATTCCCCACCGCTTCCGGTGAACCGCTGGGGAGCAGTGCGCCCGGGCGATGTGTGGTAGATACCCCCACGCTTTTCGTTTCGCAACACCTTTCTCGCTGAAATTGCAGAAATTTTCATAGAGCAATGTCTTTTTTCAAAACTGCTATTTTGGCTCTTGCAGCACCGAAACAGGGTGGCTATACACCCACTCCTCGGCGGCGGGCAGCGCCCCACCGCTTCGAGAACAAGTCGGAGTGTGGCTCAGTCTGGTAGAGCACCGCGTTCGGGACGCGGGGGTCGCAGGTTCGAATCCTGCCACTCCGACCATCTTCTCTTCAAAATCTTGATGTTATAACCGCTCTGGTCCGCCAGTGCGGATTGTCGTGTTCGGTCTTTGGGCTAAGGTGCCTTATGGCCAATACAAAATCCCCCCTGCCCTCCGCAAAAGACGTCGTCGATTTCTGGATCCAAGCCGGTCCTCAAAAGTGGTTCGCCAAGGACGAAGCCTTTGACCGGGACTTCAAGTCGCGATTCCATGATGCCCATTTCGCCGCCGCCCGCCGTGAACTGGATGGATGGATGCAGACGCCCGAGGGCGCACTGGCGCTCATGATCCTGCTGGATCAGTATCCACGCAACGCATTCCGCGATACGGGCCACATGTTCGCAACCGATTCATTGGCGCTGTCCCTCTCGCGCCAAGCCATCGAAGCGGGCCACCACAAGGCAGTCGCCAGCGATCTGCAGCCCTTTATCCTGATGCCTCTCATGCATTCGGAATCGCTGCAGGACCAGCAGGGCCTCGTGGACATGCTGGACGCCGACACCCACCCCGACACCTATAAATATGCCGTTGTCCATCGGGACGTGATCGCGCAGTTCGGGCGTTTTCCCCACCGAAATGCCGCACTAGGCCGCGACACGACCGCGCAAGAGACTGAATTCCTTAGGTCTGGCGGTTTTTCAGGCTAGCCGGCCAGGCCGTAAGGCTTGTGGCGAATGTATGGCTAAGCTATGCCGTGGCTAATTTACAACCGCGTTATGAAGTTAGCCTATGCACCTGTCACGCGTCGCCCTGCTGTCGACCGCCGCCCTCGCTTTGGCCATCCCGCAAACGGCCCACGCCCAGTTCTTTGGGCTGGGCCGCAATAATGACGCGGCGCAGGCCAACGTCATCAATGAAGTCCCGCGTTGCACCCAAAGCTTTGGCACCGTCAGTGTGGCGGGCGAACAGGATGCCTTGTTCGCGCAGATGGGCCTTGGCGCGCCTATCGAAGTGCTTCGCCACGCCATCCGCCAATCGGGTTGTTTCCAGCTGATCGAGCGCGGCTCGGCTCTCAATACAATTCAGCGCGAACGCAGCCTTGGTGCTGCGGGGCGCATCCGCACGGCTGATTTCGTTATCGCCGCCGAGCTGGCCAACACCATCGATGCTGATTCCGGCGACCGTAGCCGGGGCCTTCTGGGCACGCTGGCCTCCAGCGGCGGGCGCATGCTGCTCCAAGCCGGTATGGCAGCCGTCACACAGGATGGCGCGGGTGCCGAGGGCATGAGCCAACTGCTTGGCATGGGCGCGAATATTGCCGGGAATCAGGTCGGTAACGCGCTCAGCAGCCGCTCTGTAGACGCGATCAAGGACCTGCAGAAAGACCTGTCCAAGGGCAAGGAAGACGCACAGGTCATCATGTCGATCGCCAGCGTGCCATTGGCTGAACAGGTGGGTTACACCCGTCGCCGCGCAAACAAGGACGAACTGCGCCGCCTGCGTATCCGCGACAACCATTTCGGCGGCAGCGTGGGTGCCGGATACGAGAGCACCGATGAAGGCAAGGTCGTCGCCCTGGCCCTCGTTCGGGCCTATGCCGATCTGGTGACCAGCCTTGGTGGAACAGGTTCCGAAACCCCCGAGATCGTACTGGCCAACCGTGAAGCCGTTCTGGCCGCTGAACGCGAGCGCGAAGCCGAGGAGCGCCGTGCGGAACAGGCTGAACGCCGCGAGGAAGAGCGTCGCGAACGCCTTCGTGCCGAGGAGACGGCCCGCCTGCGTGCCGAGGCCCG